>CAZJAL010000001.1:0-218249 GCA_964544175.1 uncultured Limnohabitans sp.
TCTTGCCTGCAATCACGCCAGCCATGTATGCGCCTTCGTAGGTGCGGCTGTCGTAAGTGCGCATGTTGTCGGCAGTTTTGTAACCGGTGGCGTGCTCAAACTTGATCTCTTTGTTGTCTGCAGCAACCTTCAACATGGGGTCCATGTAGCCGAAGGTGGTGCCAAAAATCACTTTGTTGCCTTGGCTGGCCAAGTCACGGAAAACGCGCTCTGCATCGGCGCTTTCTGGCACTTTTTCAACAAAACTGGTCACAACTTTGTCGCCAAACTGCTTTTCAACTTCTTTGCGAGCGTTGTCGTGTGCAAATGTCCAACCGCCGTCGCCCACAGGGCCGACGTAGGCAAACGCCACTTTCAAGGGCTCGGCTTTGGGCGCAGCAGGGGCAGCTGCAGGCTTGGCCTCTTCTTTTTTGCCACAAGCTACCAAAGCGGCAGCTGCAACGATAGAGATTGCGGCGATTTTAAGAACCGACCGCTTGTTCAGAACTGTCATGAAATTTCCTTTATGGATGAACAGGGTTGCACGAAAAAAAACATTATGAACCTGGATGGAAAGGTTTGCCTAGAGATGCTGGCATGTTGATGCGAATCCAGGCAGGATTTCTAGAGATCAAGGCCAATACAACGATGGTGGCCACATAGGGTAGCGCTGTGAGCAATTGGCTGGGCACTTGCACACCCAAGCCTTGCAAATGGAACTGCAACATGGTGACACCCCCAAACAGATAGGCTCCCAACAAAATGCGCGCGGGCCGCCAAGTCGCAAAGGTGGTCAGCGCGAGGGCAATCCAGCCTTTGCCTGCAACCATGCCCTCAACCCACAGCGGGGTGTAGGCTATGGAGATGTAAGCGCCCGCCAAACCGCACAAAGCACCGCCGGCGATGACGGCAAAAAAACGAATTCGGCGCACCGGATATCCCAAAGCATGCGCAGATTGGGGAGATTCCCCCACAGAGCGGAGCACCAATCCAGTGCGAGTTTTGTAGAAAAACCACATCAAGCCAAAAACAAAAGCGATCACGCCATAGACCAATGGATGTTGCTTGAAGAATGCAGCACCGGCCAAGGGAATATCAGCTAAAAATGGAATTTCAAAGCTAGGGCGTTGGGGCAACTTTTCTTGGACATACCCAATGCCCACAAAGGCAGAAAATCCGACGCCAAACAAACTGAGCGCCAGACCCGTCGCGTATTGATTGGTGCCAAGATAGATGACCAGCAGGCCAAAAATGGCGGCCAACACGGCACCCGCGGCCATGCCTGCCAAAAATCCCAAACCATCGCTGCCGGTATGAACCACGGCGGCAAATCCGGCAATGGCGGCACACAGCATCATGCCTTCAGCCCCCAGATTGACCACGCCCGCTTTTTCATTGATCAGCAAACCCAAAGCGGCGATGGCCAGCACGGTACCCGCGTTGAGCGTGGCAGCCATCAGCAATGCATACGATTCCATCACACTCCCCTGCTCTGCCAACGCAGGCGATAGGCCACCAGCGTGTCACACGCCAGCAGACTGAACAACAGCAAACCCTGGAATACGCCAGTGATCGACTTGGGCAAACCCATGCGCGACTGGGCCAACTCACCGCCGATATAGAACATGCTCATGAGCACCGCAGAAAACACCATGCCCACAGGATGCAGGCGGCCCACAAAGGCCACGATGATGGCTGCAAAGCCATAGCCTGCCGGCACATAAGGCGTTAATTGGCCCAAGGGCCCAGCCACCTCGAGGGCGCCGGCCAAACCAGCAGCCCCGCCAGACACCAACAAGGCAGTCCACAAGGCTCTGCGCGATGAAAAGCCTGCAAAACGTGCAGCAGCAGGCGCCAGCCCCCCCACTTGCTGAGCAAAACCTGCGCGCGTTCTAAACAAGAAGATCCAGACAGCCACAGCACCAAGCAGCGCCAAGATGAGGCCAACGCTAACGCGAGAGCCCGTCATGAGCCGCGGAATTTGAGTCACGGCTTCAAAGTTTTTGGTTTGCGGAAAGTTGTAACCTGCTGGATCTTTCCAAGGGCCATAAACCAAATAGCCCAAGACCATGTCGGCCACATAAACCAACATCAGACTGACCAAAATCTCATTCGCATGAAACTTGTCTTTGAGCCAGGCCGTGATGGAGGCCCAAAACATGCCGCCTGCAACACCCGCCAACAGCACCGCCAATACAAACCAACGACCACTCTCTTTGTCTGCCAGCAAGGCAACGCCGCTGGCAGCGACCGCACCAATGACAAACTGGCCCTCTGCACCAATGTTCCAAACATTGGACCGATAACAAACTGCTAACCCCAATGCAATCACCAGAAGGGGCGTGGCCTTGACCATCAACTCGCCCAAGGCATAGGCTGACTTGAGAGGCTCCCAGAAAAACATTTGCAGCCCGCGCACGGGATCTTTGCCCAGCAACACAAACAGGCCAATGCCCAACACCACGGTAATGGCCAGCGCCAACAAGGGCGAGGCCAAGCGCCAAAACTTGGAATCTTGGGGGCGCAATTCAAACTTGAGCATGAGCCTCCCACAAGCCACTCATCCACTCACCAATTTGCGCAACAGTGGCATCTTTGCGATGCACAGAAGGAGACATCTTGCCGTTGGCCATCACATGCAGGCGATCACAAATTTCAAACAGCTCGTCTAATTCTTCGCTGACCACCAACACCGCACATCCGGCATCTCGCAAGGCCAATAGCGCACCCCGAATTTGTGCAGCGGCGCCAACATCTACGCCCCAAGTGGGCTGCGACACCAACAGCACTTTGGGCTTGGCGTCGATCTCTCGTCCCACAATGAATTTTTGCAAATTGCCACCCGACAAAGACTGCGCTGCAGCCTGCGTGCCATTGGCTTTGACATTGAATTGATCAATGATTTTTTGGGCTTGCGTCTGTAAAGTCTGTGTCTGAATCCAACCACTGTTGGCAACGGCTTCGCGCCTTGTGAGCAACATGTTTTGCGCCAAGCTGAGCGCTGGCACAGCACCACGTCCCAGCCGTTCTTCTGGCACAAAATGCAAGCCGGCTAGGCGGCGTTCGTTGGGACCCCACTGGCCTACCGCTTGGCCCTGCAATTGGATGTCTTGTGCTTGAGCCCGTGTGTCTTCGCCAGACAAAGCGTACAACAATTCACGTTGCCCGTTGCCCGACACGCCGGCAATGCCAACCACCTCACCTGCACGAACTTGTAAATTCACCTTGGACAAGTCCACACCGAATTGATCTTCTTTGGACAAAGACAAATTCTTGACTTCAAACATCACGGCACCAGGCTGGCGGTCTTGGTGAGTGAGTGCTGGCGGCTCGGCACCAATCATCAATCGACTGAGCGACGCATTGGATTCTTCACGCGGGTCGCAGACACCTGTGACCTGCCCTGCACGCAACACCGTACAGGCCGTGCAAAGCTCGCGAATTTCGTGCAGCTTGTGGCTGATGTAAAGCAAGCTGCAACCTTGGCTGACCAACTTTTTAAGCACCACGAACAACTTGTCCACCGCCTGGGGTGTTAGGACTGAAGTGGGCTCGTCCAAGATCAGCAATTTGGGTTCGGTCAACAAAGCGCGAATGATTTCTACGCGCTGCATCTCACCCACACTCAAGGTGTGTACGGGGCGAGAGGGGTCGATTTCCAGACCGTATTCGGCCGCCTTCAAACTGATGCGCGCAGAAACTTCAGACAAGGTGAGCGACTTGTCCAAACCCAGCCAAACATTTTCGGCCACGCTAAGGGTGTCAAACAAACTGAAGTGTTGAAACACCATGCTGATGCCCAAAGCTCGGGCTTGCTGGGGGTTTCGAATTTGGACGGCTTGACCGTTGTAATGGATTTCGCCCTCATCTGGCTTGACAGCGCCATAGATGATCTTCATGAGTGTTGATTTGCCGGCGCCGTTTTCTCCCAAAACAGCATGCGATTCGCCAGGTCTGACCGTCAAGGACACCGAGCGATTGGCCACCACGCCGGGGTACCGCTTGGTAATGTGGGTCAGTGACAGTCGCGCAGGCTCAGGGGAATGCATGGAATTCTCAAAGTTCGACAAATTCTATCGAGCTTTAAGTCTCCAACCCTCCTAGAAGGCTGAATCTTTTAAAATACCTGCCAAAGACTGCAGCCCCATAGGATCGAGCAGGTTCAAAACCCGGCCGCCGCCACTGATCAGCTTGCGGTCTCGCAGGTGCTTGAGCACCCTGGAAAAGGTTTCGGGGGCAATGCCCAGTTGTGCCGCAATGAGCCGTTTTCGGTCGTGCAAAATGACTGCCAAGCTGCCTTCAGAATCTGCGGGTTCGGCATGGCGAAGCAACCACTCGGCAAAGCGGGCATCGGCATCTTTGGCCAATCGACTGACGGCCACTTCGGTTTGCTGCCTTTGGGCTTTGGCCAAATCAAGCATGAGTGTTCGCACCGGCTCTGGCAAATTTTTCAAATGGCTTTTAAATTGCCCCAGTGGCATGGCTTGAACCGTGACCGGGCTTTCGGCCAATGCGTCGACGGCATGCGTCAGGCCCAACATGGCAGATGCTGCTTCTAGCCAAAAGGGGCCCTCGACAGTGCCCAACTGATGCACCATGACACCATTTTCAATGACCCCCAATGCCACACGGCCGCTGATCAAATGAAGGGCCTTGGCGGCTGCCTGCCCTCGTCGCAGCAAGACAGTGCCAGCGGCCATATCTTCGGCAGGCGCAGGGATACTTGGGAGAACTCGATTCAACATGGGCTTGAATTTGCCAGAGGCTGAACCGTCCCGTGTTGACGCAAATCAATAATTGGTTACAACACCAAAATGGCGCGGAAATCGTTCACGTTGGTATGGGTTGGACCCGAAAAAACCAAATCATTCAGCGCTTGAAAATACCCATAAGCATCGTTGCAAGCCAAGTGTTCATCGACATCGACGCCCGCTTTCCGGCCTCGCAAAAGGGTATCGGGTGTCACCATGGCGCCGGCGTTGTCTTCGATCCCATCAATGCCGTCGGTGTCTGCAGCCAAAGCCCAAATGCCTTCTTGCCCTTGCAGACCAGTGGCCAAGCCCAAGCAAAATTCACCCGCCCGACCTCCGCGCCCTTCGCGCTGCTTGACACCAGGTTTACTGGGGCCGCTGCGCACAGTGACAGTGGTTTCGCCACCGCTCAAAATAACGCATGGTTTGATGAAAGCACTCTTGCCATGTGCACTGGCACGAGCCAAGGCCGCATGAACTTTGCCCACTTCGCGAGATTCACCTTCAATTTCGTCGCTCAACACATACGCGCGCAAGCCCATGGATTCGGCCAAGGCTGCAGCAGCCATGAGCGATTGCTGCGGTGTGGCAATGAGGTGAACGCTTGATTGTTGAAAGACTGAATCACTTGGTTTGGGCGACTCCCACCGACCGCTTTGTAGTGCAGCCAGCACCTCGGCTGAGATCTCGATGTTGTAGCGTTGCAAAATTTGCAGCGCATCCTGACAGGTGGTGGCATCGGGCACAGTGGGTCCACTGGCAATGACCGAGGGATCATCGCCGGGCACATCACTGATGGCCAAAGTGACCACCTTGGCCGGCGCACAAGCAGTAGCCAAACGTCCGCCTTTGATGCGAGACAGATGTTTTCGGACGCAATTCATTTCGCCAATGTTGGCGCCGCTTTTGAGCAGCGCTTGGTTGATGGCTTGCTTTTCGGCCAGGCTCAAACCCTCGGCGGGCAGCGTCAGCAAAGCGGAGCCGCCACCCGATATAAGGCACAAAACCAAATCGTCTTGGGTCAAACCTTGGGTCAATTGCAAAATTTCTTCTGCGGCTGCCAAACCCGCCGCATCAGGCACCGGATGAGAAGCCTCTACCACTTTCAAACGGGCAGGCACACCTTGAGGACGCTCGGGGGTATGACCATAACGCGTTACCACCATGCCCGACAAAGGAGCATGTTGGGGCCAAAGCGCCTCAACGGCATGGGCCATGGCACCCGCGGCCTTGCCTGCGCCAAGTACCAGCGTTTTGCCTCGGGGCACTTGGGGCAAATAGTCTGGCGTATTGTCCAAAGGCAAGGCCCGCTTGACTGCTGCCTCAAACAATTGACGCAAGAAGTTTCTAGGATTGGCTTGGATGTCTGGATGCAAGGTTTGGGGTGCGGTCATAGGTTTGAAGTGTAGTGTCTGACTTGAGATCTATCAATTTCTTCGTGCAAAATCATTGCCATGACCACCCTGCTGATTCACAACGCCCACACCATCGCCACGCTCAATGACGCTGGCGATGAACTTCGCAACGCCTCGATCTATGTCAGAGACAATCGCATCGAAGCCATTGGCCCTGCCGCCGAACTGCCTCAAACGGCTGATAAGGTGATCAATGCCCAACACCACGTGGTCATTCCTGGCATGGTCAACACCCACCATCACATGTGCCAAAGTTTGACGCGTGCCATTCCGGCTGTACAAAATGCCGAGTTGTTCAGTTGGCTCACTGGGCTTTATCCAATTTGGGCGGGCCTGCAACCCGACATGATTTACGCCAGTACCCAAACGGCCATGGCCGAGTTGTTGCTGTCAGGCTGCACCACCAGCAGCGATCATTTGTACATTTACCCCAACGGCGTAAAGCTGGACGATTGCATTGCAGCTGCTCAAGAGATTGGCATGCGCTTTGTGGCCACACGCGGCAGCATGAGTGTGGGCCAGTCCAAAGGCGGACTGCCGCCCGACCGTGTGGTAGAGCAAGAAGACGCCATCTTGAAAGACACGCAGCGCCTCATTGAAACCTATCACGACGCTTCGCATGGCGCCATGACGCAAGTGGCTGTTGCGCCCTGCTCACCCTTTAGCGTCAGCCAAGACTTGATGCGTTTGTCGGCCGAGATGGCGCGTCACTATGGCGTGCGCCTGCACACCCATTTGGCCGAAAACGACCACGACATTGCCTACAGCTTAGAGAAGTTCAACCGCACACCCACACAGTACGCCGAAGATTTGGGCTGGCTGGGCGACGATGTTTGGCATGCGCACTGCGTCAAATTAGATGACGAGGGCATTTCTCTGTTTGCGGCCACACGCACGGGCATTGCCCACTGCCCTTGCAGCAACATGCGTTTGGCCAGTGGCATTGCACCCATACGCAAAATGATTGAAGCCGGCGTCCCTGTTGGCTTGGGGGTGGACGGCAGCGCCAGCAACGATGCCGCACACATGGTGAATGAAGCACGGCAAGCCATGTTGTTGGCGCGTCTTCGAAAGTCTCTCGAAGGGCCGCAAGTCAATGCTGACGGTAAAACTATTTTTGGCTGCGACACAGCACCCATGGAAATGACCGCGCGCGATGCGTTGCGCTTGGCCACTCGCGGCGGTGCAGAGGTCTTGGGCCGCAAAGACATCGGTCAACTGACAGCAGGCTACTGCGCCGACATGGCCTTGTTTGATTTGCGCAGCCTGAGTTTTGCGGGGGGCGCCGTACACGATGCCATTGGCAGCTTGATGCTGTGCTCAAGTGCACCTGCTGCATACACCGTGGTCAATGGCCAAGTGGTGGTCAGCGAGGGACAGCTGACGCGGGTCGAGTTAGGCCGCGTGATTGAACGCCACAACAATTTTGCAATGCAATTGGCTGCGGGTCACTGAGCCTGTCCATCCAATCAAGCTTGGCTGCGCTCAGCTCAGCATTGCTCGATGTCCTCAAAGTTCAATCGAATTTGGCGCCAGCCAAATACCAAGATGCCACAGCTTGACGCTCTTCAGGCGTAATGGCTGTTGCATTGTTCATGGGCATTTGCTGCGTCACACTCACTTGTTGGTAAACGTTTTGCGCGTGCAACTTCATGAGGTCTTTGGAATCGAGCCGAACGTTTTTCATTTGCACCTGCGCGCCATGGCATGACAGGCAACGTTGCTCAACAATGGCCTGGACTTGGGCATAGGAAGCAGCTTGGTTTTGGACTGCAGGCGCATTGGCTTTGCCCGATTGAGAACCCCAAGGGGCCATGGCCAAGATCACGGCCAAAATAAGAACGACACCGACAGCAGCAAAGGGCCATGGGTTCTTGGCGCGCCCCAAGTGATAGCCGTGGCGCTGCACAAAAAATTGGCGAATCAGGGCGCCTGCAAACATCAAGACAAACAGGATCAACCAGCGCTGAGGGTGCGTGTACAAAAAGCTGTAATGGTTGCTCAACATGGCAAAGATCACGGGCAGCGTGAAGTACGTGTTGTGCACACTGCGCTGCTTGCCGCGTTTGCCATGAATGGCCAATGACATGGCATCGTATTTTTCACCCGAAGTCATGGCCGCTACCACTTTGCGCTGGCCCGGAATGATCCAGACAAACACATTGGCACTCATGGCCGTGGCAATCATGGCGCCCACCAACAAGAAGGCCGCACGGCCCGCAAACAATTGGCACGCCAACCAAGAAGCAAAGGCCACCACACACAGCATGAGGCCCGCCACAATCAGTTCGCCATTCTTCTTGAATCCAAACAATCGGCACACTGCGTCGTACACAAACCAAAACACCACCAAGAACGCAAGTGCGGCAGTGATGGCGGCAGCTGGCGACCAATCCATCAATGATTTGTCAATGAGGTAGGTGCTGGCATTCCACAGATAAAGCACGGTAAAGAGCGCAAATCCAGTCAGCCACGACGAGTAGCTTTCCCAATAAAACCAATGCAGCTTGGTGTGAATTTTCTTGGGTGCCACCATGTACTTTTGGGGATTGTAAAAACCGCCCCCATGGACTGCCCACATGGCACCGTCCACACCTTTTTCGAGCAAGTCGGGTGAGTTGGGTTTGAGCAGGTTGTTGTCCAAAAAGACAAAGTAAAACGACGAGCCAATCCATGCAATCACGGTGATCACATGCACCCATCGCAACAATAAATTAAGCCAATCAAGTAAATAGGCGTCCATGATCCACTTCCAAACGGTTTACCGAAGTGTATACAATTATTTAAACCTGAAGCAACTGCGCTGCAACAGCGACCGCAATCACTTCGGGTTCTTTGCCCAAAATACCCGGTACGCCGATGGGGCAAGTCACCTGCTGACACTCCGCTTCTGAAAAGCCACGATCGGCCAAACGTCGCTTAAAAGTGGCCCATTTGGTGGCGCTGCCAATGAGTCCAATATAAGGAAGGTCATGGTGCAGGCGTTGCCGCAAAAGGCAGGCCGCCACAATGTCGAGGTCTTCCGCATGACTGAAACTCATGATCAAAACCCGGCTTTGCGGGGCTAAATCGGTCACCGCAGCCTGCACGGGGTTTGAGTGTTCGCAGATCACTTGAGGGGCAAGCGCTTCGGGAAAAATTTCGTCGCGGCTGTCAATCCAGCGCACATGAAATGGCAAAGGGGCCAGCACTTGCACCAAGGCCTTGCCAACATGGCCGCCCCCAAACAAGGCCAAGGGCTGAAAACGCTGTGCGGCCAAGCTTTGCAAAATACCTTGCAAACGCTCAGCATCGCTTGCATCGACCCACTCAAACTTGAGTACCAAGGCGCCGCCGCAACACTGTCCCAAACTGGGTCCCAGTGCAAACCGCTTCTCGATGGGCAATTCTTGTTTGCCGCTGGTTGCAAGCAAATATCGCCTTGCTTCTGCAATGGCTTCAAACTCCAAATGACCACCACCTATGGTGCCTAAAAACTCATCATCAAAGACGGCCATCACCGTGCCCGTACCCCGTGGCACAGAGCCCTGCGCTTGCAAGACAGTGATCCAAATGGCTGGCACATGGGCCAGTTTATTGAGCAGGGCAGAATTCCAATGCACAGGAAACAACTTTCAATCAAGGACTGTTCAAACCACACTGTACAGTGACAAAATGCGCCACTGGTTGTGAGGGACAAATTTCAAATGACATTTCTAAACGCGGCAAGCGCATTTCGAGGTCGACTGGGCCTTAGCTTCATTTGCATGGCCCTGTGGTTGGCAGGGTGCAGCACACCCCCACCACCTGCGCCAACACCCGCGCCTGCACCAAAGCCTGCGCCTGTGGTGGTCAAGCCGCCAGAGCCCACCAAACCCAGCCTACCCACCTCCAATGCGCGCAACCCAAATGAATACAGGGTTGATGCGGCCAAGCACCTCTACAAACTCAATGGTGCGCGAATCTTCAAGGGCCGCATGCCACCCATGTTGTATGCCGTTGGCGTGTTAGACGTTGAAGTGGACAAGCAAGGTCAAGTGACCCGTACCTATTGGGTTCGGGCACCTGGGCACGCACCCGAGGTCATGAAAGAAATTGAAAAGACGGTGCGTCAAGCAGCACCCTACCCTGTTCCTGCTCACATGAACAAGGTGGTTTACTCAGACGTTTGGCTTTGGCACAAAAGTGGCAGGTTTCAGCTAGACACCCTCACAGAGGGTCAAGACTGACACCTGCAAGGTTTGGTTAAACGGCCGCCTTTGCCTTTTCGCAGGTCATCAAAATCTTTTCTGGCGTAGCGGGGGCACTCATGTGAACCACCGTTTTGTGGTCTGCACTGGCACTCACAGCATCACGCAAGGCAAAGAAAGTTGACAAGGCCAACATCAAAGGTGGCTCGCCCACAGCTTTGGAATTGAAGGGCGTGGGCTTCAAGTTGCTGCCATCAAACAGCGTCACATTGAAGTGTTCTGGAATATCGCCCGCCACTGGAATTTTGTAAGTGCTGGGGCCATGTGTCAGGAACTTGCCCTTCTTGTCCCAAATGCATTCTTCCATGGTGAGCCAGCCCATGCCTTGCACGTAGCCGCCTTCAATTTGGCCTTTGTCGATGGCGGGGTTGATGCTCTTGCCTGCATCGTGAACGATGTCGACGGCCTTGATCCAATACTCACCTGTACGCGTGTCTATTTCGACTTCACTGACGGATGCGCCGTAGCAGTAGTAGTAGAACGCATGGCCAGTCAGGGTGGCAAAGTCATACTTGATCTCGGGCGTCATGTAGAAGCCCGTGACAGACAAGCCTACGCGGTCCATCCAGGCTTGCTTGGCCACGGCTGTCCAGGCCACAGTCTTGCCGCCGCCATGCGCCATGTTGTTGGCAAAGCTCACTTCGGTGTCTTTGCAACCCAACATGTTGGCCGCCACCGGCGCCAAGCGCGCGCGCATTTGCGCCGTGGCATTCATGATGGCTGCGCCGTTGATATCGGCGCCACTAGAAGCTGACGTGGCTGAAGCGTTGGGCACCTTCTGTGTGTCAGTGCCCGTTACGCGAACGTATTTGATGTCAATGCCCAAACCATCGGCACACACCTGCGCCATCTTGGTGTTGAGGCCCTGACCCATTTCGGTACCGCCATGGTTGCAACTGACCGAGCCGTCCATGTAGATGTTGAGCAAAGCGCCACCTTGGTTCAACATGGTGGCCGTAAAGCTGATACCAAACTTTAAAGGAACCAAAGCCAAACCACGCTTGCGGCGCTTGTTCACTTTGTTGAACGCATTGACGCTGTCGCGGCGTTCACGGTACTTGGATTCGGACGCCACTTGGTCAATGACTTTGTCGCCCACCCAATCGGCAATGGTTTGGCCATATTGCGTCACCATGGTGGCAGGGTTACCTGACACTGCTGGGTCTTTGTAGATATTGAGCAATCGAACGTCTAGAGGATCTTTGCCAATGTCATTGGCGATTTCTTCAATGACGGTTTCGATGCCAAACATACCCTGCGGGCCACCAAAGCCACGGAACGCTGTGGCGCTTTGCGTGTTGGTTTTGCAGCGGTGGCTGATCAGTTTGAGGTTGGGAATGTAGTAGCAGTTGTCGATGTGCAAACACGCACGGTCGTTAACAGGGCCCGAATAATCGATGCTGTAACCGCAGCGCGACATGAGTGTGATGTCGGCACCCAAGATACGGCCTTCGTCGTCGTAACCCACTTCGTAATCGATGCGGAAGTCGTGACGCTTGCCTGTGATCATCATGTCGTCGTCGCGGTTGACGCGCAGCTTGACGGGGCGTTGCAATTTGAAAGCAGCCAATGCGGCGCTCTGACTAAAAATGCTGGCATTGCCTTCTTTGCCGCCAAAGCCACCGCCCATGCGGCGGCAAATGACTTCCACGTCGTTGGTGCTGAGGTTCAATGCGGACGCGGCTTCACGCTGGTTGCCATCAGGGTGCTGCGTAGAACAGTACAAAGTAAGTTGACCATCTTCACGCGGCACGGCGTAAGTGATTTGGCCTTCCATGTAAAACTGTTCTTGCTGACCGGTTTCGGTGCTGCCCTTCACTTTGCGAGGCGCTTTGGCAATGGCTTCTGAAGCATTGCCGCGTGTGATGCCTTTGGCAGGCATGACAAAACTTTGTGCCGCCATGGCTTCGTCAATGGTCAAAATGGGTTTGAGTTCTTTGACCAACACCTTGGCGTTGTGTGCCGCTTCGCGTGCGTACAACATTTCGCGCGCCACCACCACGGCCACAGCTTGACCCAAAAACTCTACTTTGCCAACGGCCAAGAAAGGATCGTCGTGAACGATGGGGCCGCAATTGTTTTCGCCAGGAATGTCTTTGGCGGTGTACACGGCCACAACGCCATGCGCTTTCAGTATGGCTTCGCGGTCAATGCCATCGCCAATCAGTTCGCCGTGGGCCACGGGCGATTTGATGATGGCAGCGTAGAGCGTGCCAGCCAACTCGGGCATGTCGTCGGTAAACGTTGCGCCGCCAGTAACGTGCAAATGTGCAGACTCGTGAATGACATCGGTGCCCTGTTGCAAACCAGACACGGGCAATAAATTGTGCAAAGAAATAGGCGCGTTCATTTAAGCCACCTCCGCAGTTGTTTGAGTTTGTTGTTCAATGAAATCGATCACCAAGTTGCGGGCGACCAAAGAGCGGTAGGCCCAAGTGGCGCGCAAACCATCGCGTGCCACAAAGCTGGCGGCAATGGCAGCATCCAAGTCGGATTCTTTGACATCGGCAGGCGCTTTGCCTTCCAACACCGCTTCCAATTTGGGTGCACGGCAAGGTGAAGGTGCCAAACCGTTGTAGGCCAATTTAACGTTGCTGAGCTTGCCAGCTTTCAAGGTGTAAGTGATGGCCGCACATGTGGCAGAAATGTCTTGTTCAAAACGCTTGCTGACTTTGTGTGCGCGGAACACTTGGCCCGCTTGTGGCTTGGGCAAGACCACGGCTTCAATGAATTCGCCAGCTTGCAAGACGGTTTGTTTTTGACCGGTGTAGAACTGATCCAAAGACACGGTGCGTGTTTTATCGCCACGGCGCAAAGTGAGTGTCGTGCCCAAGGCCATGAGGCAAGGCATTGAGTCGCCAATGGGGGAGCCGTTGGCAATGTTACCCGCCAAGGTAGCGGTCGAGCGAATGGGGGGTGAGCCAAAACGGCGCAACACTTCGGCAAAGTCTGGATAAGCCTTGGCCACCAAGCCTTCCACTTCTGTGAGCGACACAACGGCACCAATGTGCCAAGCTTGCGGTGTGTCTTTGACTTGTTTGAGTTCGGTCACATTGCCCAAATAAACAATGTGATCGGGGCGTGAGAATTGTTTGTTGACCTGCAAGCCCACTTCGGTGCTACCTGCCAGCAAAGTGGACGTGGGGTGCTTGACCAAATAGTCGGCCACTTCGGCCAAGGTGGCAGGCGATACAAACTCATTGCCTTTGCGCGTGCGTACCACGGGCTGAACAATGATGTCGCCTTCTAAGTTGACCGTGGGCGTAGATGCGCGCTGAATTTCTTTGAGCAAAGGCACGTCAGCTGAATCGTCCAACTTCAGAGCAGCTTTGTTGCCACAGGCTTTTGAGGCTGCGTCCAAAATAGGCGCATATCCTGTGCAGCGGCACAAATTGCCACTGAGTGCGTCGCTCACCTCGAGACGATTTGGCGAAGTGTTGACCTGAACCAAATTGACCAAGCTCATGACAATGCCTGGCGTGCAGAAACCGCACTGCGAACCGTGGCAATCGACCATGGCTTTTTGCACTGGGTGCAAAGTGCCATCGGCTTTTTTCAGGCTTTCAACTGTTTTGATCGACTTGCCATCGAGCGAAGGCAACAATTGGATGCAACTGTTGACAGCCTTGTAGTTAACGCCTTGACCACTGGCATTCAAATCTCCCACCATGACCACGCAAGCGCCACAGTCGCCCTCTGCACATCCCTCCTTGGTGCCTGTGCGATGCAATTGCTCGCGCAGGTAATCTAAAACGGTGGTGGTGCGGCGTACACCTTGGGCTTCGACGATGTTGCCGTCAAGCACAAAACGCACTGTGTTGGTCACTTGGCTCATGATGGGGGTGATGGGGGGTTGGTTCAAAAACAAGGCTTGATTTTATTGACTTCACCTCGTCTTCGGGTGAAATCACTGATAAATAAATGCGCCGATTAAGAGCCGCGGTAGGTCGAATAGCTCCAAGGGCTGACCAAAAGGGGCACATGGTAATGCTCGGCGACGTTGGCCACCCCAAAATCGAGGGTGACTTGGTTCAAAAATGACGGTTCTGGCAATGCCACGTTTCGAGCTTTGAAATACCCAGCCACATCAAACACCAGCCGGTACGTGCCCTTTTGCAGGCTGGCGTTGTCATATAAAGGGCCGTCTGGGTTGCGCCCATCTGCGTTCAATTTAAAAGACTTTACCAATGTCGCAAATTGCCCCTCGGTGGTGTAGAGGCTAACCTGCATGCCCGCAGCCGGGCAGCCATGCATGGTGTCTAAAACGTGTGTACTCAAGCCCATGGTGAATTTCCTGTTTATCTTGTCGACTGAAAGTGTATACACTTTTGGCTTTTGAAGCTATCATGACTTTCATGGAAACCTCATCAACTCATGCCATTGTCAGTGCTTTGACCAAAGCCATCGTCGAACATCGTCTGATGCCAGGCTCCAAGTTGGCCGAGCAAAAACTGGCCACCCACTTTGGTGTCTCCAGAACATTGGTGCGCCAAGCCCTGTTTCAGTTGTCCCAAAACAGGCTGATTCGAATGGAGCCTGCGCGAGGTGCGTTTGTGGCAGCACCCTCAGCTGATGAGGCCCAACAGGTTTTTGCGGTTCGCCGAATGCTCGAAGTACAAATGACCCGAGAGTTTGTCCGCGACATCACACCCGCCAAAATACGCGCCCTCAAAGCGCATACCAAACAAGAAAAAGAAGCTGTTGCGCAAGAAGATGTGCACGGCCGCACCGAATTGCTGGGCGACTTTCATGTGCGCATTGCAGAGCTCATGGGCAACCATGTGTTGGCGCAAAGCTTGGGAGAGCTCATCTCTAGATGCGCCCTGATCACCCTGATGTACCAATCACGCAACGCAGCCCAACACTCTGCTCACGAGCACGAAGCCATTGTGGAAGCCATGGCCCAAAAAGATGCAGATCTGGCGGCCAAACTCATGGAAGAACATCTGATCTTTGTAGAGAGCAGCCTCAGCTTTGACAAAAAAGTTCCAACTCACGATATCTCATTGGCCTTGTCATGACCTACCCCGCTTACGACGCTACTGCGCCCTACCCGCGCGACCTTCAAGGCTACGGCCGCACGCCACCCCACGCACAGTGGCCAGGCCAAGCACGCATTGCCGTTCAATTTGTTTTGAACTATGAAGAAGGTGGCGAAAACTCCGTGCTGCATGGTGATGCAGGCTCTGAACAATTTCTCTCAGAAATGTTCAACCCTGCCAGCTTTCCAGAGCGCCACATCAGCATGGAAGGTATTTACGAATATGGCTCGCGCGCAGGCGTTTGGCGCTTGCTGCGTGAATTTGAAAGTCGCAAACTGCCTTTGACTGTTTTTGGTGTGGCCACCGCCTTGCAAAAACACCCCGATGTGTTGGCCGCATTTCAAGAACTTGGCTACGACATTGCGTGCCATGGCTTGAAATGGATTCACTACCAAAACATCGACGAAGCCACAGAGCGTGCGCACATGGCCGAGGCCATGGACATTTTGCAAAAACTCAGCGGTGAGCGGCCGCTGGGTTGGTACACCGGCCGCGACAGCCCGCGCACGCGCCGCTTGGTTGCCGATTACGGCGGCTTTGAATACGACAGCGATTACTACGGCGACGACCTGCCCTTTTGGATGAAAGTTGAAAAAAGCAACGGTCAGATCACGCCTCAATTGATCGTGCCCTACACCTTGGATTGCAACGACATGCGCTTTGCATTGCCACAAGGCTACTCGCACGCAGACCCCTTCTTTCAGTACATGAAGGACACCTTTGATGCCCTCTACAAAGAAGGCGATCCCCAAGGTCTGAACCGTCCCAAAATGATGAGCATTGGCATGCACTGCCGACTGCTGGGACGTCCTGGTCGCATCACTGCCTTGCAACGTTTCTTAGATCACATTCAAGCCCACGATCATGTGTGGATGTGCCGACGCCTCGACATTGCGCGTCATTGGAAAACAACCCACCCTTACACACCATGACGCTTCGCTTAGACCACCTCAATGCGGCCTCCACCGCAGACGCTTTGCAACTGCTAGACGGTTTGTACGAGCATTCCCCATGGATTGCAGAAGGTGCGCTCAAGATGCGCCCCTTTGCTTCTTGGACACATTTGAAACACTGCATGGCCCAGGTCTTGAGCGATGCTGGCAAAGATGCGCAAATTGGTTTGATTCGCGCTCACCCTGAGTTGGCCGGCAAAGCCATGATTCGCAAAGAACTGACAACCGAATCGACCAACGAGCAAACCAAGGCAGGCCTGACCGACTGCACCCCAGAAGAATACGAAAAGATTCATGCGCTGAATGCTGCTTACAATCAAAAATTTGGTTGGCCGTTCATTCTGGCGGTGCGCGGCCCCCGAGGCTTGGGCCTGAACAAACACCAAATCATGGCCACCTTTGAGCGCCGCTTACAAGGTCACCCCGACTTTGAGCTGGCGGAGTGTCTGCGCAACATTCACCGCATCGTAGAAATTCGCCTCAACGACAAAACCGGCTGCCATCCTACGCAAGGCAACGAAGTGTGGGATTGGCACGAAGCCTTGTCGCAGCACAGCGATCCAGGCTTCAAAGAAGACGGCCAGCTCACTGTGACCTACCTCACAGAGGCGCACATGGCTTGCAGTGCCAGCATTCAACAGACCATGAAATCTGCAGGCTTTGACGAGGTCTACGTCGATGCCGTGGGCAATGTGGTGGGACGTTATCACCCTGCCACTTCTGGCGCCAAATACTTGATGACCGGCAGTCACTTCGACACCGTGCGCAACGGCGGCAAATACGATGGTCGCTTGGGTATTTTTGTGCCCATCGCTTGCGTCAAACAACTGGCCTCGAAGCACCACCGACTGCCCTTCGGCATTGAAGTGGTGGCATTTTCAGAAGAAGAAGGTCAGCGCTACAAGGCCACCTTCTTGGGCTCAGGTGCCTTGGTCGGTCAATTCAACAACGCCTGGCTAGAGCAAGTGGATGCAGATGGTATTGCCATGCGCGAAGCCATGAAGCTGGCTGGCCTCAACGTGCAAGACATTCCCAAAATTCAACGCAATCCCTCTGACTATTTGGGCTTTGTTGAGGTGCACATTGAGCAGGGCCCAGTGCTGAATGAAATGAATTTGCCTTTGGGCGTGGTGAGTTCTATCAATGGCAGCGTGCGTTATTTGTGCGACATGGCGGGCATGGCAAGCCATGCCGGCACAACCCCCATGGACCGTCGCCGCGATGCGGCTTGTGCAGTCGCTGAGTTGGCTCTCTACATGGAAAAGCGGGCCGCGGCAGACGGCGATTCAGTGGCCACCATCGGCCAACTGCAAGTGCCCAATGGTTCGATCAACGTAGTGCCTGGGCGTTGTTTGTTTTCTCTAGACATGCGCGCGCCCACAGACCCACAACGTGATGCCCTTGAGCGCGATGTTATGCAAACACTGGACGAGATTTGCGAGCGCCGCGGTGTGGTGTGCAAACGCGAAGCCACACTCCGTGCACCTGCCGCACCCAGCGCGCCAGCGTGGCAGCAACGTTGGGAACGCGCCGTGCACGATTTGGGCTTGCCTGTGTTTGTGATGCCCAGTGGCGCCGGACACGACGCCATGAAACTGCACGAAGTGATGCCACAAGCCATGCTGTTTGTGCGCGGCGAAAACAGCGGCATCAGCCACAACCCCTTGGAATCCACCACCAGCGACGACATTCAGTTGTGTGTGGATGCCTTCACTCATGTTTTGAACCAACTGGCCTAAGCCTTCTACCCCATGACAGCGACTTCTAACGCCTACGCACAACTCGATCAATGGATCGACGCCCACTTTGACGAGCAAGTGAAATTTTTACAAGCGCTGGTTCAAGTGCCCACCGACACGCCGCCAGGCAACAATGCACCCCATGCCGAAAAAACCACAGCACTTTTAAGCGCATTGGGTTACCAAGCTGAACAGTTTCCAGTGCCTGAGGAAGAAGTGAAAGCCTATGGCCTCACCTCCCTCACCAACTTGATTGTGCGCAGGCCTTTTGGCCCAGGCGGCAAAACGATTGCTCTCAATGCCCATGGCGATGTGGTGCCACCCGGTGAAGGTTGGACTCACCCACCCTATGGCGCCCAAATTGAAAATGGCCAGATGTTTGGCCGCGCCACTGCCGTTAGCAAATGCGATTTTTCAACTTTCACTTACGCACTTCGGGCAGTAGAAGCATTGCGCGATCAGCAACATTTGCCCCTCAAGGGCAATGTCGAATTGCACTTTACCTACGACGAAGAATTTGGTGGCGAAAAAGGGCCAGGTTGGTTACTGGACAAAGGACACACCAAACCCGACCTCATGATTGCGGCAGGCTTCAGTTATCAAGTGGTGACTGCCCACAACGGTTGCCTGCAAATGGAAGTGACAGTGCACGGCAAAATGGCGCATGCTGCCATTCCAGATACAGGCGTAGATGCACTGCAAGCTGCTGTTCACATCTTGAACCACTTGTATGCGCAAAACAAACTGTATCAAGCCATCACTTCCAAAGTGGAAGGCATCAAGCATCCGTATTTGAATGTCGGTCGAATTGAAGGCGGCACCAATACCAATGTGGTGCCTGGCAACGTCATTTTCAAATTAGATCGCCGGATGATTCCCGAAGAAAATCCACAAGAGGTTGAAGCCAACATCCGCCAGGTCATTGCGCAAGCCGTTGTAGAGTTCAACCAAGGCCGCGCCAGCGATTCACAAGTCAGCATTGACATCAAACGCTTGCTGATGGCGCACGCCATGAAGCCTTTGGCGGGCAACGCACCCTTGGTCAATGCCATTCAAAACCATGGTGGCCAAATTTTTGGGGAACCCATCCCTGCCATGGGCACGCCGCTATACACAGATGTGCGCCTTTATGTTGAAAAAGGCATTCCTGGCGTGATTTATGGCGCAGGACCGCGCACGGTCTTGGAATCGCATGCCAAAAGGGCCGATGAACGTCTGAATTTGGAGGATTTGAGAAAAGCCACCAAAGTCATTTCGCGCACTCTTTTGGATCTTTTAAGCTGAGTGCGACTCATTTTGGGGCGCGTTAGGGTTTTTCCGATGCATGAATCAGCCTAAAGTGTATACAGTTTGGCACACAAACGGCCCTACAAGCCCCTTCATAATGGCATTGAATTTGCTTGTCATTTCGAAAATTCTTTGTCATTTTTAATTGGAGCCTTCTATGAAAAAACGTTTCCTGCTTAAAACCACTGCAGCCCTCATTGCAGCTTGCACTCTGGGTCTGGCCCAAGCACAAACAACACCTATCAAATTCCAGCTCGACTGGCGTTTTGAAGGCCCCTCCGCTTTGTTCCTCACACCTGTGGCCAAGGGTTATTTCAAAGAAGCCAAATTGGACGTCACAGTCGATGCAGGCAATGGCTCTGGCGGCGCGGTGACACGTGTGGCTTCTGGCAGCTACGACATTGGCTTTGCCGATTTGGCCGCCCTGATGGAGTTCCACGCCAACAACCCAGACGTGCCCAACAAGCCTGTGGCCATCATGATGGTCTACAACAACACGCCAGCATCGGTGATGGCGCTCAAAAAATCGGGCATCAAAACACCCGCCGATTTGGCTGGCAAAAAATTAGGCGCGCCTGTCTTTGACGCAGGTCGCCGTGCATTCCCCATCTTCCAAAAAGCCAACGGCATTGGCAACGTGGCTTGGACAGCCATGGACCCCCCACTGCGTGAAACCATGTTGGTTCGCGGTGATGTCGATGCCATCACTGGCTTCACATTCACTTCTTTGTTGAACATCGAAGCACGTGGCGTTAAAGCTGCCGACGTCGTGGTCATGCAGTACCCAGACTTTGGTGTGAAGTTGTATGGCAACGCCATCATTGCATCACCCAAAATCATCAAAGAAAATCCAGCTGCCGTCAAAGCATTCTTGTCTGCCTTCACCAAAGGTGCCAAGGACGTGATCAACAACCCAGCTGCCGTGATTGCAGACGTCAAAGCACGTGATGGCATCATCAACGTTGAACTCGAAACACGTCGCCTGCAATTGGCCATCGATACCGTGATCAACAGCGCCTCCGCCCGCGAAGAAGGCTTTGGTCAAATCAATGGTCCTCGCTTGTCACTCATGGCATCTCAAGTTTCTGATGCTTTCAACACCAAAACACGTGTGAAAGCCGACGATATTTGGAACGGTTCTTTCTTGCCTAGCGCCAAAGAACTCGACATCTTGCCAAAAGCCAAGAAGTAATTTCTGACTCTCTGATTGAACAAGGCGGCCTGTTTTGAGCACTCCCAATTTCGTTGATTTTCAAAATGTTTGGTTGGCCTACAACGATGAGTTGTTGGCACAAAATCACTTTGCAGTGGAAGACATCAACCTGCAAGTCAAGCAAGGCGAATTCATTGCCATTGTGGGTCCCTCAGGCTGCGGCAAGTCCACCTTCATGAAGCTCACCACGGGTTTGAAAAAACCCAGCAAGGGCCAAATCATGGTGGACGGTCAACCCGTCACTGGCCCTTTGAAAATCAGCGGCATGGCGTTTCAAGCACCGTCCTTGTTGCCATGGCGAACCACGCTCGATAACGTCTTGTTGCCTCTAGAAATTGTCGAGCCTTTTCGCTCGCAGTTCAAACAACGCAAGCCCGAGTTTGTCGAGCGCGCTCGCAAGTTGCTCCAAACAGTGGGCTTGGGTGGCTATGAAGACAAGTTCCCTTGGCAGTTGTCAGGGGGCATGCAACAGCGCGCCAGCATTTGCCGCGCGCTCATTCACGAGCCCAAAATGCTTTTGCTCGACGAGCCCTTTGGCGCGCTAGATGCCTTCACCCGTGAAGAGTTGTGGTGCATCTTGCGAGACCTCTGGACCGAACAAAAATTCAATGTCATCTTGGTCACACACGATTTGCGCGAGTCAGTGTTTTTGGCAGACACCGTGTATGTGATGAGCAAGAGCCCAGGCCGCTTTGTGGTCAAGCGCGAAATTGACCTACCTCGCCCACGCGACCTTGAAGTGACATACACCCCCGAATTCACAAGCATCGTCCAAGAATTGCGCGGCCACATTGGCGCCATTCGCAAAGCCGGTGCGGTCATCAATCAATAAGCAGGTGCTTTATGAACAAAAAAACACTTGAAACATCTGCCCCCTGGATTTTGTTGGTCCTCACGCTGCTCATTTGGCAAGGCATTTGCAGCTTCTTCAATGTTTCAGAATTTATTTTCCCAAGCCCCTATCGCATTGCACAGCAAACCATCGAGTTTTCTGATGTCATTGCAGCCCACGCGTGGCGCACCTACTGGGTCACCATGGCGGGCTTTGGCATTGCCATCGTGGTGGGTGTGTTGCTGGGTTTTGTCATTGGCAGCTCACGCTTGGCCTACGCTGCGGTTTATCCGCTCATGACAGCCTTCAATGCGCTGCCCAAGGCTGCGTTCGTGCCCATTTTGGTGGTTTGGTTTGGCATTGGCATTGGCCCTGCCATCCTCACTGCGTTCCTTATCAGTTTCTTTCCCATCATGGTGAACATTGCCACAGGCTTGGCCACCCTAGAGCCCGAACTTGAAGACGTGCTTCGCGTACTAGGTGCCAAGCGTTGGGATGTTTTGGTCAAGGTGGGCCTGCCCCGCTCCATGCCGTACTTTTATGGCTCCTTGAAGGTGGCCATTACCTTGGCGTTTGTGGGCACCACGGTGTCCGAAATGACTGCGGCCAACGAAGGCATTGGCTATTTGCTGATCTCTGCTGGCTCAGCCATGCAAATGGGCTTGGCTTTCTCTGGCTTGGTCGTGGTGGGTGCCATGGCCATGGTAATGTATGAACTATTTAGCTACATTGAGAAGCACACCACTGCTTGGGCACACCGCGGTACCAACAACGAATAATGCCAAGCGCTCAGTCTGACTGAGCGCATGTGATTCAAGGCTTGACCTTTCGAGCCGAATCCTTACGATACAGAGGTGTATTGTGTTGCCATGTCGGCAGCACGTACATGACTTTTGCCACGCGGGGATTCTTCAATGACCGATCTAGCCAAGCCTAACGATGTGGCCCCAGCGACTGAAGTCGTTTCAGGCAAGCCCAACTTCTTCGACATACTTTTCTTGATTTTTCTAGCCTGCATGCTGAGCGTCGTGGCTTGGGTGGGCATGTTGTCCTACGATGAAGGCGTCAAGAACAAGACATCGATTCAAAATGGCGAGGCTTGGGTTGCCTGGCTGAAACAAAACAGCGAGGCACGCATGAAAGAAGACTTTCCCATCGAAAGTTGTGCCTTCAATGCAGAAGAGCGACGCAGATGGGGCGACTGCATGGCGGGTATTCTTGAAAACGTCAAAGAACTTCGAGAACTCAAAAACCCGTTTACCCATCAGCCAGTGACCTTTGTTGCCAAATGCGTTCCCAAAGATCAGAGCACAGTTGGCGCCATTTTTCTTGAAAAAAATGTACCGACTGCACCTGGCTCCGCCATTCCAGCCGTGGCTTCGCAACTGACGGACATGGACGCCATCGACACCAAGATGGCCCTGAAACTGACGGTCTGCGACAAAGGTGGCTACCCCATCAAAGTCGATGAATTTGAATTCTAAGAGGGGGCAACATGTCAAATTACAGCTCAAATCACAGCTTAGAAGATCGACTGCTGAGCCACCACGAAGCCAGCATTTCGAGTGACCTGCCCTTCAGGCAATGGCTCTATGCCTGGTTGTTAGATCCCCACATCGAAGGCAACTACCACAAGACAGTCGACCGCTGGATTAGCATTTTGATTGTGGCCAATTTGTTCGCCTTGGTGTTCGAACAAATTCCTGCTGTTTTTGACGCTTACCAAACTTGGTTTCATTACTTTGATCTGGCGTCGGTGGCTGTCTTTTCCATCGAATATATCTTGCGCTTTTACTTAGCGCCTGAAGACGAAGAATTTAAGAAACACAAATATGCTCGCGGCAAATACGTCATCAGTCCTTTTGCCATCATTGATTTACTGGCCATCCTGCCGTTCTTTTTACAGGCCTTCATCAACGTCGATTTGCGCTTCTTACGCTCTTTGAGATTGCTGCGAATTCTGAAGCTGTTCAGGGTCTTGATACCAGCCTACAAAGAATTTGTAAAAGCCAACGAAGGGCGAACCTTCAGGCAAAAAGTTCATGCCTTGGTGTTTCCAAGTGACTATGGTGGCACCTTGCACACCATGTTCGACACCTTCATCGTGATTTGGGTCATCGTTTCGGTACTGGCCGTTATTCTGGAATCGGTTCACAGCATTCATTACCTGCTCAGCCTTGAATTTCTCATTCTGGACGCCATTGCCGTCAGTGTGTTCACCATCGAATATTGTTTGCGACTGTACTGTTGCGTAGAAGAACCTGGCTACAAAAAGGCCGTCAGCGGACGGTTGAAATTAGCCAAATCTCCCTCTGCCATCATTGACTTACTGGCCATTGCACCCTTCTTCCTAGAAGTGTTCTTACATCATTTGTTTGATTTGCGTTTCATGCGGGTGTTCAGGCTGCTTCGTCTACTCAAGCTCACGCGTTACACAGGCGCAACCACCTCACTGTCAAAAGTGATTGTGCGTGAATGGCCCGTGATGGCGGCCTCAGCCTTCATCATGTTGTTGCTCGTGGTGATGACCGCCAGCTTGGGTTATTTGTTTGAGCATGATGCACAACCCGAGAAATTTGAAAACATTCCACAGTCCATTTACTGGGCGGTCATTACATTGGCCTCGGTGGGCTACGGCGACATTTCGCCCATCACACCTGCTGGCAGGGCAATGACCATTGTATTGGCCTTCATTGGCATTGGTATTTTTGCCATCCCGGCAGCGCTGTTGTCTTCTGCATTCAGTGACCAATTGAAAATGGACCGCGAATCCTTGGTCAACAAACTGTTTGACATGTTGGCCGATGGTGACATTGATGAAGAAGAAGCCAAATACATCAAAAGCGAAGCAAAGCGTTTGCACCTAAGCGATGATGAGGTCAAGGTTTTGATCGACAAAGCCAAACGCGAGCGTGAACTGATGGACGACGTTTCTGGCTTGCCATTGCATAAAATAGCGGCCAATCCTGATCATGCTGTAGAGCACTATAAATTTTTGTTGGGTCAAATCAGACAAATCAATTTGTTGGGCGATCAAGAAAAAAATTGAACAGAGTTTGTCCAAACCGGGCCGTCTCACCGATACTGACAAACAACTTTGGCATCTCATCAATCGACCTTAAACCTGACCCCCGCAAGCAACACATTCATGACCTGGCGCGCTGAACTTCAACTTGATTACACCTTAGAGTCTCAGCGCACTGTGGCCAGGTACGTGCACCAAGGTCCGCTGCGTGTTTTAAAAAGTCTTTACCCAGAAGGCGATGCTGTCTGTCACAACGTTTTGGTGCATCCGCCCGGTGGCCTGGTGGGTGGCGATACGCTAGACATTCAAGTCAATGTTGCAACGGGCGCGCACGGCTTGGTCAGTACCCCTGGCGCTACGCGTTTTTACAAATCAGGCGGGCACCCTGCCCTGCAGCAATTACAGGCCCATATCGCCGACAACGCCAAACTTGAATGGCTGCCCTTAGAGGCCATTGCCTACAACGATTGCGAAGCCACCAACCGCGCAGTTTTTCATTTGGCACCCAAGGCAGAATTGATCACGTGGGATGTCACAGCCTTGGGGCTGCCCTCATCAGACTTGGACTTCAAACAAGGTCATTTTCAACAACACTTAGAAATTCCGGGCGTCTGGTTAGAGCGCGGCAACATTCAAGGCAACGACATTCGTTGGCTGAACAGCCCTTTGGGATTGGCAGGCCACAAGTGTTTTGCCAGTTTGGTCTTTGCTTGCGGCTCGCCCATCGCTGCAGAACGCATAGAAAGCGCCTTAGAAACGGCCAGATGCATCATCGAAGCCAACCCCCTCAAACTGCAAGCTGGCATCACCTGCGCGCATCCGCAGGTGCTTGTGATGCGGGTCATGTCGCCTTTGGTTGAACCCACCATGGATTTGCTCAAGCAAATCTGGGCAGCATGGCGTCATGCCCTCTGGCAATTGCCCAGCGAACCGCCCAGAATTTGGAGCGTTTAAATCGCCACCAGCTGGCGAATGCCTTTGGTCTGCATTTCGTAGCCGGGGCCTTTTGCAATCACTTCACAACGCTCCATCACCAAGTAAGCGTCGGCCAACTCTTCGGCAAAGTCGTAGTACTGCTCGCACAACAACACGGCCATGCGCTGGCCTTGCATGCCCTCATCGGCCAGCTTTCGAATCACCCGACCAATGTCTTTGATGATGCTAGGCTGAATGCCTTCGGTGGGCTCGTCCAAAATGAGCAGCTTAGGTTTGGCTGCCAAAGCCCTCGCAATGGCCAACTGCTGTTGCTGGCCGCCTGAAAGATCGCCACCGCGGCGGTGCAGCATTTGTTTTAACACCGGGAAAAGCTCAAACAATTCGGCCGGAATGGGCGTACCGCCTGGCTGCGTAGCCAAGCCCATCAGAAGATTTTCTTCGACCGTCAGGCGCGCAAAAATTTCGCGCCCTTGCGGTACATAACCTACACCAGCACGCGCACGCTCATAGGGCGTTGCTTTCGTGAGATCGTGCGCACCCAAAACAACCGAACCACTCTTAATGGGCACCACACCCATCAAAGATTTTAGGAGTGTTGTTTTGCCCACGCCATTGCGGCCCAGCAACACCGTCACTTCGCCCTGCTTGGCTTCCAAACTCACGTCACGCAAGATGTGAGAGCCGCCGTAATACTGTTGAATGTTGTTGACCGTTAAATTCATATCACTTTGCCTTAACGGCCTAAATAAACTTCAATCACACGCTCGTCTGACTGCACTTGATCTAGCGTGCCTTGCGCCAGCACAGACCCATCGCACAACACCGTCACGATGTCAGAGATTGTTTTGATGAAGCCCATGTCGTGCTCCACCACCATCAATGAATGTTTACCCTTCAAGGTCAAAAACAACTCGGCAGTTCTTTCAGTTTCGTGATCGGTCATACCAGCCACTGGTTCATCTAGCAACAAGAGCTTGGGGTCTTGCATCAGCAGCATGCCAATCTCTAGCCATTGCTTTTGGCCATGGCTTAAATTGCCAGCTTGTGTCCGCACGCTGTCGGCCAAGTGAATGGTGTGAAGAACTTCAGCCAACCGGTCTGATTGTGCAGAGTCCAATTTGAAGAACATCGAAGCTTTCACACCCTTGGGCGTTTTGAGCGCCAACTCCAAATTTTCAAACACTGTGAGTTGTTCAAAGACTGTGGGCTTTTGGAATTTACGCCCAATGCCCAGTTGGGCAATTTCGGGTTCGTTGTGACGACGTAAATCGATGGTGCTACCAAAAAACACTTGCCCCTCATCGGGCCGTGTTTTGCCCGTGATGATGTCCATCATGGTGGTTTTGCCCGCGCCATTGGGGCCAATGATGCAACGCAATTCACCGGGGGCAATGTCCAATGACAGTTTGTTGATGGCCTTGAACCCGTCAAAGCTGACGCTGACGTCTTCCAAATACAAAATTCGGCCGTGCGACACATCCACTTCACCAGGCGTGTGAACGCGGCCATAGCTGGCATCTCGACCGCCTGATTCTGTTGCGCTAGATTGGTACTTTCCAGGTGCATGTGCTGCTACTCTCTGCGCACCTTGTTTCATGAGGTCGGGAGTCATGATCGACCTCCCTTCAAGCGCTGTACCAAGCCCACCACACCTTGGGGCAAGAACAAGGTCACGGCAATGAACAAGGCGCCCAAAAAGTACAACCAAAATTCTGGCGCTGTGACTGTGAGCCAACTCTTGGCGCCATTTACCAGAAAGGCTCCTACCACTGGGCCAATCAAACTGCCACGGCCACCCACTGCGGCCCATACGGCTATTTCAATGGAGTTGGCAGGGCTCATTTCGCCGGGGTTGATGATGCCCACTTGCGGCACATACAAGGCACCGGCGACGCCGCACATCACAGCCGAGATCACCCAGATGCTGAGTTTGTAAGGCAGTGGCGAATAGCCAGAGAACATGACACGAGACTCTGCATCACGGATGGCCTGCAACACGCGACCAAATTTGCTTCGAATGAGCCACCGCGCCATCAAGAAAAATCCGAGCAAAGTAATGCCCGTCAAGACAAACAAAATCATGCGCATATCGGGCGTGGCCAATGGCAAATCCAAAATACGTTTGAAATCGGTAAAGCCGTTGTTGCCACCAAAGCCAGTTTCGTTGCGAAAGAACAAGAGCATGGCGGCGAAGGTCATCGCTTGGGTAATGATGGAAAAGTACACACCTTTGATACGTGAGCGAAAGGCAAAGTAGCCAAACACGCCAGATACCACAGCAGGCACCAACACAATCAAAAACAAGGTGGCTACAAAACTATCAGAAAAAGTCCAATGCCAAGGCAATTCTTTCCAATCGAGGAACACCATGAAGTCGGGTAAGTTGCTTTTGTAGTTTCCATCTGCGCCAATTTGGCGCATGAGGTACATGCCCATGGCATAGCCACCAATGGCAAAGAACAAGCCATGCCCCAAGGACAAGATGCCGGTGTAGCCCCAAATTAAATCCATGGCCAAGGCGCAAATGGCGTAGCACATGATTTTGCCCACCAAGCTGACCGCGTAATCGCTGAAGTGAAGCCAGTGGCCTTGCGGCACCATCAAGTTCATGAGCGGTACACACAGGCACACAAACACAAGTGCCAACAGAAACGCACTCCAGCCTTTGCGCGTGAACAAAGGCTCGCGGCCTGGCAACTCAATTTTTAAAGTATTTAAATTAGTCATCTCAAGCCTCCGCGCTCCGACCCTTCATGGCAAAAATACCTTGAGGGCGTTTTTGGATGAAGATGATGATGAACACAAGGACACAAATCTTGGCAAGCACAGCGCCGGTGACGCCTTCCAATAGTTTGTTGACCAAACCCAAGCCAAGGGCAGCATAGACAGTACCGGCCAACTGACCCACGCCGCCAAGTACCACCACCATGAAGGCATCGACAATGTAGTTCTGACCTAAGTCTGGTCCCACATTGCCAACCTGACTCAAAGCGCAACCCGCCAAGCCAGCAATACCCGAACCCAAGGCAAAGGCATAGGTGTCAATGCGTGCCGTATTCACACCCATGCATGAAGCCATGGGTCGGTTTTGAGTGACGCCGCGCACAAACAAACCCAAACGCGTTTTGGTAATGACCAATGACATGCCAATGAGGACAGCGGCCGCAAATGCAATGATCACCAATCGGTTGTAAGGCAGCGTCAAATTGGACATGACTTGTATGCCACCACTCATCCAAGCAGGGTTTTCAACGCCTACGTTTTGTGCGCCAAATAATGAACGTACCGCCTGCATCAAAATCAAACTGATGCCCCAGGTGGCCAGCAAAGATTCCAAGGGTCGGCCGTACAAATGGCGCAACACCGTGCGTTCCATGAAGGCCCCCACCATTGCAGAGGCCAAAAAGGCCAACGGCACAGCCAGCAAAAGGTACGCATCGAAGTAACCTGGCAAATACTGACGAAATAACATTTGCACCACGTAGGTGGCGTAAGCGCCAATCATCATGAGTTCGCCGTGCGCCATGTTGATCACACCCATCAAGCCGTAGGTAATGGCAAGACCCAAGGCCACCAACAACAAGATAGAACCCAAGCTGGCACCTGTGAACAAGGCACCCAAACGTTCTCCTGTTTTTAAGGCACCCTCAATGGCCGTCAAAGATTTGCGAAGCTGCGCTTTCACCTGTGCGTCAGTCTCTTCTGACAAGCGTTGGTTCAGCAACAACTGTGTTTCGGGTGTTTGGCTTTCTGCCAAACGTTGCGCTGAAGACAAACGCACACCCGCATCGGCATCGCCTAATTGCGCAGCAGCTTTCGCCAGTTGAAGTAAATTTTTAAGACTTGCGTCTTGTTCTTGCGCAAGCGCTTTGTTCAACAAAGGCAACTTGCTGGCATCGGGTTCTTTCAACAAAGCCTTGATGGCTTGCTTACGCATGCCGGCATCGGCACTGAACAGTTTCAATGCAGCAAGTGCTGTTTCAATTTCTCCACGGAAGCGGTTGTTGCTCACCACATCTTGTGCATCGGCTGGCAAGTCTTGCTTTTGCCCGGTAAGCGGATCGAGTGCTTTGCCAGCGCCAAAGCTGTCACGCACAATCCAAATTTTGTCGCCTGCAACTTTGACAGCATCGTCTGCCAAGGCCTGCAGAAACACCAAAGTGTTTTCATCGCCCTGCGCCACCACTTTGTTCAGGGTTTCAATTCTTTGATCGGTTTCGCCTTCAACCAATCCCTTCATTTCTGCCAGGCTCATGGCCCTCGCAGGACTGACCATAAAGGCAACTGCCATCAATGAGACCAGGACAAAGGTCACGGGCCAAGTTCTAAATCGAATCATGTTTCGTCTTTGCGACATTCAAGAAAAAAGAGGAAGGACGACACCGTCCTTCCTCTAGGACGCACTACAGAAAATTACTTCTTAGCAGGTTCGTCAGGCTTCTTGTCGTTGCCAGGAATGTAAGGACTCCATGGCTTGGCTTTGACCGGACCCGGTGTTTTCCAAACCACGTTGAACTGGCCGTCAGCCTTGATTTCGCCAATGAACACAGACTTGTGCAAGTGGTGGTTTTTCTCATCCATCTTGGAAGTGATGCCACTCGGTGCTGTGAAAGTTTGGCCTGCCATGGCAGCAATCACTTTGTCCACATCGGTTGTTTTGGCTTTTTCAACTGCTTGTTTCCACATGTTGATACCAATGTAAGTGGCTTCCATCGGGTCGTTGGTCAAAGGCTTGTCTTTGTGACCGGCAATGTTTTTGGCCTTGGCATAAGCAGCCCACTTTTTAGTGAACTCGTCATTGGCGGGGTTCTTGATGCTCATGAAATAGTTCCATGCTGCCAAGTGACCGACCAAAGGCTTGGTGTCCACGCCGCGCAACTCTTCTTCACCCACAGAGAAGGCCACCACAGGCACGTCTTTGGCCTTCAAACCAGCGTTGCCCAATTCTTTGTAGAAAGGCACATTGGAGTCACCATTGATGGTAGACACCACCGCTGTTTTGCCGCCAGCAGAAAATTTCTTGATGTCAGCCACAATGGTTTGATAGTCAGCGTGACCAAAGGGTGTGTACTTTTCATCGATGTCGGTGTCTTTCACGCCCTTGCTCTTCAAGTATGCGCGCAAAATTTTGTTGGTGGTGCGGGGGTACACATAGTCGGTACCCAACAAGACCCAACGTTTGGCAGAGCCACCGTCTTTGCTCATCAAATAGTCAACCGCTGGAATGGCTTGCTGGTTAGGGGCAGCACCTGTGTAGAACACGTTTTTGGACAACTCTTCACCTTCGTACTGCACGGGGTAAAACAGCAAGCCGTTCATTTCTTCAACCACGGGCAACACAGATTTGCGTGACACTGAAGTCCAGCAACCGAAGATCACGGACACTTTGTCTTGACCCAAGAGTTGTTTTGTTTTTTCTGCAAACAAAGGCCAGTTGGATGCGGGGTCAACCACCACAGGTTCCAATTTCTTGCCCAACACACCGCCTTTGGCATTGATTTCGTCGATGGCCATCAACACCGTGTCTTTCAACACGGTTTCAGAAATGGCCATGGTGCCAGACAAGCTGTGCAAAATGCCCACTTTGATGGTGTTAGGTGTTTGAGCCTGAACTGAAAAAGACAAGCCACCGGCCACGAGGGCGGATGCAAGGGCCAAAGCTTTGAGATTGCCACGACGATTCAACATAAGAGCACTCCAATCGAAAAAGGTAGGTTGGTAAACAAGCGAAGATCTGCAACGCTGCACAGGCTTTTGCAAGGGCTGTGCCAACCTTTGGTTTTTCACTGTGTTTCAGAGTGAAGTGCATTAATTCGCGTCAATATTCTTTAACTTAAGACCTAGTGGCACTTCAGCTGCATGCACGCGACAATGCCCATCGCGAACCAAACTTGTGCATCGAATTCAAAACCGCACCAAAATCGATGCGCACATTTCCGGTGCAAGGCTGGGTTCTTAGAATTTCTTGGGGCATGCTAGTTGCTTGAGTTAAGCTTGAATCTGATTTTCTAAAGGTTGCACCATGGAACTCACACCCCGCGAAAAAGACAAACTCCTGATATTCACGGCTGGCCTGTTGGCCGAGCGCCGAAAAGCCCGTGGCCTCAAGCTCAACTACCCCGAGGCTGTGGCCTACATCAGTGCCGCCGTCATGGAAGGTGCGCGTGATGGCAAAACGGTGGCGCAACTCATGAGTGAGGGCCGCACCCTGCTAACGCGCGCCGATGTGATGGACGGCATCTCAGAAATGATTCCTGACATTCAAGTAGAAGCCACATTTCCAGACGGCACCAAACTGGTTACCGTGCACCAACCCATTGTTTAAGGACGCGCATGATTCCCGGCGAACTCATCACAGACGAGGGCGTGCACACGCTCAACCCCGGCCGCAGAACCATCACGCTGGTGGTGCAAAACGGCGGCGACAGGCCCATTCAAGTGGGCTCGCATTATCACTTTGCAGAAACCAACGGTGCACTTGTGTTTGATCGATCAGCAGCCCAAGGCATGCGCTTGAACATTGCAGCGGGCACTGCTGTTAGGTTTGAACCTGGCCAACAACGCACCATTGAGTTGGTAGATTACAGCGGCCAGCGCGAAGTCTATGGCTTCAGAGCCCTCACCAACGGCGCGCTGGCTACACCCGTCGCACAAGCGAAAGGAAACTGATCATGGCAACCATTGGCAAACGCGCTTATGCAGAAATGTTTGGACCTACCGTGGGTGACCGTGTTCGCTTGGCCGACACCGACTTGCTCATTGAAGTTGAAAAAGACTTCACCCTGTTGGCAGGCGGTTACGGCGAAGAAGCCAAATTTGGCGGTGGCAAAACCATCCGCGATGGCATGTCGCAATCGCAGCGCACGCGCGATGGCACAGGCACGGGTCCACAAGCTGGTGGTGCTGTTGACACCGTCATGACCAACGCCCTGATCGTTGACCACTGGGGCATTGTGAAGGCCGACATCGGCCTTAAAGACGGTCGCATTGTCGCCATTGGCAAAGCGGGCAACCCCGATACGCAACCCGGCATTGACATCATCATTGGCCCCGGCACCGAGGTCATCAGTTGCGAGGGCAACATCGTCACCGCAGGCGGCATTGACACACACATTCACTTTATTGCGCCTCAGCAAATTGAAGAGGCCTTGGCCAGCGGCGTCACCACCATGATTGGCGGCGGCACTGGACCTGCGACAGGCACCTTTGCCACCACCTGCACACCAGGCGCTTGGAACATCGAGCGCATGTTGCAAGCGGCCGATGCCTTTCCCATGAACTTGGGGTTTTTAGGCAAAGGCAATGCGGCTTTGCCTGGTTCACTTTACGAACAAATCAATGCAGGTGCCATCGGTCTCAAACTCCACGAAGACTGGGGTACGACGCCAGCGGCCATCGACAACTGCTTGAATGTGGCCGAAGAAACCGATGTGCAAGTGGCCATTCACTCCGACACCCTGAATGAGTCGGGTTTTGTAGAAGACACGGTGGCGGCATTCAAAGGTCGCACCATTCACACCTTCCACACGGAGGGTGCGGGTGGCGGACATGCGCCCGACATTTTGAAAGTGGTGGGTGAGGCCAATGTGCTTCCCTCCTCCACCAACCCCACTCGCCCTTACACCATCAACACGTTAGACGAACACGTCGACATGCTGATGGTCTGCCACCACTTAGACCCGTCTATTCCAGAGGACTTGGCATTTGCCGAAAGCCGCATCCGCAAAGAAACCATTGCAGCCGAGGACATCTTGCATGACCTGGGTGCCATCAGCATGTTCAGTTCAGACAGCCAAGCCATGGGCCGCGTGGGCGAAGTGATATTGCGTTGCTGGCAAACCGCCCACAAGATGAAAGTTCAACGCGGCAAACTACCGGGCGATACCGATCGCAACGACAATGCACGCGTTAAGCGTTACATTGCGAAGCTCTGCATCAACCCGGCCATTGCGCACGGCATCAGCCACGAGGTGGGCAGCATTGAAGTAGGTAAGTGGGCCGACTTGGTCATTTGGAAACCTGCTTTCTTTGGCGTCAAACCTGCCGTCATCTTGAAGGGTGGCTTTATTGCCATGGCTGCGATGGGAGACCCCAACGCGTCTATTCCCACACCACAGCCTGTGCACTACCGCCCCATGTTTGGCAGCTACGGTGGCGCATTGGCGCGTGGCTCTCTTACGTTTGTGTCGCAAGCAGGTCTTGCCGCAGGCATTGGTCAAAAGTATGGTCTCCAAAAAACTTTGTCTGCCGTAAAAGGCATTCGAGGTGTTGGCAAACGTCACATGATTCACAATGACTACGCGCCCAAAATGGAAGTCGATGCACAAACTTATGCTGTGCGCGCCGATGGCTTGTTGCTGACCTGTGAGCCTGCAGTCAGCCTGCCCATGACACAACGTTATTTTCTGTTCTGATTCCTTGAATGCTGACTTGTTCTAAATTAATTCCGGGTGGCCAAGGCCTTGCACAGGCACTGATCAAACGCGCCCCTACGGTGTCTTTGGATTGGGATGTTCGGCAAAAAAGTCGTTTTCAAACCAAAGATTCAAATGGCCGTGTGTTGTCTGTTTTTTTGCAACGCGGTCATGTGGTGCGCGGTGGCGATGTGTTGGTGGCTGACGATGGCAGCTTGGTCAAAGTACAAGCTGCGCCGCAAACCTTGTTGCGCATCACAGCTTGCACCGCGCATGGCACGCCTTTCGATCTCACGCGTGCGGCCTATCACTTAGGCAATCGCCATGTGCCCATCGAGCTTCAACCCGATCATCTAAAAATAGAACCAGACTCGGTGTTGGCCGACATGCTTCGTTCTATGCACTTGATTGTGAACACAGTCGAAGAAGCTTTTGAGCCAGAGGGCGGCGCCTATAGTACGCATCACGGCCATCATCACGAACATGCGAATGAACAACCGCATGTTCATGGCCCGAATTGTCAGCATGAGCACTGAACTGATTCAACTCATTTGGTTGGCCTCACCCGCTTTGCCTGTTGGCGGCTTCTCTTACTCGGAGGCACTCGAAGCAGCCATCGATCACGAACACGTGCACGATGAAGCGTCTTGTGCCAACTGGCTGGCCGATCAACTGCACTTGTCTCAAGCCCGTGGTGACATGGCCCTCATGGCTCAAGCCATTCCTGCATGGCAAGCGCTGCAAACCGAACGACTTCGCGAGTTGAGTGCATGGGTGCATGCCACCCGCGAAACCTTCGAGATGCGATTGCAAACTGAGCAAATGGGCAGGTCCCTACTGGACTGGCTGCGCATTCAAAACAAGGCCACAGAGGCCGCTTTAAAGCTGTGCAGCGAACTTCGTCCCACTTACCCAATGGCCATGTCTTTGGCCCTGTCGCTGGCCAAGGCGCCACTTGACCAAGCCCTACAGGCCTACGCTTTTGGCTGGGCAGAAAACATGACGCAAGCTGCACTCAAAGCAGTTCCTTTAGGCCAAGTGTCTGGTCAAAAAATACTGGCTCGCTTGGCCCAAGAAATTCCCCAAGCTGTACAACACGCCATGACCTTGCGCGATGACGAGCGCCAAGCTTTTTGCCCCATGCTGGCGGTACTGTCAGCCCGCCACGAAACCCAATACTCCAGACTTTTCAGATCATGACCGCACTGCATCACATTCCCAACCGCACCAAAAAATTGCCACCCCTTCGCGTCGGCATTGGCGGCCCTGTAGGCTCTGGCAAAACCACCTTGCTAGAAATGCTCTGCAAAAGCATGCGCCAAAAATGGGACTTGGTGGCCATCACCAACGACATCTACACCAAAGAAGACCAACGTTTGCTCACTGTCAGTGGCGCACTCGATGCAGATCGCATCATGGGCGTTGAAACTGGTGGTTGCCCTCACACCGCCATTCGCGAAGATGCCTCCATCAACTTAGAGGCCATCGACCGCATGTTGGAAAAGTTTCCCAATGCCGATGTGGTTTTTGTAGAAAGCGGCGGCGACAACCTGGCCGCCACCTTCAGCCCTGAACTGTCCGACCTCACCATCTACGTGATTGACGTGGCTGCCGGCGAAAAAATTCCTCGCAAAGGCGGTCCCGGCATTACCAAAAGCGACCTCTTCGTCATCAACAAAACCGACCTGGCCCCCTACGTCGGCGCCGACCTAGACGTGATGCACGCCGACACCACCCGCATGCGCACCACCGCCAAGGGCCTCAAACCCTTCGTCATGACCAACCTCAAAACCCAAACCGGCCTGGCCGACGTCATCGCCTACATCGAAACCCAAGGCATGCTCGTTTGATTTAATTGGGGGCATTAATTGGGGTCAGATCAACATTAATTTTGCCTTCTGTTCCAGTACTGCCCCATTTTGGGCCTAGAACAAGGTTACAATTCCCCCCGCAGGAAGTGTGGCAGAGTGGTCGATTGCACCGGTCTTGAAAACCGGCGGCTCGAAAGGGTCCGTGAGTTCGAATCTCACCGCTTCCGCCAAATCACCAACGATCAAGCCCCTCACGGGGCTTTTTTGTTTGGGCGATACTCTTTACCATTCACATCACTTATTGACGGAGCTTTCATGAACAAACGCTACCTGCTCAGTACCCTCACACTGGCTGCCTCCATTCTTTTCCCTAGCGTCGCTAGCGCACAAGACTTCCCGCCCAAACGTCCTGTTACCTTGTATGTTGGATTTGCGGCAGGCGGTGCAGCCGATGCAGCTGCTCGTTTGATTGCCAAAAAGCTCACCGAAAACATCGGTCAAAACGTTGTCGTAGAAAATAAAGCGGGTGCTGGTGGCAACATCGTTCACCAGCAAGTGGCCAACGGCGTTGCCGACGGTTCCGTCATTTTGTTGGGCTCGATTGGTCCCATGACCATTGCCCCGCACATGATGAAAGTCGGCTACGAGCCCTTCAAAGACTTGGCCCCCATCTCTGGCGGCGTGAACTTCCCCAACATGCTGGTGGTCAACAAAGAGTCAGGCATCAAAAACTTGGCCGACTTTGTAGCCTTGGCCAAAAAAGCCCCCGACACCGTTTCCTTTGCCTCAACGGGCGCGGGTTCTGCATCGCACCTCACTGGCGAATTGTTTGCCATCCGCACCAACACAGAAATGTTGCACGTGCCCTACAAGGGTGGCGCACCTGCCATGCAAGACCTGTTGGCCAATCGTTTCACAGGTTACTTTTCGGCCCCCCCCACTTCCATTCCACACGTTGAGTCTGGCAAATTGGTGGCCATTGCAACAACTGGTCTAACACGCCCCAGCTACTTGTCCAATGTGCCTACGGTGGCCGAGTCTGGCTTTCCAGGCTTTGAAGCACTGAATTGGTATGCCTTCCTGGCTTCTGCCAAAGTGCCTTCAGCCATTTTGGACAAATGGAATGCTGAGATTGTCAAAGTTCTGAACGATCAGAGCACCAAAGACGCCCTCACCAAGTTGGGTCTGTCTGGCGCTCCCTCCACGCGTGCCGAGCTCACCAGCTTTATGCAAAAGGAATCTGAAAAATGGGGCAAGTTGGTTCGTGAGAGAAAAATTACTGCCGACTAAGAAGTTGCCTCAGCTGGCTCACCTCACTTTCCCAAAGCCGTTGATAATTCAACGGCTTTTTTCATGCCCAGAACACATCGGAGAGACAACCATGACTCATCTTTTTAGACGCAAAATTTTATTGACTGCCATATTTGGCTTAGGTGCCTCCTTGTCGTTCGCCCAGGGCAGCACAGCATGGCCAACCAAGCCCGTCAAATTGATCGTGCCCTACGCTGCAGGCGGCCCTGCAGATGTGGTGGCACGTGAACTGGCCTTGGTCCTCTCTGCCGATATCAAACAACCCGTCACCGTGGAAAATCAAGGCGGCGGCATGGGCGTCCCAGCCTTGGGGGTGGTAGCACGTGCTGAGGCCGATGGCCATACCTTGCTCTTGGCCGCATTTGGCAACATGGTGCTGCAGCCCATGCTGAGCAAAAAAGGCGGCGCCGACTTGGTGGCCAAACTCAAACCTGTGTCAACCATTTCTACGGGCCCTCACGTTTTGGTGGTGTCTGCCAAATTGCCCGTCAAAAACATGCCTGAACTGATTGACTATGCACGCGCCAACCCAGGCAAGGTAAGCTTTGCCTCTGCGGGTACAGGCGGCACCGCGCACTTGGGCATGGAGATGTTCAAAGCCTTGTCCAAAACAGACGTGCTCCATGTGCCTTACAAAGGCAGTGCGGCCGCTGTGAACGATTTGATTTCGGGTGAAGTCAGCGCCATGTTCAGCAGCTTGCCTTCACTGCAAGGTCTGGCCGACAAAGGACTGGTCAAAGTGTTGGCCGCCACGGCTCCCAGCAAATCCAACGCGACCAAATCATTGCCACTCATCTCAACTGCGTTGCCAGGCTTTGACTACACCACTTGGTACGCCATGTATGCACCATTGGCCACACCTAAGCCTGTGGTGGATACGATCAACGCGGCACTCAACAAAGCCTTGAAGGCACCTGCGTTGGTCGCCAAGATTGAAGCCGCTGGCACTGAATTGCAACCTGGCTCCCCTGAAGATGTTCAGGCATGGACTCAGCGTGACACCGACAAGTGGTCACGCGTGATTCGCGACGCCAAGATTGCCATTGACTGAAGACAATCTGTCAGTGCATCAAGGCACTTGATCTTTGATTTCCAAGCTCAGGCCTTTGGCGCCCACTTTGACGGGCCCCAAAGAGCCAGACAAATCGCCCGATTGCGGCATGGCGTTGCCCGACTTGGAGACACGCACTTTGACAAAGACTTCACCTGCACTCGACAACTTGCGCTCGGGTGACATGGCGGTGCTGTCGTCGAGCCTAAAGCTCAAAGGCAACTGCGCCACGGTTGTTTTAAAAATGGCAAGGGGCATGCGTTCGCCATTGGCAGGCGTGGCATAAACAAAGACCACGTCGGTGCCGCTTACTTTGCTTTTCAAGGCGGTCGACAAAGTGACTTGACCCGAAACACTGCCTGCTGAATTGGCTGAGGCGCTTGCGCCAGCTGACGGCGCAGCAGAAGGCGCTGGTGCTTGTATCGAAGCAACAGCTTGCCCCGCTGCCAAGCTGCCAGGCTTGATGCCTAACTTTTCTTGAACAGAGGCAATGGCGTTGTCGAGCTCGGGCAAATCAGGATTTTGTGCATCCAGCGTTTTGCGTGCAGCCAACCAAAAATTCAAGGCATCTTCGTATTTGTTATGCGAAAAAGAAGCACTACCCGCCATCAGCAATGCCCCGTAGTTTTGTGGGTCGCGCTGCAAAATATCGCGAATGACACGCCAAGGCTCGCCCTCAAAATTGCCTTGCGTTTTCATGGCAATGACCTCGACACGCTCTAAACTGAGATCATCGTCTGCAGACAACTTCAAAGCACGGTCATAGGCCTGAATAGACTTGTCAAACTGCTCCAACGAGCGGTAAGTTCTGCCAAGCATGACCCAGCCTTGCAAATTGTCAGGTTTTTCTTCCAGCTTTTGGGCCAGATTCTCAGCCATCTTCAGCATCTCCATGGGGCTGGCTTGCTGAGGCGCCTTGGCAGACATGGGATCGAGTGCAACCGGCTCACCCAAGCCCGCATAGAGTCCCAGTGTTGACAAAGGCACAGCCACCAATACAAAGATAGCCGTCCACATGGCTGGCTTTTGTTGCTTGATTTGAGGATCGTCTTGCGCCGAAGTGTCTTCTAGCAATCGCATGCTCAATTCATCGCGAGACTGCTGCCATTCTTCATCGCTGATGTGCCCACTGTCATGCTCACGGTCCAAATCTCGAATTTGATCTCGATACACCTTTGCATTGGCCTTGGCTTGGCTGGCTTGCGTCACCACGGGTCCTTGGCGCAACAAGACCCAAACCAACACAGCGGCAACAGACAGCACCAATAGCAGTGCAACTAAATTGAACAACATGCCGGCGCTCATGATTCATCTCCCGACTTCAGAATTTCTTGAACCTTGCGTCGATCTTCATCGCTCAGTGCTTGGGGTTTCGATTGAGTGGCTTGGCGCTGCCGCAAATAAACACTCATGCCAATAACACCCAACACCAGCAACAAGAACGGACCAAACCACAACACCCATGTAAGGGGTTTGACTTCGGGTTTGTAAAGCACAAAGTCGCCATATCGTGTGACCAGATACTCTTTGATTTGACCGTCGCTTTTGTCTTGCCGAATGAGTTTGCGAACTTCTTCGCGCAAGTCGTTGGCCAACTCGGCGCGGGACGAAGCCAAAGACTCGTTTTGACAAACCAAGCAACGCAACTCTTCAGAGATGTGAATCAAGCGCTTTTCAATCAAAGGGTCTTCAGCCATGGGTGCAGCTTCTTTGGCATGCACAGTTGTCAGGGCTGTTGAAAGTGATAGGGCCACAATGCCCACACATTTCAACCATTGAGAAATCAATTTCATGGACTCTTTCGGGGCGCCTTAGGAGGCATTCAATTTCTGCACCAAAGGCAAGATGGTCGATTGCAACAAGTCAGGCGTGACAACACCAACGCGCTTGTAGCGAATCACACCTTCCTTGTCGATCACATAAGTTTCGGGCACACCATAAACACCATAGTCAATGCCCACACGCCCATCCAAGTCCATCACAGACAAGGCATATGGATTGCCATAACGCTTGAGCCACATCTCGCTCCGCTCACGCGCCAATTTGAGCTTTTCCTCGGGCGTGAATTTGCGGTCTGCTGGCTCGTCCTGTGGTTGAACTTCTTTGTAGCTCAAACCCACAATGGGCAGCTGATTGGTTTTGGAAAAAGCCACCAGCACGGGGTGCTCTTCACGGCAAGCAACGCACCAAGTAGCCCAGACGTTGAGCATCCAAACTTTGCCCTTCATGTTTTCGGGACCAAACTTAGGCCCAGTGGCATCTAAGGTATCCAAAGAAAATGCGGGCGCAGGCTTGCCAACAAGCGGCGAGGGAATTTCTTGGGGATTGCGATTCAATCCCACGGCCAGAAAAACCAAGAGCCCTATAAAAAAAGCCAAAGGAATCAAAAACTTTTTCAACGCATGCCTCCTATGGACTTAATCAAGACTGGCCGCTGATTTGCGGTAGCGCCTGTCGCTGACGGCCAGCAAGCCACCCAGCACCATCAAGATAGCGCCGTACCAAAGCCATGACACAAAAGGTTTGTAAAACACGCGCACGCTCCATTGCGGCTTGTCCCCTTGCACGGGCTCGCCCAATGAAACATACAAATCACGGAACAAGCCCGAGTCAATGGCAGCCTCTGTCATGGGCATTGCAGACGAGAAGTATTTGCGCTTTTCGGGGTACAACATTTCTAAAAATTCACCGCCCTGGGTTACTTTGACCTCGCCCCGCAAGGCCTTGTAATTGGGGCCATTGACATCTGACACACCCATCAACTCGAAGCTGTACTCGCCAATGCTGACCGTGTCTTGAATGCCCATGCGCACATCACGCTCGACTTCATAGCCTTTGACAAAGGTAATGCCCACCACAATGACGGCAATGCCCAAATGTGCCAAATGCATGCCCCAAAAAGATGGCGCAATACGGCCGGGTTTTTTCATGCGCGTCACAATTTGCATCAGCAAACCGACCACCACCCAGGCTGCCAAACCCATGCCCATGGCCACCAACCAAGTGCCACGCTCAGTCAGAGCCCACACCGCAACAGCCGACACCACAGCAGCAACTGCTGGAATTTGCAAATCGCGGCCCAACTCTTTCCAGCGAGCTTCACGCCAGTGCGCAATGCCGCCGGGCACCATCAAGAAAACGACGGGCACCATCAGGGGCACAAACACCGCGTTGAAATAAGGCGCACCAACAGACAACTTGCCTAAATTAAGCGCATCCACAATGAGGGGGTATACCGTTCCTAACAAAACGGCACCTGTGGCCACCACCAGCAACACGCTGTTGACCAACAACATGGACTCGCGCGAGACCAAACCAATTTTCCCACCCAAGGTTGCCTTGGGTGCGCGCCATGCAAACAACGTCAACGACACACCGACCACCACAGCCAAGAAAATCAAAATAAACACGCCGCGCTTGGGATCGGATGCAAACGCATGCACAGAGGTGAGCACACCAGAGCGAACCAAAAAAGTACCTAACAAGGACAAAGAGAATGCGCCAATGGCCAACAGCACCGACCACGCTTTAAAGCCACCGCGCTTGTCAGTCACCATCAAGGCATGAATCAAAGCGGTACCAAATAACCATGGCATGAGGGATGCGTTTTCTACAGGATCCCAGAACCACCAACCGCCCCAGCCCAATTCGTAATAAGCCCACCAAGAGCCCAGGGCAATGCCCGCCGTCATGAAGATCCATGCCACCACTGTCCAAGGCCTAGACCACCTGGCCCAAGCAGCATCCATGCGACCCGACAACAGCGCCGACACAGCAAACGCAAATGCCACAGAAAAACCAACGTAGCCCATGTAGAGCATGGGTGGGTGAATGACCAAGCCCGGGTCTTGCAGCAAAGGATTCAGATCCTTGCCATCCAACGGCGCTGGCAACAGCCTTTCAAAGGGGCTGGAAGTGAACAAGATGAACGCTAAAAAACCTGTTGAGACCAAACCCAAAATACCAATGACGCGCGCCACCATGGCCAGCGGCAAGGTGCGTGAAAACAGCGCCACAGCCACAGTCCAGCCCGACAACATCAGAACCCACAACAACAAAGAACCTTCGTGACCGCCCCAAACCGCAGCGAACTTGTACTGCGTGGGCAGCAATGAATTTGAATGTCCAGCGATGTATTTGACAGAGAAGTCATCGGTCAACGCGGCGTGCGCCAATACGGCAAAAGACAACGCAATCAGAGCAAATTGCAAAATAGCCGTTGGTTTGGCCAAAGATTGCCAGCGTTGATCGTGATTGAACGTGCCTGCCAATGGCAAGACACCTTGCAGCAATGCCACACATGTAGCCAGAATTAAGGCAAAGTGGCCAATTTCAACAATCATTCAAAACTCTTTTCTATAGGTGTCTTCAAGGCTTCACTGATTTGGCTGCTTTGGCAGCTTCAGCTTGGTCGAGTGCGTGTTTGGCTTCGGGTGGCATGTAGTTTTCGTCGTGCTTTGCCAATACCTCAGAAGCTGAAAATTGATTGGCCTCCAGCAATTTGCCTTGCGCCACAACGCCCTTACCTTCTTTGAACAAATCGGGCAGCATGCCCTTGTAGGAAACGGGCACATCATGCGCAAAATCGGTCACCACAAACTGCACATTCTCGCCATCTTTTTTGAGGCTGCCTTCTTTCACCATACCGCCCACGCGAAATGCGCGCTCTTTGGGCGCTTCGCCGTTTGAGACTTGCGTCGGTGTAAAGAAGAAAACCAAATTGCTCTGAAAGGCATTCAACACAAACATGCCCGCAATGGCAAGCACTGCCACGCCTGCTGTGATGAACAAAAATCGTTGGTGTCTAGGCTTCATCAGTGCCAGTCCTTTCCATGTGTTTCTGCGGCACGCAGTTCTTGCGCAACTTGCTGCAAGGCTTTGTTGCGCGCTTGCTTGACCCAATACATCTCGTAAGCCATCAAACCTGCGCTAACGCCAAAGCTACCCCAAACATAAAGACCATAGCCGCCCATGGCCCAAAAATCCTGCCAGCTGTTCCAAATCATGATTGCAACTCCAAGGTTTTTGCTTTGACCTCAGGCAAATCGGCCACCCATTGGGTGTGTCGTTCGCGAACCAAAATGATGCTTCTGACGCGGTATAACGCGATGGCAATGGTGTACATCCAAAACGCGATGCCCATGATCAACATGGCTTCCAACATGATTTGCGCCATGCTAGACCCCTTGGTCAATGAGACCGAAGCACCTTGATGGAGCGTATTCCACCACTTCACAGAAAAATAGATCACAGGCACATTGAGAGCCCCTACCAAAGCCAAGATACCACCCGCTTTGTCGGCACGTTTTGGGTCGTCTATGGCACTGGTCAAGGCGATGTAGCCAAGGTACAAGAAAAACAAGATGAGCTCGGACGTGAGGCGAGCATCCCAGACCCACCAGGCCCCCCACATCGGCTTGCCCCACAAGGCGCCTGTCCAGAGAGACAAGAAGGCAAAAATAGCGCCAGTGGGTGCCAGCGCTTTGCCCATCATGCCGGACAGGCGCGTATTGAACGTTAAGCCCAACAAAGCCCAAAACGCCATGGCCAAGTAAATGACCATCGACATCCAAGACACAGGCACATGAACAAAAATGATGCGGTAGCCTTCGCCTTGCTGAAAATCTGCAGGCGCGACAAACATGCCCAACCACAAGCCCCATGCAGAAAGTACAACACCCAGCATGGCAAACAGAGGCCACAACTTGCCCGCCAGTGGGTAGAAGTTTTGAGGTGAAGCGTAGTGAAATATTTTTTGCATCATTGGGTTAACCCACTTTTATGATTCAAGCGCAATTCGCAAAGATGCCGCACTGGCCCATGGACTGAAGACCGCGGCCACCAGAGCCATGGCCGCCAAAATGGACAAATGTGCTGAAGCACCCAAGCCGCTGACTTCTGCTTGGACTGCCCCCGAGCCAAACACCAGCGCAGGCACATACAAAGGCAAAATCAGCAAAGACAGCAACACATCGCCGCCGCGCACACCCAAGGTCAGAGCGGCGCCAATGGCACCGATCAAAGACAACACGGGCGTGCCCAGCAATAAGCTGAGCGTCAGTATCCAGATGGCATCGACCGACAAATCAAATTGCAAGCCCAAGATGGGCGCTAGCAAAACCAAAGGCAACCCAGACAACAGCCAGTGCGCCAATATTTTGGCAGCTACCAACACAGACAAACTGTTGGGCGACAAAGCCATTTGTTCCAATGTGCCATCGGCATGATCGGCGGCAAACATGCGGCCAAGCGACAACATGCTGGCCAATAAAGCGCCAACCCACAGAATGCCCGGCGCGACCAAACGCAGTGTGTTCAATTCTGGGCCTATGCCCAGCGGAAACAGAGCAGCCACCACCACAAAGAAAAAGACCGAGGTAATGACCTCGTTCTTGCGCCGCATGGCCAAGACCAAATCGCGCTTCACGATGGCCACAAACGCGCTCATGCGGTAAGCCTGTAAGAAAAGCCCTGACCGCCAAGCGAAACCGCTTGGTGGCTGGTGAGCAAAACCATGCCCTGCTTGGCCAGATGCGCGTTGATCACCTCAGACAATGCGTTTTGAGCCATGGTGTCTAGGGCCACAAAGGGTTCGTCCAAAATCCACAATTTGGCCGAACTGACCAACAACCTGGCCAAAGCCGTACGTCTTTTTTGGCCTTGCGACAAAACCCGAACAGGTAAATTTTCTCGGCCACGCAAGCCCATTTGGGCCAACGCCTGCTTGGCATCGGACGCCGTCAATTGGCGCCCCACAATGGCCGCATCGATTTGCAAGTTTTCAAGGGGGCTCAAATCGTCTTTCAGGGACAATTGATGACCTAAATAGGCCAAATTCGCTCTAAAAGTTTGGGGATCTTTGCTGACAGCTTGGTTATTCCAAGTAATTTCGCCCTCTTCAAGGGCGCTCAATCCGCAAACAAGTCGCAAGAGACTGGTTTTGCCAACGCCATTGTTGCCTTCGAGGTGCAGCCATTGGCCTGGCTGAAGGCTGAAAGAAACGCCTGAAAACAGGTGCTTGTCACCCCTCGCGCAAGAAAGATTGGATACACAGAACATGGAGCTGAATCATCGCAGAACATGCCCATTCAGAATTGATTCAGGTCAAAAATAAAGGGCCAATTGAAAAAAGCCCTTTATTTTAGCTTTGAGCACCAGATTCCGGGTCTTGCGACTGTAAAAGTGCCTGCTTTTCCAGTTCGGCTTTTTTGTATAAATTTTGTAAATTGGGCAAGCGCTCGAGCATTTCAGTCCACTCAAATTCAAAGGGCAAGCCAATCCAGCCTCCATTTGATTTGAGCATGGCAATGCAGCCTCTGATTTTTCGGCGGGCCAAGTCAAAAGTCTGTAACTCTTCTTCGGTTAACGATTCACGCCTATTTTTTGAGATATCGGCCTCTAAAAGCACCAGCTTGTCGTGGTGCAAGGCCATTTCGCGCTTTAAATTTTCTACGGTTGTGTTGGCTTTGGGCGGCTCGCGCATCACTTCCAGCTTCTGCTGAAGCTCTTTGAAGTTCATTTGCGTTTGAATGTAGAAAACCAGAAATCCTGCCAAAAAAACAAACAGGATACCAATCACAAAAATTAAATTGTCCATGAAGGAACTCGCTTCCGCCTAATGTACTGATCCTACCCAAGAGCAAGGACAGGAGCAACTGTGCAAAAGCTTCTCGTGCCTGTGTCTGCAAATATACAGCTTCAAAGCTACACTGCGCGTCAAGGAGAACCTATTTGTGAATCAAACTGCAAGCAACCCCTCTCAAACAGTGCCCACCGACATCACCCGCTTTGGGAGCGGCAAATCTGTGCATCGACTGGAAGATCAGCAATTGCTATTGGGTGCAGGGGTGTACGCCAACGACGTTTCACTGCCAGCGCAAAGCCATTTGGTTTTCTTGCGTTCTCCTTATCCCCATGCCAACATAACTCGCCTAGACACCACTGCGGCCCAAGCCATGCCCGGTGTTTTGGCCGTCGTCAGTGGCCAAGATTTAAAGGCAGCTGGCGTCAAGCCCATGGCCCGCGCCATGAATTTCAAGCGGGCAGACGGCTCCCCCCTTTCCAGCACCACGCGCCACATCTTGGCCACCGAAAAAGTGCGATTTGTGGGAGAGCCCATTGTGGCCGTGGTGGCAACCACGGAAGTCATTGCTCGCAACGCCATAGAGGCCATCGAAATTGAATTTGACGCACTGCCTTGCGTCACAACGCTGGCCGATGCATTGGCCAACAATGCGCCGTTGCTAACAGAAGCCCCCGACAACCGTGTCGCAGAAACACGATATGGCGATGTGCAGGCCACGCAAGCAGCATTCGACCAAGCCGCTCATGTGGTCCATTTGGACATCGTCAATCAGCGTGTGGCGGCTCTGTCGATTGAGCCCCGCAGCGTTCTGGCCTACCCCGAACAGGGAAGATTGCACATTCGCATGAGCAGTCAAATGCCCACGGGCGTTCGCGGTACGGTGTCAGATTTACTTGGCATCGACAAAGAAAAGATTCGCGTCATTGTGGGCGACGTCGGCGGCGGATTTGGCATGAAAACAGGCGCCTATGCAGAAGATGTGGTCACCGCTTATTGCGCCCACACATTGCAGCGCCCCGTCAAATGGATTGCCGATCGCAGTGAAGAATTCTTAAGCAGTTCGCATGGCCGCGACATCGAAACCAAAGCGTCTTTGGCTTTGGCCAGTGACGGCAAAATTTTGGGCTTGCGCATCGAAACCCTGGCCAATGTTGGCGCCTACCCCACCATGACGGGCTTGGCCATTCAAATGCTGATTGGACCTTGGGTTCAAAGCAGCGTGTACGACATCCAAACCATTGACTACCATTTCACAGGTGTCATGACCAACACCGCCAGCACAGGCGCCTACCGTGGTGCTGGCCGTCCTGAGGCCATCTACAACATCGAACGTTTGATCGATGAAGCCGCGCGTGTCAGCGGCATTGACCGTGTGCAGTTGCGCCGTCGCAACTTCATTCAAGCTGCACAGATGCCCTACAAAAACCCAATGGGCCAAGTCTACGACACCGGCGCATTTGAAATGATCATGGACCAAGCCTTGGAAAAAGCCGATTGGTCTGGCTTTGCCAAGCGCGAAGCCGAATCCAAAGCCAAAGGTCTGTGGCGCGGCTTGGGCATTGCCACGTTCTTGGAGTGGACCGGTGGCAACGCGCTTGAAGAAAATGTTCATGTTCAAATTTTGGCCGATGGCACCATCGAGGTGGCCTCCGCTGTCAACGCCATGGGACAAGGCATTGCCACTTCATTGGCACAACTTGTGGTTGATGTTTTTGGTGTCGACATCGCGCAAGTGCGTGTGGTGTTGGGCGACACAGACCGCGCCAATGGTTTTGGCAGTGCTGGCTCTCGCTCATTGTTTACAGGCGGCTCGGCCATGCGTGTGGGTGCCGAAAAAACCTTGGACAAAGCACGCGAGTTGGCAGGCCAAGCACTCGAGGCATCGCCTGCAGACTTGGCTTATGCCAGCGGCAGTTTCAGTGTCAAAGGCACCGACTTGAAAATCAGCTTGGCCGACTTGGCCAAACGCCAGCCCGATGCGCGCATTGAGATGCAATCGAGCACCACGGCCAGTGGCCCCACATGGCCCAACGGCTGTCACATCTGCGAGGTCGAGGTCAACCCTTCCACTGGCGAAACTTCTGTGGTGTCTTACACCTCCATGAACGATGTGGGCCGAATTGTGAATCCGATGATTGTGGAAGGCCAATTGGACGGCGGCGCTGTTCAGGGCATGGGCCAAGCCTTGTTAGAGAGTTTGGTTTACGACGCAGAAAGTGGTCAGCTTGTGACGGGCAGTTTGATGGACTATGCTGCACCGCGCGCAGACATCATGCCGCAAATGTTCCATACATTTACAAATCAAACGGTGCCCAGCACCAACAATGTGCTGGGTGTCAAAGGTGTTGGCGAATTGGGCACCATTGGCGCAACGCCCTGTGTTGTGAATGCGATTGCAGATGCAATTTCTAGGAATGGCAAATCACAAAAATCACAAAAACTACAAATGCCACTCACGCCTTTTAGATTGTGGGAAATACTGAATGCCACATGAGGAATGTTCATAATCTTTGCAAGCTTTGATAGTATTCTTCAACGCCAAGTATTAGAATAAAAGTATGCAAATGAAGACCAACTCCACAGCCAATGCCTACCTGCGATTTTTGCAGTTGGCCAAAGGCATTCAGCAATTGCCGGATGCGCCGCAGTTAGACGCCAACGAAAAAGCATTGCTTGAAGATGTTGCGTTGCGTTGGTTTGAAAACCGTCCCATGACAGTGCGTGAAGCCATTGGCTTGGCGCAGCTGGGCTCACCCGCCACTCTGCACAAACGCATCACACGTTTGCGCCAAAAAGATTTGCTGATGACCTTCAATCAGCCTGAAGACAAACGTGCCAAGTACCTCATCCCTACCGACAAAACCATCGCCATGTTTGGTGACTTTGGCAAGAAGATGAACACTGTGGTGGCCGCCACCTAAGCATTCATCGGTCTGCCAAAAACAAGGCTTGCAGATCGCTCAAAAAATCGAAGCCACGTTCTGTAGGCCACACTTTGTTCAGATCTCTGGCAATCAATTGCTTGGCTTCTGCATTGGCCAAGCCCTTTTGAATTGACGTCATGGCCAAGCCAGTGCGGGCCATGTAGTCCGTCAAGCTAAAACCTTCTTTCAGGCGTAAGGCATTGAGCATGTACTCAAATGGCAAGTCCTCGCGAGACACTTCCTCGTTCTGCGTGACGGGTTCGCCCTTCAGGGCCTGTGCCAAATACAACTGCGGCTCTCGATAACGTACTTGTCGCGTAATGCGGTGTGCAAAACTCAGCTTGCTGTGCGCGCCAGCACCGATGCCTAAATAGTCACCAAACTGCCAGTAGTTGAGGTTGTGCCAGCAGCGGTGTCCTGCCTTGGCATAGGCAGACACTTCATAGCGTTGCAAACCATGAGATGCCGTCATGTCGGTGATCAAATCCATCATGGCATATGCATCGTCATCTTCGGGCAACACGGGTGGATGCTTGGCAAACATCGTGTTGGGTTCGATGGTGAGGTGATAGATAGAAATGTGCGGAGGCTTAAAGCTCAGGGCGGTTTCGATGTCTTGCGTCAAATCGGCCAGTGTCTGACCCGGCAAGGCATACATCACATCCAAATTGAAGGTGTCAAAAGCTATTTGCGCTTCTTCCACTGCGGCCATGGCCTGATCACGGTTGTGCACACGGCCCAAAGCTTTTAAATGTTGGTCATTGAAACTTTGTACGCCAATTGACAAGCGAGTGACGCCAGCCGCACGAAACGCCTTGAAGCGATCTTTCTCGAAAGTGCCAGGATTGGCCTCCATCGTGATTTCTGCTTCGGCCTCTAAAGGCAAGCGTGCGCGGATGCCACTGATCATCCGATCGATGCTGGCAGGCTCAAACAAACTGGGCGTGCCGCCGCCAATAAAAACGCTGTGCACGGGGCGGCCCCAAACCAATGGCAAGCTGGCTTCTAAATCGGCCAGCAATGCATCGATGTAGCGCTGCTCGGGCATGCCTTGTGCATCGTCTCGCCACTCGTGCGAATTGAAATCGCAGTATGGGCATTTTTTAATGCACCACGGCAAATGAACATACAAAGACAAAGGCGGCAAGGCCTGCAATTGCAGCAAGCCAGGTCGCATGGCATGCACCACATCAAACGGATTGCTCATGCTGAAAGGCCCCAGCGCTCGCGCATCAAAGCCACCATGGCTTGCGAAGATCGGCCGCGATGGCTGTTGGCATTTTTCACTTCTTCGGGCAATTGCGCAAAGGTTTTACCAAACTCGGGCACAAACAAAATGGGGTCGAAACCAAAGCCGTTGTCGCCAATGGGTTCACGTGCAATTTCGACAAGCACGCGGCCCACAGCAATCAAAGGCTCTGGATCTTCGGCGCTTCGAAGCGCAACCAAAGTGCTCACCATGGCTGCGCGGCGATTTTCAATGGTGGCCATTTGTTCAATGACAGCCCGCACATTGTTGGCATCAGACTTTGCATAGCCAAACTGTGTGCAGTAGTAGGCTGTGTCGACACCTGGCAAACCACCGAATGCATCGATGCACAAACCCGCATCGTCGGCCACCGCAGGCAGTCCACTTTGTGCTGACGCATGACGCGCTTTGGTCAAGGCATTTTCAACAAAGGTTTTGTAAGGCTCGGGCGCTTCTGAAATTTTCAAATCGGATTGGCGCACCAACTGCACATTCAGTACGCTGAACATGCTTTGCAATTCGGCCAGTTTGCCTGCGTTGTTGGAGGCCAAAACCATTCTCATGACTTTAAGCTCCGGCGTGAACGTGCGTTTGGCGTGATTGCTTTTGCAACTGCACCAACTCGGCAATGCCTTTTTCGGCCAACGCCAACAAACTGTCCATTTCTTTGCGCGTAAAGGCCACGCCCTCTGCGGTGCCCTGCACTTCGACAAAATTGCCAGCACCTGTCATGACCACGTTCATGTCCGTGTCACAAGAAGAATCTTCGGTGTAATCTAAATCGAGCAAAGGTGTGCCGTCTTTCAACCCGACAGAAATGGCAGCCACGGAGTCAATGATGGGTGACTCTGTCAATTTGCCTTGATGCATGAGCCAATCGACCGCATCTAGCGCAGCCACAAAGGCACCCGTGATGCTGGCGGTGCGTGTGCCGCCGTCGGCTTGCAACACATCGCAATCTAAATGAATGGTGCGCTCGCCCAATTTTTTCAAATCGAACACGGCGCGCATCGAGCGACCAATGAGGCGCTGAATTTCTTGGGTTCGGCCACTTTGCTTGCCGCGCGCTGCTTCACGGTCACCGCGCGTATGCGTGGCTCGCGGCAACATGCCGTACTCTGCCGTCACCCAACCTTCGCCGCTGCCTTTTTTATGACCTGGCACTTTTTCTTCAACCGATGCCGTGCAAAGCACGCGTGTATCACCAAACTCAATCAACACAGAACCCTCCGCATGGACGGTATAGCCGCGCGTGATGCGCACATTGCGCAACTGGTCGGGGGTACGGCCGTGGGCACGGGGAAATGAGGTTTGAGTTGAAGTGGACATGAATGAGGTATCGCTGAAGAAAATGAAGGACGAACGCAAAAGATCGAAATTCAGGATTAGTTTGAGATAATTCGGGATCGGCTTGATGCAATCGCAAAGCCCCCGACTGAATCGCAGCACTTGTCTGACGCATCCTAGAAAGAATCCATGCCAGTTTACAGTATGACCGGGTACGCCAGTGTGCAATCCAACACGCCTGCGGCCCAAGGCAACGCAGAGTCATCGGCCGCTCCTGCAATGCGTTTTGGTCTTGAAATTCGATCAGTCAACAGCCGCTTTTTAGACCTTAGCTTTCGCCTGCCCGATGAGTTGCGCCACACAGAACCAGCACTGCGCGAGCACATCATTCAGCACATCAAACGCGGCAAAGTGGAAGTGCGCGCGGTGTATCACAGCGCCCAAGACAGCGATCTGGCCGACCCGTCCATTGGCACCCTGCAAAAGTTGGTCGGACTTCAAAACAAAATTCAAAGCTGGCTGCCCAATGCACGCGATCTGAGTGTTTCTGATGTCATCAAACTGGCCTCACACGAAAAATCAGGTACCGGCCTGCAAGATGCCGACCTCATGCCCTTGGCCACCCAGGCGGTCAAGGCACTCAAAGACGCTCGGGCCCGTGAAGGTGCTCGTTTGGCCGAGATGCTGCAAGACCGCATCGGTCAGCTTCGCACGCTGGCCGAACAAGCGGCCCCCCTGCTGCCCCTGCTGGTTGAGCAACAGCGCCAGCGCTTCATTGACCGCTGGAACGAGGCCATGGCTTTGTCAGACGGCAATGTGTCGTCCGATGTGGCCAAAGACCGCGCCCTGACCGAAGCCACCGCCTTTGCCATCCGCATCGACGTGGCCGAAGAACTTACGCGCCTGGCTTCACATTTGGACGAAATCAGCCGCTTGGTCAAAAAAGGCGGCGACATTGGCAAGCGCCTCGACTTCCTCATCCAAGAGTTGCACCGCGAAGCCAACACCCTGGGCTCCAAATCTGCCACCCTTGAGCTCACCAAAATCTCGGTCGACATGAAAGTCCTGATTGAGCAAATGCGTGAGCAGGTGCAAAACATCGAATAAGTTGACTACACTCCTTGCCATGGAATATCCTGGAAACCTCTACGTTGTAGCCGCCCCCAGTGGTGCGGGCAAGTCCAGCCTGGTCAAGGCCCTAATGGAGCTTGACACCCGTGTGTTGCCATCGGTGTCGCATACCACTCGCGCGCCCCGCGGCCAAGAAAAGCATGGCCGCGAGTACTTCTTTGTGTCTCAGCAAGAATTTGACGCCATGGTGGGCGCCGATGCCTTTGTCGAATGGGCCAATGTGCACAGCCATCGCTACGGCACGTCTAAGAAAATGCTGGAAGAGCGCATGACACAAGGCTCAGACGTCATTTTGGAAATTGATTACCAGGGCGCCATCCAAATTCAAAAGATGTATGCCAACGCCATACTCATCTTCATTCTGCCCCCCAGTTGGGAAGAGTTGCGCAGCCGCTTAGAGCGCAGAGGCGAGGACAGCACTGAAACCATCGAATTGCGCCTGCAAAATGCCGCCATTGAGCTGGCTCAGGTCAAAGAATTTGACTTCGTTATAATCAACGAAGTTTTCGATCGCGCCTTGTTTGATCTCAAGGCCATCGTGCACGCTCAGCGCCTTAAGTACATTGCACAGCGCCGAGACCGTGCCGAAACTTTCGAATCCCTCCATATCACCTGATTTACTTACCGGAGACCGTCATGGCCCGCATCACTGTTGAAGATTGCTTGGAACAGATCCCTAACCGTTTCCAATTGGTATTGGCTGCCACTTACCGTGCCCGCATGTTGAGCCAAGGCCACACCCCCCGCGTCGAAAGCAAAAACAAGCCTGGCGTAACTGCCCTGCGCGAAATTGCAGCCGGCAAAGTTGGTTTAGAAATGCTCAAAAAAGTAAACTAAATTCTACTTTTGGCCAAGCCTTGTCGCTTGGAAGATCAAGCCCCAAAGTTTCACAACCTGGGGCTTTTTCACGTCTGAAAGACGCATTTTTGAGCGGGCATCTCAACTGACTTTCTGAAGACGGCCCTCTCGCGTTACATTTGAGCCATGCGCGCAGCTTTTTCATCTGTTTTTCACAAATCCGGTAGTACTTCAACACCCGGAATGCGCGACAACGCTCACAACATCCAAGCCGGCGTGCCTTCCGCCAGTGCGGCAAATGCTGCTGCGGCCAGTTTTGCAGCCTTGGTTGCGCAACTAGACTACCTCTCGGCCTCCGACATTGAGTTGGTTCGCAAGGCATACAGATTTGCCGATGAGGGCCACTTGGGGCAGCTGCGCAAAAACGGCGAGCCTTACATTACGCACCCTATTGCCGTTGCCACCCAATGCACTGAATGGAAGTTAGACGCGCAAGCCCTCATGGCGGCCTTGATGCACGATGTCATGGAAGACTGCGGCGTCACAAAATCTGACTTGATTGAAAAGTTTGGCTCGTCGGTGGCCGAACTGGTAGATGGCCTCACCAAATTGGACAAGCTCGAGTTCAACACCCGAGAAGAAAATCAGGCCGAGTCATTTCGCAAAATGCTCTTGGCCATGGCACGCGATGTCCGTGTCATTCTGATCAAGTTGGCCGACCGCACCCACAACATGCGCACCATGTCAGACATGCCGCGCGAAAAGTGGGGACGCATCTCGTCTGAAACGCTAGAAATCTATGCGCCCATTGCGCACCGATTGGGTTTGAATCAAACTTATCGCGAGTTGCAAGACCTGTCGTTCAGGTATTCAAAGCCTTGGCGCTACAACGTGTTGGCCAAGGCTGTTTCCAAAGCACGCAACCGACGCCGTGATTTGATTCAAAAAGTCCAAGGTGAACTTGAATCAACCTTTGCCAATGCGGGCATGAATGTCCAAATTTCTGGTCGCGAAAAAACGCTCTATTCCATTTATAAAAAAATGGACGGCAAGCACCTAAGCTTTGCGCAAGTCACCGACATTTATGGCTTCCGCTTAATCGTGCCTTCGGTCATTGACTGTTACACGGCGTTGGGTATCTTGCACCAAATGTACAAGCCAGTGCCTGGCCGTTTCAAAGATCACATCGCCATCGGCAAGGTCAATGGCTATCAGTCTTTGCACACCACACTGGTAGGCCCTTCTGGCGTGAACGTTGAGTTTCAAATGCGCACTGAGGCCATGAACGTGGTGGCCGAATCGGGTGTTGCAGCGCACTGGCTTTACAAAGACAAAGGCTCTAACGATGTATCGTCTGAACGCCTAGGGACACAGTGGTTGCAGTCTTTACTTGACATTCAAAAAGAGACGCGCGATGCCTCCGAGTTTTGGGACCATGTCAAAGTGGACTTGTTCCCAGATGCTGTTTATGTGTTCACGCCCAAGAGCCAAATCATGTCCTTGCCGCGTGGCGCTACGGTGGTCGATTTTGCGTACATGATTCACAGCAACATCGGCGACCATTTGGTGGCCGCCAAAATCAACAACCAGCAAGTGCCTTTGCGCACTGAGTTAAAAAATGGCGATGTGGTGGAAGTCATGACGGCACCCGTCTCGTCGCCCAATCCATCGTGGTTGGGTTTTGTGCGCACAGGCCGTGCTCGCTCTCGCATTCGCCATCACCTCAAAACCATGGCCAACAGCGAGTCTATGGACTTGGGCTTGAAGCTGCTCACGCAAGCGCTGCGCGCCGAAGGCATTGAGAAAATGCCAGACGATCCCTTGCGCTATCAACCTCTGTGGGAAAAATTATTGCGCTTCACGGGCAACAAAAATCGCAGCGATTTGTTGGTCGATGTCGGCTTGGGCAAACGCATTGCCAGCATTGTGGCCAAACGAATGGCTGGTTTGTTGTCCGAGATGGGAGAGAAACCCGATCCACTGCTCATGACGCGCGAGCGCTTTATGGCGCACGAGAGCGTGTCACAGGGCGCCATCATGCTGGACGGCACTGAAAATGCATCGGTGGTTTACTCTCGCTGCTGCCACCCTTTGCCTGGTGACAAAATCATTGGTTATTTGGGCCGTGGCGAAGGCTTGGCCGTGCACACTGCCGATTGCAGCGTTGGCCTCAAGCTTCAGCAAAAAGACAGTGAACGCTTCATTGGCGTTGAATGGTCCGACGAACCCATGCGCAGTTTTGAAACCAGCATTCGGGTGACCGTGGTCAACACCAAGGGCGTGTTGGCAAGGGTGGCAGGCACGCTTGCCAATTCAGAAGTGGACATTGTTCATGTGGAGATGGGCCAAGCCAGCGCCCAAGATGCCGCCGAAAACACTTTTGTCATTTCGGTGCGCGATCTGAGCCATTTGGAAACCGTGCTGCGAAACCTAAAGCGCACGCCCGCTGTGTTGAATGCAGAGCGCATCACGCATCGCGTACGGGGCCAGAGAACGGCAGAAGAATAATGTTTCAGCTGGGCTTGGGATAAGTCACAGACAGCACCTCAATCTCTCGAACGCCTTGTGGTGTGACCAGTTTCAAGACGTCACCCACGTTTGACTTTAACAAGGTGCGGGCAATGGGCGACACCCAACTTACCTCGCCTTTCAAACTGTCTGCCTCATCAATGCCTCGAATGGTGACAGTGCGCTCGTCGCCGCTTTCCTCCACATAGCCAACGGTTGCGCCAAAGAACACCTGTTCTTTGCCATGGTGCACGCTGGGGTCGGTCACTTCGGCAATTTCCAAACGCTTGGTGAGAAAACGAATGCGACGGTCAATTTCGCGCAAGCGTTTTTTGCCGTAGAGGTAATCGCCGTTTTCGGAGCGATCGCCATTGCTGGCAGCCCAATGCACAATTTCAACAATTTTGGGCCGCTCGTCGTCCATCAACGTGAACAGTTCTGCGCGCAAAGCAGCATAGCCTTGAGGGGTCATGTAGTTGCGCGCACCTGCTGGCAATGGCGGCAGGCTGGGGTCTTCCCCATCGTCTGGGTCGGCATCGGTTTCGCGGGTGAATGCTTTGCTCATGACTTTCAAACAGAAGGTAAATGGAAGGCACAAATTGGTCAGCACAAAGAAAAACAGCCTAGAGACGTAAGCCTCTAAGCTGTGTTCTAGAATCGAAAATTATCGAAATCTGGTGCGGCTGGCAGGAATCGAACCCACGACCCCTTGGTTCGTAGCCAAGTACTCTATCCAGCTGAGCTACAGCCGCGAAGCTGTGGATTGTAGCACGGGTTTTTGGGCAGTTTTGAAGCAGATACAAAAATCTGCAATATTTAGGTTTCAGCTCTGGTCAAGCTGGTTTGCCCATTTGGCCAAATTGCTCAAAAACATCTGACTGACCCTGGCCTCATTGCCTGCAGAAAATCCGGCCGAGTGCGGTGTCACGATCACATTGGGCAAGTGCCACAAAGGCGATTCTTTGGGCAAGGGTTCATGCTCAAACACATCCAAAAAGGCACTGCCCAATATGCCTGTCTCAAGCGCTTTGATGAGGTCTTTTTCGACCACCACTTCGCCGCGCGCCACATTGACCAAACCTGAACCACGCGGCATCAACGCCAAAGTATTGGCATTCACCAATCCTCGCGTAGTGTCTGTTAATGGACACGTCAAAATTAACCAGTGGGTTGAAGGGAGCACACGATTGAGCTCTGCGAATGTGATCATGCGAGGCAGCGATGAATCGGCACCCGATTGATTTTGCGGGTGTTGTCTAACCACCGTGACATTGAGCGACAACATTTGAAGAAACTGTGCCAATCGCTGCGCAATCGGCCCCCACCCCACCAGCACCACGTGCTGCCCTTGCAAATCGGGAGGCAGCTCAGAGCCCAACAACGGCGCCCATTGGCGGGCGTGCATGGCATGAACCAATTGTGGCAATTGTCGAGACAAGGCCAACAGACCTGCCAATGCGGTTTGCGCCACGACTTCTGCATTGGCACCTGATGAGGTGGCCACGTGCACTCCCTTGGCTTTGAGGCGCACATAGACATCTCGATCGGCACCCGCAGAGTGAATGTGCACCCAACGCAAGGACGGTGTTTCTTCCAGTACTTGGTAACAAGCCTTCAGGCTAGGCGCCAACTCGTGTTTGGTCGACAAGCCCGTTACGTCTCTGGAGACAAAGGCCACATCAAAATCGCGTCGACCCGATGCCACAGCTTCTTCAAAGGTGAAGCACTCATAGGACTGACCAGCGAAGCTTGTGGCCAAGGCGTCTTGCAAGCCTTGCAATGCCAATTGCGACATCAAAATTTTCATAACTGCTACTTGCTTACCAACAGGTGTGAGGCGTCATTGCCAAACGCACTCAAGTTTTGTAACTTGGATCGGTGCGGTCGAGTTTGCGCAGCAATGCGGGCCACTCCATCAAACCATAGGGTCTGCGTGTGCTGGGTTGGTAGTTGTTCCAGGTTTCTTCTAGAACGGCCTCCGAGGGTTTGAGCAAAGGCGTGTTGCAAGCCATCGCTGCCAACTGAGAATGGCAAGCCAGTTCAAGACGGTGCATCCAGTTGAAAGCTTCACCCACGCTTTTTCCGACCGTGAGGGCGCCATGGTTGCGAAGGATCAAGGCCTCTCCTTGTCCCAAATCTTTGAGCAAAGATGCTTTCTCTTCGTTGTTCAAGACCACACCTTGGTAGTCGTGATAAGCGATTTTCAAAAACCGCATGGCAGTTTGCGTGAGCGGCAGCAAACCACATTCGAGCGATGAAACCGCCATCGACGCCCAGCTGTGCGTGTGAATGACACATTTCACCTCGTGCCTGGCTTCATGAATGGCACTGTGGATGACGTAACCTGCTTTGTTGATGCCGTAATTCAAATCACCAAAATCGGGTTTGTCCAAAATGTTGCCATGGATGTCAATTTTGATCAGGCTAGAGGCGGTAATCTCTTCATACATCATGCCGTAGGCGTTGATCAAAAAAGCGCCTTCTTGGCCAGGCACACTGCTAGAGATGTGATTGGCCATCATGTCGGACATGCCATAAATATCCACCAAGCGATAACACGCCGCCAAGTCGACACGGGCCTGCCACTCCTCTGGCGTGCAGCGATGCTTCATCGATTCAATTTTCAATCGACCGTTTTCACTCATTTTTATTCCTTAAGGCGCTGATTTAACCCTGCGTAGCATATCTGCATTTTGCAGCCCCATCCGAAACCAGAAGGCCGACAAAGCCAACGCAGCAGCAACGCACAGCAAAGCCAATCCTGCCAACAAGGCAGTCACTTCCGTGTCTCTTTTTTCCAGCGTAAATTGTGTCGACAGGTGTTGATAAACTTTTTTCAAGTCTTCTGCGGAGCCTGCTTTGAAATAGTCTGCCTCAGTTATCTTGGCCACCGCTTTGAGGGCTTCTTCATCGACTTGGGTGAAGAATGAATAACCTTCGTAACCTGGAATAAAACCATTGGGTGTGCCAAATCCTACTGTGTAAACACGCACACCCAAATCAGCGGCTTTCTTGGCCGCCATCAAGGGGTCTGGCCCAGTGGTTCGACGGCCATCCGTTAGCAACACAATGGCCCCCCCTTTGTAGGAGCCGGGTGGCTCTGGCGTGCGTTCTTTTGTTGCGGGCTTTTCGTCTAAACTTTTTGAACCGCCCTTGGAACCACCTGAAGATGCATCACCGTATGCAAAAGGGTTGGGGTTGTAAAGGGCTGCTTCTAAATCAATGTTGGCCTCTGGTCTGAGGGTTGCCAGACCCAACAACAACCCACTACCGGTTGCAGTGCCCCTTTGAAGTTGAAAACGATCAATGGCCGCGATCAATTCTTCCCGTTGATTGGTAACGTGCTGCACCACCTGCGCGTTGCCCGCAAAAGACACAATGCCCACCCTCACGTTGGGCGGCAAATCTTGCAAAAACTCTTTGGCAGCCTTTTGTGCAGCCTTGATGCGGCTGGGCTCTACATCTTCTGCCAGCATGCTTCTGGACACGTCCATGGCCATGATCAGGGTCATGTAGTCGGCAGGCAAAGTGACGCGGGCCATGGGCCTTGCACCGGCCAGCAGCAACAATACAAGAGCAAGGGCCAAAAGAGCGGGCGGTACGTGGCGTCGCCAGGGGGACGGCGTGTCCATGTTTTGCAAGATCCAAGAAACCGCAGAAAACGCCACGACCTGTTTGCGTTTTCGTTTGAGAAGCCATAGGTAACCCAACACCATCAAGGGCACAAGCAGCAGCGACCAGAGCATGAGGGGTTGTAGAAATTGCATTGCCAACAGGGTTATAGACAGTTTTAACAATTTAACACTGAAGCTTATGTTATGGTTATTTCATGAAACGTGAAGCGGTTTTTAGCAAAAGCCCGCAACCAGCAGGTTCAGATAAGCACGTACCTACAGCACCGCAAACCGCGCCATCGACTGTTTCTTCTGGCCCTCCCCCCCCCGATACGTCTCTTGCTCAAAGCCAATTTGCCAAATTCAAAGCCTTGATGCGCTGGGATTTTTTGGCTGTATTTTTGTTGGGTGTCAGCCTTAGTCTCATTGGGGTTGGCGTTTTTTCACCTGCATTTCAACAGCGTCAAGCCCTCACCCAAAAAGACATTGATGCGGCGGTATTGCACACTTTGCAAACCAAAGATTTACCTTCTCAAAGCGCCAAAGCAGCTGCGTCCATTCAAGGTGCAGTGGTTCACGTACAAGCCTATGGCATAGACCCCAAAAACAAAGATGCCGACATAGAAAGCGGCGTAGGCACGGGTGTGGTGATCAAAGACGATGGCACCATCTTGACCAATTTTCATGTCATTGCAGGTGCAAAGAAATTGCGTGTGACTTTTTTCGATGGCACCGAGGCAGAAGCCACTGTGATCGGTGCGCAACCCGAAAAAGATTTGGCCGTTTTAAAGCCACAAAAAATACCGGATGATTTAGAACCCGCCGTACTGGGCTCTAGCCAACAACTGGCATCGGGCGATGGCGTGGTGGCCGTAGGTTTTCCATATGGCATTGGTCCCTCTGTTTCTGCTGGCGTGGTGTCTGGCTTGAATCGGCAATTCAAGACCCCCGATGGCAAACAAGTTTTGACTGGCTTGATTCAATTTGATGCAGCCGCCAATCCTGGCAATTCGGGCGGGCCTCTTGTCAACATGTCTGGCGAGGTGGTGGGCATTGTTACCGCCATCCTCAACCCAACATCAGCGCGCACATTCATTGGCATTGGTTTTGCCACCACCATTGAAAGTGCAGGCACCGCAGTCGGTTTACCCCCATTCTAGATTTCTAAGGAGACAACATGGCCGTTTCAAATGAAGCTTGGCGAGGTACGGGTGCTGCACCCACCAGCTCGAAGCCTGAAGAGGCTGCTGCTCTCATGCAGAGGCTGATGTACGAAGTCAAACGTGTGGTGGTAGGACAAGACGCATTTTTAGAGCGCGTCCTGATTGCACTCTTAGCGCAAGGCCATTTGCTCATTGAAGGTGTTCCTGGTTTGGCCAAAACCCTGACTGTGAATACTTTGGCCAAAACCCTCAACGGCAGTTTCAGCCGCATTCAATTCACACCCGATTTGTTGCCCGCCGATCTGGTGGGCACACGCATCTTCAACCAGCAAACCAGCGAATTCAGCACTGTGTTGGGGCCAGTGTTTGCCAACTTGTTGTTGGCCGATGAAATTAACCGCGCACCGGCCAAGGTACAAAGTGCATTGCTTGAAGTGATGCAAGAGCGGCAAGTCACCATTGCAGGCCAAACGCATCGCGTGCCTTCTCCCTTCTTGGTCATGGCCACCCAAAACCCCATTGAAACAGAAGGCACCTACCCCTTGCCTGAAGCGCAAGTAGACCGATTCATGATGAAGGTCTTGATCGACTACCCCAGTGAAGACGATGAGTTTGTCATTGTGCAAAGAGTCATTGCAGGTGGCGCACAAGTTACTGGTGTGGTCAGCCCTGAAGATCTAAAAGCCCTGCAAGTGCAGTGTCGGCATTGCTATGTCGACCCTAGTCTTATTCACTATGCCGTTAAATTGATTTCTGCCACACGCTTTCCTGCACGCTACGGCCTTGAATCTATGGCAGGGTTGATTAGCTTCGGCGCCAGCCCCCGCGCCAGCATTGGTCTCATTGAAGGCGCTCGTGCTTTGGCCTTGCTTCGGGGTCGCGACTATGCGTTGCCCCAAGACTTGGCCGATTTGGTTCCCGACATCCTCAGGCATCGACTGGTTTTGTCATACACCGCATTGGCCGAAGGCAAAACTGCAGACGCTATCATTCAAGAGATCATGAAAGCCGTGCCCATGCCCGATCAGCCATTGGAAGCGCATGTCCGCTGAGGCATTGCTTCAGCAACTGGAGTGGACGGTATTGCGCCGTCTTGACGGCTTGTTGCAAGGCGATCACAAAACCTTGTTCAGAGGTTCGGGCTTGGAGCTGGCCGACCTGCGCGAATACCAAGCCCATGACGATGTCAGGCACATCGACTGGAATGTCACCGCGCGCATGCAAACACCCTTTGTGCGCGAGCACCAAGAAGACCGTGAAATCAGCGCGTGGTTTTTGTTGGACGTCAGTGGCTCGATGGACTTTGGCAGTGCAGACCAAACCAAACGGCAAGTGATGATGAACTTTGTAGGCGTCATGGCCAAGTTGCTCATGAAGCGTGGTAATCGCATTGGTGCCTTGATTTTGAACCCCGCTGAGCCCGATGGTTTCAAACACATTCCTGCACGCATGGGTCGACGGCATTTGCTTCATGTGTTGCATGTTCTAGAAACCTCACCGCAAACCCAGCAAACGCACCAAACGCCATTGCATGAATGGCTTGCCCAAGCCAATGGCCTGCTCAAACGTCGATCAAGTGTCTTCGTGGTGTCTGACTTTATGGGGCACTTTAATTGGTCGTCCGAACTCAGTGCGCTGGGCCGCAGACACGACACCGTGGCTGCACGCCTGTTTGACCCTGCTGAAATGAATTTGCCCAATGCAGGCTTGATGTTGCTTCAAGACTCTGAAACCGCACAACAGTTGTTGGTAGACACGGCCAATGTCAAATTCAGAAACCGTTATGCGCAATTGGTTGAAGAGCGAGAGGCACAATTGGCCTTGTGTTTTGCTCAAGCAGGTGTAGATGCACTAGAGTTGTCTACCAGCGACGATTTGGCAAGTGCTTTGCTGCGATTTTCGGAATTGAGAAAGCGCAGGGTGTGGCGTGCCTGATTTAAGCTCCCTCCAATTTTTGTGGCCCGTCATGTTGTACGCATGCTTGGTCGTGCCGCTCTTTGCTTTTCTTTACAGCTACAAAACCAAAACAATACCGCCGCTGGTTTTATGCTTGGGTCTGCTGCTACTTTGCGCAGCTTTGGCAAGGCCGCAAACCGTCTTGATGACACCTTTGCGCGAAGCCACCGTGATGCTGGTGCTAGACACATCTGGCAGCATGCGTGCCAAAGATTTAAAACCCTCGCGCATAGAAGCGGCGCAGCAGGCTGCAAAACAATTTATTCAAGACAAACCAAGTAGCCTTAGGGTCGGTTTGGTCACGGCAGCAGGCACAGCTGCCTTGGTACAAGCGCCCACTGAAGAACGCGATGCGCTGCTGAAAGCCTTGGACTATTTGCCGCTTCAATACGGCTCGGCATTGGGCACAGGTGTTTTGGTTTCGTTAGAAGCACTTTTGCCAGGCTCTGGCATTGACGCACAAAAAATCATCAACGAAGCATCCGACATGGGCGTCAGTAAAAAACCAATCAACGCAGGTCAATCCTTGGACGCACAAAATCAAGCCGCTAAACAACCCGAAGCTTCAGCAAGTCGCGGTAAAAACATGGCCATCGTCTTGATGAGCGATGGTCAGAGCAACATGGGGCCGGACTTGCTCAAAATGGCCGAATTAGCTGCCAAGCATGAGGTGAAGATTTACACCGTAGGCATTGGCACCGCAGAAGGTGATGTGGTTCACATGCAAGGCCGCAGCATGAGGGTCAAATTGGAAGACGAAGCCCTCAAAAAAGTATCTGGTGTGACACAAGGCGATTACTTCAGGGCAGACAGCACCGAAGGCCTTAAAAATGTCTATGACAAATTAGGCTACAAGCTTCGATTTGAAAAACGTGCCATGAGTGAAATCAGCGCTGAGTTTGCCTTGCTCGGCATGTTGCTGGTTTTAATCAGCGTCACCCGAAACTTTATGCGCATGGGCAAAATCATTTAAAGCAAATCACGTTAACATCAAAGCCATGTTGACTCACAACCCATCAGACCTTTCCAAACGGCATATCCCCTTAACAGGTGCCACTAATTTTCGTGACCTTGGTGGCTATATGGGCCATGAGGGAAGGCCTGTTCAGTGGCGAAAAATTTTCAGATCAGATCACCTTGCGTCACTGGATGAAAACGATCTTCGCCAATTAAAGACTTTGGAAATTGGGCGCACCTTTGATTTCAGAGGCGTTGCAGAGAGCCAATCGCAGCCCTATCAATGGCCTGGCATTCAACGTCACAGCCTCAGCATTGAACCCACTGTGGTGCAACGCTTGCAAGCCCAGCACTTAAGCGGTAAGCCTTTGTCTGCTGCAGATGCGCTGGACGCAATGCAAACCACCTACCGTGACTTTGTCAAATCTGACTCGCATCGATTTGCAGAATTGTTTGATCACATGTTGACCAAACCCGAGCCACTGCTGTTTCATTGCACCGCCGGCAAAGACAGAACAGGCTTGGCGGCAGCACTGATTTTGTCAGCCTTGGGCGTCTCTGAAAAAGACATCTGGCAAGACTACCTGTTAACCAACCAACTCTACAAACGCAACAGCGCAGGTGCCAGCAATTTGTCGCCTGACGTGCTCAAAATTGTCTGGGAAGTACAGGCAAGTTTTCTGCAATCTTCCTTAGACGTGATTCAGCAAGATCATGGCGGCATGCACAACTACCTGAGTCAACAGCTCAAATTGTCGCCGGCAGCTTTAGACAAACTGCGTGCCACTTATTTAGCTTGACATGGCCGGTGCTACGGCCGCACCTTGAATATGATGATGGGCCAAAGACTGCGCCACAAATCCACTGGTTTTGACGTCTTCCACAAAGTCTCTCAAAAAAGCTTGGGCTTCTGGGCTTCGAGTTTTGGGCAAGCCCATGGCCTGTTCTATGACCATAAAGCGTCCCGGCAACAAACGCAGATTGGGCAAGCGCTGAGCATCCATTTCTAACTGCTGTTTAACCCCGGCAGCCACCTCTAATTTTTCCGAAACAAAGAAGTCGACGGTGGTGGGCGATGTAGGTGCGCGTTGAATCTGGGCATGTTTAATTTCACGGGTGAGGTACAAGTCGTATGCACTCCCCTTGCCTACTGCAATGCGAATGCCTTTGGCATCGACCTCTTCATTGCGCATCAGTGGTGAATCTGTTGAGACCAAATAGCTGCCCTCAATGAGTACGTAGGGTGCGGTGAATGAAATGCCTTGCCCTCGCACTGGATCGATGGCAAAGAAACCAAAATCGGCCACTTGCTGGGTCACAGCATCAACCGATTTGCCTGCGGCGTCAAACACCACCAAACTCAGTGGCAGGCCTAGCCGCTTGGCAAGCTCAGTGGCCAGGTCAATGGACACACCAAAGGGCTGGCCACTGGCATCCTTGTTGGCCAAAATGGGGTTGCCTAAGTTGATGGCGGCACGCAAAGTACCAGTGGGTGCAAATTCAGTTTTCAACATAAATAAAGGTGAGCGGTTCAATAGACCGCTCACCTCAGATGATACCGACGGAATGAATCGATTTACAGACCGATTTTGCCGCCGTCGTTTTTGGTAATGACCAAAGTGGCAGAACGGGGACGGCCAGCAGGACCGTATGCACCGCTGAGGCCACCACCGTTGCCTGGCCATGTGCTCTCAAGCGTCAAAGCATCAGCCTTGCCAAAAGCCGGTGTGTTTTCTCCAGGGTGCTGAATGTTGACGAACATCACTTTGCCGTCTGCTGATTCCGTCAAACCCGTCACTTCAGCGCCCTTAGGTGCCACCAAGAAGCGACGCAAACGTGACTCACCCAAAACGCCACCAATGAAGGTCTTGGTGACGCCTTTGGTGGTTGATGTGCCTGAGGTCAACTCATTGTCCACATAGAACTCACCGCCGTCGCCCACGGTGCCAGGCACAGAAGCCAACAACATGCAGTTGGTTTCGTCAGTAAAGGCGCCGTCGTCTGTTTGAATCCAGCAAATGCCTGTGGACTTGCTGAACCACAAACCGTCGGGTGAAGAAAAACTGTTGTTGGCAGTCAATTTGGACAAGTTCACGTTAGAAGGCATGTCTTCTTCTGCACCAAACACATAGATGTCCCACTTGAAACCAAGGGCTGTGCCCAGGTTGTCTTGCTCTTTGAAACGGATGATGTGGCCATTGGGGTTGCCAGAACCTTTTTTGCCGTCGGCATCGTTGTAAGAACGTGGGTTGGCACCGTCCGTTGTAGCAGGCGTGCGGTTGGCAGCGCTGTTGTTGGTCAAAGCAAAATAAATTTCGCCATTGGCAGGGTTCACAGCACCCCATTCAGGGCGGTCCATTTTAGTAGCGCCAACTGCATCAGCAGCCAAACGTGTATGAACGTAAATCTCAGCTTGGTTGGTGAATGTGAAACCAGCAGCGCCAGCGTAAGAAGTGATCAAAGGATTGCTGATGTTCAACTCAATCCACTCACCAGCACCCGTGCTGTTGAACTTGGCCACATACAACTTGCCTTCGTTCAGGTATTTGTTGCCAGCAGCCATGCCGCCACCAATGTCAGCTGCATCCCAGTTGGCGGCAGAGACAAATTTGTAGATGTATTCGTTGCGGCTGTCGCAACCCATGTAAAAGGCCAAAGGCTTGCCCACCACTGGAATACCGCAGACTGCAGCTTCGTGTGCAAAACGACCTAAGGCTGTACGCTTGGCAGGGCGTGATGCTGGATTCAAAGGATCCACTTCCAAGATGTAGCCGAAGGTATGTGGCTCTTGACGGAAGTCGGCGGCCGCATTGGCGCCCACGGCTGCAACGTTCCAACGAGAGAAACGGAAGTCAGTGTCTTCCATGTCGGTGGGGGTGTACCAACCTTGGCCAGAACCCGCAGTGGCCGTGCTGGACAAAGCCGCACTGCTAACACCGTAACGCTTGCGTGAGGCAATGATTTTGGCGTCGGGCAAAGTAGAACCTGCAGGCATATTCCAATAAGCGGCCCAGTTTTCTTCACAACCTAAGTAGGTGCCCCAAGGCGTGATGCCATGGCCACAGTTGTTCAAGGTGCCACGTGATGTTGCACCCGTGGTGTCGAAGCGTGTTACGAACATGGCACGAATGGCGCTGAGGTGTGCTGCGGGTCCTTGAACGTCGGCCAAAGTTTGTGGCGTGATGCGGCGATTCAAGGGTGAGTCGATGATGTAGCCTGTGGGCTTGCCGGCAGAATCCAAAGAAATTTCGGCAATAGAAATGCCATGCAAATTGATCTCTTTCAGCACTTCCAAACCAGGACGTGCTTTGGCATCCCAGTCGCCAAATTGGCTGAATTTCTTGCCATTGACGCCGCCAGAAGTTTGGCCTTTAGGGTGCAAGAAATGTGAATCAGCAGAACTTTCGTGGTTCACAGCCAAAACCGCTCTAGATGTGGCTTTGGTGGCGTAACGGCCATTGGCATCGATGTAGAAAATGTCCATGCCGTCGTGGTGATCACCCACACGCTCGTTCCAATCGTCAGTTTCCAAACCTTGGTTGGAATACTGCGTCACGTTGCTGGTCAGGCGATCGCCAGTGGCGTGCAACACTTTGACGCTATAGCCTGCAGGCACAACCACTTGATCCAAAATGCTTTTGGTCACGGCATTGAAACCCAGCAAGTTGGAACTAGGCAGTTCTGCAATTGAAGGTGATGTCACACCACCACATCCCGGAAGCATGGGCAATGCAAACATAGCAGCAAGGCCCATACCACCCCGCAACATATTGCGGCGTGCTGGATTTTTCAAGGCCTCGGTCAATACCTCTTGAAAGTGTGGGTTGTTTGAGTTGTTGAAGTTGTCGTCGTCATGAATTGGCATGGAGAGCTCCTGTTAGAAAAAAAATCTATAGGCGCACTTTGACGACATCCAGTTAAATATTTATGACGAACCCTAGGTTATGGCCGAAAAAAAACGACAACTCATCGCTACGAAATCTTGGATTGACTTCTAAATTTCATGAAGCTTTCAAAGGGTTGACACATAAGTCACTGCCTTTTTTCTTGTAGCAACTGCAGCTCAAAGCGTAAGACTTCAAAGTACCCTTTAAAACAACCATGCTGGCATTACGTTGTGACTGAGAGGGAATAGGAAATTTGGGCACAAATTGTTTGCTGAGAGATTTGCCGTCCAATAACTCTGCTGTCGCTGATCCACATTGAATGGGTCCCTTCAGGCCGTTGTTAACTTCAAAGATCAAATTTTGTGCATCGTCCTTTGCCCATCCTGCATTGATGGTGACCTTTTGCAACTCTGCTTTAGTCAATGCAACTTCTTCGTATGCTTGTCCAGCAAAGGGATTCCAAGCCATCACATTGAGGGACAAGCCTGTGAATAAAAAAAAGGTCATGACATGCATGACCCAAATTCTAAACAGAAGAAGACAAATCAAACACAACGCGATGCAGGAAAAACCAGCGAGAACTTAGAGCCCTTACCAACTTCACTCTCAATGCGGAGTTCTCCGCCGTGGCGTTGCATCACATGCTTGGCAATGGCCAAACCCAAGCCAGTTCCACCCGACTCTCTGGACCGGCTTCGATCCACTCGATAAAAACGCTCGGTCAACCGTGGTAGGTGCTCGGGCGCAATACCAGGCCCTGAGTCTTGTACAGAAAATTGCAAACGCTGATCGGGCAATTGGGTCCATGTGCAATTGACAGCACCATCGCTTGGCGTATATCGAACCGCGTTGTTCACCAAATTAGACACCGCACTGTAAATTTCATGTCGAGCGCCGATCAAAGACAAAGAAGAAGGAACTTCAAATTTGAGAATCTGTGATCGACTCTTGCCCTTGGTATTGGCGATAGACAAAGCCCTGGCTTCTGCTTCTGCAGGCCCCATGAGTTCTTGTAAGCTAAATTTCTCCATCATTTGTGGCAATGGACTGCCTTCCAATTGAGAAAGCGTCAGAAGGTCGCTGACAAGCCCCTGCATTCGCCCAGCTTGAGTGGCCATGAGCTCCAAGAATTTGACACGGTCTTCGGAAGACAAGTCTAAGGTCTGCAAGGTCTCAATGAATCCACTCAGTACTGTCAGAGGAGTTCGAATTTCATGTGACACATTGGCCACAAAATCTCGGCGCATGGCATCGGCTTGCGCCAAAGCTGTCACATCGCGAGACAATAGCAATTGACGGTTATCGCCGTAGGCATGCAGCTGCACGGACAATTTGACGTTGTGTGCCAAGCTTGAAGTCCGTCCCTCAATGATGGCTTCACCTGAGTGAGATGATTGTGCATAATATTTTTTAAAGACTGGGTCTCGAACCAAATGAACCACGTGCTGCATCAGATCACGTTTGGTGTCAAAGCCCAGATGCTGAGCCGCTGTTTGGTTGCACCACTCAATGCGACCCTCTGGATCGAGCAACACCACGCCATTAGGCGATGCTTGAATGGCTGATAAAAAATCTTGAAGCTTTTGCTGGTGTGCTTCGGTCAATTTTTTTTGATCGTTCAGAATTCTTCGCAATCGATCAATCAAGTCACCCCAAATACCCCCCAAGACGGGTGGTTCTTGTACGGTGTTGTGTCGCAGCCAGCGAGAAATTTTTTCGCCTCGCCATAAATCTTTGAATATGGTGAACAGGGCAAAGGCCAAGACACCCACCAAAGCACCCACGAACTGTGCGTACCAGGCCCCCATGGCTGCCGTGACCACCATCCAAAAAATCAAACCAAAAAACCGAGGCGCCATGAATTGACTTAATTTAAATTGCCAGACGCAGTGGCAGAAGTGGCCGTTAATTCAGTGAAGCGATAACCTGCGCCTCTCACAGTTTCTACCATGGCACCCGCAGCACCTAAGGCCTCTCGCAAACGTTTGACGTGCACATCAACCGTTCTTTCTTCTATGAAAACATGATCACCCCAAACACGGTCCAATAACTGACCGCGACTGTGAACACGCTCTTTGTGCGTCATGAAGTATTGCAGTAATTTGAACTCTGTTGGGCCCAACTTCAACAACTGGTCCTGAAAGCTCACGCGATGCGTGTCTGCATCCAAAATCAGATCGCCCATTTGAATTCGACCACCCGACTGCTCGGGCGAACGTCTTCTAAGCACGGCACGAATACGTGCCAACAATTCTTTGGTAGAAAACGGTTTGACAATGTAGTCGTCAGCACCAGAATCCAAACCAGCTACACGATCAGACTCTTCGCTTCTGGCGGTCAGCATGATGATGGGAATGTCTTTGGTGCGTGCATGACTTCGCCATTTTTTTGACAAACTCAGACCACTGTCTCCTGGCAACATCCAATCCAACAAGATCACGTCGGGCAGTACGTCGTCCAATTCTTTTTGAGCAGTCAGCCCGTCCATGGCCCAAAAAGGCTGGAAACCGTTGTGCCGCAAATTCACGGCGATCAACTCAGCAATAGCTGGCTCATCTTCAACGATTAGAACGCGCGGCAGGTTTCTCATTTAACGGCAGACTCCACATCAGCCAAAGCGATGTGTCGGACATCAGCGCCCTTCACAACGTAAATGATGAACTCCGCAATGTTCTTGGCATGATCACCAATGCGTTCAATGGCTTTGGCAATGAAAAGCAAATCTAAGCTGGCGGAGATTGTGCGGGGGTCTTCCATCATGTAGGTGACCAGTTTTCGCACAAACCCATCAAACTCTGCGTCGATCAAATCGTCTTCTTTGAGAATGCTGACAGCTTCTGTGACGTCGAGACGAGCAAATGAATCTAGCGCTTTGCGCAACAAAGCTGAGGCCAAATCGGAGGCAATGCGAAGTTCAGAGGAAGGCAAATACCTGGCATTGCCGCTAGCACCAATGGCCTTCACCATGCGAGCGATTTTTTCGGCTTCATCGCCTACCCGTTCCAAGTTGGCCGTAATTTTGGAAATTGCAATCAACAAGCGTAAATCGCGTGCTGTGGGTTGGCGACGGGCAATGATAGAAGACAAATCGCGATCGATTTCGACTTCCATGGAGTTGACTTGAGATTCAGTCGCGATCACTTGATCGGCCACTTCATTGCTGAATTGAGACAATGCAAAGACAGCATGCCGAATTTGCGACTCAACCAAACCACCCAATTCGAGGACTCGGCTGGAGACACTGCCCAACTCGTTGTCAAATTGACTTGATATGTGCTTATCCATTTTGGGGTCTCCTGATTAGCCGAAACGGCCGGTAATGTAATCTTCTGTTTCTTGGCGAGCGGGCTTCATGAAAATTTGATCAGTTTCACCAAACTCCATCATTTCACCCAAATACATATAAGCGGTGTAATCGGACACACGCGCCGCTTGCTGCATGTTGTGTGTCACGATGACAACGGTGTATTCACTCTTTAAGGTGTGCACCAATTCTTCAACTTTGCCTGTTGAAATGGGATCAAGCGCAGACGTGGGTTCATCAAGCAACAAAATAGAGGGCTTGACGGCAATGCCGCGTGCAATACACAGACGTTGTTGCTGGCCACCCGACAAAGACAAACCACTTTGGTTGAGTTTGTTTTTAACCTCTTCCCAAATGGCTGCCTTTTGCAAGGCCCACTCCACTCGGTCGTCCATGTCGCTTCGCGAGAGCTTTTCGTACAAGCGAACACCAAAAGCGATGTTGTCGTAAATGGACATAGGGAAAGGCGTTGGTTTTTGAAACACCATGCCAATGCGCGAGCGCAAAAGGTTCAAGTCTTGCTTGGGGTCCAAGATGTTTTTGCCATCAAACAAGATTTCACCCTCTGCACGCTGCCCGGGGTAAAGATCGTACATGCGGTTGAGTGTGCGCAGCAAAGTAGACTTACCACAACCTGAGGGTCCAATGAACGCCGTGACGGTGTTCTTCTGGATGTTCAAATTAATGTGCTTCAGGCCTTGAAATGCACCGTAATAGAAGTTCAAGTCGCGAACTTCCAAGATGGTTTCTTTGGTTTCTGGTATTGAATTCATGTTGAATAATTGATTTTAAGACGCTACTTTTTCGCGAAACACAACGCGGGCGATGATGTTCAAGGCGAGCACTGTTAAGGTGATCAACAAAGCACCACCCCATGCCAAGTTGACCCAGTTTTCGTAGGGGCTCATGGCAAATTGGAAAATAACCACAGGCAAATTGGCCATGGGCTTGGTCATGTCCATGTTGAAGAATTGATTGTTCAGCGCTGTAAACAGAAGCGGCGCGGTCTCACCACTCACACGTGCTAAAGCCAGCAACAGTCCGGTGATGACACCACTGCGGGCTGCTTTCAAAACGACAGACGTAGACACTTTCCACTTCGGCGCACCCAATGCAAAGGCCGCCTCACGCAGACTGACAGGGACCAACTTGAGCATATTTTCTGTTGTGCGGACGACCACTGGAATGGCAATCAAAGAAAGTGCCACGGTGCCAGCCCAACCCGAAAAATGCTTGCTGGGTACAACCACCATGGCATACACAAACAAGCCAATCACGATAGAAGGTGCTGAAAGCATGATGTCGTTGACAAATCGGGTGATAGAAGCCAGGCGACTGCGATCACCATATTCTGACAAGTGAACACCTGCCAACACCCCAATGGGTGTGCTGATGAGTGAGCAAGACAACACAATCATCAAACTGCCCACAATGGCGTTGGCCAAACCACCCCCCTCAGATCCAGGTGCTGGCGTGCTTTCGAGGAACATTGAGACATCCAATGCCGAAAAACCCTTCATCAACAAAATGCTCAAAATCCAAAGCAAAAAGCTCAATCCGACCGCCATCGCAGTCATGGAGAGCAACATGCCAATGAAGTTGACACGTTTGCGTTTTGCGTAAATGCTGGGATCCATGTTGCTCATGTCTTGAGTCCTTTCTTGGCTTCAGCGCGCATCAACATCCACTTGGCCAAGGATAAAACGACCAGCGTAATCACAAACAATGCAAGTGCCAGCGCAAACAAAGATGAGTAATGCAGACCAGGCTCTGCCTCGCCAAATTCATTGGCCAAAGTAGAGGCAATGGAGTTGCCTGGAGAGAACAACGAAGGCGACAACTTGTGCGCATTGCCAATGACAAATGTGACAGCCATGGTTTCGCCCAACGCGCGCCCTAAACCTAGCATGACGCCCCCTACAACACCAGTCTTGGTGTAGGGCAGCACAATTTTTGTAACCACTTCCCATGTTGTACAGCCAATACCATAGGCTGATTCTTTCAAGATGGGAGGCACAATTTCGAACACATCACGCATCACTGAGGCGATGAACGGCAGAATCATCATGGCCAAAATAAGACCTGCTGCCAAAATTCCAATGCCATTGAAAGCGCCTGTAAAGAGGATACCAATGACAGGTATTTGGCCAAGGCTTGCCGCCAATGCAGGTTGAACGTACTCGGCAAATAATGGTGCAAAGACAAACAAGCCAAACATGCCGTAAATGATGGAAGGCACTGCCGCCAACAGCTCGATAGCTGTACCCAAAGGGCGGCGCAATCGCATGGGACAGGTTTCAGTTAGAAATACAGCGATGCCGAAACTCAGGGGCAACGCAATCACAATGGCAATCGCAGCGGTGACCACTGTGCCAAAAATAGCAATCAATCCACCAAACTCAGAATTGATGATGTCCCATTCGATGGTGTAAAAGAATTTCAAACCAAAAGTTTGCAAGACCGGTAAGGAGCTGACAAACAATGAGACGATGATGCCCGTCAATGCCACCAAGGTGGACAAGGCAAAAACCAAAGTGGTTTTCTCAAAGAAAAAGTCTTGCCACCGCTGCCAGCGCAATACGCTCTGGCGGTGCGAGGTCATCAAATCGTCTGCATTGTTCATGTCTAACTTCTAGAAGTGTGCAAATTTAAACGTGCACTTTATTTAACGTTGATTTTGTTCCAAACGTTTTTACGAATGAAATCGGTCGTCGCGTCGGGCATGGGCACGTATTCCAAATCAGCTGCCATTTTCTTGCCTTCTTTGAAAGCAAAGTCAAAGAACTTCAGAACTTCAGCAGAGTTGGCCTTTTTGGCTGGATCTTTGTACATCAAGATGAAAGAAGCACCAGTAATAGGCCAAGACTTAGCACCTGGTGCATTGGTCAAATAAATGGCCATGCCCGGGACTTTAGACCAGTCTGTGCTGGCAGATGCCGCAGCAAAGGTTTCATCATCAGGTGCCACAAATTGACCCGCTTGGTTGCGCAGGTTGATGTGTGACATGTTGTTTTTCTTGGCGTAAGCATATTCAACATAGCCAATTGAATTTTTAATGCGGCTCACGTTGGCTGCCACACCTTCGTTGCCCTTGCCACCCACAGAAGATGCGGCTGGCCACTTAACTGCTGCGCCAGCGCCAACTGTTGATTTCCAATTGGCATTGACTTTGGCCAAGTAGTCTGTAAACACGGCTGTGGTGCCAGAGCCGTCTGCACGGTGCACCACTGTGATGGCAGCATCGGGTAATGCAACGCCGGGGTTCAGGTCGGCAATGCGCTTGTCATTCCATTTGGCAATGACGCCTGCAAACACATCGGCCAACAAATCACCGCTCAACTTCAATTGACCAGGCTTGATGCCTTCAACGTTGACAACAGGCACCACACCGCCAATGATGGCTGGAAATTGCACTAAGCCATCTTTTTCCAAATCTGCGAAGCTGACGGGGGCATCGGTAGCGCCAAAATCAACTGTTTTGGCTTTAATTTGCTTGATACCACCAGAGGAACCGATGGATTGGTAATTCATGCTGTCGCCGGTTTTGGCTTTGTAGGCCTCAGCCCACTTTGCATAAATTGGGAAGGGGAAAGTAGCACCAGCGCCCGTAATTTCGGCTGACATGGCCGATACGGACAGCACGGAGAAGCCCAATGCGGCTACCCAAGTTTTGATCTTTAGCATGTTGAATCCTTGATTCAGAGGTTGAAACTCAGAGATAAATGACCTGATGAGCCCCTATGGCCTATCTGTCACCAGCCAACTTTAGTGGTCGATTGTGACAAATTCATGTCAAATTCTCTTATTTCTTTCTTAATTCTCGATTGAAATTTAAAGAAAAACCTATGTTTTTATTCACATTTTCAGTGATGTCATCAAAATGACAAAAAATAGACACAGAATGTTACTTCTCCTTTCAGACCCCATTCGCAGTACTCCTCCATGCAAAACGGACAACTTGTCGCAGCCGTCGATTTAGGCTCTAACAGCTTTCGCCTCGAAATCGGGGTTTTTGAAGACGGCCACATTCGTCGCGTGGACTACCTCAAAGAAACAGTAAGGCAAGGCAACGGTTTGGACTCAGAGCGCATGTTGTCCAAAGAGGCGATGCAAAGGGGCTGGGATTGCTTGGCACGCTTTGCCGAGCGATTGGCGGGGTTCGAACCAGAATTTGTTCGGGCTGTGGCCACTCAAACATTGCGTGAAGCTCGCAACAGGGAAATCTTTCTCATTCAAGCAACAACCATCTTGGGATTTCCAATCGAGGTCATTTCAGGCAAGGAAGAAGCGCGCTTAATTTATTTGGGTGCAGCCCACAGTCTGCCGCAATCTAACGAAAAACGTCTGGTCATTGACATTGGTGGACGTTCAACGGAAATGATCCTAGGCAAAGCCTACAAGCCCCACACCATGGAGTCTTATCGCGTAGGCAGCGTGAAGTGGTCCATGAAATATTTTGCGAATGGCTATTTCAATAGCGCAGCATTTTCAAAAGCAGAAATCGCAGCCAAGGCGGTACTCGATGAAGCACTCAGTTTGTACCCGCGCAATGCATGGGATACAGCGTATGGCACCTCAGGCACTGTTGGTGCTGTAGCAGACGTTCTAAACGCCGCAGGTTGGTCCATCGGAATCATTACACGTGATGGACTAGATTGGCTCAAGGACAAACTAATTAAAGCGGGGCATGTTGACAGCTTTAAATTGGAGGGGGTCAAAGAAGACAGAAAACCCGTGATTGGGGGTGGCTTGTCTATTTTGTACGCGCTGTTTGATTTGTTAGGCATAGAAGAAATGCACACGGCACAAGGCGCGCTAAGACAAGGCGTTTTGCAAGATTTGCTGGGCCGCTTAGAGAACCATGACAACACCGACCTACGCGGCACCATGGTGACCGCTTTGGCCAGTCGTTTTGCAGTTGATTTGGCGCATGCAGACAGAGTCAAAAGGACCGCATTGTGGCTGTTCCAAAATTTGCAACCTAATCTCAACAAAAAAGCCAGTCGACTGGTACAACTTGAAAATAAATTATCGTGGGCGGCTCAATTGCTTGAAATTGGTACACGAATTTCTCATAGTGATTTTCACAAGCATGGTGCCTACATTTTGGACAATGCCGACTTGACTGGATTTTCAATGCCAGAGCTTCACAGGCTCAGTCAATTGATTCTGGGTCACCGTGGCAAACTCAAAAAATTGGAACCAGAGTTGCGTGATCACGAATTTGTCTGCCAATTGATTAGTCTAAGACTGGCAGCCATTCTTTGCCATGCCCGACGTGAACCCGACCTGCAAGGGTTTAGCTTCCAGCAGTCAACTCAAAGCACAGAATTTGCCATTCAATGCACCAAATCTTGGTCACAGCTTTGGCCGCAGTCTGTGCATCTACTTCAAGAAGAGTGTGATGCTTGGCTTAAATCAAACTGGCAAGTAAGCTTTCAAATCAGCTCAGGCGTCTGAACTGACACAACAACTGTTTGAGGCTGTCCTTCGCGGATTCGGCTCCGAAGCCACCACACTGCCCCTTTTCGGACAGATAAACTTTGATTAGGCATGCCTAACAAATAGGCCACACACTGCCCAATGACAGGTTGATGGCCCACAACCACAACAGACATCTTTGAATGGGGCCAGCCAACAGCTTCCAACAAATCAGTGGCAGAAGCGTCAGGCAATAAATCCGACTTCAATTTGTATTTGCGACCTAAAGCGCGAACTGTTTGTTCGGCACGTGTAGCTGGACTGCACATCACACGAACACCTTCAGGCAGTTGACGGTCTAACCAAGATCCAACTTTACTTGCCTGCTTTTCACCCTTTGGCGTCAACTCGCGCAAAAGGTCTTCTTGGCCTTCGATGGGATCTAAAGCCTCGGCATGACGCCAAAAAATGAGGTCCATGATTTTTTGATGATCAATGCAATCAATGGCGACCAGCGTATTGCTGCATCAGCAAGGCCTGTGCACTTTGTACTTTGTGGCCTTTCTTCTCGACGCGGTGGTATTGACCATCTGATTCAAGCGTCCATGCATTGCGCGTGTCATATAAATAGGCCAATAGACATTCGTCAATGATGCGGCGGCGTAAAACTGGATCGACAACTGGCCAAGCCAGCTCAATTCTCCGCGTCATGTTTCGGCTCATCCAATCGGCACTTGCCAAATAAAGTTCTTGCGCGGCGCCAATTTCAAAATAGAAAACTCTAGAGTGTTCTAAAAATCTGCCAATGATTGATCGAACCCGTATGTTGTCAGTGATACCTGGCAAGGCGGCAGGCAACATGCATGCGCCTCGAACAATCAAATCAATTTGTGCACCTTGTTGACCCGCCCGAATCAGCGCATGAATCAGGTCTGGATCGGTGAGGGCATTCATTTTCACCACAATTCGGCCATTCAAGCCTTTGGCAGCAGCCAGGCCAACCGCTTCAATTTTTTCAATCAACTTGCGTTGCATGTGAAAGGGCGCTGTTAACAGCTTGCTCATGCGATTTAAGCGCGAAGGACTGGCAAGATGCACAAACAACCTGTCCATGTCACCGGTTATGGCTACATCACAAGTGAGGTAACTGATGTCTGTATAAAGTTTGGCAGTTCGAGGGTTGTAATTGCCTGTCGACAAGTGACCATAACGCCTTAATGTGCGCCCTTCTTTTCGAGTTACCAAAAGCATTTTGGCATGCGTTTTGAGGCCTACGACCCCATACACGACTTGCGCACCAACCGCCTCAAGTTGCTCAGCCCAATTGATATTGGCCTCTTCGTCAAAACGAGCTTTTAGTTCAACGACCGCAGTAACTTCTTTACCTCGGCGGACAGCCTCACGCAACAAGTTCATCATGACTGGATCACTGCCAGTGCGGTAGATGGTTTGTTTAATGGCAAGTACCTGCGGATCTTCAACCGCTTCCTTTAAGAACGCAAGCACACCATCAAAGCTCTCAAAGGGTTGATGAATCAACACATCGCCCTGACGCATGCGCTCCATCACAGATGAGCCTTTGGTCAACTGCTTGGGATAGCTCGCTTGATAAGGCGAGAACAACAACTTTGGCTCATCTACCAAATCAATCAGCTGGCTAAGACGAACCAAATTAACTGGACCAGCTACTCGAAACAAGGCTTGTGCTGGCAAATCAAATTCTTTAAGTAAAAAATCTGAAAGGTGTGACATGCAACTGTCAGAAACCTCCAGGCGCAAGGCTTGTCCATATTGACGATGCTGCAAACCTTTTCTGAGTGCCGTACGTAGGTTTTCGACATCTTCTTCATCTACAGACAAATCAGAATTGCGTGTGACGCGAAACTGCGAGAAATGGGTAACGGATCGGCCTGGAAACAAATCTGTCAAGTGCGCTCGTATGACGCTAGAAAGCATCACGACCGAAACAGTTTTACCTGCAACCTTAGTTGGCAAAGGGATGACGCGAGGTAATACTCTGGGCACCTTCACAATGGCAATGTCATTGGTCTTGCCAAATGCATCTTTGCCAGACAATTGAACAATGAAGTTCAACGATTTATTGGCCACCTGCGGAAATGGATGGGCAGGGTCAAGCCCTACAGGGACTAACAAAGGCCGAACTTCTCTTTGAAAATATTCTGCAACCCACTTTCTTTGTGCAACAGTTCTTTCTCCATGAGAAAGGATTCGAATACCTTGTTTTTGCAACTTGGGCAACAAGACATCGTTGTACAAACGATACTGCTCATTCACCACTGCGCGAGCATGCGCATAGAGGCCATGAAATGTCTCTTGTGTGTAGGGGCCTTTGACTTCGCTGGATCTGAATGCAGCCATGTGAAGATCAGCCCTTACCTCAAAAAATTCGTCGAGGTTAGATGAAACAATGCAGAGATAACGAAGGCGCTCCAATAAAGGAACTTCGGGGCGCTTGGCCCAGTCCAATACGCGCTCATTGAACGCAAGAATACTTTCATCCCTGTCCAGAAGGGGTACATCGGACTGTTTGGCCAGTTTTTTTTCGATTGAACTTGGTCTAGGCACGAAGACCCCCTTTGTTATCAATTGCAGACACCTCAAGGCCTAAAAGAAATTGAGTTGACGTATTGTTTCTAGACTTTGTGTCAAATTGATGACGAACAGATGTAGATTTAACATCACACTACTTGAAACGAATCAATCAAACACTGATCTTTCGCACATAACTGACAAACAATTGAGACGCTTTGGTCCAGCTGAAGTCATGCGAACGAGCCCTGGCATACTCGCGTGGAATACGCAGAGCCAGACGCGTGGCCTCGGCAAGGTCGGGATGAAGCACACCACCTAGCACCTGACCTGATTCTGTTGTCAAAACTTCGAAGGGACCATCAACGGGAAATGCGGCTACTGGCGTACCGCACGCCATTGCTTCCAGCATCACCAGACCAAATGTTTCATTTCTGCTTGGAAAAACAAATACATCAGCAGAAGCATAGACACTGGCCAATTCTTTGCGCGGTAGAAGGCCAAGCCATGTGACGCCAGGATATTTGGCCTTCAGATCAGCTTCTAGGGGCCCTACACCACACACCACTTTGCTACCCTCAAATGGCATTTGCAAATAAGTTTCAATATTCTTCTCGTAAGAAACACGGCCGACAAACACACTCAGTGGTCTTGGCAAATTTGCAAGCTGCGCATGTGAAGCGCATTCACTGGCATACTCGAATAACTCGGTGTCAACGCCATGGGTCCAGAGTTTTAAGTTGCGAAATCCCTGCTTTGTCAGCAAATTCAAAACGCCTTGAGTTGGCACCATCACACCCGCCGATGGCTTGTGAAAATGGCGAAACAAAGCGTATCCAATCCAAAGCGGGATGCCCACTGCGGCCTTCAATACTTCCGGAAATCGCGTGTGAAAAGCAGTTGTAAATGGCCAGTTACGTTGTTTGCATAGGCCTCGCGCAGCCCAACCCAAAGGTCCTTCAGTGGCAATATGCACAGCATCAAAGTGCGCATCGTTCATCAAAGCCGCAAGTTGATTTCTGGGCCTCACAGCCAACTCTATTCCTGCATAACCAGGACATGGTCGTGTTTTGAAAAGTCCGGGGTGAATAACTGTGACTTGATGACCTAGCTTGGACAACTCACGAACCAATTCGACCAAAGTGGTCACAACCCCATTCACTTGCGGCATCCATGCATCTGTAACAAGTAGCAACTTCATACAACGACCAATTTTTCAGCTTCGGTGTTCACGTCAGATGTGTTGCGTGGCAACTCAGTGACATCAGGTGAATTTCCATTTGGGTTAAATTTCAAAATTTCGAGTCGACCATCTGAATGCTCTACCAATGCACTGCAACTCTCGACCCAATCGCCATCATTGCAATAGAGCATGCCCTCAATATTTCGAATTTCAGCATGGTGAATATGCCCACAGACAACCCCTTGATAGCCAAGTTTGCGCGCTTCATTGGCAACAGCAACTTCAAAGTCAGAGATGAAATTCACTGCCTTTTTTACTTTCAACTTCAAGTAAGCAGACAAAGACCAGTAAGGCATCCCCAACCGGGCGCGCAATTGATTCAAATAACGATTCAATTTAAGTGTGAATTCATACAAACTGTCGCCAACATAAGCAAGCCATTTGGCGCATTGAATCACACCATCAAAATAGTCACCGTGAATGACCCAAAGCATTTTTCCGTCCGCAGTGATGTGAACGGCCTCTTCACGAATTTCAATACCGCCAAAAGAGTGATCTAAGAAATGGCGACCAAACTCGTCATGATTGCCAGGTACGTAAATGACTCTGCAACCCTTACGCGCCTTCCGCAGAAGTTTTTGAATGACATCGTTATGGCTTTGGGGCCAATACCATTTCCGCTTTAATTGCCAACCATCCACAATGTCACCAACCAAGTACAAGTTGTCGCATGTGTAAATTTTCAAAAACTCTAACAACGCTTCTGCTTGGCAACCTGGCGTACCCAGATGCAAGTCAGAAATAAAGATAGATCGAAAATGCGTGTTTGAGCGCGTAACCCAAACATTGGAAGCCAGATAGTTTTCTGATCCAGAATCGTATTTAGCGTATCTCATCAAACACTCTCACAGTGTTGGCGATACCTGCGTGGTAAATTGCTGATCGATTTTGCAGGATTTGCAGTTTGTGCAGGAGTGCTGTGATGAAGCGCCCCGCTGGGCATAGAAATGGGCGACAAAGGGAATGTCGGGCTTGGCAATTCTTTCATGATCAGCTCCCAAGTTTTGTATGACTTGGAAGCTGATCTTGAGGTCAACTCATTTCAATGGTATTTCGTTTCGATGAAATATTCATGACAAACTCAGGATTCATCCCTCAAAACTTCGAGCACATCAGACTTAAACTCACGGCCGTACAAAATCAAAACCACCAAGGCCGTTGCCATCACAAGTGCAATGGGCGAGAAAAACCAAGCCATTGCTGCAAATGAAAAGTAATAGGCACGCAAACCATCGTTAAATGTTTCTGCAGCAGCGCTGACCAAATTGCCAGCCCGTTCGGCAAACTTGATTCGGTCTTGTCGGCCTTCTGCAAAATCTTCTGGTGGCGGCATAGCGCCAATGACCAACGCCACAAACGTGTACTGACGCATCGACCAAGAAAATCGGAAAAATGCGTACACAAAAATACCCACCAAAACCAAAACCTTCAACTCAAACACCAACAAGGGCGTTTGAACCGCAAAGGGAATTTCGCGCACCAAATCTGCGGCTTTGTCTGTGGTGCCCAACAGTGCAAATAGTCCACCAATGATAATGATCGAGGTGGAAGAAAAAAATGCGGGCGTTTGCGACAAGTTCTGGGTAATCAAACCATCCAGCATGCGGGGGTCACGCGCTGTGGCTTGCAACATCCACAATTGCCGAAAATGATTGGTAGTGGCAATCAGGGTCATGTTGCGTTGGCCATTGACCCTTGCAAACCAAGCATAGCCAATCCACAAGCCAAAGAACGAAGCCATGGCCAGCCAGTCGGCCCACGGTAAAAGCGTCACTATTTTCATGGTGCTATCCTAAACCGAAACATTCCAGTTAGGGCCCCATTCATGAATAGAATGAACGCCATCACGGCAAGCATGTTGTTACAACACTCATTCTTTTGACATGACAATTTACTGGGTCATTGGCTATTTCTTGGTGCTGGCGCTCACCTTGATCTACAAAACCCCCATCGTGCGGGGCCCTTGGCTGTTTTTATTGCGTTCATTTTTTCCCAATTGGAAGTTTTTCCATGCTGTAGGGTACGTTCCGCACCTCTACGCAAGAGCCGCCAAGCTGAATACCAAAGGCGAGGCCCTCTGGACTGATTGGGTCCATCTTTACCCCCGAAGCTCACAAAGCTTTGTAAAAATTTTTCACAACCCCACAACCAATTTGGGCTTGGCTCAGCAAAATTTAATTGACCATTTTTGGGCAGACTTGAACGATGCACCCGACGCATGCGATCCCAGAAGCTTTGTCACTTACCAAATGGTGGCGCACTTTGTGTCTGGCGTTTTGAGCAAGCAATTTCCAGCCCACACCCACCACCAGTTTGAGCTGCGCATGCTGATGGACAACACCAACGAGACGGTTCACACGCACGTCATGATGACTTCGCCCATGGAAGCCAAAACCTGATGCTCAATTGGAACGAGCCCTACCTTTTAGCGACAGCCGAAGCCATTCGCGGCCTAGAGTTGCTGTTTGCCTTGAGTGTGGGCATCCAAACCTTGGAGTACTGGCGAATGCGGCCCGCCATGCAGGGACAAGGTTTGTGGGTTTGGTCGATTCAACGTCAAGACATTCCAAACGGCTTGATGCGCCGTTTGCTCGATACTTTGTTCACACCTGCCTCGTTCAGTACCTTGCTGCTTTTAAGACTTGTGGCACTGGTAAGCGTCGCAACTCAATCTTGCAACATTTGGAACATTGGTTTTTTATTTGCCAGCAACTTGGCGGTTCTGATTCGATGGCGTGGTGCTTTCAACGGCGGCAGTGATTTTATGACCTTGGCTGTTTTGACTGGTCTTTTAATTTCACAAGTTGCGCAGCCATTTGTCGGCTATGAAATGGCTTGGCGTGCATGCTTCTGGTACATCACCCTGCAGTCCATTACCTCGTACTTTATGTCGGGTGCTGTGAAGCTACTCAGGCGTGAATGGCGAAACGGCAGTGCCATGACTATCTTCTTGAATGCCGCCATTCATGGCCCCCTACCGCCTGGTCATTTGCTAAGAAAACCATGGCTTGCCACGCTGGGCTCATGGTCATTCATTTTGTGGGAATGTTTAGCACCTCTGGCATTGTTGGACGCACGCATGGCAGCTGCCTTTTGCAGCGTAGCAGCACTGTTTCACTTTTTGGTTTTTTGGTTTTTTGGTTTGAACCGGTTCTTCTGGGCTTGGCTGGCCACATTCCCAGCCATAGTTTGGTGTGCAGGACAACTTTAAGCCTGTTAAGCTGTTTGCCAAATTGAAACACCCCCAAGTCATGTCAAATCACGATCACCCCTTTAACCAAGCCACCAACCTCACCCTCGAATCAACCACGATCAATCGGCTGAAATTTGGCGTGACACCCAACAGCTTTTGGCCACCACCCATCAGCTTGTTTACTACAAAGCTTGAGCTGCTATTGTTTATATTTAAAACAGACTTAGTCAATTGATATGACGCCATTTAACGCCTCTGCCTTGGTTCTTTTCTCTGGTGGTCAAGACTCTGCCACTTGCCTGGCTTGGGCACTAGAGCGCTATGAGCGCGTCGAGACCATTGGCTTTCAATATGGTCAACGCCACGTCATTGAACTGGCTTGCCGCGAGCACTTTATCAAAGGCCTCAAACAACAGTTTCCGCAGTGGGCTCACAAGCTGGGTGAAGACCACATGCTGGACCTCAGCCTGCTAGGTCAAATTAGCAATACTGCGCTCACAGAAAACAAAGCCATTGAAATGCAGCAAAACGGCTTGCCCAACACCTTTGTGCCTGGCCGCAACTTGTTGTTTCTAACTTTTGCCGCCACCATTGCGTACAGACGTCAGCTCAAATACATAGTGGGCGGTATGTGCGAAACCGATTACTCCGGTTACCCCGACTGCCGCGATGACACCCTCAAAGCTTTGCAGGTGGCTTTGAGTTTGGGCTTAGACACACGCCTGGTATTGGAAACCCCCTTGATGTGGCTCGACAAAGCGCAAACTTGGAAGATGGCCGAGAACTTGGGAGGCCAAGCCTTGGTATCTTTGATTGCAGAAGATACGCACACCTGCTATTTGGGCGATCGCACCCACCGCCATGCCTGGGGTTATGGTTGCAACACTTGCCCCGCTTGCGACTTACGTCGCGCGGGACATGAGCGTTACAAATTAGCAAGCTCTCAAGCCGGTGCTTGAAAAAACCCGACTGATTCAGATAACTGACCGCCCGCTTTCACAGCAATGGCGCAATATTTGAATTCAGGAATTTTGCCAAACGGGTCGAGTGCGGCGTTGGTCATGAGATTGGCCGCCGCTTCGTAATAAGCAAATGGCACAAACACTGCACCCTGCGGTGTGCCATCATCCCGGCGTACGCGCAAACACACTTCGCCTCGTCTTGAAGCCAAGGTGATGACGTCACCAGCATTCACCCCCAAAGCCAACAAATCAGCACCACACATCGACGCAGTGGCTTCAGGCTCAATGGCATCCAGCACTGTCGCTCGACGCGTCATGCTGCCCGTGTGCCAATGTTCTAACTGACGTCCTGTGATCAGCACAAAGGGATAGTGCGCATCAGGACGCTCATTGGCGGGGATGATGTCTGCAGGGACCAAATGCACACGGCCATCAGTGGTTGCAAAGTGATCTTTGAAAACCGTCGGCTGACCAGGATCTTCTTCTGTGAGGCACGGATAGGTCACGCTGGAATCTCGGACCAATCTGTCCCATGAAATACCACTGATCACTTCGTGCATGGCTTGGCGCATTTCCTCATACACCTCCGCCACACCATGGTGCTCGCCTTCGTACTGCCACTTCAAGCCCATGCCCTTGGCAATTTGCTGAATGATCCACAAATCGGCTCTGGCTTGGCCAGGCGCTTCAACAGCTTGCCGACCCATTTGCACCATGCGATCGGTGTTGGTCACAGTGCCGGTTTTTTCTGGCCATGCCGTCGCAGGCAACACCACATCAGCCAGCCATGCGGTCTCGGTCATGAAAATATCTTGCACCACCAAGTGTTCTAGCGATGCCAAGGCATGCCGTGCATGGTTCAAATCTGGATCGCTCATGGCGGGGTTTTCGCCCATGACATACATGCCGCGAATTTTGTGCGGATCAGCGTCATCGGCCAAGGCCTTGTGCATGATTTCTACCACGGTATAGCCGGGTTGCTTGTCCAGTGGTGTATTCCAAAACTTTTCAAACCAATCGTGAGCCTCTGGATTGGTCACGCGCTGGTAGTTGGGGTACATCATGGGAATGAGACCCGCATCGCTGGCACCCTGCACATTATTTTGTCCGCGCAAGGGATGCAGGCCCGAACCTGGCTTGCCAATTTGTCCGGTGACCGTGACCAACGCAATGAGGCAACGCGCGTTGTCGGTGCCGTGCACGTGCTGGCTCACGCCCATGCCCCACAAAATCATCGCGCCTTTGCTGGTGGCAAACTCGCGCGCTACTTCGCGCAGTGTTGCGGCAGGCACACCACAAATAGGTGCCATGGCTTCGGGGCTGTAGCCCTGAATGTTTTGCTTCAAGGCTTCGTAATTGCTAGCGCGTGTTTGAACAAAGTCTTGATCAACCAAACCTTCTTCTATGACAGTGAAAATGAGTGCATTGAGCATGGCCACATCGGTGTCGGGCTTGAACTGCAGTGTGCGCCATGCGTGTTTGCCAATGTCGGTCACGCGGGGGTCGGCCAGCACAATTTTGGCGCCGCGCTTGGCCGCGTTTTTCATCCACGTGGCGGCCACAGGATGATTGGCGGTGGGGTTGGAGCCAATGACAAAAATTAAACCGGCATGTTCAACATCGTTCACCTGATTGCTGACGGCAGCAGAGCCAACACCCTCTAGCAATGCAGACACACTGGAGGCATGGCACAAGCGCGTGCAATGATCGACGTTGTTGGAACCAAAACCTGTGCGCACCAACTTCTGAAACAAGTAAGCTTCTTCGTTGCTGCCCTTGGCGGAGCCAAAGCCTGCCAAGGATTTAGGGCCATGCGCATCGCGCAATTGTTTTAATTTACCAGCCCCAAAAGTCAAAGCTTCTTCCCATGTAGCTTCTCTGAAAACATCAGACCACTTGGCCGCGTTGCGATTCAGATGTTGAATTGCTTCTGGGTCCTTGGGGATGCCAGCTTTGCGAATGAGGGGCAGCGTGAGTCGCTGCGGATGCTGAATGTAGTCAAAGCCAAATCGTCCCTTGACGCACAAGCGATTGTGATTGGCGGGACCATCGCGCCCTTCCACGCTCACAATGCGGTTGTCTTTGATGTTGTAGGTGAGCAAGCATCCCACGCCACAGAATGGACACACAGAGTCCACCTTCTTGTCCACCACTTGTGAGCCCACTTGCGTCTTTGGCATGAGTGCGCCGGTGGGGCAAGCCTGAACACATTCCCCACAAGCCACACAAGTACTGCGGCCCATAGGGTCTTGCAAGTCAAACACAATTTGACTGTGCGCACCGCGATGCGCGTATCCGATCACATCGTTCACTTGCTCTTCCCGGCAGGCGCGAACACAACGATTGCACTGAATACAAGCATCTAAGTTGACGGCCATTGCAGGGTGAGAGACATCGGCAGAAGGCTGCTCGCGTCGCAGGCTTTGAAGTTCAGGCCTGACGGAGACATTCATGGCTTGCGCCCAATCACTCAGCTCACCATGCTGCCCTGCTTCGGTCCATTTGTGGCCTTGCTCAGGCATATCGGACAGCAACAACTCCAACACCATCTCTTGGCTTTTCTTGGCGCGAAGACTTTGGCTCAGTACCTCGAGGCCAGGCGTGACGTTGCGACAGCAACTGGGGGCCAGTGTTCTTTCGCCCTTAATTTCCACCACACACGCACGGCAATTGCCGTCGGCACGCATGCCTTCTTTGTAGCAAAGGTGCGGAATGTCAATGCCGTGGCGCTTGGCTGCATTGAGGATGGACTCACCTTCAAAGCCCACCACCGTTTGCTCGTTGAGCTTAAATTCAACGCTGGGCGGCGCCAGCAATTCTTTGGACACAGGGGCGTTCATTCAATTGATCTCCTGTGGAAAATACTTCTGAACAGACCGTATTGGGTTTGGTGCTGCTTGACCCAAACCGCAGATGGAGGCATCGGTCATCACTTGGTTCAAATCTTCCAAGGTGCTGTTGTCCCACTTGGGGGCTTGCATCAACGCAACCGCTTTGGCTGTGCCCACGCGACAAGGCGTGCATTGGCCGCAACTTTCGTGTGCAAAGAAGTTCATCATGTTGAGCGCAGCGTGGCGCGCTGAGTCTTGGTGACCCAGCACAATGACAGCTGCCGAACCAATAAAGCAACCGTAGGGTTGCAGGGTGTCAAAATCGAGCGGAATATGATTGAGCGATGCGGGAAGAATGCCACCTGAAGCACCGCCGGGCAAGTAGGCGTAGAACTGGTGGCCCTCTTGCATACCACCGCAATACTCTTCAATCAATTCTGCAATGGTGATACCAGCCGGCGCCAACTTTACGCCTGGCTTTTTCACGCGTCCACTGACGCTGAAACTGCGCAAACCTTTGCGGTCGTGGCGGCCGTAACCAGAGAACCACGCAGGTCCTTTTTGCACAATGTCGCGAACCCAGTAAAGGGTTTCAAAGTTGTGCTCCAGTGTGGGTCTGCCAAACAAGCCGACCTGCGCAATGTAAGGCGGCCGCATGCGCGGCTCACCGCGCTTGCCTTCAATGCTTTCAATCATGGCCGACTCTTCGCCGCAAATGTAGGCCCCAGCGCCCCGGCGCAACTCAATCTTGGGCAAGTCAACAGGCGGATTGGCTTGGAGCTTGAGAAGTTCTGTTTCCAAAATTTGTCGGCAGCCATGGTATTCATCGCGCAAATAAATGTAGATGGCTTCGATCCCCACCACGTGCGCTGCTATCAACATGCCTTCTAAAAAGCGATGCGGGTCCCGCTCTAAATACGTTCTGTCTTTGAAGGTACCGGGCTCGCCTTCATCAATGTTTACGGCCATCAAACGGGGGGCAACTTGCTCGCGCACAATGCGCCACTTACGGCCAGCAGGAAACCCTGCCCCGCCCAAGCCTCGCAAGCCTGAATCTTCCATGGCTTTCAGAACAGCTTCTGTGTCTGATTGACCCTTGGCCAATGCTTGAAGCAATTCGTAGCCACCTTCTGCCATGTACGCGTTGAAATCAATGTGGTCGGGTACTACTGCTTCAATGTCATTGGCTTGGACAGCTTGCATCACTTGGTCTACCGAGGCATGTCCCATTTCGTGTTGATGCACCACTGCAACGGGCGCTTGTTCGCATCGGCCCATGCAAGGGGCTGCCACCACTTTGACTTTGTCATTGCCAAGGGATGCCTGCAACTTGCCAAGCAATGTGGCGGCACCCGCCATGTCGCAGCTCAGCCCATCACACACTCGCACCGTGAACTTTGGCGCTGACTCGCCGTCGCGAATGACTTCAAAGTGATGGTAGAACGTGGCCACCTCATACACCTCTGCCATAGGGATGTTCATTAGCTTGGCCAATGCCACCAGATGGCGCTCATGCAGACCCCGGTAGGTGTCGTTGATTTTGTGCAGATGCTCGATCAGCAAATCGGGGCGTTGCTTCAGCGTTGAATCATCCCATGGTAAAAGTACACGAACCTCAGCCAGTGACAACTCGTCGACTTGGCGTCCCTTGAGTTGACTCTTCTGGCGAATTTTGAGCGCCATGTCTTGAGGGCTTGCAAAAGCAACAACGGAAGGGGATTGTGGTTTTGAAGCTAACATATGCTTAGATTTTAGAGGATGTCGAATTTCTGCAAGGTGCACAGCAATGATGAATACACTTAAAAACACCCTCTTTGTACCTCACGGCTCTCCCACTTTTGCCCTCGAGCCTGGCGCGGCTGGTGCCGCCATGGCGCACTTGCCGACGCTTTTACCTCAACCTCGCGCCATCATCGTTGTCAGCCCGCATTGGGACACTGAAGTTCCCACCGTGAGCACAGCCACCGATCTTGAAACCATCTACGACTTTTATGGGTTTCCAGAAGCGCTTTACGCCATCAAATACCCTGCCAAAGGCAACCCAGAAGCTGCAATGCAGGTGGTCAAAGCGCTGCAACAACGTTTTAGCCAAGTTAACACCAACCCTACACGAGGCTTAGACCATGGCGCTTGGACACCCTTGCGACAAATGTTTCCCAATGCAGACATTCCAGTCATTGCAGTGTCTATTCAAAGCCATGCAGGCACCGCCCAAGCACTGGCCATGGGACAAGCCCTAGAAGCGTTAACGCATCAAGGCTTTTTGGTCATTGGTTCTGGCAACATCACCCACAACTTAGGTGATCTGAGGATGGCAGCCATGCAAGGCGGGCGCACACCTGCCTACGTTCAAACTTTTGCAGACTGGGTAGAAATTCAAATGACTGGCAATCATGTACAAAATTTGATTGACTATCGTCAGCACTCGCCTGAAGGTGTTCGTTCTCACCCCACAGAAGATCACCTGTTACCCCTTTTTGTGGCCATGGGCGCGGCCGGCAAAGATGCCAGTGCAAAGGCTTTCTTCAGGGGGATAAGCAGTTATGTCATTGCCATGGACGGCTACACATTTAGCTGACAGGCTGCACATTGAAGCATAAGATGCTTCAATGAACCTACCCGACGATACCTTGAGTTTTCTCACTGCAATGGGTGTGGGTTTTCTCATTGGCATTGTGAGAGAACGACTGCATCAACCCGGTGCAATGATGGCAGGTGTTAGAACACACACCGTGGCAGGCTTGATGGGCGCAGTTGCGTTTAGCTTGGGGTCCATGATCTTTGGTGTTGCTTTGGCCATTGCTGGCATTCTGATTGGCGTAGGGTATTACAAGTCTTACACCAAAGACCCAGGCATGACCGGTGAAGTGTCCTTGATGATGACGGTATTGCTGGGTGGATTGGCCATTCATTCAAACGATTTGGCAGCAGCACTGGGCGTTGCCGTTGCGGTTCTTTTGTTTCTCAAAAAACCACTGCGTCAATTCAGTCAAGAGTTATTGACTGAAAACGAATTGGAAGATGCCCTCATTCTGTTTTCTGCGGCCTTGATTGTCTTGCCTTTGTTGCCACAACAGGCCATTGATCCTTGGGGAGCCCTGCAGCCATTTGCCGTTTGGAAAGTGGTTGTCATCATCATGTTTACGGGCATGCTGGGTCACCTGGCCATTCGCCTCAAGGGCGTTCAATGGGGCATGCCCATTGCCAGTCTTTTGTCTGGACTGATATCTTCAACGGCGGTCATCATGGACTTGGGCAAGAAATCGAAGCAAGAACCTGCCCTCACTGGCGTCGCCTGTGCCTCGGCCTTGCTGTCTACCCTGGCGTCTCTGATGTTGTTTGCGCTCGTTGTAGGAGCCAGTTCCATGCCACTGCTGCAAGCTGTGGCAGTGCCACTTCTACTGGGTGCACTTTCGCTGCTTGGGATGGCCATTGCACTTTTTAAGCGACATCAGCTTCCGCTGAACTTTGCCATCACGCGAAGTCAGCGCGCGTTTCAAATGTCTCATGTGCTCATGATTGCCTTCAGCATCAGCACCATTAGCCTTATCTCCAGTTGGATGGGTTCTGTGTTCGGTCAGATGGGCACTTTCGTCTCTGCCGTGGTCGTTGGTTTTGCAGAAATTCATGCAGCTGCCGTCAGCGTCTCCCAGTTGGTAGATTCCGCGGTGCCAGTACCACCCTTAGCACGCTGGGGTATTCTGGCTGTACTCGCGGCAAGCATTGTTTCCAAATCTGCGTTAAGTTTTATCAGCGGGGGCCAAAACTATGGCCTCAAAATGACTTGGGCACTCATGGTATTTTTGATGACAACGGCGCTTGCCATTGCCTTCACCTAAAGAAGTCCGTGTTTTTCCTCGTGTGCACCGGCCAATTTCTCGTGTACGCTTAAGCTCAATTTCTATGAGGTAGTGCATGTCTGATTCTCCTTACGTTCCCCCAAAAGTTTGGACTTGGCAAAAAGCCAACGGTGGCCGTTTTGCCAACATCAACCGACCCGTCGCAGGTGCTACTCACGAGCAAGCTTTGCCACGCGGCAAACACCCCTTGCAGCTTTACTCCCTGGGCACACCCAATGGCATCAAAGTGACTGTGATGTTGGAAGAGTTGCTGGAATTAGGTCACCGTGGCGCTGAATACGACGCTTGGCTGATTCGCATCAACGAAGGCATGCAATTTAGCTCTGGCTTTGTCGACGTCAACCCCAACTCCAAAATTCCAGCGCTGCTCGATTGCAGCGGCCCTGAAGACATTCGCGTTTTTGAATCGGGCTCTATCCTGTTTTACCTGGCTGAAAAGTTCAAAGCTTTTTTGCCCACCGATGTGGTCAAGCGCACCGAATGCATGTCATGGTTGATGTGGCAAATGGGCAGCGCACCTTATTTAGGGGGCGGCTTTGGCCATTTCTTCGCTTACGCCCCAATCAAAATTGAATACGCCATTGACCGTTTCGCCATGGAAGTGAAGCGCGAGCTTGACGTGCTCAATCGCCGTCTGGCCGACCATCGATTCATTGGCGGTGACGACTACACCATTGCCGATATGGCCATCTGGCCTTGGTATGGCAGCTTGGCCAAAGGCGAGCGTTACGATTCTGGCGAGTTTTTGCAAGTGCACGAATACACCCACGTCATTCGTTGGGCTGATGAAATTGAAGCACGTCCCGCCGTCAAGCGCGGCCGCATGGTCAACCGTGTCATGGGCCCGCTTGAGACTCAGCTGCACGAGCGTCACGACGCAAGCGACTTTTTGCACAACACGCAAGACAAGCTGCAAAAGTCTGCATAAGTCTGCACTAGTTTGAGCAGAACATAGAGTCAACAAAGCGCGACGAAAGGCACTGATGAAAAAGGGCGCTAGGCGCCCTTTTTTACTCTTCTTCCGTGTAAATCTTGCCACCAAACTTAAGGGCACTATATTCGCGCTTTGACTGAAACAAAGGGAAAAACATCTGGTGATACCAGTGTTCTTGACCAAACAATTGGTCATCCTTTAAACCGACTTGCGCTGGGTATTTTTGGGTAATGTGCGCTGACCCAAAAATGATGTCCCATATAAACAGCAGATTGCCAAAGTTGCCTTTGTAATGGCCCACACCATCTTTTTGCGTAATGGCATGGTGAGCCCAATGAGTAGCAGGCGTAGAGATGGTTCTCTCAAGCACCCACATCAGCGGACGCAAGGCCGGAATTTTGTACAAGGGCTCATCCCAACGCCAGGCGCAGTGAGCACCCAAAATAACAGTCAACTTAACCACGATGTAAAGGGCATAGACCAAACCGCCCACGCCTAAATAAAGCAAAGCGCCTGCAAACCACAAACCCGGCATCATCAGGTAGTAGAAAAAGTTGTTTCTAAAGGTAACGCGAATGCTCATGTAAGCAGCAGAGTGATGCGCACGGTGCAAAGGCCACAACAAAGGCGAATGCGAAAGCCGATGCCACCAATACTGAGTCATGTCGTCAAACACCAGCAACAAGCCCACCATGCCCCACCAAGGCAAATCCGCCAACATACCTCTGTAGTCGGGGGCCAACCAGGCACCCAGCTTGGCGGTGGCCAACATGGCCAATGGCTGTGTGATGGCCAGCAAGCTAATGAACATGAAGAGTTCAAGCTTGGTGTCGTTGGCAGTAGCGTGCACAGTATTTTTGTAGCGCCGGCTGATAATTTCAGTGGCAGCGTAGCCCAAGATCATGCAAAGGACCAAGGCATTTTGAATTTGGTTCGCGTTCAAACTGTCTCCTGAAAAGATGGTCACAAGCCTAGGCTGATTCTAGGTAGCCCGTGCCATGAACGCATTAGGGAAGACGACTAGGGTTTGACCTGGCCGGCTTGGTATTTATTGGCTGATTTGAGCCAAGGCCGCTTGCAAACCTGCCAGCCCACCCACGCGCTGGTCGTTGATAAAGATTTGTGGCATTTGGCGCACTGCGGGCCCACATTTTTCATAGAAAGCCATGCGCTCAGCTTCGTCGTCAATTTTGATTTCTTCGTAAGCCAACGAACGTGTCTTGAGTAGCATTTTGGCAGACTCGCATTGAGGGCATGCAGACTTGGAGTAAACAACAATTTTGAGGCTCATGGCTTTTGCTTCATCGTTAAAGAGTTGATAGATTTGTGACGAACTTGATCAAAGGGTGGGCTTGGTTTGAACCGCTTCGGCTTGACGCTCCAAGGTCAACTCAAAGTATTTTTGTGTGCTGTAGGCAATGGCAGACATCAAGGCAGCGGTTCCAATTAACAAACTGAAAATAATGCCAAACACTGTACCCCAGTGGCTACGGCCGGCTTCTGCCGCAGGATCTGCGCTTGGATTAAAGCGTGCGTTCCATTTTTCTGGCGTCGACAGGCCATACAAAATAGCCTGTAAACAGCAAGCAGCAATGTGCAAGCCCAAGATGGGCAACAAAACCCAGCTGAGGGGATCGTCGAGACCAAACTCTTTAACGCGGTTGATGCCCCACATACCCAAAGCTGTGGGTATGGGCATGAACCAAGCCAACATGTCTTGAAACCCCATGAGGTAAAAACGATGCCCACCGATTGGACCGAGTAAAAAAGCTAGCCATGTAGCAAGAGTTTTGGATTTCATATTTTTTCAACGACCCGCTTTGTCCCAAGAAGACGAAGCGCGCATCAAGCGCTCTAAATCTCGTTTCATATCGACCACCATGCTGGCGTCCTTTGGATATTCAAATCGCATCATCCAATTGCCCATGGGATCGATCAAATAAATATGATCTTCAAGTGTGGTGGTACTTGAAGGATACAACCACTGTGCAAGTTGCTCACGATTGACTCGGACAACCGTGGCACCTTCAATGGCTTTGATCAAGGGCTCAGCCGGCACAGTTTGATCGGTGACAAACCAAACTTTGTCGATTCGATCATTTGCTTTGTTCATCAATTTATGCACTTGACGCTGAACATACAAAAGCCGTTCACATTGCTCGTTGCAACTTCCAGAGGCGACAACCAGCATGAGCCATTGCCCTTTGAACTGACTGATCGGAAGTGTTTGCCCCTTGAGGTCTGTCACAGACCATGTTGGCAAAGGCAGCTGGGGCTCGATCAAGGCACCATGGTTTGTTTTGACTTCAGGACGAATGACGTAGTAGGTAAGGTAGGACAACACCACAGGTGCAGCACAAATCATGACCAAGAAGAAAAACCACAAACGCCCCTTGCGGGTTCTGGTGGCGGCTTCTAGCGAGCTGGCTTCGGGTGAAGGCAGGTCGTAAACGGTCAAGCCGATGGGCTTCAAGTCGCGAGGATCTTGAGATTTAGTCATTCGATTTTTTCTTCCAGACTTGGAACCAGAGGAACAAACATAAAGTTAAAAAAGACAGGGCGAACCATTGAAACGCATAGCCACGGTTTTTGTCCGCACCCGAAATGGCTTGCGGCCAATCTCGTAGCATTCCTTCAGAAGGTTCACCCGTTTGAAGCACACTTGCCACAATGGGCAATTTGGTTTGCACGCGCAACTCATTCAAGTCCACATTTTGCCTGAGCACGGCAAACCCTTCGCTTGCAGGGGCAGAGGCGCCCAGTTCCATCATTTTGGAAGGCGGCATGACCACTTTACCCTGAACCTTGATTTGGCCTTCAGGCGTCTGAACCTTTGGCAAAAGATCGCTGCGTACACGGTCGCGGGGAACCCAGCCACGTTGCACCAAAAGTACAGGGCCATTGGTCAATTGCAGAGGCGTCAAAACATAAAAGCCAGTTGCGCCTTTGAGTACGCGGTTGTCTAGGTAAATGGTGTACTCGTGCAACCACCGCCCCTCTAAATCGACTTTGCGCTGAAGCCAAGTATCGGGCAGCTCGGTCACATTCCAATCTTGGTTGCGCAAGGCGGGGGCCATTTGCCGCGCTACCGTCAAATCGTTGGCAGATTCTTTAACTTGAGCACGGTCAAGTTGCCACAAGCCCATGCGAAATGTAATGCCAGATACAAGCAAAGTTGCCAAGAGAATCACAAACCAAATTCGTGAAAACATCCCTGATTTGTCGCGGCCAGGGCCTTTGGACTGAGGTGATTCAACTGGCTTCATGTAATTTTGACGGTTTCCAAGGATAATAAGTTTATGAAATTTTCAATTGCACTGGTATTTATTGGCATTATTGGCAGCTTGATTGCAGCCGGTGTCTTCATGGTTCGAGGCGGGCCCGACAAACAAGACAAGGCAGCCAACATGGCCAAAGCCTTGTCTTGGCGAATTGGCTTGTCTATTGCCCTTTTCGTGGCCATCATCTTCTCATATGCCATGGGATGGATTCAGCCCTCTGAATTTGGCACCGTTAGGTAAAAAAAACGCCCCTTGAAAGGGGCGTTTTTTATGGTTGTATCTAATTAGAGCCAGTAAACCAGCACGTACAAGCCCAACCAAACCACGTCTACGAAGTGCCAGTACCAAGCGGCACCTTCGAAGCCAAAATGGCTTTCGGATGTGAAGTGGCCTTTTTGCAGACGCAAAGTGATGACCAACAGCATCAACATGCCCAAGAACACGTGGAAGCCGTGGAAGCCGGTCAGCATGTAGAAGGTTGAACCGAAAATACCAGAAGACAACTTGAGGTTGAGGTCGGAATAAGCGTGTGCATATTCATAACCCTGACAGATCAAGAACGCAACGCCCAACAGCACTGTCAACCACATGTACATGATGGTTTTGCTGCGGTTGTTGTCACGCAAAGCGTGGTGCGCAATGGTCAGCGTTAAACCCGATGTCAACAACAAAGCTGTATTGATGGTGGGCAACCAGAAGGGGCCCATGGTGGTGAAGGCTTCAATAATACCGGCAGGAGAAGCTGTGGCACCTGCTTGCGTACTTGGCCAAGCTGCTTTGAAGTCGGGCCAGAGCAAAAGATTTTCTTCGTTGCCCAAGTTAGGCACTGCGTGAACACGTGCCCACCAAAGCGCGCCAAAGAATGCACCGAAGAACATCACTTCTGAGAAGATGAACCAGCCCATGCTCCAGCGGAAGGAGTTGTCAATGCGGGCACCGTATTGGCTGTGCAAACTTTCATCGATGGCGTCGCCAAACCATTGGTACAAGGTGGTCAACCAAATGATCATGCCCAACAACAAAGAGTATTTGCCCCAGTCGGATGAATTGACCCACTGGCCAGCACCCACGATGACAAAAAACAATCCCAGCGCAGCCATGGCAGGGTGCCGTGATGGTCCGGGAACATAGTAATAGGGTGTGCCGCCGTGCGAATTTGCACTCATTTTGTTTTCTCCTACTTAACTCAAGACTAACGAGACCACCAGGGCCAAAGACATGACAAACAACAAGCCCGAAACAACGCCAACAATGACGAGTTGAACGGGCGTGACCATTGAAAGATCACGTTGGTGTTCAGCACCTTTTCGGATGCCAAAGAAAGACCATGCAACCATGACAAAAGCACGCAACAAAGAGCTTTTGCTGGCTGCCACAGGCGCTTGCATTTGATCACTCATATGCTGGCGCCTATTTCAAAGAAGGTATATGAAAGCGTCACGGTGGTGACGTCTTTCGAAATTTTGGGGCTGATGTAAAAAGTAACAGGCCACTGTTTCTTTTCACCTGGCGCCAATGTGTACTGATTGAAACAAAAACACTCAAGCTTGTTGAAGTGCGATGAAGCTTGCTGAGGCGCATAACTGGGAATAGCCTGAGCAGACATCTTGCGATCTTGAATGTTTTGAAATTCAAACATCACGGTAACCAACTCGCCAGGGTTGACTTGCAATGAGCGCTCGGCAGGTGCAAAGTGCCAAGGTCCGCGAACGTTGGTATCAAACTCAACCGTTATTTTGCGAGACAGATCAACTTGGGTATTGGCGGGCAAAGTGGCCCGACCGTTCATAGACCCTTTGGCTTCTCGTTCTGCCAGCGACAAAACATTGACGCCAGACCACTCACAAAAAGCTTCATACAAGGGCACAAGCAAGTAGCCAAAAGCGAACATGCTCAAGCTAACCAAGAGCAGCTTGCTCATCAACTTAAAGTTGGTTTGCATCTTGTATCTTTAGTTAGTGAGCATGTTCAAAGTGAATCAAGCGATCACTTTGTTGGCATCAGCATTCAACTTTGGAGGTGTCTCAAAAGTGTGATGGGGTGCGGGTGATGGCACTTCCCACTCCAAACCTTCGGCACCTTCCCAAGGACTCTGGGGTGCTTTTTCACCTTTGCCAAGCATGCAAGGCAAGATAATAAACAAGAAGAAATAAACCTGCGCAAAACCGAAGAAGAACGCGCCCACAGATGCGATGGCATTGAAGTCGGCGAATTGCATTGGGTAGTCGGCGTAGCGACGTGGCATACCTGCCAAGCCCAAGAAGTGCATGGGGAAGAATGTGACGTTGAAAGAAATCAGCGTCCACCAGAAGTGCAACTTGCCGCGTGACTCTTTGTACATCACACCCGTCCACTTAGGCAGCCAATAGTAGGCACCTGCGAACATGGCAAACAAAGAACCAGCCACCAACACGTAGTGGAAGTGCGCCACCACGTAGTAACCGTCTTGCAACTGCAAATCGATTGGGGCCATTGACAAGATGAGACCTGTGAATCCACCCATGGTGAACACGAAGATGAAACCCACTGCAAACAGCATTGGTGTTTCAAAAGTCATGGAACCACGCCACATGGTAGCAATCCAGTTGAACACTTTGACGCCTGTTGGTACAGAGATCAACATGGTGGCGTACATGAAGAACAACTGGCCAGTCACTGGCATGCCAGTGGTGTACATGTGGTGTGCCCACACGATGAAGGACAGAATCGCAATAGAGGCTGTGGCATAAACCATAGAGGAGTAGCCAAACAATTTCTTACGTGCAAAAGCTGGAATGATCTGGCTCACGATGCCGAAGGCCGGCAAAATCATGATGTACACCTCGGGGTAACCGAAGAACCAGAAAATGTGCTGGTACATCACAGGGTCGCCGCCGCCAGCAGGATTAAAGAAGGTGGTACCAAAGTGACGGTCTGTGAGCGTCATGGTGATGGCGCCAGCCAAAACAGGCATCACAGCAATCAGCAAGAAGGCCGTAATGAGCCATGTCCAGACAAACATCGGCATCTTCATGAGCGTCATGCCAGGGGCACGCATGTTCAAAATGGTCACGATGATGTTGATGGAACCCATGATGGAAGAAGCACCCAAGATGTGCAATGCAAAAATAGCCGCATCCATAGAGGGGCCCATTTGCATGGTCAAGGGCGCATACAAAGTCCAACCTGCAGCAGGCGCACCGCCAGGCATAAAGAACGTTGAAGACAGCGTAATGGCCGCAGGAATCATCAGCCAGAAGCTGAAATTGTTCATGCGAGCAAAGGCCATGTCAGAAGCACCAATTTGCAATGGAATCATCCAGTTTGCAAAACCCACAAAGGCCGGCATGATGGCGCCAAACACCATGATCAGTCCGTGCATGGTGGTCAGCTGATTGAACAGCTCGGGGTTGACAACTTGCAAACCTGGCTGAAACAACTCAGCGCGAATGAGCAGTGCCAATACACCGCCCAGCATCAGCATGGCGAATGCAAACAACAGGTACAGGGTACCAATGTCTTTGTGATTGGTAGCGTAGACCCAGCGACGCCATCCGTGCGCAGCATGATGATCATCGTGGGCGTGTGAATCGGCTCCGGCGCCATGGGGTGTGATAACAGAACTCATGATTTACCTCGGTCTTTTAACGCAATCAATTCTTGACAGGTGCAGCAACTTGAGCAACTTGCTCAGGCGCCGTGGCACTGGCTTGCTTTACTTCAGCAGCAGGGGCAGCAGTTTTTTTGCTTTTGACCCATGCAGCGTAATCCGCATCGGACAGAACCTTGACATGGATAGGCATGTATGCATGCTCTTTACCGCACAACTCTTGGCACTGGCCATAAAAATCGCCGGTACGCTCGGCACGGAAGTGCGTGTCACGAACAAAACCAGGAATTGCATCTTGCTTGATACCAAAAGATGGCATGGCGAAGGAGTGAATCACATCAGAGCTGGTAGTGATGATGCGAATTTTCTTGCCCACTGGCACCACCAAAGGATTGTCAACCTTCAACAGGTAGTCGTTTGGCGCGTTTGTTGTAACGCCAGTATTGGACATGATGCGGTGCTCGTTGTCGAGCGATGAAATGAAGGAAATGCCTTCACCTTCGCCCTTGATGTAATCGTAGCCCCAGCGCCACTGGTAGCCAGTAGCCTTGATGGTGAGGTCGGCGTTGGACGTGTCTTTTTGGGCAATCACGGTCTTCGTTGCAGGGATTGCCATGAAAATCACAATGATGAATGGGACCACGGTCCACGCGATTTCAACTTTGATCGACTCGTGGAAGTGCGCAGGCTTGTGCCCCTGTGATTTGCGGTGCTTGAAGATGGAATAGAACATCACGCCAAACACTGCAACAAAGATTGCCAAACAAATGGCCATCATGAACCAGTGCAAATACACCACATCTTCTGCCAACTTGGTAGCTGGCAAATGCAAGTTCAATTGACGAACAGCTGGACCACCAGGGAGGTCGCTGACGGCAAAGGCGCCGGTTGACACACCAGCCATTGCGACAGCAGCGGCGGAGCTCAATTTATTCCAATTTTGACTCAATTTATTCACTTTTATATCCTTGAAATGCAGTGCTGGCTTTGACCCACCGGTCTCAACGGAATTTAGACTGAGGAACAACTTTGAGTTCGCCAGCCTGTCCACCCAGGTAATCTGAGATCATTTTGAGTTCAGCCAAGGTGTACTGTTTGGCAACACCACCCATGATGGCGTTGTTGCGGCCCCATGTGGCTTTGCCATCTAACTTGTAAGACTTAAGAGCCACATACAAATAGTCGCGGTGCTGTCCTGCAATTTTGGGAAAGTCTGGGGTTGTAGGCTTGCTGTAATTGGCGCCATGGCAACCAGCACAGCCGCCTTTGGTCAGCAATTCTGCAACTTTGGCTGATGGCGGCGCCAGCTGCTCGGGCGCAACTGCGTTGCTGTGAAGTTCGTAATAGGCAGAAATATCGGCCACATCTTGATTGGTCAGACCCAATGCCACGCTGCGCATGGTAGGGTGCTTGCGCTCGCCTGATTTGTACGCTGCCAATGAGTTAGCAATGTATTTGGCACTTTGGCCAGAAATCATGGGAACTTTGTAAACTTCGGGGAAGCTGGCTTGGTAGCCAACAATGCCGTGGCAGCCAATGCACATGGCAATCTTTTTCTCTCCTGCCTGAACGTCACCCTTCAAGTCTTGAGCTTGTACTTGAGATAACGACGCGGACAAACCTGCGAACAAGGCCGCCATGAAGGCAAAAGATTTGAGTCTTATGGTGAGCATTGTGAAAAATTTTGTTGTGGTTGATCTAAATCAAATATTATACATAGATCACTTTCGCTACATAGCGAAAACCCGCTAAGCACAACGCATGTGACAAACAATTCATCGTATTTCTATTCAATTCTTATGCACATTAAGCGGACTCTTACACGTAACTTAACAACTGCCAGAATTTCCTGTTAAAAGTGACAAATGATTATTGGTCCTCTCTTTAAGCAATACAACGCGCTCACCAAACCCAGAGTCATTCAACTCATTGTTTTTTGTGCGCTGATTGGCATGGTTCTGGCTGTTCCAGGTGCCCCCACTTTTGAAGAATGGCAGCGCATGGCTGTGGCCAGCTTGGGCATTTGGCTTGTGGCCGGTGCAGCCGCGGCTTTCAATTGCTTGGTTGAAAAAAGCATTGATGCCAAGATGCGCCGCACGGCATGGCGCCCCACCGCACGTGGTGAGCTTTCAGATCTACAAGCACTGGGCTTTTCGGTCATCTTGTGCGCTTTGGGTTCGGTCTTGCTGTACGTCTGGATCAACCCCCTCACCATGTGGCTAACCTTTGCAACCTTTATTGGTTATGCGGTTATTTACACTTTGGTCTTAAAGCCGATGACACCCCAAAATATCGTAATTGGCGGTGCTTCAGGCGCCATGCCGCCCGTATTGGGATGGGCCGCCATGACTGGGCAAGTCGGTGCAGAGGCAGCCATTCTATTTTTGATTATCTTTTTGTGGACACCGCCCCATTTTTGGGCATTGGCACTCTACCGAGTTGAAGACTATCGTCAATCGGGCCTACCCATGCTGCCCGTCACGCACGGCAACGAATTCACCAGGTTACAAATTCTTTTGTACACCTTTTTACTGGCAGCGTCTTGCCTCATGCCATTCGCTTTTGGCATGAGTTCGTGGATTTACTTGGTGTGCGCTGTCATTTTGAGCATTGGTTTTATTGCTTATGCCGTCGCTTTGTTTAAAAAATACTCAGACGATTTGGCACGCAAAACCTTTCGCTTCTCTCTGATTCACCTCACGGCTTTGTTTGCCGCCTTGTTGCTAGACCATTACATTGTTGTTTAGTCGCTGCGCTTGACTTTGGGGCTTGCGCAATTCACTGAAAATCTGCTTGAATCAACTGTCAGGATTTCATTGAAGTTTCTAGGTCAGTTTGACGGGAGTTAACCATGGCAACGATTCGTACCCAACTGCCCATGTTCAGCGCCATTCAATGGCTGTCTGAAGGCTTTTCTGATATGCGCGCAACGCAGTTCAAGGGCACCTACTATGGCTTGGTGTTCACCCTTGTGGCTTTCGTTATTTCGTTTATCTACGCCACCTATTGGAAAGCCACCATGGGTCTCACGGCAAGCTTCTTTTTGATGGGCCCCATCATTTGCACAGGCATCTATGATTTGTCTCGCCAACAGCAGCAAGACGGAAAAGCGAGCTTGATTAAAAGCACTACCGCATGGTTTCGCAACTGGAAGTCCATCGGTTTTTTTGCAGTCATTCTGACATTTTTAATGATCATTTGGGTGCGCGTTTCCATTGTGCTATTTGCTTTGTTTGCCAGTCATGAATACCCCGACATGCAAAGTTTGATAGGACAAATTGTGTCGCTCAAAAACATTGAGTTTTTGTTGGTCTGGCTTTGCGTAGGATCGGTTTTTGCCTCGCTGGCTTTTGCGCTGTCGGTGGTTTCGGTGCCCATGCTGTTAGACAGGCCCTGCGACACCCTTGAAGCTATTTTTACAAGTGCCAACGCGCTCTGGAACAACACGCTGACGTGTTTTGTGTGGGCACTGTGCATCGTCTTGTTGGTAGGATCTGCCCTGATATTTTTCAAGCCCCTGCTAATCGTTGTGGCGCCATGGGTAGGTCACGCCACTTGGCGGGCTTATCAAGCTTTGGTGGACACGCAAGCAACTGACATGAACGAAGAGTCAATGCTAGAAAATACCCCGCCTACAGCACAGCAAGCTTGACTTGCATCAAGGGCGCCAGCGCTTTAACAACAAGGCGTTGGTCATGACACTGACCGAACTCAAGGCCATTGCAGCGCCAGCCACCACTGGGCTTAAGTAACCCAGTGCGGCCAGTGGAATGCCAGCGGCGTTATAAGCAAAGGCCCAAAAAAGGTTCTGACGGATTTTGGCCACGGTTCTTGCCGAGATGTTCAATGCACTCGCAACCAAGGCAACATCCCCGCGCATCAATGTAATGCCAGCGGCCTGCATGGCTACATCGGTGCCGCCACGATGTCCATCGACGCTGATGTTGGCCATGGCCAAACCCACATCGGCTGCAGCCAAGGCAGGTGCATCGTTGATGCCGTCTCCCACAAAAGCAAGGACATGCCTGTGACCTTGCGCATCGGTTTGCAAACTTCGCACCAATGCTGCTTTGTCGCCTGGCAAAACCTCCGCAAACACTTCGCCTGGCATCAAACCAAGTCTGGCCGCCATGGCCATTGCGGCACCTTGGTTGTCGCCCGAAATCATGACCAAACGCAGGCCTTGCGCTCTTAGAACTTTCAATGCGTTTTGAACGCCAGGCTTGGGCTCATCGCCAAACGCCAAGATGGCCAAGGCTTTGACTTCTGAGTCAATGCGCTGCGCCAGCACCGACACCGTGAATCCTGCAGACTGCAGCCTGTTAACTTCATCTTGCCAAGAACGAGTTGACACGTGCAACTGAGTCATCCAACGCTGACTTCCTAACAGCAATGAATGACCTTGTACTTGACCTTCACTGCCAAATCCAGGAACAGCCTTGAAGGACTCGGGCGCTGACACATTGAGCTGCTGCGCTTTGGCTGCAGCCATCACAGCATGCGCCAAAGGATGCTCACTGCCGCTTTGCAAACTGGCCGCCATGCTCAGCAATTGGGCATCTGAAAATGGTGTGAGTGATTCGTTGATATTGACACGGGTCAAGGAAATTAAACGGGGCTGCCCCACCGTCAGAGTGCCTGTTTTGTCAAAGGCCACTGTGTCAACTTTGTGCGCCACTTCCAAGGCCTGCGCATCTTTAATCAGGATGCCATGTTTGGCTGCAACACCCGTACCCGCCATGATGGCGGCAGGTGTGGCCAAGCCCAAAGCACATGGACAGGCAATGACCAACACAGCAACGCTGTGAATAAGAGACACCTCCATGCTGTGGCCTGTAAACCACCATGCCAAACATGTGAGAACGGCTAACACCAACACAACGGGCACAAACACAGCCGAGACTTGATCCACCAAACGCTGAATGGGAGCCTTGGCGGCTTGCGCATCTTCCACCAAACGAATGATGTTGGCCAACACCGTGGACGTGCCCGTAGCGCAAACGTCAACCACCACCCTGCCCTCGCCATTGATGCTTCCACCCGTAACACGTGAGCCTGCGCTTTTGTGCACTGGCAAGGGCTCGCCAGTCAACAGGGCTTCGTCGACTTGCGTCTGTCCTTCCAACACCAAGCCATCGGCCGCAAAGCGCTCGCCAGGCAGCACCACCATGCGGTCGTTCAATAGCAATTCTTGAATTGGAATTTCAAGTTCGCCATCGCGTGTGATGACACGAGCCTTCTCAGGCCTTAGAGCATGCAACGCACGAATGGCATCTGTTGTTTGCCGTTTGGCTCGCGCTTCTAGCCACTTGCCCAACAACACCAAAGTAATCACGACAGCAGAGCCCTCAAAATACAAATGCACCATGTGACCTGCAGGCGCTGTCAGCCACAGCCACATGGACAACAGCCAACCCGCCGTGGTGCCAATGGCCACCAGCAGGTCCATGTTGCCACTGCCCGCCAATAAGGCATGCCAACCTGCTTTGTAAAAGCGCGCACCCAATATAAATTGCACGGGTGTTGCCAGCACAAACTGCCACAACGCTGGCAACATCCAGTGTTTGCCTAGCGCATCACCCAACATTGGCAAGACCAAGGGCGCACTCAACAACAAACCTATGGCCACAGGCCCAAAGCCCGCCCATGCGCTTACTGGCGCTTGCTCAAGGTGTTCTGCTGCGAGCGGCTCGTAGCCTGCATCTCGCACAGCACGCCGCAAGCGCGCCTGTTGCGTTTGCAAATTGGCAATGTCATTTGATGTGTCGTTCCAAATAACTCTGGCCGATTCGGTGGCCAGATTGACACTGACCGACTTGACATCGGTCAATTTTGAAATGGCTCGTTCCACGCGCGCAACACATGACGCACAGGTCATGCCGCCAATACCAATATCGCAGGACAATTCGGACATAGACTAAGCTTACATCTTTTGGACAGGAGCGCACGATGAATCACACTTTTCAAGTTCAAGGCATGACATGCGGACATTGTGAAATGGCCGTCAAAAAGGCCATTACACGGCTAGATCCCGAGGCCAAGGTGAGCATTGATCGACCTTTAGAAAAAGTCGACGTTGAAAGTGATCAACCCAAAGATGAATTGATCCGAGTGATCACCGATGAAGGTTATGCCGTTGTCTAGTGCGGCACCATGTCCATTGCGGCTTGCCTCAGTGATTTTGCAAATGGCACTTCAGACCTCGATTTAAGAGAAACCCAACCAAATCTTGCGGTGGCATTTAAGGGTGGCGACATGGCAATTTCCACCAAGTCTGGCGCCACGGCTCGAACTGTCAAAACCACGGTCTGCGTATTTCTGGCCACGTCAAGCAAACTGGCAATTTCTTCGCAACGGAGCTGAACCATTTGCGATGGATGTGCTTGCGAGCCATACTTTTCAGTGAGAACGCGGGCCACTTCATCGCTGAGAGGGGTCGATGCAACAGGGTATTGAATCAACTGCTCGAAGCTCACGCGTTTCAACTTGGCCAATGGATGTTTTTTGTTGCACATGAAGGTGCCAGGCAACTCACACAGAGGTTCAACCTTCAAATCGGTGGAGGGGCTGAGGGAGCGGATGTCCAATATCAACGCATCCAACAAACGCTCACGCAACTGTTGCACCAATGAAGTGGTGGCACCACGCGCTATTTCTAGTCGCGCACCCTGGCACTCTTTGGCGACGTAAGTCAGAAGGGGCGTCATCCACAATGCGCCTGGCCCCGAACCCAGTCCAAGCTTGAGCTGACCGCTTTGCCCCGTCAGCAGTTGCTTGCTGCTTTGCTTGAGGTTGTTGGCTGCATCGACCAACTCTTGGGCTTGCTGCAAGATGTGTTGGCCAAACGGTGTGAGTTCGTTTTTGCGCCCCACCCGATCAAACAAGGACTGCCCCAGTTCATCTTCTAGAGACTTGATGCTTCGACTGAGGGCGGGCTGCGTTAAGTAAAGCCTTTCCGCTGATTTGCTGAAAGAGCCATTGGCGGCCAGCTCTAAGAAGTGTTTCAGTTGAACCAAAGTCATTGCTAAATTCCATGCATTTAATTCATGCTAATCCATATTAATATGCATTTGACTTTGATTCAAGGCATTTTTAGGATGGACACACTATTTAAACAAAAGGGAGATAAAGAATGACATCAGTTGTTGGAAAATGCTTCAAGAACATGGCAACGGCCATGGGCACCTTGCTCTTGGCAGGCAGCGTCTTTGCACAAACCTACCCCACCAAGCCGGTTAGCTTGTTGGTGCCCTACCCTGCGGGTGGTTTGTCTGACGTGATTGCACGCACGGTAAACAACACCCTGTCTAAAAATTTAGGACAGCCCGTTATCGTTGACAACTTGGGTGGCGCCAGTGGTTCCATTGCTGCACAAAAAGTTTTGAACGCACCCTCAGATGGCCAGATCATTTTTCAAGGCTCACCGAACGAGTTGATCTTGGCACCTTTGGCCCTTTCAGCTGTCAAGTTCAAGAGCGAAGACTTCCGCTTGGTGCAAATGATTGCCACTGCGCAAATTGGTTTTTTGGCACGCAAAGATTTGCCAGTCAACAACGTGGATGAGTTAATTGACTATGCACGCAAAGAAGCCCAAGCAGGGCGCCCCATTACATACGCTAGCGTAGGCCCAGGCTCCTTCTATCACCTGTTGGGCGAACACTTGTCCAAAGTCACGAACATTCCAATGACGCACATTCCTTATAAAGGCGTCGCACCCGCCAATCAGGATTTAATTGGTGGCCAAGTTGACATCTTTCTGGCACCCTACGGTAAAGCTTACGACGAATTGCACAAGCAAGGCAAACTCAAAGTTCTGGCCATGCTCAACAGCGAGCGCTTGGAATCTGTCAAAGCATATCCAGCCATCTCTGAAAGTAAGTCTCTCAAAAACTTTACCTTCAACATTTGGACCGGTTACTTTGTAAAGAAAGATACACCTGAGCCCATTGTTCAGATCATCTACAAAACCATCACAGACTCTTTGAATGACCCCGCAGTTCGAAGTGGTCTGGAAGCCAACAGCCAGTTGGTTGCGAAGCCTTTGTCTTTGCAAGCCGTCGACAAAGCTTACGCTGATGGCACCGCTCAGTTCCGCGCCATTGCCAAATCAATCAACTTGCAACCACAATAAACATGACGTATCTGCGCGAAGCCCTCACAGCCAGAGTGGGTGAATTCATCCAACTCCGGCGTGACATTCACCGTCACCCCGAGTTGGCTTTTGAAGAACACCGAACCTCTGAATTGGTGGCCGCCAAACTTGAAGCATGGGGCTATCAGGTGCACCGCGGTTTGGGCGGCACGGGTGTGGTGGGCACGCTAAAACGTGGCACTAGCTCACGCAGCCTAGGCTTGCGCGCAGACATGGATGCGTTGCCAATCCAAGAAGCCAGTGGTGCCGAGTGGTCTAGCACCAAGCCTGGCTTGATGCATGCCTGTGGACATGATGGTCACACCGCCATGTTGCTGGCTGCAGCACATGAACTGGCACTGAATGCTGATTTTGACGGCATGCTGCACCTCATTTTTCAACCCGCAGAAGAAGGCGGTGGCGGTGCACTGCGCATGATGAACGACGGTCTGTTTGACCTCTTTCCATGCGACGCAATCTTTGCCATGCACAACATGCCGGGAGTTCCCGTTGGACAATTTGTGTTTCGCAGTGGCAGCGCCATGGCATCTAGCGACTATGTCACCATTCGGGTTCATGGCACAGGCGGACACGGCGGCATGCCACATCGCGCAACAGACACGCTGGTCGCAGCCGCTTCCATCGTGATGGCGCTTCAAACTGTGGTGTCACGCAACGTTGATCCATTGCACACAGCCGTGGTCACAGTGGGTTCTATTCATGCCGGCAAGGCCAACAATGTCATTCCAGCTTTGGCCACTTTAGAGTTAAGTGTGCGAGCGCTAGATCCTGGCGTTCGCAAGCTGCTCGAACAACGCATCAAGGCCATTGCCACATCACAAGCAGAAAGCTTTGGCGTCAGCGCAGAAGTTGACTGGAAGGAAGGCTACTGCGTTTTGGTCAATACCGAAAACGAAACCAATTTTGCTAGGCAAGTGGCAATGGATTTGGTGGGCGCTGACCGCGTTGTTCTCAACGGCCCACCTTTAACAGGCAGCGAAGACTTTGCCTTCATGCTAGAAAAAGTACCCGGCAGTTATTTGCTCATTGGCAATGGTGATGGCGACTCTGCAGGGGCGTGCATGGTGCACAACCCTGGTTACGACTTCAACGATGACAACATCGCCACCGGCGCTGATTATTGGGTACACTTGACGAAGGAATTCTTCAAGTCGTAATTTAAAGATTCCAGTGACATCGGGAGAGATTGCTCAAGAAGCAACGCCGAAGGAGCAACCGCCCCGGAAACTCTCAGGCAAAAGGACCGATGCCACATTTCATTCTGAAGAGTGGTTTGCGTTTTCGTCCGCAAACCCACCGCAGGAGCAAGCAACACCCTAGCGTGTTGTGAATCTCTCAGGTCCAAAACAGAAGGGGCGCCACAGGTACAGGTGTGTCTTGGCTCAACCTTCTGACGTTTTGAAAGACCTGAATCATGAAAACAATCGCTATAGTGGGCGGCGGTATTACCGGTGTCACCACAGCTTATGCATTGGCCAAACGCGGCTTCTCTGTCACTTTGTTTGAGCGTCATCGCTATGCCGCCATGGAGACTTCGTTTGCCAATGGCGGGCAACTGTCGGCTTCCAATGCAGAAGTCTGGACTCACCCCTCCACCATCATCAAGGGCTTGAAGTGGATGCTCAAGAGCGATGCACCGCTGTTGGTCAATCCAAAACCCAGCTGGCACAAAATTTCTTGGTTTGCAGAGTTCATGGGATCCATGACCGACTACGAGAAGAACACCATTGAAACCACCAAGTTGGCCGTGGCTGCGCGTCAACATTTGTTTGCCTGGGCCCAGGCAGAAAACATCGACTTCGATTTGAAGAAACAAGGCATCCTGCACATTTATCGCGACAAAAAAGGCTTTGACCACGCAGGCAAAGTGTCCGAAATGTTGGCCAAGGGTGGCCTGCCACGCCATGCGGTGACGCCTGAAGAAATGAAGGCCATCGAACCCACCTTGGCCGGCAAGTACTACGGCGGCTATTTCACAGAGAGCGATTCCACTGGCGACATTCACAAGTTCACCAATGGTTTGGCTTTGGCGGTCAAAGGCTTAGGCGTTCGTACTTTGTACGATCAAGACGTGACCAACATCAAGAGCCACAACGGGCAAGTGACCATTACGGTGGCGCATTCAGATGCACCCACCAGCGTTCACACCTTCGACAGTGTGGTGGTGTGCGCAGGCGTTGCTAGCAAACAGTTTGCATCCCAACTGGGTGACCGCGTCAACATCTACCCTGTCAAAGGCTATTCCATCACCGTCAATTTGAACGACGCCGAAAGCCAAGCAGGCGCTCCGCAGGTGAGCTTGCTCGACGATGAAACCAAGCTGGTCACCAGCCGTTTGGGTGAAGACCGATTCCGTGTGGCGGGTACTGCAGAATTCAACGGCTACAACCGCGACATCCGCTCAGACCGCATCAAGCCACTGGTCGATTGGGTCAACCAATGCTTCCCCAAAATCAACACTCGCTCCGTAGTGCCATGGGCTGGCTTGCGTCCCATGATGCCCAACATGATGCCCCGCGTAGGCCGAGGCAAAGCTGCCAATGTGTTTTACAACACTGGGCATGGTCACTTAGGTTGGACACTGTCTGCCGTGACGGCAGACATGGTTGCCGAGGTAGTTGCTGCTCAGGCTTCTGCTGAGCGCGCCACGATCATTTCTGGATCGACTAATCTGGCACGTGTGTCCACGTAATAACCGCCATACTCGGTGTACTTCAAGACAGCACATTGGCATGTGCTGCACTTGAAGACATCGCAGCGGTTGTAGGGGAAGTAGTCCACTGCAATGGGCGCGTTGAGTGAATCGTAGCGCGTGCCATGGGGGTGGAACTCTTCGAAGGTCAATTCCATTTGGCCTTCTGGCAGATCTTGCCTCAGGGTGCCTGCAACTTGCATTTGATCTGCTGGCCAGCGTGCCTCGGAGACACTTTCCCAGCCTTTGCAAATTTTCAGAGCGCATTCGCACTGTTCAGGCGCTTGCGTGGCAAGAGACTTTAGTTGCTCGGCAGAGAGGATCTGTGGCTTTTGATTCAACATGGCGACAAAAAAATGTTCATGACGCGATAGACATCGGCGTGTATCTATTGAAGAGAAGTCTTTTCTATTTGAATGCAAAGATTCCTAAATACATGGCCAGGGGGAATGTGTTGCAGAATAATCATGGGCCATTGTAGACTCGACCTTCAAGACCAAATTCTTTTTAAAAGTGATGAAACATAAAGAATACGTCGTCTTAGTTTCAGACGCCCTCAATGCGCATGCAGATCCCAAACGGGCTTTGGAGATGAAAGCCTATTTGCGCCATCAGTTTGAGTTCCTAGGCATACAGACACCTACTCGCAGGTCTATTTTCAAAGTTCTGCCCAAAGTTCCCAAAGACGCCCCACTCATTTTGCAAATTGCCAATGAACTCTGGAAAAAACCAGAACGTGAATTTCGATACGTGGCTTGCGATTTACTCAGTCAAAATGCACAAGTTTTTGGTTTAGGAGATCTACCCGCCATCAAAAAACTATTGCAACAGGATTCTTGGTGGGAAACAGTTGACAGTCTTTCAGGCGCTATTGGCGACATCGTCTTGAAAGAAAAAATCAATCATCTAAACAGCCAAGCCATCATGGACGACTGGTTGCAAGACTCAGATTTTTGGGTGAGGCGTTCTGCCATGATCCATCAATTAGGATGGAAGGCTCAGACCGATCAAGAAAGACTCAGCAACTATGCTTTAGCGCTCTCGGGCGAGTCTGAGTTTTTCATTCGAAAAGCCATTGGCTGGGCATTTCGAGACTACGCACGACAGGACCCCGTATTTGTGAAGTCATTCATGAAGAAAAATGCGTCTCAATTTTCTAATTTGACCGTTAGAGAAGCCACCAAGCATCTCTAAAAAACGGCGTGTTCTCGACGGTCAGGTGCGGCATTACCCTCAAGCCAAGATGAATACGCGTCAAACAAGGTTTGATGGCCATAGGAGGGCGTCCCCTCAGGGTCATATTGGTTCAAGGAGTCATTCCAAACCAACATCGATTCAGTTGCATAGTAGCGGCCTATTCGGGCAAGTTCCGCTTTGTCTGCTAAAGCGGGAATGACTTTCCCAATCACCGTGAGTAGGCCAATGATGAAGTCAAGCATACCCACCGGCACACTTTTAAAGTGAGACGGCTTGTTCAATTGTTTAAACAAATACTCACCTTGCTCAAGCGGCGTAATAGCAGGCCCTGGACCGCCGATGGGCAAAATTTGATTGTGCTTGCTTGCATCAGTTAAACAATTCGCTATGTAATCACCCAAATCACTGTCACTGATGGGCTTGCATGCGGTGAGTTGGCCATTTCCAAAAATGAGAAAAGGTTTGCCTTTTTTCACACGCGCCAATTGGCCAGACAATGATTTGAAAAAAGCGGTAGGCCTCACGATGGCATACGTTAAGCCTGAAGCGACCAATTCTTTTTCAAATGCCAGTTTGGCTTGTTGAAAAGCCAACAAAGGCTTTTGAACACAGATGGCAGAGAGTTGAACAAAATAACGCACGCCAGATGTTTTGGCAGCGTTAAGGATATCGACATGCGCTTGATGGTCAACAGCCCATGCATCACGCGGCGTCCCCGTGCGAGAGGCCATGCACGAAACGACAGCATCAAACTGCTCATCACAGAACCCATCTTGCCTTAGTGACTCAAGGCGACAAGGGTCGCCGTATCGGAGCGTTGCGCCCTGAAGTTGAGCGCTCAGTTTGGATGAGGCACCTGTTGCATCTGTGGTTTTTGCTTTTCGTAAAAAACAAACAACATCATGGCCTTGACGCAACAGCGCACTCGCAGTTGCCAAGCCAATGGTGCCCGATGCACCCAATAAAAGGACGCGCATGAGTCATCCTTCCTTGTGGTGCGATTTGTCGGTGTGAATGATAGGAATAAGGCTCACAAATTTAATCATGTGACGAGGTCAAGCCATCACCCATTGCTGGCGTGTCAGGCGTTCAGAAACATTTTTCGAACGGCCTCTCGGGCTTTGTCTCTTTGTTCGACTTCATCATGATGCAGTTCTCGCAATGGGCCATTCAGCATCTTCTTCATCAAACCCATCGAAAAGGATTCCAAAACCTCTTCTAGCGGTTGGCCTTTTTCAATCAATTTGCGTGCCCGATTCAGTTCGGTTTGACGCCAAGCATCCGCTTGCGAATTGAGCTCTTGAATTAAGGGCACATGACTTCGCTGGTCCAACCAAGACATGAACTTACGCACACCAGCGTCGATGATCACTTCGGCATCTAACACTGCGGCTTGCCTTTGCGATTGGCCGCTGTTGATGACTTCGGTCAGGTCGTCCACTGTGTACAAATAAACATCGCGCAAGTCTTTCACCTCAGGCTCAATGTCGCGTGGTACGGCCAAGTCCACCATGAATATGGGACGATTTTTACGTGCACGCAAAGCGCTTTTGACAGCGCCCAAGCCGATCAAGGGCAATGAGCTGGCAGTGCAACTGATGACGATGTCAAACTCATGCAGTCTTTTGGGCAGATCGACAAGCGCGATTGACTTGCCGCCATGCGCAGCTGCCAGTGTCTGCGCTCTGTCTGCAGAGCGATTGGCAATGGTAATAGACCGTGGTGACTTGGCGCCAAAGTGTGCAACGCACAACTCAATCATCTCACCCGCACCCACAAACAGCACATTGGTGTCTCTGATATTTTCAAAAATACGCGAGGCCAAACGAACAGAGGCAGCAGCCATGCTGATGGAGTGCGCGCCAATTTCTGTCGACGTTCTGACCTCTTTGGCCACTGCAAAAGAACGCTGGAACAACTGATTCAGCGTCGTACCCAAGGCGCCTGTATCGGCCGCCAACTTTACGGCATCTTTCAATTGACCCAAGATTTGAGACTCACCCAGCACCATAGAGTCAAGCCCACTGGCCACCCTGAAGGCATGGCGAGCCGAGGCATCACCTTCTAGTCGGTAAATGTGTGATTGCAATACCTCAACTTGTGTTTGACCTTTTTCAGCCAACCACGAGAGAGTTTGTGGCAATTGAACCGCGTCACCTGCACAGTAAATTTCTGTTCTATTGCAAGTGGACAAGATGGCAACTTCTTTATGGCTGTCAAAACTTTGTCTTAAACCGATCAACGAGTTCTCTAATTGTTCAGACGCAAAAGCAAACCGCTCGCGCAAGTCAATTGGCGCGGTGCGATGGTTGAGGCCTAGCGTCCAAACAGCCATTTAGACAACCCTTCTTAAGGCAGGTGTTGAATGGATGTTGGGCCAACATTCAGTGATGCGCTTTTGAATGCCCGATGCCGTCAGTCCATATTGCTGCATCAACACGGCGGGGTCACCATGCTCTGTAAATTCGTCTTCAAAACCAATGACCAACACGGGCTTCACCAAGCCCAGGTCTTGCAAAGCTTCTAGCACGGCAGCGCCAGCACCGCCTTTGCGAGTACCGTCTTCTAGCGTGACCAGGTGTTCATGCGTTTGTGCAACTTCTTTGAGCAACTCAAGGTCCAAGGGCTTCGCCCAGCGCATGTTGACCACTGTGGCATCGATTTGCTCGGCTACTTTCAGGGCTTCATAAAGCAAGGGGCCAAACGACAAGATGGCGACACCCTTGCCTTCTCTTCTAATTTCGCCTTTGCCAAAAGGCAAGGTGCTTAAATCTTTGGCCACTTCTTTGCCAACACCAGCACCGCGCGGGTAGCGCACCGTCACGGAATGGTCTTGCGCATAAGCGGTGCTGAGCAATTGCCGACATTCATTTTCATCTGCCGGGCAAGCCACGCTCATGTTGGGAATGCAACGTGTGAATGCAATGTCAAACATGCCGGCATGAGTGGCGCCGTCAGCGCCCACCAATCCTGCGCGGTCAAGGGCAAAAACCACCGGTAAATTTTGCAAAGCCACGTCGTGAATCAACTGGTCATAGGCACGCTGCAAAAACGTTGAGTAAATGGCCACCACAGGCTTGAGACCTTCACACGCCATGCCCGCTGCAAACGTCACGGCGTGTTGTTCTGCAATCCCCACATCGTGATATCGATTGGCAAAACGTTGACTGAATTCAACCATGCCCGAGCCTTCTCGCATGGCGGGTGTAATGCCCACCAAGCGTGGATCTTTGACGGCCATGTCACATAACCATTGGCCAAACACTTGGGTAAACGTTAATTTGGTACTGGCGGCAGGCTTGATGCCAACGGCCGGATCAAATTTGCTCGGGCCATGGTAGTTAACAGGATCGGCCTCGGCCTTTTCGTAGCCTTTGCCTTTGCGTGTCACCACATGCAAAAACTGGGGGCCCTTGGCTTGTGATAACTTTTGCATAACATCAACCATGCCATTCACATCATGGCCATCGATGGGGCCTGTGTAAGTGAACCCCAACTTTTCAAAAATCGTATTGGGCTGAATGAAGTTTTGCGTTTGTTGTTCTAGCTGACGCGCGAGCTCAAACAAGGGTGGTGCGTTTTTTAAAAACTTTTCACCTAATTTTTTGGCTTCGGCGTAAAAACGACCCGACATCAATTCACCCAGATACTGGTTCAGTGCACCAACGGGTGGGCTGATCGACATGTCGTTGTCGTTCAAAATTACCAGCAAATCACAATCTACTGAGCCTGCATTGTTCATGGCTTCATAGGCCATACCTGCAGTGAGTGCACCATCACCAATGATCGCTATAGCTTTGCGCTGACTTCCTGTTTGTTTGGCCGCCATGGCCATCCCCAGCGCAGCAGAAATACTGGTGGAAGAATGCGCAGTGCCAAAAGCGTCGTACTCGCTTTCTTCGCGTCTTGGAAAGCCACTCAAGCCGCCCTTTTGACGCAGGGTACCCATTTGGTCCATGCGGCCGGTTAGCATTTTGTGTGGATAAGTTTGATGACCCACATCCCAAATCAGGCGATCTTCTGGCGTGTTGAAAACGTAATGAAGCGCAATGGTCAGCTCGACCGTACCCAAGTTGGAGCTGAAATGACCACCTGTTTGTGAAACGGTTTGAATAAGACGTTCGCGAAGTTGATGCGCCAAGCCCGGCAAGCTCTCACGCGAGAGCTTTCTCAAATGAGAGGGCGATTGAATCCATTCCAACAAGGCATCCATGATTGGCCTGACGAGGTGATTGACAGACCTGTAATTTACCCAGATTTGACAAAACGTCAAGTTAAATTGACACTTAGGGTAAAAGTTGAATTGACACTTTTAAAAAGTACTGGTTTTATCCAATCGAACACACCTATGTACCCAGCTCTTCAAAACGACCAATTTTTGCGTGCTTGTCTACGCCAATCAACCGATCACACTCCTGTTTGGTTAATGCGCCAGGCGGGTCGGTACCTCCCTGAATACCGCAAAACACGCGAAAAAGCAGGCAGTTTCATGGGTTTGGCCACCAACACAGACTACGCCACTGAGGTCACGCTTCAGCCATTGGACCGGTATCCCTTAGATGCCGCCATTCTGTTTTCAGACATCCTGACTGTGCCAGATGCCATGGGTTTGGGTTTGAGTTTTGCCTTGGGCGAAGGCCCCAAATTTGAAAAAGTGGTGCGCGATGAGGCCGCTGTTGCCGCCCTTCAAGTGCCCGACATGAACAAGTTGCGTTATGTCTTTGACGCGGTCACCTCTATTCGCAAAGCCTTGAATGGCCGCGTACCGCTGATTGGTTTCTCGGGCAGTCCCTGGACATTGGCTTGTTACATGGTGGAGGGCGCAGGTTCTGACGACTACCGACTGGTCAAAAGCTTGATGTACAGCCGCCCAGACTTGATGCACCGTATTTTGGAAGTCAACGCTCTGTCAGTGGCGGAATACCTGAATGCACAAATTGATGCGGGCGCGCAAGCCGTCATGATTTTTGACAGCTGGGGCGGTGTGATGGCCGATGGTGCCTTCCAGCAATTCAGCCTCAAATACACAGAATTGGTGCTTTCTAAGCTGAAAACACACCACGAAGGCCAACAAATTCCTCGCATTGTGTTCACCAAAGGGGGCGGCTTGTGGTTAGATGAAATGGGTCAACTCGACTGTGAAGTCTTGGGGCTTGACTGGACCATGAACTTGGGCAAAGCGCGCGCTATGGTGGGTGGCCAAGTGGGCGGCCCCGGGAAGGCGTTGCAAGGGAACATCGATCCCAATGTCCTCTTTGCGCCGCCCGATTGCATCGAAAAAGAAGTGGTTCGGGTTCTGAACAGTTTTGGCAAACCCCATACCGACCCCACTCAAACGGGTCCCACTCACATTTTCAATTTGGGCCACGGCATTAACCAGCATACCCCGCCAGAGCATGTTACGGCGCTGGTGGAATCTATTCATCGCCACTCCAAAAAGCTGCGTTCGTCGCCATAAACTGACAACACAAACCCTCATGAGGCCTCAAACTGTAAATTTAACTTGACAGTTTAGGGCAGTTTTTAGATGATGAGCTGAACCAGTTCAGTGGGATTTTCCATGGCATCCACCTTTCCTTTTGCAGCCATCGTCGGTCAAGACGAGATGACGCTGGCCATCCAGGTGGTGGCCATCGACCCCACGGTAGGCGGCGTCCTGGTGCTGGGCGACCGCGGCACAGGCAAATCAACTGCCGTCAGGGCACTGGCCGACTTGCTCCCCCCCATCCAAGTGGTGAAGGGTTGCCCTTACAAGTGCGATCCACAAAAGCCGGCGCAGGCTTGCCCTGTCTGCCAAGCTTCACAAAGTGCATCGGGTGGTAAAGCCGCGAGGCCTCAAACAGAGAGCCGTGCGGTCAGCGTAGTCGACTTGCCTTTGGGCGCCACAGAAGATCGCATTGTGGGCGCGCTAGATTTAGAAAAAGCCTTGTCGCAAGGCATCAAAGAATTTTCGCCAGGTTTGTTGGCACAAGCACATCGTGGATTTTTGTACATCGATGAAGTCAATTTGCTCGACGATCACTTGGTCGACTTGCTCATTGACGTAGCAGCCTCTGGCGAAAACTTAGTCGAACGCGAAGGCCTAAGCATTCGCCACCCTGCCCGCTTCGTGTTGGTGGGCAGTGGCAATCCTGAAGAAGGCGAACTGCGCCCTCAATTGCTCGATCGTTTTGGTTTATCCGTCCAAGTTCGCACACCGCAAGATATTGCGCTGCGCGTTGAAGTCATCAAACGCCGCGATGCGTTTGACAAAGACCCAGTGGCCTACAAAGCCCAATGGCAAGACGAAAGTGACAAGCTGCAAAAGCGAATTGTCAAAGCGCGCAAGTTGTTGGATGCGGTGGTCGTCAGTGACGAGATGCTGACGCTCTGCGCTCGCTTGTGTCAGCAGCTAGGAACCGATGGACTGCGTGCAGAGCTAACACTCTTGCGTGCCACGCGCGCATTGGCTGCCATGCAAGGCAGCAAAGCGGTCAAGCCTGAACATCTTCAAACCATTGCGCCACTGGCACTGCGCCACCGCCTGCGCCGCAATCCGCTAGACGACACAGATTCTGGCGAGCGCGTGCAAAGGTGCTTGCAAGAAATTTTGGGTGCTTGAAGCTTGGCCATGCCAAACCAATTGCAAGGGATCGCTGCATGGAACGATGCCATCACATCCTTGCAGCTTTTACAAATTGACCCCCACGGTTTTGGCGGTATTTGGCTAAAAGCACCTTTTGGCCCTGTGCGCGAACGATGGCTACAAGCCTTGCACAACAGCAGCGTCAAAACCATCAAGCTACCAGGCAGCATCGACCTTGAACGCTTGTTAGGCGGTATCGATTTATCAGCCACGTTGCAAACGGGTCGGCTTCACATGCAGAACGGTTTATTGCAGCAAGCCGATCAGGGTGCAGTTTGCATCAGCATGGCCGAGAGATTTCCCAGTGCTTTGGTAGCGCCCATTACGCAGGCCATGGATACGCAATCCATTCCCCCCTTGAATGTCAATTCAGACGCTGCGCCTATCCGCACGCAATTTGGCGTGATTGCTTTAGATGAATCGCTTGAAGACGATACGCCCATTGGTAAAGCGCTGCAAGAGCGATTAGGCATATGGCTAGATTTAAAAGACCTCGCGCCATCAGACATTCAAGTCATGACTGTGGATGCGTTGGACTCAGAGTCTCAAGCCATTCATGTGCAATTTAGCGAAGCGCATTTGCAGCAGATGCAGACTCTGCTGCACAAGATACAGTGGACGCACGATCAAGCATTGGCCATGTGCGCTACAGCGCAAGGACTTGGGATTGATTCATTGCGCATACCCAGTTTGGCTTTGCGTGTGGCCTGCTGTCATGCTGCCTTGAATTTGCGGATAGAAGTGCAAGACGAAGATTTGGAATTTGCAGCACGTCGTGTGTTGGCACCCAGAGCCACGCAATGGCCTCAAGAAAATCAAGAAGCGTCTGCGACAGAAGAGACTTCAGAAGAAAAATCACAACAGCCGCCAGAGCCTACGAACGACACCAGCAAGCCACCGCCTGAATCAGAAGAAGATGCTGAACAAGACTCAGAGGATCAGTCACCTGAAACGCCATCAGAGCCCACAGCGGAAGACTTGCAAGAGATGATGGTGGCCGCGGCCTTGGCAAGTTTGCCACTGGGCATGCTTGACACCCTCATGACCCAAGCAGGCCGAAGCCAAGGCAACACCTCGGGCAGAAGTGGTCAATTCAAAACGGGCTCACAACGCGGCAGGCCACTTCCCCCTAGGCCAGGCAGACCCGGCGGCAACTCGCGTTTGCATGTACTGGCCACCCTGCGCTCAGCTGCCCCCAAACAAAAACTAAGGGGCGCCAAGCTTCAAGGCCGAGTTGCCATTCGTTCTGAAGATTTTCATGTACACCGATACCAACAGCATACTTCCAGCTGCTTGATATTGGCCTTAGATGCTTCAGGCTCGGCCGCATTGCAAAGATTGGCCGAAGCCAAAGGGGCCGTTGAATTGTTGCTCCAACAATCGTACGCTCGCCGCGACAGTGTTTGCATTGTGGCCTTTAGAGGCGCACAAGCGCAGTTGCTGCTGCCCATGACACGCTCATTGGTTCGCGCCAAACGCGCCATGACGGGCTTACCTGGTGGGGGCGGTACGCCGTTGGCCTTGGCTTTGAAAATGGCTTATGAGCAAGCGGCCCAACTGCACCGTCAAGGCGTCACGCCCATTTTGGTGATGCTGAGCGATGGCCGTGCCAACGTCACTTTGCAAGGCTTAGGCGGCAGAGCACAAGCGCAAGCCGATGCCCTGCAATGGAGTGCGCAATGGCGACAAACGGGTCACCGTTCCTTGTGGATTGACACTTCAATTCAGCCCGATCCGCAAGTGCAAAACTTGGCACACACCATGGGGGGCAGCTACTTGCCCATGCCGCAAGTGCAAGCCCAACGTGTAGCCAACGCCATGGACAATTTGAGGCAGTTGGCTGCCTAAAATGGCGATCATGTTTGACAGTTTGTATCCCACCATGCAGTGGGCCAACTACCGAAGTACTTGGCCGCATGCGCGGCACAGCCAATTTATTCAAGCGGGCGGCATTCAGTGGCATGTGCAAATCATGGGACAAGGACCCGTCTTGTTGCTGCTGCACGGAACTGGCTCTGGCAGTTTCAGTTGGCGCGGTTTAATGCCTTTGTTGAGCTCGCATTTTCAGGTGATTGCGCCGGACCTACCCGGACATGTCTTTACCAGCCGAGGTCCTGAAGGCAGCTTGTCTTTGCAAGGCATGAGTGAAGGTCTGCGTGCATTGTTGTTGCAATTGAATGTGACACCCTCTGTGATAGGTGGGCACTCTGCAGGAGCGGCCATTGCGGCCAACATGTTGCTTCAGCAGCGTACCTTGTCTAAAACACACTTGATTGGCCTCAATCCGGCATGGCTTCCTTTGCCTGGCCTGCCATCTTTGATTTTCAGACCAGCTGCCAAGTTGGCAGCGATCAACCCCATTTCGGCATGGGCCACCGCCAAGTTGGCCAGCAAACCGGCCATGATAGAAAAATCAATTTCACAAACAGGCTCGAGCCTCGATGCAGAAGGTTTGGCGCTGTATCAAAGCGTATTCAGCCATTCGGGCCATGTGCACAGCGTGCTCAACATGATGGCCGCATGGCAGCTGAATACGCTGTCCAGTGCCTTGTCTCAAATTAAAAATGAAGTGGCCATTTTGGTGGGCACGCAAGATCAAACCGTGCCGCCTTCTATGGCCCATGAAGCCTGCAAATTGATGCCACAAGCACGCCTGATTGAACAACAAGGCTTAGGTCATTTGGCGCACGAGGAAGATCCGGCGGGAACCGCTCACATGATTCTCAAAAACTGTGAATCTATTTGAGGGCGAAGCTATTTAAGAGATTGACCGCTTCAATGGGGTCGGTAGAGATAGCATCGGCGCCAAACATGTCGGCCGACAAATCCTTGAGAGAGAAAATAGGCCCACCCAACATGACTTTGACATTCGGGTTGCCAGCGTTCTTTCTAAATTGTGCAATCAAGTTTCGCAATTCGGGCAATTGAGTTTCAATGGCCACTGAGATACCAATGACGTCGAACCATTCATTGGAAATGGCACGCATCAATTCAGATTCGGTAGATGAGATTTCAATGACCACATTGGCGCCGGCTCGTCGGAAAAAATCGGCCACGATGGTCAAGCCCAAGAAGTGCTGGGATCCGGGCGCACATGACAGCATGACGCGTTGAGTTTCACCTTCAACACTAGGACCCTCGTGGTAGCCATAACCCAAACGGTGCGTCACCTGGTGCATCTGTGCCAAACCACAAGTGACATCGGTGAAATCACAAAGGTCTCTTTCCCACAAGACGCCAAGATGGCGAGCAGCAGGCGTAATGAGCTCCATGAAAATTCGATCTTGCTTTAAACCACGATCTAACAAACGATCGACGATCTGGTTCACACCCGCAGTGTCACCTTTTAGGCAACAGCCAGTGAAGTCCAACATTTCTGGGACCGGCTCGCCAAACTCAGGGGAGTCGGCGCTGATGGATTGGCTAGAGATGAGTTGCTGAGAATTCAACAGTCTGGGAATGATTTGAGACTCAATCACGTCCAGAAGGGAATCCTTGCACTCGTCATTCGCAGCACCCGAATCATTGGGGCGCTGAGAAGAACTCCCTAAGCCGTTGAACTTAGACATGCAATTTCCTTGCGAGGGATAGCGTGCCAACCTGGATGGATGATCGGGGCGTCAATTCCGCCAGCAACATAGCTTGCCGATCCGCTAAAACAACCTCGTTTATAAAGAGAAGCGACAGGCGCTTCAACCCTCTTTAACCCTTAGTATCACCTACAACAATAGTGGTTAATCATGAAATTTGAATGAAATTACAAATTTTTGTGGATTAAAAAGGACCATTCAACTTGACTGTTTCAACATTCAAAACCGTTGCAATGCTAACCCATACCCAATAGGGTATCAACAGCAAAGCCGCTTTTCTAGAGATGCGCCATAGACCCATGATGAGAAAGAGTATTGAGAGCCACAGAAAAACCACTTCAAAAACGGCAAAGTCAGGGCGCTGCAATTTGAAGTAGATGGCACTCCACAAAATATTTAGAAATGCGTTAACCCCAAACAACAAAATAATTCTTTTTTGTACATTGGGACCTTCAGCTGCCCGCCAAGCAAGGGCCCCACTGATGGCACACAGCGTAAAAATAGTGCTCCAGATCACCCCAAAGTAGGGGTCTGGAGGCTTCCATTCAGGGTGTTTGAGCGAAAAATACCAAGGCCCTAACTCGGTCAGGCCGCCGCCAATTCCGGCAGTGAGGTAACTCAGTGCAAATGCAATCGCAAAGGTTTTGAGTGTTGCTGATTTGATTTGCAATGGGGCCCCTCTTTAAGTTCGGGCCAATCCTAACAAATGGGCCATGTCTTTGAAGAAAATTCGGACATGCGCCATGGGGTCTTTTCTGGCCAACTCTTTGTTCATGTACGACTCGAAGGTAAGTCTCTGCACATCGCGGTCTTCGCAAATTTTGACGAACTTTTCACGGCGCTTGTCATTCTGGTACCAGAAGTATTGCATGATGGCCAAAATCCAGAACACTTTGCCGTGTTGTTTCATGAACTTTTTACGCCCTTGTTTCAAACACGCAGGGTTACCAGTTTTCAAAGCTTCGTGCGCAGCACGCGCCATGGTTCTGGCGCAGTCCATGGCGTAGTAAATGCCCTCGCCAGAAGACGGTGCCACCACACCGGCTGCGTCACCCACCACCAACACGTCTTTGCCGTTGTCCCACTTGGGAAGAGGCTTCAATGGAATGGGCGCACCTTCTCTTCGGAGCGTTGGCTCGTCGGTAAGACCCGCCACTTTGCGCAAGTGTCCTGTAGCAGTTCTGAGTGAAAAACCTTTGTCTGCACTGCCGGTACCCACGCTCATGGTGTTGCCGTGGGGAAATACCCAACCATAGAAGTCGGGCGACACTTCACCTTGGTAATACACATCACAGCGCTGACCATCGTGGGATGGTTTTTGCACAGGCGCTTGAATGATCTCGTGATATGCAAATACATACTTGGTTTTGTCGGCATCGGGAATTTGCTGACGTGCCACTTCTGATTTGGCACCGTCGGCACCAATCACCATGCGTGCACTGACCTTGATGGGTTTGGCATGTTCTGCAGCCGAATGTTCTTTAGAGTGAACGGGTGTGTAATGCACCCAAAGGGTACCTGCATCATCGTGTTGCACTTTGTCAAAAATTGCTTGTTGGCGAATAGCGCCCGACTGTGCCGCACGTGTCCGCAAAAACTCATCAAAGTCGATCCTGTCGACCATGCCCACAAAACCATTGTCGATGTGAATGTCGACCTTGTTGTCTGCAGGCGAAATCATGCGGGCACAATTGACTTTGGCCACCAACAAATGGTCTGGAATTTCAAAGTCTTTGATCAATCTGGGTGGTATAGCACCGCCGCAAGGCTTGGGCCTGCCTTGTCGGTCTAACAACAAAACGCGCCATCCTTCTTTGGCTAAATCGTTGGCTGCTGTGGCGCCAGAAGGGCCACCTCCTACCACCACAAAATCGTAATCGGTTTGGCTCATGATGTGGATCCACCTTTCCAGAGGACATGGTTGTCGAGAGACATTTCTGAAGGCTTCACATCACCAGCGCGCATGCGCATGGCAACCACTGCAGAGGCCAAAAACATCAGGGATTGAAATGCAAACACAGCCACATAGGCTGATCGAGAATCTTGTAGCAGGGCGTGTGCCAAATCGCTGGCAGCCGTTCCAACGAGGCCGCCCAAACCAAATGCAGCCGCTTGTGCAGCGCCCCACAGGCCCATGCGCGTGCCTTCACGCCCAGGTCCGCCCTCACCCGCCAACCGCATCATGGTGGCGATGGCTGCAATGGAGAATGCCCCGTTGGCAATGCCTAAGAAAATGACGTTGGCCTTGAGCGGCCAAGCCTCGGTCATGTTGACCAGCGCAGAAGAAGACAAGCCCACTGTGGCAATGGCTGAGAACACACAGCCGCCCACCATCCAAGCTTGGACTGAGCCCAAGCGGCCTGCCACCCAACGGGTACTGGCGCCAGCGACTGCCAACATACCGAACAGCACACCCATGTGGTGCCAGCCAGATAGCTGTGTGGTTTTGCCTGGCGTCATGCCATGAATGGCGCCAGCAAAGGGCTCCAAAATTAAATCTTGGGCGCTGTAGGCCAACATCGACAAGAACACAAAAATGGTAAAGGTTCTGGCTTTGGGCTCAGACCAAACTTCTTTGAAAGTTTGTTTGAAATCGGCTGCTGTGGGTTTGTTTTCTGGCGCGACATCTGCCGTGGGTTTTTCTAAACGCCACAAGCACAGTGCTGTGATACAGGTCGTGAGCAAACTCAAACAGGCCGAGACCTTCAACAAAATTTCTGGCGTGTAGGGGTCGATCAACTTACCTACAGTGCCTGCGGTAATGGCAAAGCCCATGATCATCATGAGCCACACAGTGGTAGCCGCTTGTGCCCGTTTTTGATCGGGTACTTGCTTGGCCATCAAGGTGAGCAAAGACGTACCGCAAGCGCTCACACCTAATCCGATCAAACTGAAAGACAGCACGGCCAATGCAATTCCCCACACAGGTTCAGTGGCCATCCAGATAGTGGATACCGCTGCCATCACACCGCCTACGCCAAGCACCATCATGCCGCCCATCATCCAAGGCGTGCTGCGTCTACCTTTGTCAGCGCCATAGCCCATGCGGGGACGCACCATTTGCACAGCGTAATGCCATGCCACCAAGGCGCCAGGCAACAAAGCAGGAAATGCCAACTCCACCACCATGATGCGATTGAGCGTCGATGTAGTGACCACCACCACAGCACCCAAGCAGGCTTGAATGAGACCCAGTCGAATGATTTGAAACCATCCAAATAATGGCGATGTCATAAGACGCCTCCCGCATTAAGTTGGCGCAAGCCCCAGGCACTGACCATCATGCCGGTGACAAACATGGGGACATTGAAGGCACTGACATACAGTGCGCGCTCAACAGGATTTTTAAGAAATTTGAACATCAGCGGCCATTGCATCAAGCTCAAGACCAACACCGCCAATGCGTGCAGAGGCAACTGCCAATTGAACAGCATCACAGCCACCACCACTTGCGGCGTCCACATCATCAAACAAGCAATGCGTGCAGCACCCACGGGGCCGTACTTCACAGGCAATGACGCAATGCCCATTTGCCTGTCACCCTCAATGGCTTTGAAATCGTTCAAGGTCATGATGCCGTGCGCACCTAAGCTGTAAAGCAATGCCAAACCAATTGAGTAACTGCCCGGCCATGCACCGCCCAGCATGACTGCTGTACCCGTGAGCCAAGCCAGACCTTCATAGCTGAGTGCGCAGGCTGCAGCGCCCCACCAGCCATTGTTTTTTAAACGCACAGGGGGCGCGCTATAAGCCCAAGAAAATGCAATGGCCAAAGCACAAGCCACAAAACCCCACAGGCCCATTAGCGTGGCCCAGAGCAAAGACAAAGCGGTCCACAACACCGCAATACCCAAACCCCATTTGCCTGGCATGCGGCCCGACGGAATAGGTCTTTGAGGTTCGTTGATGGCATCGACATGTCGGTCAAACCAATCGTTGACAGCTTGACTGCTGGCACACACGAGAGGGCCGGTCAAAACGAGACCTAAAACAATCAAGACCCAGTTATCGGAAATACTCTGTCCAGAGGCAACCGCACCACATGCAAAAGCCCACACCGGTGGAAACCAAGTGATAGGCTTGAGAAGTTCAGCAACCGTGCGCAGGCTGGGGCGCTGCGGCGGCGGTGTGAGCGTGAGCATGGGATTGTCCATGCCCCCATTGTGAGAAGTCTTTGAGAAATGTCAACTAGGATTGACACTAAGTGTCAATAATTAAATACACATCGGCAAAATAAATGCAGACTGTGCTTTAAAGACTCAGGGCAGCTCTGAATCGACTTCGGTGTCGGACAAGATGCCAAATCGGCGAAGTTTGACGTAAAGGCTCTGCCTTGAAAGGCCCAACATCTCGGCCGCGGAGGCGCGATTGTTGTGCGTTAACTCCAGCGCAGCTTCAATGCACATGCGCTCGATGGTATCGACGGTTTCGCCCACAATGTCCTTGATGGGTCGGCGACCGACCAATTGGGACAATTCGGCAAAGGGGTGAGGTACAGCAGCGGTGCTGGCACCTGAGGCGGCCTGCATGCGGCGGTCCATGTCCCTCACAAAGAAAGCATACATGGGCTCGGGGCGCGATAAATACACAGCGCTCACCTCGACAGGCAGCGTCATGCCCGACAAGGTTTTGACTTCAGTTGCAAAGTTGCGTACAGGCAATTGTTGCTTAAGGGACGTATTTAGAACGCCCCAATCAACCGCCCCCCTTTGCAACCACCGTTCCATGGACTGACCAATGACTTGAGAAGATGCCGTCAAGCCCAACAAAGCCATGCCCTCTTCGTTGACGCTTTTGACGGTGCCAGACGTGTCGGTGAGCAACCAACCATCGGGGAATTTTTCCATGGCTTCGCTAAGCACAACGGAAGACTCTGTATCGACAAGCGAAATGGCAGAGGACTCTCTTTGCGTTAAACGCACCAAGAATTGCGCTCCCCCTTCTTGTCTGAATACAGTGGCAGACACAGTGAGGGGGGACGCGGCACCCAACAACACGGCCGAGCACATTTCAATGCGCCCTGTGGCGAGCGCCGTTCGTAGCAATGATTGAACTTCACCTTGGCTGCTTGCTTCAAAGCATTCCCTAAAGTCGCGGCCGACCAAGCGCTTGCCGGCGTCTTTGAACAAGGCTTGCGCCCCCACATTGGCTTCTATCAAACGGTAAGAAGTGGCATCAATCATGATGACAGCCTCTGGCGATGTTTCAAACAAGACCCGATACCGCGCTTCGATGTGCCGCAGGCGCAAGTAGTCGCGCTCAACCGATTGTTGTGTTTCTACCAATCGGCGCTGCAATTCTGCCAAGCGCTCGAGGTTTCGACCCACTGCTAAAAACTTGCCGCCTTTTTGGGGGACTGTGACGTATTGAATGGCTGCCTCACCGCCCGAGGGCGTGGGGTGATTGACGTGGCGCCAATTGAGAACTGCGTTGGCGTCCGAGACTTGAAGCAGTTCTTGAATTTTCTTCTTGCTTTCCACCGTGACGGTGTCGATCCATCGCTTGCCCATCCAAGCCTGGCAACCCAAGGTAGCCATCGTGTCTTGCGCCGTAGACACATCTTCAATGACGCCTTGGCTGTCAATGATCAAACTGACGTCCGAAACCACGCCCAAAAGCTTGGAAAAAGTGGCTGGATCGAGGTTTTTGGTGTTCATTGGTACTGCAAATTGACTTCAGTGATGTGAAGTTGACACTTTTTGTTATTGGCCAAGCATACACTCAAAATTTGCCCTGAAAAATTAGGGAAATCTTGAAGTTTGATCTTGGACAAATCAAAGTGTCTGACTAATTTGACGCTCCATGTTGAAAAGGGTTTGAGTGACTTTTTCGACGGCTTCAATGGCATTGCCTTTTAAGAGAACCGTCCTAGGCCATGTCATGGTGTCTGGGGCCAGCGACGCCATCGGCCCGCCGAGAAAAACTCTTAGCGCCGAGTTAACGCTGCCTGCCAACAATTCTGGCAGGGTCTGCTGGATTTCTATCAAATGTCGGTCGGTGGCCAAGGACAACCCAACCACATCAAACCAGTCGGACTGAAAATTTCTTTTGAAATCGTTCATGTCGACAGGATTGGCCAGGGTCACGTTCCAGCCAGCGCGCCTGAAAAACTCACTCAGCATGAAGATGCCCAAGCCATGTTGCGATCCGGGTTCGGTCATCAGCAAGAGGCTGTAGCCATTGGGCTCCAACCTGCCTTCGGTGACAAACTCGGCACTGTAATCGTGCAGCATTTGGTGAAGGCGAGAAAAGCCGATGGTGCAGTCGACAAAACTCAGCTTATCAGACAGCCAGTGGTCGCCCAAGACCTTGGCGCTTTCTGCAATGCCGTTTAAGTAAATGTGGGTCAAAGTCAGCCCCTGACGTTGCCAACCCACAATCACTTTGCGGGTTTCTTCCAAACTTTGAAGACTGGCATCGGCCAAAAGAAGCACTTGAGCCTTGTCAATACCGTCATTTCTGCCAAAAGTAGTGCCACCCACCAGGCGGGGACCGACATTCTGGTTCGCTTTTTTGGCGCTCACGGTCGTGCCTGCGTCCCAGCGCGCTTCCTTTTGCCCCTCTGAACGATCCAATTGATGCTGACTCACAGCGTTCACCCATCCCCTTTTATGACGCTTTCAGTGTCCTAGAAGTTAACAGAGTTTCAATTTGGTGTAAACCCTACATAACATATTTATTGTCAATTTATATTGACACTTATCAGATTGGGCCGTAAAGTTACCTCAGTTCATTCGCTAACAAAGGGCAGCATGCAGGATAAGCAACCACAGGTTTTGTACACACCAGAGCAACGTGCTCGGCGTGATGCAACAAAGTGGACTTTGGTTCAAGGCTTGTTGGCGCCTGTTCAGTTCTTGATTTTCTTGGTCAGTTTGTACTTGGTGCTGAACAGTTTGCAAACTGGCGAGCACACCGATTGGGCGCTGGCCTCGGTGGTGATCAAAACACTGGTGCTCTACGCCATCATGATTACAGGCTCCATTTGGGAAAAAGTCGTCTTTGGCAAATACCTGTTTGCACACGCTTTCTTTTGGGAAGACGTGGTCAGTATGTTGGTCTTGGCGCTTCACACCGCTTACTTGTGGGTGTGGTGGCAAGGTCAATGGTCTTCGAATGACCAGCTGCTTTTAGCCCTGGCTGCCTATGTCACCTACGGCATCAATGCCGCTCAGTACATCCGCAAATTGCGCATGGCACGTTTGCAACGGCCCTCAACACAGTCCAGCGATCTTGAACAAACGACCCCATCAGGTCCACAGGTGAGTCTATGAGCCCCGTCATTCCTATTCGCGCAGAAACAAGCATCGGTTGCACCGATGTCACGCCTTTGGTTCAACGCGGACAACGCGAGGTTTTCTGCGGCCTCACAGGCATCATTTGGCTGCACCGAAAAATTCAAGACGCCTTCTTTTTGGTGGTGGGTTCACGCACCTGCGCGCACTTGATTCAATCTGCAGCCGGTGTGATGATTTTTGCCGAGCCTCGATTTGGTACCGCCATCATTGACGAGCGTGATTTGGCTGGCTTGGCCGATGTCCACGAGGAACTCGATCGCGTGGTGCATCAGTTGTTAAATCGTCGCCCCGACATTCGCATGCTGTTCTTGGTGGGCTCTTGCCCCTCTGAGGTGATCAAGTTGGATTTGTCTCGCGCAGCACAGCGTTTGAATCAAATTCACCATCCTGCAGTACGCGTATTGAACTACTCTGGCAGTGGCATTGAAACCACTTTTACACAGGGCGAAGACGCCTGCTTGGCCGCACTGGTACCTGGCTTGCCCAGCATGAATCCTCAAGTGTCGTCGCAAAACAAACCACAACTGATGGTGGTGGGCACCTTGGCTGATGTCGTGGAAGACCAGCTTCGCAATTTGCTGGAGCAGATGAACATCACCGTGAATTTCTTCCCACCGCGCAACAGTCAAAAAATGCCTGCAGTGGGCGCCAACACGAAATTTTTGTTAGCACAACCTTTCTTGGCTGATACAGCCAGAGCTTTACAGGACAGAGGCGCCTCCCACCTGCCCGCCACTTTCCCATTAGGCATTGAAGGCACCACAGCATGGTTGCAAGCTGCAGCGCAAGCGTTTGGTGTGTCGCCCTTGCTGTTCGAAAAAGTTACTGCTGCGCCTAAGCAACGTGCTGAAAAAGCTTTGGCGGTGCACCGTCAAATGCTCGATGGCAAACGCATTTTCTTCTTCCCAGATTCGCAACTCGAAATTCCGTTGGCGCGCTTCCTGAACCGCGAAATGAACATGGACTTGGTGGAAGTGGGAACGCCTTACTTGCACCGCCAACACATGGCCGCAGAGTTGGCATTGTTGCCCACAGGCACCCGTATCAGCGAAGGGCAAGACGTCGACTTGCAACTGGACCGTTGTGTCGAAGACAAACCCGACATGGTGGTGTGTGGCCTCGGCTTGGCCAACCCTCTGGAAGCCCAAGGCATGACCACCAAGTGGGCCATCGAGTTGGTCTTCACCCCCATTCAGGGCTATGAGCAAGCTGCCGATTTGGCTGGCTTGTTCAGCCGACCATTACGACGTCGCGAAAAGCTGGCGGCATAGGAATAACAGATGCAACTCACGCTTTGGACATACGAAGGACCGCCACACGTTGGTGCCATGCGCATTGCCACCGCCATGCGCGATGTGCACTATGTGTTGCACGCGCCTCAAGGCGATACCTACGCCGACTTGCTGTTCACCATGATTGAGCGTTTGCCCAGACGCCCGCCTGTTACATACACCACATTCCAAGCGCGTGACTTGGGCGGCGACACGGCAGAGCTTTTCAAAGATGCGGCACGTCAAGCCATTGAACGATTCAAACCTGCGGCCATGTTGGTAGGTTCATCCTGTACCGCCGAACTGATTCAAGATGATCCAGGCGGATTGGCACACGCCTTGAAGCTGGACATTCCAGTCATTCCTTTGGAGCTGCCTTCGTACCAGCGCAAAGAGAATTGGGGCGCCAGTGAAACCTTCTACCAACTGTGTCGCCATTTGGTGTTGAAACCAGAACAGAAAACTGCCAAGAGCCGACCTAGCTGCAACATCTTGGGCCCTAGCGCATTGGGCTTTAGGCACCGTGACGATGTCAAAGAAATCACGCAATTGCTCAACAAATTGGGCATCGACATCAACGTGGTAGCGCCTTTGGAAGCCACTGTGGCCGACATCCGCAAGTTGGCCGATGCCGATTTCAACGTGGTTCTCTACCCCGAAATCGGCATGAGCACAGCGCAATGGTTGATGCGTCAGTTTGATCAGCCTTACACAAAAACAGTTCCGCTCGGCTCTAATGCCACACAAGATTTCATTCGAGAAGTTTGCGGCTTTGCTGGTTTGGAAGTGCCCGCCATTGAAGAGATGACAGCACGTGCACGGTGGTATGCCCAATCCGTTGACTCCACTTACCTTACTGGCAAACGCGTGTATTTGTTTGGTGATGCCACCCACGTAGTGAGTGCAGCCCGCATTGCCTCCGAAGAGATGGGCTTTGAAGTAGTGGGCTTGGGCACTTACAGCCGCGAGTTTGCGCGTGAAGTGCGTGACTGCGCCAAGAAATATGGCGTAGAAGCTTTGATCACCGACGACTACTTGGAAGTTGAAGCTCAGATTACAGAACTGCACCCCGAACTCATTTTGGGCACACAAATGGAACGCCACATTGCCAAGCGACATGGCATTCCGTGCGCTGTTATTTCGGCACCTGTGCACGTTCAAGATTTCCCAGCGCGTTATGCACCGCAGATGGGCTTAGAGGGCGCCAACGTGTTGTTTGACACCTGGGTTCACCCGCTCATGATGGGCCTGGAAGAACACTTGTTAGGCATGTTCAAGCAAGACTTTGAATTCCACGAAGGTGCATCGCCCTCTCACTTGGGCAGTGCGCGTCCTGCAGAAATCATTGTGGAACAAGCGGTTACACAAAAAGAAGCTTCCAACCAAGCCACATGGAGTGTGGAAGCGGAAAAAGAACTGGGCAAGATTCCATTTTTTGTGCGCGGTAAAGCCCGTCGCAATACCGAAAAATATGCCCTCGCTCAAGGCGTAGCAACCATCACTGTGGACACACTTTACGATGCCAAAGCTCACTACAGCCGTTGAGATGAAGGGTTCTTCATCCACCACCAAGCCAGCACGCGCCGGCATGCGGGTGGTGATGCTGACGCTGGACACGCATTTGTCCAGTGCAGCACAACGGTCTGCAGCCAAGTTAGCGCAGAAGTTGCCCGGTTTGGAGTTCAAACTGCACGCAGCCAGTGAATACCGCGCCAGCGAAGATGCCTTAAAGCGTTGTTTGCAAGACATTGACCGTGCGCACATGGTGATTGTGTCCATGTTGTTCATGGAAGATCACTACTTACCCGTGATTGAAGCACTCAGCGCTAAGCGCGATCACTGCGATGCCATGGTCTGCATCATGTCGGCTCCCCCTGTGATGCAGCTCACGCGCATGGGCAAGTTCACCATGGGTGGGCAATCGTCTGGCTTGATGAGCCTGCTGAAAAAGTTGCGTCCCAAGGCCAAAGAAAACACAGAAGAAAAATCATCGGGCAAGTCTGAGGGCGCTAAGCAAATGGCTATGTTGCGCCGTTTGCCAAAATTGCTGCGCTTTATCCCAGGCACAGCCCAAGACTTGCGCATGTTCTTTTTAACCATGCGCTATTGGTTGGCTGGCTCAGAGCAAAACATCACCAACATGGTGTTGAGTTTGGTCAACCGCTATGCCGCTCCCGAGCGTCAAAACTTCAAACTGGGATCGCAAGCCGAAGACCCGATTGAGTACCCTGAGGTAGGCCTGTATCACCCCAAAATGAAGGGTAAGATTTCTGAGAGTCTTCAGCAATTGCCTAAAGAACTTGAAGGCAAGCCTACTGTCGGACTGCTTTTATTGCGCTCTTATTTGCTGGCTGGCAATGCCCTCCACTACGACGCGGTCATTGCGGCCATTGAGTCACGTGGCTTGCGCGTTATTCCAGCTTTTGCGAGCGGCTTAGATTCTCGCCCTGCCATTGAGAATTACTTTTTACAAAATGGCAAATCCAAAATTGACGCCTTGGTCTCTTTAACGGGCTTCTCTTTGGTGGGCGGACCGGCCTACAACGATGCCAAAGCGGCAGAGCAAATCTTGTCGCAGCTCGATGTGCCTTACATTGCGGCGCACCCCGTTGAATTTCAATCACTCGACCAATGGGGCAGTTCGCAACGCGGCTTGATGCCTGTTGAGAGCACCATCATGGTGGCAATTCCTGAGTTGGATGGTTCCACCATTCCCATGGTTTATGGGGGCAGACCTGGCCCAGCTGGCTCTAGCTGCACGGGTTGCGAGCGCAACTGTCACTTCACCACTGAACACCAATCGCAAGACATGTTCACCTGCGCCGAGCGCACCGACATGCTTTCTAGGCGCGTTGAAAAGCTGGTTCAAAGCCGCTTGAAGCAAAGAAGCGAGCGCAAGCTGGCCTTGGTAATTTTTAACTTTCCACCCAACAGCGGCAATGTGGGCACAGCGGCTTACTTGTCGGTGTTTGAGTCTTTGTTCAATACCCTTAAAACTTTGAGCAATGAAGGCTACAACATTGATGTCCCAGCCAATGCAGATGTGCTCCGTGAAATGGTCTTGAATGGCAACCGCGAAATGTATGGCGCCGATGCCAATGTGCATCACATCATTCCTTCTTCTGAGCACGTGCGCAACGAGCGTTGGCTGAAACAAATTGAAGCCCAATGGGGCCCCGCTCCTGGCAAGTTGTTGACCAATGGCCAAGGCTTGTTTGTTCAAGGCGTTCAGTTGGGACAGGCCTTGGTTTGCATCCAACCCGGCTTTGGCTACGAAGGCGACCCTATGCGCTTGCTGTTTGAAGCAGGCTTTGCTCCCACGCATGCTTTCAGCGCCTTCTATCGCTACTTGCGCAAGGATTTCAAAGCTGATGCCGTTTTGCACTTTGGTACGCACGGCGCCTTGGAATTCATGCCTGGCAAGCAGTCCGGCTTGTCTGGCAATTGCTGGCCCGATCGCCTGATTGACGATTTGCCCAATCTGTATTTCTACGCTTCCAACAATCCTTCTGAAGGCGCCATTGCCAAACGCCGCGGCAGTGCCACCTTGGTGAGCTATTTGCCACCTACGTTTGCAGAGTCTGGTTTGTACAAAGGCTTGTCAGAGCTTAAACAAACTCTGGACAGATGGCGTGCCCTAGACGATGAATTGAGCGAAGAGCGCAACGACTTGGCAGCGATGATTCATCAACAAGCAGTCTCGTTAGAACTTCGCGTTCCTGCTTCCGTTTCTGCTGAAGTCTCCCTTTCTGAGCCTTGGATCAATTCATTGGTGGACCAACTGCTTGAACTTGAGTACTCGCTCATTCCTGAAGGCTTGCACGTCATTGGTCAATTACCAACTCGATCACAGCGTTTGGCTACTTTGAAAGCCATGGCCAAGGCCATGGAAATTGAAGAGCCAGAGTTGCTAGAACGTTTGGTAGATGGTGTGGCAGAAGATCAACTCAAACGCAGTGCCAAGCACCTGACAGCGGCACAACAAGATGCCTTGCACCAACTGGTTCATTCAAACGTGTTGTTGAACCAAGAGAGTGAATTGAACGGCCTGCTGCGCGCCCTGGATGGTCGCTACGCTTTGCCAGCACCGGGTGGCGATTTGCTCCGCAATCCGGATGTGTTGCCTACCGGCCGCAACTTGCACGGTCTGGACCCCTTCAAATTACCCACCGCCTTTGCCGTACGCGATGGCCAAAAGCAGGCTGAAAAACTTTTACAGCGCTACGCACAAGATGGCTCTGGTTTGCCAGAGTCCATTGCCATGGTGTTGTGGGGCACCGACAACCTCAAAACTGAAGGCGGCCCCATGTCGCAGGCTTTGGCTTTGATGGGTGTTTTGCCGCGCTTTGACTCCTACGGACGTTTGACAGGTGCGCAATTGGTTCCTTTGGAAACCTTGAACCGTCCCCGCATTGATGTGGTGATCACTTTGTCTGGCATCTTCCGCGACTTGCTGCCCATGCAGATCAAGTTGCTGGCGGAAGCCAGTTTCTTAGCCGCCAGTGCAGACGAGCCCAGCGAGATGAACTTCATCCGCAAGCATGCCTTGGCCTACATGGCAGAGCATGGCGGTGATATCGAAGCAGCATCGCTTCGTGTGTTTGGCAATACCGAAGGTGCTTATGGCTCCAACGTCAACATGTTGGTAGACAGCTCCTCATGGCAACAAGAAGACGAATTGGGCGATGCCTTTACCTCGCGCAAAGGTTTTGCCTATGGCCGCGAAGGCAAGCCTGTTCGCAACAACCAATTGCTGAAGAGTGTGTTGGCCGATGTGTCATTGACTTACCAAAACCTTGACTCTGTGGAGTTGGGTGTGACCAGCATTGACACTTACTTTGACACTTTGGGTGGCATCAGCCGCGCTGTACTCCAAGCCAAGCACGACCGCGATGGTGATGCAGCGACTGCACCGCCCGTCTACATCGTGGACCAAACACAAGGCGATGGCGTGGTCCGTAGCCTGACAGAACAAGTGGCTTTAGAAACACGCACGCGCATGCTCAACCCCAAGTGGCACGAAGGCATGTTGCAACACGGCTACGAAGGTGTGCGCCAAATTGAAGTGCATCTCACCAACACCATGGGCTGGTCGGCCACCACCGGTCAAGTTCAACCATGGGTCTACCAGCAATTGGCACAAACCTTTGTGCTCGACCCCGCCATGCGTGAGCGCATGGCCCAACTGAACCCCACATCATCGGCCAAGCTTGCAAATCGCTTGATCGAAGCTTCTCGTCGCGAGTATTGGAAACCCGATGCTGAGACTATGAATGCCTTGCTGCGCGCCGGCGAGGAACTTGAAGACCGCCTTGAAGGCATTAAAGAGGGACAACCAGCATGATCGAAACGACCAGCATCCCAGTGCAAAACATCAAAAAGAATTCCAAACTTGATGGCGAGGGCAGTGTTCAATTCCAAATGGACCCCACTGTCAAAATTGGCAATGCCAAAGTTTTTGCTGTGTACGGCAAAGGCGGCATCGGCAAGAGCACCACATCGTCCAACTTGTCAGTTGCTTTCAGCAAATTGGGCAAGCGAGTATTGCAAATTGGATGTGATCCAAAGCACGACTCCACATTCACACTGACCAAAAAATTGATGCCAACGGTCATTGATGCCCTGGAAACCGTGGACTTTCACGCTGAAGAACTTCGCCTCGACGACTTTGTATTCAAAGGCTACAACGGCGTGATGTGCGTTGAAGCCGGTGGACCTCCCGCAGGCACAGGCTGTGGCGGTTATGTGGTGGGTCAAACCGTCAAGCTTCTGAAAGAGCATCACTTGCTGGAAGACACCGACGTGGTGATTTTTGACGTCTTGGGTGACGTGGTGTGCGGCGGCTTTGCAGCGCCCTTGCAACATGCCGACCGTGCGTTGATTGTCACAGCCAACGACTTTGACTCCATCTTTGCCATGAACCGCATCGTTCAGGCCATCGGTGCCAAGGCTAAGAACTACAACGTCCGTTTGGGCGGGGTCATTGCCAACCGCAGCGATGCGACAGACCAAATTGACAAGTACAACGCCGTGGTGGGTTTGAAAACCATGGCGCACTTCCCCATGTTGGACGAAATTCGCAAGAGTCGTTTGATGAAAAGCACCTTGTTTGAACTCGAACCCACACCCGCTGTCAAGGCTGTGCAAGACGAGTACATGCGCCTTGCTGCAGCCTTGTGGTTGGGTAGCGACCCCTTACCTTCCGTGCCTATGAAAGACCGCGATATTTTTGATCTGCTCGGTTTTGATTGAACCGAATCACTGGAATTCAAACAACATGAACACTCGCGCTTACGAACAACGTCGCAGCCAAATCGAACATTACTTCGATCGCACGGCTGCTGACGCCTGGGCTCGTCTCACCTCCAACGAACCTGTGGGACGCATTCGCGCCACAGTTCGTGCAGGTCGCGACACCATGCGCAACACCCTTCTCTCTTGGTTGCCTGAAGATTTGAAAGGCAAACGAATCTTGGATGCCGGTTGCGGCACAGGCGCTTTGGCCGTTCAAGCGGCGCTTCGCGGCGCAGAAGTGGTGGCCATTGATTTGTCGCCTACTCTGGTCAAACTGGCCGGCGAGCGTGTGGCCAGCGATCACCCCAACTTACCAGGCAGCATTGAGTTTTTGTCGGGCGACATGCTCAGCCCTGAGCTAGGTCACTTTGATCATGTGGTGTGTATGGATTCTTTGATCCATTACAACTGCGATCAAATCTCCGATGCATTGGCTGCATTGGGCCAACGCACCAGTGGCTCCATGGTATTTACCTTTGCACCACGTACCCCTTTGTTGGCCTTGATGCACAGCATGGGACGACTTTTCCCAAGCTCTGATCGTTCGCCTTCTTTGTCACCTGTGGCCCATTCGGCTTTGCTTCACAAGCTCGACACTCACCCCGAGTTGACGCAATGGCAAGGCGGCCGCATGCAACGCGTGGCCAGTGGTTTTTACACCTCACAAGCCTGGGAGTGGACACGCGCATGAGCCTGAAAATGCCAGCATGGATGTCTGCTTATGCAACGCGCTTTTTGCCGTTTGCAGATGCGGCTTCGCACGACCTGCCTTTGGGCAGGTTGCTGCGTTTGTCCATGTTCCAGTTGGTCATTGGCATGATCATGGCTTTGATGGTGGGCACCTTGAACCGGGTCATGATTGTGGAACTGCATGTGCCCGCTTGGTGGGTGGCCATGGCAGTGGCCATCCCCATGGTATTTGCGCCGCTTCGCACCCTCATTGGCTATCGGAGTGACACCCATCCCTCAGCGTTGGGTTTAAGACGTATTCCTTATTTGTGGACGGGCAGCTTGTTGTTATTTGGCGGCCTAGCAGTCATGCCCTTCGCCTTGCTGTTGTTGGCTGAAGCTGTGCCCGAGACCTTGCTGCTTGGCCAACTGGGTGCAGGGCTTTCATTCATCATGATTGGCACTGGTTTGCAAGTGACCCAAACGGCAGGCATGGCATTGGCCAACGATGTGGCACAAGAAGACAAACGCCCGCGCGTGGTGGCTTTGCTTTATTGCATGTTGCTGTTGGGCATGATTTTGAGCAGCGTGTTGTACGGTGTGTTCTTATCTGACTTCACGCCTCTCAGAATGATTCAAGTCATTCAAGGCTCTGCGGTGCTGGTCATTGTGATCAACCTGGTGTCGATGTGGAAACAAGAATCACGTCAGGCCAAACGCGGTGCTCGCAAAGCAGGCGGCTTTAGCGCCAGCTGGAAAGAACTCATTGCCATGCCGCAAATGCGTCGATTCTTATGGACAGTGGGCTTGGGCTCTTTTGCCTTCAGCATGCAAGACATCGTTTTAGAGCCCTATGGCGCTGAAATATTGGGCCTCAACGTGGGCAACACCAGTTCCTTAACAGCATTGGGCGCAATTGGTTCATTGGTGGCCTTTGGTCTGTCTGCCAAATGGTTGGCTTCCGGATGGCATGCCTGCCGCTTGGCCAGCTTTGGCGTCTTGATCGGCTTGCCCGCATTTGCATTGGTTATTTTTGCAGCACCCACCGAGTCGGTGGCCATGTTTAGAACAGGCGTGGTCTTGATTGGTTTCGGCTCAGGTTTGTTTTCAGTGGGCATGCTGGTAACCGCCATGTCTTTTCAAAACACCCGCATGAGTGGTTTGATTTTGGGCACCTGGGGTGCCGTCCAAGCCACTGCCACGGGTGCTGCCATGGCCATGGGCGGCGCAGTTCGCGATCTCGTGACAGAGATGGCTTTGTCAGGCCGTTTAGGTGAAGCACTCAACTCACCCATCACAGGCTACAGCTTTGTGTATCACTTGGAAATGTATTTGTTATTTGTGGTGTTGATTGCACTGGGGCCCTTGCTCAAGAAAAGTCGACACGAATCCTCTCAACCTATTTTGAAATTTGGTTTGGCTGAATTGCCAAACTGATCTGCATTGATTTAACAAGGAGCAGTCTTATGGAAACAGGCGCCATTACTCAGTATGTCGACGTTGCACAAATTGTGCTTTACATCTTTTGGGCGTTCTTCGCCGGCCTGATTTATTACCTCTTGCGTGAAAATCACCGCGAGGGTTATCCCATGGATTCAGGCCGTGAAAACGGTCCCAAGCAGGAAGGCTGGCCGCCCGTGCCCTCCCCAGTTGCTTACAAGACCATGGATGGCCATACATATTTGTCGCCCGATCTGAACCGCCCAGACGGTCAGTACAGCGCACAACCTACCACCAACTGGAATGGTGCACCGATTGAACCCGTGGGTGATCCTTTATTGGCTGGTGTAGGTCCAGGTGCGTGGGCGATGCGTGCCGATGTCCCCGATATGGAACACGGCGCTCCCAAAATTGTGCCATTGCGTTTGGCGCCCGATTTTGCAGTGGCCCACCAAGATACAGAGCCACGCGGCTTAGCCGTTGTGGGTGCCGATCGCAATGTGGCGGGCCATGTGGTGGAGCTTTGGGTTGACCGCATGGAAATGGTCTTCCGTTACATCGAAGTGAAATTGGAAGGCTCTGACAAAACTGTCTTACTGCCCATGAACTTTGCCAGGATCAAGCCGCAAGGCATTCATGTGCACGCTTTGTTGGCACACCAATTTGCCAATGTGCCTCAAACCAAATCGCCAGATCAAATTACTTTGTTAGAGGAAGAAAAAATTACAGCGTATTTTGGTGCAGGCACTTTGTATGCAACCCCTGAGCGTCAGGAGCCCCTGCTGTGAAAGCACGAAACGTCAGTGCCACGCACGAGCATGAGTGGGAAGCCGCCCCAGGCTTGCCTGCCACATTGCCAGATGGTGAAACCATCGTATGGCAAGGCACGCCGGACTGGAAACAGTTGGCCGTGCATGCATTTCATGTCCGCAAAATTGCCATTTACTTTGCCTTGATGGTCGGCATTCAGTTCACGCATCTCTGGGGTGATGGCCTTGTAGGGCGAGATTTGATTGTGCCGATTGTCGTGAGTATCTCCATGGCTTTATTGGCACTGGCTTTGTTGACCACTTGCGCTTGGTTTGCCGGTAAAAGTTCGCTTTACACCTTTACCAACAAGCGAGTGGTCATGCGCATTGGTATTGTGTTGACACTCACCTTCAACTTGCCCTATCGCCGCATTGCAGGTGCGTCATCCAAAGATTATGCAGAAGGCTGTCAAGACATCGCTTTGGAACTTTATTCAGAAGACCGCATTGGCTGGGCTCATCTGTGGCCCCATCAAAAAGCCTGGCATGTAAAGCATCCCCAACCGACTTTGCGTTGCATCCCTAACGGCAAACAGGTCAGTGAATTGCTTTTCAAAGTATGGCAAGAACACCACCAAGCTGAAAAAATTATCACGGGTGTCTCAACCGTGAAGCCTGCCAATGACAGCCACAGCAACACACCCCAAGGCGCAATGGCATGACTTCCCAAACTGCTTTGCCTGTACCCAACCCATCACTGCCATTGGCCGTCAAATTGATCGGCAGCATGCTGCTGTTGATTGTGGTGGCCATTGGCTTTGCAAGATGGCAAGGCATTTCGGACAAGCAAGCAGATGCTGCCACCGTCTGGCAACGTGATTTGGTATTCGCCGATGGCCCACAAGGCATTGTGATTGTGAAAGACGCCCAGAGCCAAACCGAGATTGCCCAATTTGAAGGTGAGCAAGGCTTCTTAAGAAGCACCTTGCGTGCTTTGGTTCGTGAACGTAAACGTCAAAACATCGGCCCTGATGCACCCATGCAATTGCTGGGTCGTGCCGATGGTCGTTTGACCTTGCTCGACCCAAGCACTCAACAAAGAATTGATTTAGAAGCCTTTGGCCCTAGCAACGCAGCCGTTTTTGCAGGGTTGCAAAAGGCAGGCTTGAAGCCTCTACAAAACATTCAAATTTCAGAAAATAACAGGAGCTCACGATGAACGCCAATGCCGTCCGCAGCATCGAAACCATTGAAGATGCTAACAAAAAAGCGATTCACGACGACTTGATCAGCCCCCGCTTTTACACCACCGACTTTGTCGCCATGGACCGCATCAACATCGAGCCTGTTCGCGCAGAGTGGGACCGGATGATGGCCGAGTATGAGGGCGACAACAACCACGATCACTTTCAGCGTGATGCCGCCTTTGCAGACGAAGTGCGCGACAACATGGCCAAGCTCTCGCCCGAGATGCGCCAAGAGTTCATGGACTTTTTGGTTAGCTCCCTCACCTCTGAGTTTTCTGGGTGTGTGTTGTACAACGAAATTCGCAAGAACGTGACCAACCCGGACATCAAACAACTGATGACTTACTTGGCCCGCGACGAATCGCGGCATGCTGGCTTCATCAACTTGTCTTTGCGTGATTTCAATTTGGGCATTGACTTGGGCAACCTGAAGCGCACTAAGAAGTACACCTACTTCAAACCCAAATACATTTATTACGCTACTTACCTGTCCGAGAAGATTGGCTATGCACGTTACATCACCATCTTCCGTCAGTTAGAAAAGCATCCTGAAAAGCGTTTCCATCCCATTTTCCGTTGGTTTGAACTCTGGTGCAATGACGAGTTCCGTCATGGTGAATCGTTTGCCCTCATCATGCGCGCCAATCCCAAGCTGCTCAGCGGTGGCAACAAGTTGTGGATTCGCTTTTTCTTGTTGGCGGTCTACGCCACCATGTATGTGCGTGACCACACACGTCCCATGTTGCACGAAGCCATGGGATTGGACTCCAGCGAATACGACTACCAAGTGTTCCGCATCACTACAGCCATCACGCAGCAAGTCTTCCCCTTGGCCCTTGACACGGACAACCCGAAGTTCCGCCGTGGACTGGAGCGTTTGTTTGCTATTTCACAAGCCATGGAAAAAGCCAAAGCGCGCGGTGGCGTTGTCGGTAAATTGCAGCAAGGCGTTTGCGCGGCCAAGGCCTTTGTGACCTTTGCGGGCTTGTACATGATGCCGGTCATTCAACAAGACTTGTCGCCGCAAGTTCGCATGGAACCCGCATGGTAATTGATGTCGTTTGGGCCTGTGTTTTCACAGCCATGTGCTGGTGGTTTGGCACGGGCGTGATTTTGTGGCTCGATCGTCTGCCCCCTGCAAGCTTCCGATGGAGCTTGTTGGGCTGGAGCATGCTCTTGATTTTGAGCTTCAAGGGCGTTTATGAAAGCATGCGCGAAGTCAGCGTCGCCAATGCTTACTTGGCCTTTGGCAGTGTCATTGTGATGTGGGGTTGGCACGAGTTGGCCTTTCTAACAGGTTGGATCACGGGTCCTCGCAAAGTGGCTTTGACCGAGGGTGCTCAAGGCTGGCAACGTTTTAACGAATCTGTGCAAGTGATGCTTCACCATGAAGTAGCCTTGCTCCTCAACTTTGGCATTTTGTGGCTGATGCAAAAAGACCAGCCCAACCATGTGGCGCTTTGCACTTATGCTTTGTTGTGGTTCATGCGTCTGTCTGCCAAACTGAATTTGTACTTTGGTGTGCCGCAAAACGGCGCGCAATATTTACCTTCGCATTTGGTTTATTTGGCCAGTTATTTCAGAACTAGGCTTATCACGCCTTGGTTTGTGATCTCCATCAGTGCCGCCATTGGCACCTGGTGTTGGTTGGTTTGGCAAGCACAGCAAGGCGCCATGGCCATCACCACGGGATGGGTCATGCTGGCCACCCTTTTGGGCTTGGCCATTGTTGAGCACCTCATCATGATTTTTCCATTGCCACTTGAGCGGCTTTGGGGTTGGGCCATGGGCCAATCCTCGGTGGAAACACCACTCACCACCCCACATTAAGGCCTCTCCATGAACGCATTCAATGCCAATGGTTTTTCACACCCAGGCCTGCACTCTCGGCAGCCAGGCGGCAGTAACAGCAATGGCGGCAACTCAGATGCCAGACCCATGGCGGTCATCATTGGCAGTGGCTTTGGCGGACTGGCAGCTGCCATTCGCCTTAGCGTCAAGGGCTATCAAGTCAAGGTCTTGGAAAAGTTGGATGCGCCTGGTGGCAGAGCCTATGTGCACCGTCAAGATGGGTTTACGTTTGATGCAGGTCCTACCATCATTACAGCGCCATTTTTGCTAGAAGAACTCTGGACTTTGTGCGGCAAGAAATTTCAGGATGATGTGACGCTGGTCCCCATGGACCCCTTTTACAGAATTCGCTTTGACGATGGCACGTGGTTTGACTACAGTGCCGACGAAGCCAAAATGCTGGACGAAGTGGCGCGCTTTTGCCCAGAAGACGTTCAAGGCTATTTAGACTTTGTCAAAGATGCTGAGCGTTGCAAAACCCTGGGCTTTGAGGGCTTGGGCTCCATCGCCTTTGACACCTTGGGCGACTTGATCAAGGCCATCCCGTCTTTTCTGAAAATGGGCGCATGGCGCAGCATCTACACCTTGGTGGCCAAGCACTTTAGCAACGACAAGCTGCGGACAGTGATGAGCTTCCACCCCTTGTTGATTGGTGGCAATCCTTTCTCTGTGACAGCAGCTTATGCCCTGATCAACTCACTTGAAAGAACATGGGGCGTGCACTCTGCCATGGGTGGCACGGGTGCCATTGTCAAGGGCATGGTGAGCTTGCTTGAATCGCGTGGCATTCAATTGCGCTGCAATGCCCCTGTTACGCAAATTCGCATTGAAAATGGCAAAGCCTGTGGTGTTGAACTCGACACAGGTGAATTCATTGCTGCAGACATTGTGGTCAGCAATGCAGACACAGCTTGGACATATAAAAATTTAGTGGCACCACAACATCGCCGTCACTGGACCAATCGAAAAATCGAAAACGGCCGCTACTCCATGGGCTTGTTTGTTTGGTACTTTGGCACTTCCAAGCAATACCACGATGTACCCCATCACATGATGGTGCTAGGACCACGCTACAAAGGCTTGTTGACCGATATTTTCAAACGTCATCACTTGGCCAAAGACTTCAGCTTGTATTTGCACAGACCTACGGCCACCGACCCTTCATTGGCGCCAGAAGGATGTGACACTTTTTATGCGCTCTCACCGGTACCTCACTTGGACAGTGGTACAGATTGGGCCAGCTATGCCGAGACTTACCGAGCTGCCATTGCCGAGGCTTTAGAAGCCAGCGTACTGCCAGGCTTGAAAGATGCCATTGTGTCGTCTAAGGTCAGCACCCCGCAAGATTTTCACGACCGCTTGTGGTCTTACAAAGGTGCTGGTTTTGGTCTCGAACCTTTGCTTTTGCAGAGCGCATGGTTTCGCCCTCACAACCGCAGCGAAGACATTCCTGGTTTGTACATGGTGGGCGCGGGAACGCATCCTGGCGCGGGTGTACCCGGCGTCTTGATGTCGGCCAAGGCCCTTGAAACGGTGGTTCCCCATGTTTCAGTTTAAGCCTGCGTCCAATACTGCCAATTTAGAGGCCTGTGTGGCCATGATGAAGGGCGGCTCCAAAACATTTTTTGCCGCCAGCCGTTTGTTGCCTCCTCGAATTCGCAAGGCATCCATTGCGTTGTATGCCTTTTGCAGAGTGGCCGATGATTTGGTTGACGAAGCACTGTCCGGTCAAGCGCCTTTGGATGTTTTGCGCGAACGATTGGATGCAATTTATGCAGGCATACCCCAAGACCATGTAGAAGATCAGGCGCTGAGCATGGTGGTTCAGCAATACGAGTTGCCACGACATTTCTTAGATGCCTTGATTGAAGGCTTTGCATGGGACGCCAAAGGCAGAACCTACAACAGCATTGAAGATGTCCACGATTACGCCGCACGGGTAGCCGGTAGTGTGGGTGCCATGATGTGTTGGATCATGGGACCTCAAAATACCGAGACCCTCGAAAGAGCATGCGAGTTAGGTGTGGCCATGCAACTGACCAACATTGCACGTGATGTGGGTGCAGACGCTGCCTTGGGCCGTATCTATTTACCTAGAAGGTGGTTAATTGAAGCTGGCGTTCAGCCTGAAGTTTGGCTCAAAAATCCCAAAATAACCGCAGGTATCAAGATCGTTGTGTCCCGATTGCTTGAAGAAGCAGATCGTCTCTACAAACAGGCCCAACCCGGCATTGCTGCCTTGCCCCCAGATTGTCGATCTGCCATTTTGGCAGCCAGCATGATTTACCGCGAAATTGGTGTCCAGTTGAAACGTGATGGCCTAGATTCAGTTTCAACCCGGACTGTGGTCAGCACCACACGCAAACTGGTGTTGCTGGCTTCTGCATGGACACAAGCGGCTTGGATTCGCACGGCCGAGTCGCCCCCTTTGCCGCTTCAGGCCATTCAATTTTTGGCGCTGCACAATCAAAACACACAAGCCAGTGCCCAATGGGCGGGTGCCTATTTTCCCAATCGGGCCATGCCGCAGCGCGTTGCATGGGTTTTCGATTTGTTAGAACGCAGAGAGAACGAACGTCTGCAGGGACGTCAGCGGCTTCACTCTTAAATTAGCTACCAATTTATCAAGGAGAAAATGATGAAACTACAAAGCGGACTGAATGTTGTCAGTGCTTTCTTTTGGACTTTTTGGGCAACATTGTCTTTTGCCGGATTGATTCAATACCGCGACTCAGGCTACTTTTATGTGTTTGGGGCTGCGCTTGTGGCATGCATGGGCATGCACAAGGTCACCACAATGGCCATTGATAAATTCAAGGCCATGCAGGCCAATAAGTCAGCGATGCATTGACCGTCTTGACTATCAGCACATCAAGTTGATTGCATGGCAATCAACTTGATAGGTTTGTCTTGAGTAGACCCACCTCTTTCAACTGCGTCATAGGATGACGCTATGTGTGTTGAGTTTATTTGCGTGGGCGATTGAACCAGTTCGCCAAAAAGAACAGGCAGAACACCACGTACAAGATGATGAGAATGTGAGTCGTTTGCATCGTATCTTCCTTTACCAATTTTCAATTAACGTGAATTTCGAAGTAGGGGCCGCATGGCCACCAGGGTGAGAATTAGCATCACGACTTCAATGCTATAGACGGTTGTATAACCCGTCACAGAATCCGACCATTGTGCCACGCCATCGCGCAGTACGCCACCCAAGGCCACCCCGATGCCTGCCGCAGTGGCTTGCACGGCACCCCAGGCCCCAATGGCCAAGCCCGTTTGCTCGGGTTGCGCCAAATTCATGCTGGCTGTCAGTGTGCCGTGAGCAAAGAGGCCACCGCCCAATCCAATCAAAAATATGCCTAGTACAAACAGGGGCACTGACAACATGGGTGCGGCCAAAATGACACACACAAAGGCTGGCAAACCTGTCAATGCACCCCAGCTGGCCATTTGATAGGGGTCTGTCCCTCGGGTAATGACGCGCGATGCCCATGCAAAACCGATCAAACCACCCAATGCCAATGTGAATGTCAACAAGGTGGTCGATGAGACGCTTAGCTTCAATATTTCTCCGCCATAGGGCTCTAACAAGACGTCTTCCATGGTGAAAGCCATCGAGCCTAAGCCGACCACAATCAGCCGGCGAATGGTGTGAGGACCTTCACAAAACATCTTCCAAGAATGTTGGAAGCTTTCTTCAATGGGCGTACCGGGTTGGCGTTTGCGACTACGAGCCTCTTGTTTCCAGACAGCGATCACATTCAAAACCAAGGTCACCACAGCCACTGCCTGTACCACACGAATCAATGCGCCTGGACTGTAATCGGCTAACAGATCGCCCAGAATAAGCGCGCTGCCCATCATGCCAAAGAGCTGCATGACATACATCAGGCCCACCACTTTGGCTTGTTTGTCTTGAGGTGCCAAGTCGGTGGCCAAAGCCAAGCCAGCAGTTTGGGTGGTGTGCATGCCTACCCCCACCAAAATAAACGCAACTGCGGCCCCAAACTGCCCGACCCATTGCGGCGCCTGCGCAGACTGCCCTGCACCCGACAAGACCAACAAGGCAAAAGGCATGATGGAGAAACCACCAAACTGCATCAAGGTGCCCATCCAAATGTAGGGCACGCGGCGCCAGCCTAAATGGGAGCGATGATGGTCCGATTGAAAACCGATGAGGGCCCGAAATGGTGCGATCAACAGTGGCAAAGCCACCATGAACGACACCAGGCTTGTGGGCACACCCAGCTCGACAATCATGACGCGATTAAGGGTACCCACCAGCATGACCATGGCCATGCCGACAGAAATTTGAAAAAGAGACAGCCGCAACAATCGGGACAGTGGTAAATCTTCACTGGCTGCATCGGCGAACGGCAAAAACCTCGGACCCAACTGACTGGCCCAAGAAAATACTTTGCTAGAACGAGTTCTGTTCATTTGAAAAAATCAAAAGAAAGTACCAAGCGCGGTAAAGCGCTTGGTCTTTCGTCGGGATTCACCCCGTTACTTTTTTACAGCAGGTTCTGCTGCAGGTGCCGCCGCAACGACTTTACCTGCACCGCCATTCAAAAAGCCTTTCACCCAAGTGGTGTTAAGCGTCAGCGCCAAGTGCACACTGAATGAGGCAATAGCCACAGCAGCGATGAACACTGGAATACCAACTGAAGGTTTGACCACGGTCCACATTTTTGCGTAAATCATGGTGTCTCCTTACTTAAGCCAGGGTGAATAGATATAGGCCAACAGATGGGCAAATGCGGCAATCATGCCGAAAATCTGTGTGCCTTGGATGAGATTACGGTGAATCTCTTCTGATTCGGCCTCGGTCAAACCGCTGGGCCCTACTTTGTCTGATGACATAGCATTCTCCTAGGAGGAAGACGTGCACAACCCGCACGAGGGTATTCAGGGTCGGGTGACCCAGAATTCGGAACATCACGTTGCAACAGCATCGTGATTGAATGACGGAAAAGCTTGCTCAACACTCAAGCTCTCCTTGGCATTCGAAATGGGAGCATCGCCTGCACCACAGGCGACAACAAACGGGGTACTGACAAGGTCTCGTGAAACGCGATCAGCTTTTCGCCGGCATATGAGAACTTCAGCAAAGCGCGCTGATAAAAAGGCGTATCTTCGAGCTGCTCATGCAGAGAGACAGGTGCGTCGCTTCGCATGCGTCTGTCAATTTGCCAACCTGTTTTTGACATCTTTTGAATAGGCGCTGCAGGCATGTTTTCAACCTGCCCTTGGGGCGTGAAGCGAAGCGACAACAGTTTGTCTTCTTGTCCTGGCCAAGCCATGTCGTAGAACACCAAGCTGCTGTTGTCCTTCATCTTGGCGCGCGACCAATTCCAGACATGAAAAGCTTCCGTGATGGGTTCGTCACCTTCGTTGGAATCGAGGTAGGCCTGACCCTTCCAGCTCAAATTGGGTTCGGTCAAATTGACTTCAACTCTTGCGGAAGGCGCCAGTGGTCCCCACCGGTGCAAGCCCTGCTGATCAATCGGGACCGAAAAGTTGAACAACTGCTCTGGCCAAACTCGAATTTCACCTTTGATATTTTTGAGCCAAGGGGTTGAAATTTCATTGATTTGAATGTGCAGAGAATCGCCGTCCCACGTGATGTAACTGGGGCCGATGACAAACTCATTTTTGTCTCGACTACAACTTTTTCTTCCGCGCTCAGTCATCGCCCAACGACTGGCACCTTTGCTATAAATAGCAACATTCAAGGCGCAATGATTTTCAGGATCGGCCTGTCCTGAGCGTCGCGCCCATGCGTAATAGGGTGAGAACACACTTCCCACGAAAGCAATGAGCGTCATACCGTGTTGTCCATCGTCACTCATCGCATCGATGTACCACCAGAGGTAGCCGTTTGGGAGTACAACTTGGTCAAACTGTGGCTGGCCATGAGTGCCTCGGCCGCCAATCGTCCGGACATCGCTGCCATGGGTACGCCAGGTCCCGGGTGCACGCTGCCCCCGGCCAGAAACAGGCCCGGTAGGGGCGTTTTCGATCCAGGACGAGAGAACAGGCTGGTCCAGCCGTGTGTTGCCTGTCCATAAAGCGCGCCCGCCGATGCCGGAAAGCGTTGATGGAATTCCGTTGGGCTGGTTCGCACCGTATTGAAGGGCGTAATTTCCAGTTTCAAACCCAACCGTTCTAGGTGTTGGAAGCTTTCTGTTTGACATCGGGCTAAAGCCTCCTCATTCAACACATTCGAATCGCCCACAGCGGGTGCATTGACCAAACAAAGCAGTCGCTGCGGCTCATCTTGAGAAACATGTCCGGGCTGATCTTGTGCGCACACATAGACAGTCGGTTGATTTGGCAATTTGCGGTGCTTGAAGATGTCTTCAAACTCGCTGGAATAATTGGCATGGAAAAAGACGTTGTGACGATCCAGCTCAACACCTTTCGCCTTGGCATAGACCGACCAAGTCACGGCCGACAATGAGCGTGGTGGCGCTTTGCTTGGCACAGCTTGCCGCACGTCATTGGACAGCAAACCATCCCGCAATGCGGATGCGTCGCCATTGAACACCACCGCATCGGCGGGGAGCACTTCGCCAGTGTCTAACATCACGCCTGAGACATGTCCCTGGGTTTGCAAAATTTGTTTGCAAGGTGAGTTGAATTTAAATTCGGCACCCCGTGCTTGCGACAAACGCATCAGGGCATTCGATAGTGCTGTCATGCCGCCCTTGGCTGACCAAACGCCTGCCATTTCAACTTGCGCTATCAACAACAAAGTGGCAGGCGCTTCCCATGGGGACGAACCACAATAGGTGGCGTAGCGTGCAAACAACTGACGCAGTCGTTCATCTTTAAATTGCAGACACATTTGCTGCCAAAGCGTTCGCATAGGACCCAGCTGCGCCAACTGTCCCAGACCACGTGGGCCCAAACTGCCCATCAGCGACAACATGTTGGGGCGAGGCGATCGAATGACGGGGCCTTCTAAACAGTTGTAGGTGTCTTGCGCTGTCTGGCAAAACTTCCTGAACAACAAGGCTTCCGAAGGACTAGACCATTTTTCAATATTGGCTTCGCTCTCTTGTGCGTTGGCTGACAAATCTAAAGCACTGCCATCGGGCCAAAAGTGCCTAGCCAACACAGACAAAGGGGTCAGCGTGAGTTCTTGCGACAGGCTGCTACCGATTTCTTGAAACAGCTCTTCAAAGACCCAACGCATGGTGAAGACAGTTGGACCACTGTCAATTTTGGTGCCCGCTACTTCTCGGGTGTGAACCTTGCCACCGGGCACAGACGCAGCTTCTAACACCGTAACGTCATAGCCGTGGTGAGACAGACGCAGAGCGCTTGTCAGGCCGCCCATGCCTGCACCAATGATGACGACACGCCGCTTAGACATGCGCCACCTCTTTTTCTTGAACATGGGTTGGCCCAATGGCTGCAGACTCATTCAAAGCCAAGTCATCGCCAAAGTCTTGTCCCATCCAGTGGCCGCTCATGCCCAACACTTGCAAATGCACAAACATCGATTCTGAAAAGAAATCGTTGCGGTAGGCTGCCGTGATGGCTGTCTGATGCGCACCTTGGAAGGCGTAATCGCGCATGGCTGATTTGTCTTTCCAAAGACTGAAAGTACATTGTCTGACCAATGGAATTTCACCCAAACCCATGGACAACAAGCACCCTTTGGAGTCTTTTAAATCAGCTTGTGCCGCGGGTGCATAGCGCCAAAAAGACATGGTCTTGGAGGGCACGATGCTGGCACGGGTTATCACGGCCAAAGGCTGCTCTTTGTTTGGGGACAAGACCTCACCATATTTGCGACTGAACTCATCGGTCAAGGGCCAGCTTGATTGGTCCCAAGAACCACGAGTCGAAGTCACGGCCAAGAGACCGCACCAACTTTCACGCGCTTTTTCTCGCATGCCACTCACATGGGGGCCTTGCAAAAATTTGAGCGCAGTGTCGACGTTTCTAAAGCGGCAAATGACGCCCTGATGGGAAGGACTGGGGCGAATGCTAAATCCACCCCCATGGCCGCTGCCCATCACTTTGGCAAACAACAAGCCGGGTACCTGCTTGATGGCAGTGGGACCCGCCACAAGGCGCATCCATCCCCAACTTCGGTACTGACGCAAATAGTCCACCAGAACGACCACCACCACGCCTGATACGTCTGTATTTACGAGATCAAGCGTGGACATAGTGGCGATATTGGGGTTGCTTTACTTGGCAGCAACCGTGGTGGGGGAAGCTTCTGCTTGTCCACCTAATTCAGGAAAGTCTTTGGCCATCTTGGCACCATTCAAGGGCTTGTATGCACCTTGGTGGCAAGTGGCGCAATTCACTTTGGCAACGTCACCTGTTTCGCCCTTGCGATGCGCTGGGAAGGTCTCTGTCAAAGGCTCCATATAAGCTAAATTAAGATCACGCGCCATGCGAATACCGTACCAAGCCGTGACGCGCTGTGGCGGGTTGCCCTTCCAGTTGGTAAACGATTGGGTGTTATGACAATATGTACAGTTGACGCCAAGGGATGTCGACATGTGCGTCATCAGGCCATAGGTCCATTCAGCTTGTTTGATGGACTGCACATTGCCAGCCGGTAAGGCTGTGGTGGCACCTACGCGAATGTTTTCTTTGCCCAACAAAAATGGCGTGAAAGGGTCATTCGGCAAAGAGCTTAAGTTGACCACTTTAGCGGGTTCGTTCTGACCTGCTTTATCGCCCATGAAGTTGGAACCATAAGGCTGGTGATTGGCTTTGAACCAAATCTCTTGTGGAATGGCTTGCCCGCGGTGACACGTATGACAAGTCACACCAGTGGTACTGACGTGGGGTTGCCAATCTTTGTTGATGTGGCGTGTCATTTCAATCATGCGACGTGCCACGACTTTGGTGTACTTCGAGTCTTCCGCAAAGTTGACGGGGTTGTGACAGTAAGTACAACCTTCTGTCGGTGCAACCCAAGACGTCATGGAGACCATCAAGCGTGTGAATTGACCCACGCTCAAATCACCCAGCAACTTCACATTTTTATAAACTGTTGAAGCCTTTGGGCCAGAGGGGTCACCTGCAGGCAATGCAAACGGAGGTGTGTTCTTTTCTGCATTCTCTTCGACGGTACCAGGGCTATAAATTTGCACCATACCGGTTCCGCGAAAGCCGCGTTGCACAGATTCCTGCACGGGTTTTTCGCAGGCCGATAAGAGCAAGGCCCCTACGATGAGAAGCAAGCTATGCACGCCTCTGCGCCAAATTTTTGAGCCTTTTGTCATTGAATGATTCATGGCTTAACTCCTGTCGCCAAAGAAGGATCCATCACCGCAGGGAAGACCTCTGGGTAAGGTGGTGCTACGCCATGTTTGATGGCCCACAAGTACCAGTTGTCCACCACGGTACCTGTTAACAAAATACCAATACCGCCGGTAATGGGACACAAGACCGCAAACCACCAGGCCCAGCGGTGAATGGATTCCATCGTGGCGTTAAAGCCCATGGTCCAACGCCAAAACAAAGCAGCTCTTTCAGAAGCCGTGCCGCGATCGGTAATTTGTTCAATCTCGCGTTCGCCGCCAAAGCGTGTGACCGCCAAGATGGTGGCACCGTGCATGGCAAACAACAAGGCAGAGCCATACAAAAACACAATCGACAAAGCATGGAACGGGATGTAGAAAAGATGGCCATAGCGCAATGAGAATGCGGCCGTCCAATCGAGGTGAGGGAAAATTCCGTAAGGCACAGCCTCACCCCATGAGCCCATCAAGATGGGGCGAAATAAACCCAAGACCAGGTACAACCAAATGGCTGCTGCAAAGGCCCAAGCGATGTGAGTGCCCATACCCAGTTCACGAGCGCGGCGATAGGTGCGTGCCCACCAGAAGAACAAGGACGCTGTGAGGAAGACACCCGTGATCAGCCACCAACCGCCCTGATTGAGGGGTGGAATTTGTAAACCATAACTGGGGGGTGGCGGCTCAAGGGCCAGCCAAAAAAGTTGGCGAACAAATTGAATGGGGTCATAGTTGACCGAAGCCAACATGTTGAAGCCAATGGTGACAAAGGCAATCAAGCCACAGATGAGCGATGCAATGCCCAGACCGCCTAAGTAAATGGGCCCCAGCTGTGCATTGCCAATTTTGCCAATCCAATAATTGAGGACAGGTTGTCCCACGCGGGGGCTGTTGCCCTTACCCAGTGGCACACCATCGTGAACTGGGCCTGTGGCTTGAACAGTGGTGAACAGGTTTTGATATTGCGGCATGTTTTCGCTCCTGTTTATTTGGTCACCGGCCACTGCGACCAGATGGGAAGGTTAAGCCACCAGCTCCACCATTCGGGCCAGCCTTTACTCCAGAACGGGCCGCTGAGCACAATGCAAAGAGCGCTGAAGAGAACTGCTGCCAAAGCCAAGAACAAGCCCAAACGGTGAATGCCCAGGGTACCAATGGAGTAGCCAATGATGTCGCGGAAGAAGGTGTCTTCATGCTCTGGCGTGCGGACGGTATGGCCAGGTGCTGGATTGGTAGAAGACAAAATCAAACCACCGTGCAAGGACAAAGCAAACACGCTGGCAAAAAAGAAGCTGACCGCAATCATGTGTGCGGGGTTGTAGTGAAAGTGCAGGTACTGATAACCCACGTTAGACACCCAGTCCAAGTGGCTGTAGATGCCATAAGGGAAACCATGACCCCAAGCACCCATCAAGACTGGGCGGATGACCACCAAGGTGAAATAAGCAAAGATCGCGACACCAAATGCAAACGGCACGTGATAACCCATGCCTAGCTTTCGACAAATTTCAACTTCGCGCAGCATCCACGAAACAAAGGCGCCTAAGGCACAAACCGTGATGAGTTGCCACAGACCGCCCTCAAGTAAAGGGGCAAAGCCAAGACCGTAAGAGATGTCTGGCGGTGCAATGTTAATTTGCCAAAGATTCCAAGTAGGTCCTTGCGAGGCGCCCCACAAAATCATGGCCGTTCCTAAGAACGCAAAAAAGATGGTGGTCACTCCAAAGAAGCCCACATAGAAAGGACCGACCCAAAAGTCAAATAAATCCCCGCCTACCAAGGTTCCACCTCGGACGCGATATTTTTTCTCAAAATTCAGCATGGCCATGGTTCGGTCTCCAGCTTTTTTTAAACTAACTCAGGTGCTATTTGTGCAGGATGTACACAAACAGCACCCGTACTTCATTAATCCGATCAGGACTTTGCAGCAGGAACCGCAGCAGGCATTGGCGAGTTTTGCGCCGATGTTGCAACAGGTTTCTTTGCACCGTCTAACCAGTTAAATTTGTTGGTGCTGAGCAAAATGAGGTGAATCATTGCTGCCAGACCAAACAAGAAAATCCCTTGAACCACCATGGCTCGCAGGGGATCGAAAAGTCGCCAAATTCGCCACATGATGTATCTCCTAAATGATGTGGGACATGAAGGTATAAACCGCAGATTTCACACCTTGGCTCATGCTCTTTGCATCTTCGGCACCAGGCAAATAATTTCGCCAATGGATACCAAAAAGGGTGCCCAAAAGAACCAGCACAAACAAAACCGCAAAGCCCACCATGAAGATGGTCCAGTACGCTTTTGATTCAGTCTCAGTTGACTGCACAGAGTTGAGTGAGGGTGTTGATCTCATGAAGTTTCTCCTTCAATCGGATGAAAAAATATCTAACTTAGAACCAGGGTCGCCACGCCCAAACCAAGATGTGTGCCAATACAGCCACAGCCGTAAAGCCCACTGCACCTTGCATCCAGTAGTGGTGAAACTCCTGAGCTTCTTCGTCGGACAGTCCTGAAATGGATGTCTTATTCGACATATTTGCTCCCTTCAATACGGCCTTGCGGCCAAAGTGCGCACAGCCCGCGCAGATAGGCAGCCGCAACCCAAAGGCCACGACATCTGGTTTGACCCATCGCACAGTGCGACGTGGCCTGTATTCAAACGATCAACTTTCAAGCTGTGCGTCATGCAGTGACTCCCATGCCCAGGGCATGTCCCGCTGCTTCAACGTGTTCACGCGTGACGGTGTCACCGCCCGTAATGCGAGAAATTTGTTCAGACTGATCTCGCAAACGTTTGGCGGCTGAAATTTGAACCAACACCGGTTGGTGTTGAATCAATTCACGCAGCAAAGTTTGCGCATCGTCTTGCCATGTGGCGTTGGGCGTGACCAAGCCACGGGCTTGCGTAGCCTCCACTTTGTCCATGTCGGTGCCCAAGGGCAAAATATGGAACAAGGCATCAAACAAAGCGTTGCAGACTTCCTGAATCAGGTAAGTTGCACCGCTGTAACCCATAAATGGCGTACCGGTATGGCGCCGAATGATGGCGCCAGGAAATGAAGCAGGAATGTAGGATGGCTTCATGGGGCCTTGACCTGCCATTTCACTCATGTACATGCGCTCGTTGTAGCTGCCAAACAAAATAAGCGGTGTTTGGGTGTGCACCAACTCACGCACCTTGGCGTTGTCTGTTTTGTTGCCCGCAGTGCGCGACACACTGAAGCGGCAAGGCAAGCCCATCTCGGCCTCTAAAAAGTTTTTAAGCCCTCTTGAGTAGGTCTCACCTGCGACCACTGCAAAGCTGGCTGTGCTGAAAAAGTCCTGCGTCACCGAACGCCATAGATCCCAAAGAGGTTTGAGCGTGGTATGACGTTCTCGTTCGATGAAGGGCTCGGGATCGATCTCGAGCATCTGCCCAAGCTTGCGCAGGAAACGGGTGGTGGTGTGCAAGCCAATGGGCGCCTGCAAATAGGGGCGCTCTAAAGCTTCACACAGCATGCGACCGAACTCTCGGTACATGCAAATGTTCACATCGGCATCGGCCAGTTTGGGCACATCGGCCAAGTGGCTTCCTAATGGGAACACCATGTTGACTTCGGCACCAATGCCTTCGATTAAGCGACGAATTTCTGCCAAATCACTGGCGCTGTTGAAGGTGCCATAAGATGGGCCAATGATATTCACACGAGGCTTCTCGCCAACAGGTCTTTCGCTGAAAGGCTTGCGTGCTGGAATTTTGCGCAGACCATATTCACTCCACAACCAATACATGGCGCGGTTGGCACACTGCCATTGGTCTTCGTCAATTGTGCGGGGCAAGAAGCGCTGAATATTGGTGCCTTCTGGCGTCACGCCACCACCAATCATTTCGGCAATGGAGCCTGTCACCACCACGGCTGGCAAATCAGGATCTAGCGTGGCGTGCGCCCGCTTCATGGAACCCTCGGTACCTTCACGGCCCAATTGCTCTTCTGCCAAGCCTGTCACCACAATGGGCAACTCGTGCGGTGGCAAGCCATCGGTGTAATGCAGCACAGAGGTGACTGGTAAGTTTTCGCAGCCGACTGGGCCGTCAATGACCACCTGCAAACCTTTGATGGCGGTGAACACATACACAGCGCCCCAATAACCGCCTGCGCGGTCATGGTCCAAAATGAGAGGAGACTTGACGGCGCTCATGTTCCCATCGCCTCCGATTTGCGTTTTTGAATTTGCTTCTCAAGCAGGCGGCGTGTTTCTTTTTTGAACTCGGGTCGATCGACGGGCACAGACTCCCACACGCCCGCGTTAGGGCCTAAACCTACTTCACCGAAGAAGGCTTTCATTTCGTCAAAGCGGTGTTGATTTCCAATGGCAGACTGCACCACTTGCACCAATGAGCCGGCGCCCGCAACACCCATCAAGGGGCGTGCAGAAATCAGGTTGGTAAAGTACAAAGAAGGAATGCTGAGTTCTTTGGCCGCTTGAACCAAGGGCGTGGTGCCAATGGCCAAATCGGGGCGGAACTCATGAACGGCGGCCATGTCTTGCTCAAGCGATGCGCGCATTTGCACTTGCACACCGTGCGCTGCCAACCATTCCCTGTCGTGTTCATTCCAAGGTGTGGCTGGGCAAGCCGAGCCAACGTAGCGCAGATCGGCACCGCACTCCACCAGCAAGCGGGCCACCAACAACTCAGAGCCTTCATAGCCACTGAGCGTGATGCGACCCTTGATGGGCTTTTGCGACAACAAGCCGCGCATGGCGCCCAATTGTTGATTGCGTGCAGCATCTATTTGGTCTTGGGCAATACCGGCTGAAATACCAATGTTTTGCAACCAGTCTTGCGTACCTTCTAAACCAACGGGTGCAGAGCCTACAACAGGACGACCTGCTGCTTGGAACTCACGCACGCTGGCGGTGTAAAACGGATGGACAGCTGCAGCAACTGAGCAGTCAAGCGCCGCATAGAGCTCACGCCATTCACGGGTTGGCACCACAGGACCTGCAGCCAAACCCATGGGCGCCAGCATTTGTCCAATGATGACCGGGTCGGCAGGGAACATTTCACCCAGCAAGGCCACTGTAGGCACTGCAGAACGTCCACCTTTAGGCGACGCCACAGGGCCATTCATGACCTCTTCACGTGCATACTTGAGCATGGCGCCAGCCAACACATCTTTGGCTTCTGCATGTGTGGGTACACCAAAGCCAGGCACATCGATGCCAATGATGCGAACGCCGTTGATCTCTTTGGGCAACAACTGAAGCGGCACGCCACTGGCAGTTGGAACGCACAAGTTGATGATCACAACCGTGTCAACTTTGTTGGGATCGGCTTCGGCATGTACTGCTTCGCGAATGTCTTCAAACAGTTTGCCCGTGACCAGTGTTTCGGAGTTGAAAGGCACATAGCCCACACTGCGTCGGGCACCATAGAAATGCGATGTGAATGTGAGTCCATACACACAACACGCAGAGCCCGACAAAATGGTGGCGGTGCGCTTCATGCGCAAACCAACGCGCAATGAACCAAACGCTGGGCACATGCTCTGTGGTTGATCGTGCGGGCCCGCATCTGCTTTACGGGGATAGTCTTTGGCGTATTGGTCCAGCACCTCTGACTTGCCAGCGCTGCGTGCAGCTTCCAGCATTTGGTCTGCACCCGCATGACAGCCTAAGCCGTCGGCAGGCGTCTGCGCTGCTTGGGCAGGCACAGCTTGGATAGGGATGGTACGTGCCATGGTGCTTAGGCCTGGTCGTAAATAACTTCGAGGCTAGGCTTGATGACTTCGTTTTTGCCCACCATGTCAAACAAGGTGGCTGGCTCCAACACCACGTTGCGGCCTACGGTGTCGGCGCTGAACAAGCCTAACAACTCATCCTGAGTTTGTGGCTTGGGACGCATCGGTGGCGCTTCAGCAACGTTCTTGGCCAAATCAGCAAACAAGGAGCCCCACTCACTGTCGGGCTTGCCAATGATTTCGTAGCTGGCACTCTTGCGGCGGATGTCTTCGTTGGCAGGAATGGCGGCCAATACTGGAATGCCAGCATTGGCTGCAAAAGCTTGCGCCTCGCCAGTGCCATCGTCTTTGTTGATGACCATACCGGCCACGCCCACATTGCCACCCAGCTTGCGGAAGTACTCCACAGCAGAGCAAACGTTGTTGGCCACATACAAGGATTGCAAGTCGTTGCTGCCCACCACAATCACTTTTTGGCACATGTCGCGGGCAATGGGCAAACCAAAGCCACCGCACACCACGTCGCCCAAAAAGTCGAGCAACACGTAGTCAAAGCCCCAATCGTGGAAGCCTAATTTTTCGAGCGTTTCAAAGCCGTGAATGATGCCGCGACCACCGCAGCCACGACCCACTTCTGGGCCACCCAGCTCCATGGCAAACACGCCATCGCGCTTGAAGCAAACATCGCTGATGCTGACAGCTTGACCGGCCAGTTTCAAACGTGAAGATGTTTCAATGATGGTGGGGCAAGCCTTGCCACCAAATAACAAGCTGGTGGTATCGCTTTTAGGATCGCAGCCAATCAGCAAAACTTTTTTGCCTTGCTGCGCCATCATGTAACTCAGGTTGGCTAGGGTGAAGCTTTTACCAATACCGCCTTTGCCATAAATGGCAATGATCTGCGTTTCCTTGGTGACCTCTTTGGTGCTGATAGGTTCGGGTGGTACCGAAGCCTCTTCGCGAAGGCGATCAACAAATTGAACTTTGTGTTCTGTAGCGTTTTGTGTGTTCATGCGTGTGCGCTCCAATCAAGGACCATCTTGAGACAAGAAACATCACCGAACGCGGTCTCATACGCAACGGTGGCAGAGTGTGCGGTTTGGACATGAGTGACCAAACCTTTGAGTGAAAGTTGTCCGTTGTTCACCAATTCATTGACAGCCAATAAATCGGGACGTTTCCATTCGGCTGCCACGCGAATGCGAGCTTCACGCATGAAGGCCGGCGCATAGGCAAACTTCAAATCGTCTTTGTAAAAACCAGCCAGAACCACTTCGCCACCAGGGCGAATTCTTTGGATCAATTTGTCGAGCAAGGTGGCGTCACCACTGACGTCGTAAATGGCCTGATAGCCTTTGTGACTGTCATCATCAGGATGAATCACGTTGTAGCCTTCAGCGCCCTTGGCACGCTCGGTGTTGGTTTCCCATACTGTGGGCGGCGGGAATCCTGCAGCCACAGTGAGGCGCGCCAACAAGCGGCCCATGACACCATGGCCAATGATCAAATCGGGTGGGTTGTAGGGTTCTTGATTGCCGCCACCAGACACGGCGTGATAAGCAGTGGCCGCCAATGCAAACAACACAGCATCCCTGCCCAACTCATTGGACACCGGCAGAATTTTTTGATCCGACACGACCAAGCGTGAAGCAGCACCACCAAACAAGCTGCGGACACCCGTGAAGCAATTGGCACCCGGCACAAACACCGTTTGGCCCTCTTTGAGCTTGGCGCCTGCAGGGGCCTTCACCACTTGACCCACTGTTTCGTAGCCTGGCACCAAGGGATAGCCCATGCCGGGAAAAGGTGGCATGCTGCCGTCCCACAACATGCGCTCTGTACCCGTGCTGATACCGCTGTACTGCACAGCCACTTCGACTTGTCCATCCTGCAAAGAGGGCAAGTCAAGCGCTTGTAGCGACAATTGCTTGGGGTTATCAAAAACGACTGCAGTGGCTTTCATATGTGTATTCTTTGCTTTACATCAAGATGTGTCAAATAAGATTTACATTATTACCCGTTAATTAGGGTAAACACTTAGATTTTCTGGCCACGATCAGCTGCGCATGGATGGGCATCGCGTTGGGCAAGTGCTCAATTTGCCCAAAACCAGCCTCCGCCATGAGGCGCATCAGTTCTTCAGGGGTGCGCAAGCGACCCGCGCCCATGGCCAGCAAATAAAAGTGAAAGTAAGCATCTGCCTGCGCTGAGCCCGACTGCGAAGCCGACAAGGTGTGCGCCATGGGCTCTGCCAAAAGCAACACACCGCCCAAAGGGAGCGCCGCATGGATCTTTTGCAGCAATTGCTTGACGACATCGTCTGGATGGTCATGCGCAACACGTACCAATGTGACCAAGTCAGCACCTTGGGGCAGTTCATCGTGCAAAAAACTGCCCGGGTAAAAGCTCATTCGTTCGCTCATACCGCGCTGCTGTACATTGTTTTTAGCCAACTCAAGCACGGGCGGCAAGTCAAACAACTTGACTTTCAAATGCGGCGCATGCGATGCCATGTCGCAAGCAAAACGGCCTTTTCCTGCACCTACATCCAAGACACATTGGTGCTCGTCAAAAAAGTAGCTCGATAAGATTTCTTCGACGACAAAGCCTTGTGAAGCTGCCATCAAATCGGAGTAACGGCTGAATTTGTCTTGTGCTGCACGGGTAGCGGCTTGGGCATCGTGTGCATAGGGCCAATAAGCGGCCATATCGCCTTGCCATGCATTGTTCAAAAACCCCACCGGGTCTTGCATGTCGGCATACAACAAGTGGTTGTGCTCAATCATGGCGGCAATGCCATCGTGCGTGGCCAAAGGCACGCCCAGAGGGCCTAAGCCAAACCTTGACTGGCTTCTGCACTCCAACAAGCCCAGCGACACTGCAGACAGCAAAAGTCTTTGCAACACAGGCGCAGGCATGTTGACGCGCGCAGCGATTTGTTGCAAATCTGCAGGCGCCTGATGCAACATTTTGAACAAATCGAGGCGAATGCAACCTAGCATCACCTGCGTGTGAACAAAGCCAGCCATCAGATCAAACAGCTTTTGTGTTCTGCGACGTGTGACCCACCGTGTAAAAGGGTTGGTCAATGAAAAACTGTAAAGACGAGGGCTGGCATACAAACGCTCAAGCCACGCCAGCATACGGTCATGCCATGTGTTGGCCGCCTGCAAAGAAGACGGTACGTCAGCTAAATCGAGTTTGTGATTCATACCAGCTTCGCGGTCTTGACCAAAGCAGTCTGCTTGCGATAGTCCTCGCACATGGCTTTAGGCACCAAGCGCTCAGACTCGTGCAGCACCAATTGCCTGAGCATGTCTCGGCAATTGCAATCGGGAATAGAGTCACCGGCTTTGGTAATCAGGGCGTCAAAGTGCTGAATGGCGCCCTCTAAACCGAGTGCCTGCGCCGAACTGGGTCTGGCGTTGAGAACATCTTGACCGGCTGGTTTACCTAAACTGGCCACATCGCCTAATACATCACGAATGTCATCGGCAACCTGATAAGCCTCGCCTAAATACGATCCCAAGGGTGCCCACGGCTCTGGCTTTTGACCACTGGCAATGGCGCCAGCGCAGGTGGCAGATACAAACAAAGCACCGGTTTTGGCGCGCTGGTACTGACCTAAATCTGCCGTGGTTTCGCACTCCCAAGCTTGCCCAGCCACAATGCCGTTTGGCAAACCAACCCCGCGCGACAAGTTGTCCATCAACTCAATCAAACGTGCGGGGTGCTGCCGGCCAGCCATCAACATCACTTGATAGGCCATCACAATGAGACCATCGCCTGTCAACAACGCCAACGGCTCTGAAAAGGCCTTGTGCACGGTAGGCTGGCCTCTACGAAAATCGGCGTTGTCAAATGTGGGCATGTCGTCATGCACCAGTGACGCGCAGTGCATCATCTCCAACGCCACCGCTGCTGCGTTGGTCAAGTCGGGGGCGTCATCGCCACATGCAGTGGCCACGGCCATGCACAACTGGGGGCGAATGCGTGCGCCACCCGAAAAAACGGCATGCTGCATGGCAGCCTGCAGCCTTTGGGGAGCGCCGACGCCCGCTGCTGCGTCGAAATGCAATTTCAACGCAGCTTCTGCTCTCGTTAATAGACTCATGACACCCCCAAAATGGAAACCGTCAACAAAACGTGACAGAATTAGATGTCAATATAGTAATACATTGAGAAATGTCAATAGATGTTGACACTAAGATGATTTTTTTGTGGAATCTGGCCAAATCATGGGGTGAAAAACCCCACCAGGGAGCGATATGAATGACCGTTCATTGCCAAACTTGCCCATCAATGATGCGCAACGCTTTGCGTTGCACAACGAAATTCACACGCGACCTTCGGCAACTTTCAAGTTGCCCGCGCTGATTACGTATGTGGCAGTCATAAATACAGGCGTGCGCGTTGTAGACGAATGCCTGCATTTACAAGGGCTGGCAGGCCATTCGGAATTGTCAGTGGAGGACATGAAGGGCAATTTTCTGCAACTTCAGTGCAACAACTACAAAATTATTTGGGAACGACATACTGAGTTCACGCGTTACACCATTGTCCAAGCCTTACCAACCCATGCGCATTGGGGCAGCAAATTACCAGAATTGACGTCGCACGTTGCAACAGGCATTGATTGGTTAAGGGCTATCCCAGGCAAAACCATCACCGCCATTCACCTTGCCATGTTGACCGAAGGCATGGACGACCCCGATGCCATTTACAAGTCAAAGCAGTGGTTGGGAGAAGGTACGGTCATTGGCGCCAAGATGGGCCGCACCTCAGACAACCAATCGCACTCGCACTTGATTACCAATTTGCGCATTGACGAGGATGGCTTTGAACGCATCTTGGTCATGGCGGCACCGGGAACATCAGAAAACAGGGCTGGACGCATTGCACAACGCTTACTCGAGCTGGAAACCTATCGAATGATGTCTTTGCTGAGTTTGCCTGTCGCCAAGCAACTGGCCAGCAAGTTGGCAGCGACAGAAGTTCAGCTGGTTGAAATCACGTCACGCTTAGAAACCAACACAGACAGCGATGAAGTATTGCTGGGCGACTTGGCCAGTTTGGCAGCACAAGTCGAAAGCACCACGGCAGAACACAGCTACCGGTTTTCTGCAGCGCGCGCCTACGATGCCATCGTGCGTGAGCGCATCTCGGAGATGCGCGAACGACCACTCTCGGGCATTCAAACAGTGGGCGAATTCATGCAACGCCGATTAGCGCCAGCCATGGCAACCGTCAACGCAACCTCCGACCGCTTGGGTGCCTTGGCACAGCGGGTTTCACGAGCCAGCGCCTTGCTGCGCACCCGCGTTGAAATTGCAGCAGAAGCACAAAACCAACAGCTGCTGGAAAAACTCACACGCGGTCAGGCACTGCAACTCAGACTGCAATCTACTGTTGAAGGCCTCTCTATTGCAGCCATCACCTACTATGTCGTCAGCCTCACCCTCTACTTGGGCAAAGCCATGAAAGCCGCAGGCCTGAACATCAATCCAGAAATGCTGGCAGGCTTTAGCACACCGCTGGTTTTGCTGGTGTGTTGGCGCATGATTCAGCGCATCCATCAAAGTCTGAAAGACATTTAAGAGTTAGAAAAATGGACACTCAGATCGTTCGAAATTACTTAACATCCCTGCAAAGAAGCATTACCTCTCGCATTGCCAATTTGGATGGTGGACAATTTGTATCGGATGCATGGCAGAAGCCGCCAGGTGAAACGCTGCAGGGCAATGGCATCACGCAAATACTCGAAAACGGCGCCGTATTCGAAAGAGCAGGCTGTGGGTTTTCACACGTGACTGGCCCCAAACTCCCCCCATCGGCTACGCACGATCGGCCTGAGTTGGCAGGTGCACCCTTTGAAGCCATGGGCGTGTCTTTGGTATTTCATCCGCGCAATCCTTATGTGCCCACTGTGCACATGAACGTGCGCATGCTGTCTGCTAAAACTTCAGATGGACAAACGGTAGCTTGGTTTGGCGGCGGCATGGACCTCACGCCCTACTATGGCTTTGAAGAAGACGCCATTCACTTTCACCAAACCTGCTTTGACGCATTGGCGCCTCACGGTGCGCATTTGTACCCTAAGTTCAAAGCATGGTGTGACGATTATTTTTGTTTAAAACACCGAAATGAACAACGCGGCATTGGCGGTATTTTCTTTGATGACTTTTCTGAATTTGGAAGCGAAAAAAGCTTTGATGTATTGAAGAGTGTGGGCGATGCGCTACTGAAAGCCTACATACCAATTGTAGAAAAACGCAAAGACATGCCCTATGGTGAGCGAGAACGCGCACATCAACTCTACCGCCGGGGCCGCTACGTTGAATTCAATTTAGTTTGGGACCGTGGAACGCATTTTGGACTGCAGTCGGGCGGCCGTACAGAATCCATTTTGCTTTCGATGCCGCCCTTGGTGAGTTGGTCTTATCAGCATCAAGCAGCGCCGGGCACCCCTGAACACGATTTGATGCACCGCTTCATCACACGTCGGGAGTGGCTTTGAAAGAGCCGCTCCCAAGGCACATTTATTTTCAATCGAAACATCACCATGTCCACACCTTTTCCACTGAACCGCCCTCGCCGCCTTCGACGCACTGACTTTAGCCGCCGATTGGTTCGCGAACATGCGCTTAGCGTCAACGATCTCATCTACCCAGTGTTTGTGCTTGAAGGTGACAAGCGCCGTGAATCGGTGGGATCGATGCCAGGGGTCGACCGCGTCAGTCACGATTTGCTGCTGCCTGTGGCTGAGAAATGCGTAGACCTGGGCATTCCTGTGATGGCGCTTTTCCCCGTAATCAGTGCTCACCTCAAAACACCCGATGGCAAAGAAGCCACCAACCCCAAAGGTCTGGTGCCCCACGCAGTGGCCACCCTTAAAAAACATTTTCCAAGCTTGGGCATCATGACCGATGTGGCGCTTGACCCCTATACCAGCCATGGTCAAGACGGTTTGCTAGACGATGCAGGCTACATCATCAATGACGACACCGTGAAGGTGCTCGCGCAACAAGCCCTTGCACAGGCACAAGCTGGCGTAGACATCGTGGCGCCAAGTGACATGATGGATGGCCGCATTGGCGCCATTCGAACCGCTTTGGAAGCACACGGACACATTCATACCCAGATCATGGCCTACAGTGCCAAATACGCCAGCGCGTTTTATGGTCCCTTCCGAGATGCGGTAGGTTCAGCGGCCAACCTTGGCAAGAGCGATAAGAAAACTTACCAGATGGACCCAGGCAATTCCGACGAAGCACTGCGTGAAGTAGCGCTAGACATTGCCGAAGGCGCTGACATGGTCATGGTCAAACCAGGAATGCCATACCTTGACATTGTGAGACGTGTCAAAGATGAATTCAAAGTACCCACCTTTTCCTACCAAGTATCGGGCGAATACGCCATGCTGAAAGCTGCCGCACAAAACGGCTGGCTCGACCACGACGCTGTGATGATGGAAAGCCTGTTGGCATTCAAACGCGCAGGTGCAGATGGTATCTTGACCTACTTTGCCATTGATGCAGCTCAAAAACTCAAGTCTTCAAACTAAGCATTACCACTGATTTTTATGACTTCAAAAATTACCATCGCAACCCGCGAAAGCCGACTGGCCTTGTGGCAAGCCCACCACGTCAAGCAGTTATTAGAAGCACAAGGACATGAAGTGTCTTTGTTGGGCATGACCACCCTTGGCGATCAAATCTTGGACCAGCCTCTGAGCAAAGTGGGTGGCAAAGGTTTGTTCATCAAAGAACTAGAAGTAGCTTTGGCAGATGGTACCGCGCACATTGCTGTTCACTCGCTCAAAGATGTACCAATGGACCTGCCTGAAGGCTTTGAGTTGGCATGCATCTTAGAGCGCGAAGACCCGCGTGATGCTTGGGTTTCCCCTCATTTTGACAGCCTAGAAAGCTTGCCGCAGGGCGCTGTGGTGGGTACGTCTAGCTTGCGAAGAACCGTGCTGTTGCATGCCCTCAGGCCCGATCTCAAAATTGAACCCTTGCGTGGCAATCTAGACACACGTTTGCGAAAACTGGACGAAGGTCAGTACGCAGGCATTGTGTTGGCAACCGCTGGCCTGAAGCGATTGGGCCTTTCAGAACGCATCAAGCACAGCTTTGATTTGGCACGCATGATGCCGGCTGCGGGCCAAGGCGCTATTGGCATTGAAATCTGCGCCAATCGACTCGACTTGGTGAAGGCACTAGCCCCCCTGAATGACCTGCCCACGGCAGTGCGTGTGTATGCAGAGCGAGGCGTCAGCCGAACCATGGGTGGGAGTTGTTCCATGCCCTTGGCTGCGCATGCCACCTTGAACCAAGGTGTTTTGTCGATTACTGCAGCTTGGGGTGACCCAGACAACAGCCATGCCGCATTGATACAAGCTAAAGACCAATGCACTATTGACTTGAGCAGTCCCAATGCACTTGCGCAGGCCAGTCAATTGGGCGTGACTGTTGCCAAGCAATTGATCAAGAATGGCGCGGTTGCCTTGGTCAAGTGAGGGCACGCCCACACAGTTTGACCACCACATCGTGTGCAGTTTTTGGCGTAAGGCTATTGCCACGCCATACCGTATGCGCATCCGACCTCACCAAGACAAATGCATGTTTGTACTCTGGTGGCAAGTCAGATACGCCTGATACATCCAGCACAGTCAGAGGCATTCCCAAGGCATGTGCATGGGTTTGCAGTGCCATCACATCTGAACTGACAGCTTGTTTGAAACACAGCAAGGTGTAAACTGGACCCAGTGCGTCATATGCAGATTGCCCATCCGGCATCCAAAAGTGTGGCGCACGGCAACCCGGGACTGTCGACGGTGTGAAGCTGCCCATGCTGTAGTCGGGTGCACGCTCTTCGTCATAAACAATAACGGGCGATTGGTCGTAGTAATACCCAAAATTGAGACCAGCGCAACAATACTGTTGCACATTCAAATCGTACAAATCTTGTCCAAATTTTTGACGAGACGCTTGACCTTCTAAGCTGTCATCTTCTAAATTGTCTGGAATTTGACGATGTCTTTGACTCATCGCGTGCGCATGGTCCATGGCAAATCTGGAGACTTGCTCTGTAATGGGGTGTCGCTCTTTCTCATAAGCCAACAAAGCTTGCGGTGCAGCCCAACCCTCTATTTGCGCAGACAAATGCCACGCCAAATTGGCAGCATCGGCCAAGCCAGCATTCATGCCATAACCCGCATAAGGCACCCACAAGTGCGCAGCATCACCGGCCACAAAAACTCGCCCATCTTGTAATTTATCGCTGACCAAACGCCGTCCAAACCAGTCTTCTTTGCTCATCACCTCGTATTCAAAATCATTGTCCACACCCAGTATGGTTCGAATGGCCCAGTCACGATCGACAGATTCAAAATCTGCTTCGTTGTCGCGCAAATAGTTGTGAATGAGCCAAACTTCTTTGCCATCAATGGCGTAGATGTTGCCACTGCGGCGCGGGTTGACGGTAAACATGGCCCACGCGGGTGGCGCTTTCATGTGTGCAATAAGGCTTGGCGCCCTGATGCACGTGCTTTGAACGCGCTGTACCACTTCATCGCCCACCAACTTGGCACCTATGCCTTTTCTGACCATTGACCGCCCACCGTCACACCCCACCAGGTAAGCGGCATGAAGGGTGAATGGCTGCGCATCTGGCAAATCCAAATTTTGAATTTGAGCAGTGACACCTTTCTCGTCTTGCATGAAGTTCATCACTTGATGCTTGTACAAGCAGGTGATCAAACTTTCGTGTTGGACATGACGTCTCAAAATAGGCTCGATATAGCGCTGGTTGATTCGGTGCGGTGGTTCAGGCGTTGGCCAATTGCCATCAGGACCCGAGTGATCGGTTAGCCGTGTGGTTCTGCCGGGGATGTGAATTCTGGCAATTTCTTCACCCAGCGTGCTGGTTCTGTAAGACACACTGTGCGGATAGTCGTCTGGCAATCCTGCTGCGCGCAAGTCGTGGGATATTCCTAAAGACCTGAACAACTCCATGCTGCGTGCTGCAATGTGATTGCACTTCACATCGGGCAAGGTTTCTGCAGCTCGAATTTCAACCAAATAGCTGGCAATACCTCTTTTGGCCAAACAAAGCGCCAAGGTCATGCCCACAGGTCCACCGCCCACAATCAGGACGCACGCATCCAATTTTTCATCGGTGCTCATACCGCGACTTTCAGTGCATCGTATTCAAACAACCAGTCGTAGCGTCTGCGAACTTTTTCGGGCTCCCACTCAGAACTGACATAGTCGACCGCTTTGCTAGCATCGGACAGTTGCGGATTGTGAAAGCGCTTGGCATTGTCACTAGAGCGGTTGACGATATCGGCTGTGCGTTGCCAACGCAATGCTTCAAATTGCACAAAAGCTTTTTCAGCAGATTCATAGGCAGCAACACACCGCGCCATGACAGCCGCATCCTCAAGGGCCATGTTGGCGCCTTGCGCCAAGAACGGTAACGTTGGATGCGCAGAATCGCCCACCAAACAAATGGCGCCCTGAGCCCATCCTTTTTGGGGTGATCTGCCTAGCAATGCCCATTTAAAGGGCTGGTCAATTTTGCGCATCAACTCGCACACGTCTTCATGCCAATGGCCAAAGTCTTGCAGCAGCTCTTCGTGTGTGCCCTGCTCTGTCCAAGACTCTCCACGCCAGCCCTCTTTTTCAATGATGCCCACCACATTCATCAACTGACCACCGCGTACTGGGTAGGTAATGACATGCGCACCTGGACCCACCCAGTTGGTACCCACAGGCGCCTGCAAATGGGACGAGATAGATTGCACAGGCACCAGACCGCGCCATGCCAGCAAACCAGTAAATTGCGCCTTGTCTTCGCCAAGCATTTTTTCGCGAATCACCGAGTGCACGCCGTCAGATGCAATCAAGCCATAAGCTTGATGAACACTGCCGTCTTGCAACTCAAATCGAGCACCTTGAGAAGTCGTTTGCGCAGACACTACGCGGGCATTTAACCTGACAGGTACATCTGATCTCGCGTTAAAGGCATTGAGCAAGACCTTGTGCAAATCGCCTCGGTGAACCATCCAATAAGGCGCGCCAAAGCGAGACAAACAATCGCTCCCAAGGTCGAACAGCTTCCAGCGCTGGCCCGTATTCCACATGCGGATTTCTTTGCCTTTGGCCTGTGACACGACTTCTAGCAGTGCACTTTCCAAACCCAAACTTTGCAGGATGCGTGTGCCATTGGGAGAAAGTTGCAGGCCCGCGCCGACTTCCCCCAATTGGGAAGCTTGTTCATACACATCAACCTTCCAACCCAACTGCAATAAAGACAGCGCCGTTGTTAAACCAGCAATGCCTGCGCCAGCAATGGCAATTCGTTTTTCAGTCATTCGGCTTTGATGTTGTTGTCTTTGGCCACTTGGGTCCAAAGTTGGATTTCTTGTGAAATTGTTTTGGCCAAATCAGCAGATGTGCTGCCAACAGGTTTGATGTCCAATTTGGCCATGCGTTCTTGCACGTCTGGCAAACCCATGATGCGCGCCACTTCCTCTTGCAAGCGCTTCACAATAGGTGCTGGTGTGCCAGCAGGAGCCAACAGTCCGCTCCAAAAGTTAACCGCCACATCGACGCCCTGCTCTTTAAGGGTGGGCACTTGCGGGTAAGAAGGCAAACGCTGCTCGGAGGTAACAGCCAAGGCCCTCAATTTGCCAGATTTGAGCAAAGCCGCTATGGGGCCAGAGTCAATCAGCGTCATTTGCACTTCTTGGGTCAGGACTGCGTTGATAGAAGGTGCACTGCCTTGATAAGGCACGTTCATGGCTTTCAAACCTGTTTTGGTTTTGACCAATTCCATGACCAACTGGAAGGAAGCAGAGGGATACGAATAATTGAATTTACTCGCGTTGGCTTTGCTGTTGTTGACGAGTTCGGTAAAAGTCTTGGCGGGCGATGCCTCATTGACAGCCAGAATCATTGGAAATGAGCCCACCAATGAAATAGGTGCCAAGTCTGTCATGGGGTTATACGAAAGTTTGGCCATGAGGGAGGGGTTAAACACAATGGGGCCACTTGCAGCCATCAGCAAGGTGTAGCCATCAGGCGCAGATTTCACAACCAATTCAGTGCCAACAATTGCGCCAGCACCTGGTTTATTTTCAACCACCACAGGCTGACCCAATGCCGGCGCTAGTTTTTCAGCCACGACACGGGCCAAGATGTCATTGGCGCCGCCAGGTGCATAGGGCACCACAATGCGCACAGGCTTGGTGGGCCACGCATTTTGCGCGTGCGCAAGTCCAGCGGTGCTGGCCATGGCGAGCAACATCATGCTCAGTACTGTTTGACGTTTGGTCACAGAGAAATTGAATTTTTTCATGTTTGTCTCCTAGTCGTTCTCATTTAAATAAGTTGCATCAAGCTTGTTATGAAATGTCTATCAAAGCGGTGTGATGCGCACATGCAGCAATGCACTTTGACCTGAGTCCAAAGCAGCCAAACAACGCTTGATAGAAGCAGTCACCTCTGCAGGATCGACCAATCTTTCACCATGCGCGCCAGCAGCTTCTGCTATGGCAGCAAAGTCGGTGCCGTAACCCAAATCGGATGCAAATTGATCTGTGTTTTTGGCCTCTCCCAGTGGGTACATGCGCAGGGTCGATTCCTTTACTGCAGACCAACCACCATTGTCTAAAAGCACTGTCAAGATGGGTAAGTTGTATTGACGCGCCACGGCATAGACAGCACTGGGATTGCTAAAGTAGAAAGAGCCGTCACCCACAAAATGAATGACACGATTTTCAGATTGCGCCAGCTTCATGCCCAGTGCCGTGCCTGCAGAAAATCCGAGACCGCCACCCGACAAACCCATCAGGCTGCCTGGCACCTCTCGTGGAATTTGTTCAAACACAGCCATGGTGTTGCGAATGGCTTCGTTCAAGACCACGTCTTTGCTGTCGATGAGTTGGCCAAATGCAGCACACAAAAAGTGAGGGTTGATGGCATTCACTTTGCCAGGGTCATGGGCCAGTGCCGCCACCCTTTGCTTATTTTTTTCTTGCTCTGCCAAGAAGGTCTGACCGCGTTCTTGGGCTTTGCGCTTGAACTCGGGTATTGCAATTTTTTCAATGACTGCAATCAACTGTTTGAGCAACTTGACGCTATCGCCTTCAACGCGCGCATTCAAGGGGAACCCCCACATGGGAATGTCGCGCTTGATGGCATCCACATCCATCTGAGCCCAATACGCCTCTGGATTGACGCGCGTTGTTTTAGGGATCCACGGCACATCGACATCCACCATCAAGCCAAAGTCGGCTTGCGCTGTAAAAGCAGCTGGGTTGTAGCCCGCAAAGTACGGTGAATTGCGACGAATGTTCAGGTAGATTGAGTTGAACTCGCAAACACGCATGCCGCACAACTCGGCCAATCTTTCAATCAAAGCGGGCGCTTCATGGTTTCTGCCTGCATAGGCGGTAACCAACATGGGGTTTTCAGATGCCATCAGTTGTGCCGCAATGACTTGGATGGTCTCTAGATCAGCGCCCTGGGCTTTGACCGGCATATGGTTTTGATGGCCATAAGCGCCAATGCTTTCAGCGTCCACTGGTGCTGCCAAAACTTCTCGTGGCAAGGTGAGATAAACCGGACCGGTAGGATCGCTTTGCATCACTGCGCCAGCTCTAGACACCACTTCGTGCGCCATGGACGGCCAAGCCAAGTTGTACTCCCATTTCACATAAGGCCGAACCACGCTGGCTTGGTCAAATGGCTCTTGAATGAAATGAACGTAGGTGTCGCGTCCACCGGTTGCATTGTCGAAGGTGCTCATGGGTGCGCGCCCTGCGATTAACAAAACAGGAATGCGTGTGCGACACAAATTGTGCAGGCCCATTGCCGCATTGGCGGTGCCGGCATCGACGTGCACCAAAACAGCTTGACCACGTCCTGTTGCCACGGCGTACCCACCTGCCATGTGGACAGCCGTATTTTCGTGAGGACACAGAATCAATTGAGGAAATGCTCGGCCTTGCGAGCGCCAATGCGCCATCTCTTCAATCAGGGGTGCGTGATCGGTACCTAAATTGCAAAACAAATATTCAATACCCAAATCGACCAAGCCCTGAAGCAGGTCATGTGATGCGGTGCGGGTGTAGTTAGAGGATGGGTTCATTTGTTTAACAAACCTGCAGACTTCACAACAGGCAGCATGGCTTTTAATTCAGATTCAATTCTTTGGCGCACAACCTCAGGCCCTGCGCTGTCGCTTTCATGGCCCAGCTTGCTAAATGCCTCTTTGGTACTGGGCATGTCCAAATATTTTTTCATTTCTTGGTTAACGCGCGTGACGATGGCGCTTGGCGTTTTGGCAGGTGCATACAGCGCCAACCAAATCTCAAATTCATTACCAGGGAAACCAGCCTCTGCAAGTGTGGGCACATCTGGCATGAAACGCGATCTTTGGTTTGAAGCAACGGCCAGTGCACGCAAAGTACCCGCTTGAATTTGTCCCTTCACAGGCGCCAAATCGGCCATGACCATCACCACACGACCTGTGACCAAATCGGAAATTGCGGGTGGAAAGCCTTGATAAGGTACATGAATCATGTCAACGCCCGCACTCTGTGTCAGCATGGCGGTTCCTACATGGCCCATCGAACCAACGCCATTGCTGGCATAGGGCAGCCTGCCAGGTTTTGATTTGGCGTCTGCCACCAAGTCTTTGAGCGTGCTGTAGTTATTGGCGGGGGAAGTGATCAGAAAAAAGGGCAAGCGTGACACCATGCTGACAGGTGCGAAATCTTGCAACGGATCAAAGGGCAACTTGCCTGGATGTGTGTGTGGCAACAGCGACATGGTGGAGCCGCCAGTTAAGAGAAAAGTATAGCCATCAGGCGCTGCACGCGACACCATTTCTGCGCCAATGACCGTACCGCCACCAGGCTTGGGCTCAACCAAAACAGATTGGCCTAAAACAGTACTGAGGTGTTGGGCCACTAGCCTTGCTGCCGCATCTACACCACCGCCCGCTGGGTAGGGCACCACAATGCGCACCGGCTTGGCAGGCCAATCTTGCGCAAAGCTGATGAATGGCAGCGCACAAGCCAGGCAGGCAAGGAGGAATTTTTTCAAAAAGTAAGTCTGCATAGTGCGGCGCTCCAGTCAAGAAATTAAGTGTCACGCTATCACGGCACCTGTTGCGCTGACATGATGGAAACCCCAAGTTCGTGAGCTTCTGTCACAAGCGATATTGCTTGCGCTCTTGATAAACCCACAGAGGCATGAGACTAGCTCAATCCCCCATTGCAAACGCCTAGTTGTAAAGCTAAAGTGAGTCAAACATTAAGGAGCCTCTATGCGCAGCCGATTCATTCAATGGACGTCTCTAATTTTGACTGCTTTGATGGCATCCATGATGGGCCCTACTAGCTTTGCCCAAACGACTGACTACCCCAACAAACCCATCAAAGTGGTGGTCACTTTTCCACCGGGTGGCAGTTCTGACGCCATCATTCGAATTTTGTCGACACGCTTGAACGACAAACTGGGCCACCCCCTGGTGCTCGAAAACCGCCCTGGTGCAGGTGGCAACATTGGCTTGAGTGCAGTGGCAAAGGCTGCGCCCGATGGCTACATGTTAGGGGTAGGCGCTGCAGGCGGACTCACAGCCAACTCAAGCCTCTACCCACAGATGCCCTTCGATGTGGCCAAAGATTTTGCGCCCATCACCATGTTGGCCTCGATTCCCTTTGTATTGGTGGGACACCCATCGGTACCTGCAGACAACATGCAGCAATTGATTGCATTGGCCAAATCGCAACCCGGTAAAGTTTCAATTGGCCATGGTGGCAATGGCACCGCCATGCATTTGTCTACCGCACTGTTTACCCAAATGGCAGACATCAAATTGATCGAGGTACCCTACCGGGGCTCTGGTCCAGCCGCCATGGACACCCTGTCGGGTCAAATTCAATTGTCAGTGACAGATTTGGCGGCAGCACTGCCGCACATTAAGGCCGGCAAGCTCAAGGCGTTTGCAGTGACCAGCCCCAAGCGATTGAGCAATTTGCCCGATGTTCCCACCTTGTCTGAAAGTGGACTGACGGGCTACGACTCTACAGGTTGGTTTGGCTTGGTTGCACCCACAGGCACACCACCACAAATTATTCAACGTCTACATGCCGAATTTACGGCCGCCTTGAACGATGAATCGATCAAATCTCAAATGCGACAAAACGGCATGGAACCCATTGCTACATCCATTGAAGGATTTGACAGCTACATCAAAAGCGAAACTCAGAAATGGGCCAAAGTGATCAAACAAGCCAACATCAAACTTAACTGAAATTTCTCATGACTTTAAAATTTGACAGTGATGTGTTGGTAGTTGGCGCAGGCCCAGTTGGTTTAACGCTTGCCACAGACTTGGCACAAAGAGGCGTGACCGTGTTGATGGCCGAAATTCGAGAATTTGCACAGCCCCCCAATGTGAAGTGCAACCACGTTTCTGCACGAAGCATGGAGCACTTTAGACGCTTGGGTGTTGCAGCCCAGTTGCGTGATGCAGGGCTGCCTGAAGACTTTCCCAATGACGTGGTATTTAGAACCAGCATGACAGGCATGGAACTGACACGCATCCCCATTCCAAGCAGAAAAAGACGCTACACAGAAACACAAGGTCCAGACACAGGTTGGGACACGCCCGAGCCGCCCCACCGCATCAATCAAATCTTTTTAGAACCTTTGTTGTTAAAGCATGCCGTAGCACACGACGGCGTGACCTTGCTCAATCGAACGCAAGTGACCGATATGGTTCAAGACGATGAGGGCGTGAGTGTCACGTTGCTCAATTTAGACACACAAACAAACAACACCGTTCGTGTGCGTTATGTAGCAGGCTGCGACGGCGGAAGTTCTTTTGTTCGTAAAAAAATGGGTGCCAAATTAGAAGGCACTGAAATGATTCAGCGGGTGCAGTCCACCTACATTCGCGCGCCTGAATTGATTCATCAACTGCCAGGCAAATTGGCTTGGTGCTATTACTCAGTCAACACCCGCCGATGCGGCACCGTGTTTGCCATTGATGGCCAAGACAATTGGTTGGTCCACAACCACCTGCATCCCACCGAACCTGAGTTTGATTCAGTCGACCGAGATGAATCGATTAGAAATATCTTAGGTGTTGGCCCAGACTTCAAGTACGAGATCATTACCAAAGAAGATTGGGTGGGAAGGCGTTTGTTGGCCAACCAATTCCGCGACCGCCGTGTGTTTTTAGCAGGCGATGCTGCACACCTGTGGGTGCCTTATGCAGGCTACGGCATGAACGCCGGAATTGCAGATGCCACCAATTTGGCATGGCTACTGGATGCGGCTATCAAAGGCTGGGCCGATGCTTCCATATTGAATGCTTATGAAGCCGAGCGTCATCCGATTACCGAGCAGGTATCGCATTTCGTGATGAATCATGCGCAGAAAATGATCAAGGCACGTCGTGCAGTGCCTCACAACATTGAAGCTATGGACGCAGAAGGCGAAGCAGCACGTAACGCGACAGGTTCTGAAGCTTACGATTTGAATGTTCAGCAGTTTTGCTGTGAAGGCCTGAACTTTGGGTATTACTACGAAGGCTCGCCCATCATTGCGCATGAAGACGAGCCAGCGCCAGCTTATTCAATGGGGTCTTTTACACCCTCCACCATTCCGGGATGCAGAGCACCTCACTTTTGGTTGGCCAATGGTCAGTCTTTGTACGACTTGTTTGGTAAGGGCTACAGTTTGTTGAGGTTTGATGCTTCGGCTGATGCACAAGAATTATTGGATGCAGCTCAGGCTCAAGGCATACCCATGACCTTGATTGACTTAAGTGCTGAACCCAACCTCCCAGAAGCTTATCAACATAAATTGGTACTTTGCAGAACTGACCAACACGTGGTGTGGCGCGGAGATGCGTTACCTCAAGAAATGTCAGAATTTACAAAATTGCTCAGAGGAAATTGTTCAGCTGACTAAACTCAACCCAGTGAGTACGCCCCAAAGCAACAAATAAATGACAATCTCCATGTGCTTCATGCCTTTTTGCTTCTTAACCAATGCAATCCAATGATCAATGGGTTGGCCGTACTTTTTTTCAATGGATGGAAAGTACGAAGCAGGTCCGGTTACCTATTTAGAATCCGACATCTGATTTGCTTTTCAAAGATTTCAGAAATTAAAGCACTTCAAAAAAACGCATCACTACTTTATCGGGATGCCTTGCACCCGTGCCAATGAATAATTTTTCACTGATCCAGGCAAGTGACTTAGAAGCCGTCTCAAATTGAGGTGTGCATCTAAAGTAAACCAACTGAGGGTCTACTTTTTCGCCACGGATTAAACGGCCCATCACTTCAGGAGAAGCTGTACGGACTGCGCGGTTTTGAACAAAAATCAAGTCTCCGGCATCAGTTTCTAGGACGTAACGGGCATCCAACTCGGCCAGGGTCTCGTTCACAATCATTTGAAAATCGGCACCACCGCGAAGTACGCGCGCGCTCCAACCTTGACCTTGCGCCTCACCACCCAAGATGGGAATGACCCTTCGCTTGCCATGTACAGTGGCACCGACCTCTTGGGGCTTGTCCACTTCAACCGACAGGTCTGCAAAAAATTTAAGTTCGGGTGTTTGTAAGTCGTTCATTGGCATCATCAAGCTGTGCGCTTGTCTTATTGGATGAAGGTCAGCTATTTATTTACCAGCAATGGCAATCAATTCAACTTCAAACTGCAAGGTGGCATTCGGTGGAATCACACCGCCGGCGCCGCGGGAACCATAGGCAATGCCGGGAGGGCAAACCAACTTTGCTTTTCCGCCAACCTTCATCAACTGCACGCCTTCAGTCCAGCAAGGGATGACCGCAGTCAACGGAAAATCGATGGGCTTGTTGCGCTTGTATGAGCTGTCAAATTCTTTGCCATCGGGCAAGGTACCGCGGTAGTGCACTGTCACTTTGTCGGTGGCCAATGGACTGGCACCTGTGCCATCTTTCAAAGACCTGAAGACCAACCCAGTAGAAGTAACTTTTGCACCAGGTTCTTTGGCTGCTGCTTGTGCAAAATCATTTTGTGCCCAGACAGATGTTTGGGACAAAGCACAGAATACGGCGGCGAATAATAAGTGTTTTGAAATGTTCATAAGGCATTTTCGCTTGAAACCTGAACTTTTCAAGTGTTGCGATGTATAAAGTACAGACATGACTCGACTTCCGAACCCCAACATATTGCGGCTAGGCGCTGGTGCAGGCTATGCCGGCGATCGCATTCCGCCGGCCGTGGCCTTGGCAGAAAAAGGTCAGCTCGATTATTTAGTTTTTGAATGCCTGGCCGAGCGCACCATTGCCTTGGCTCAGCTAGAAAAATTGAAAAATCCGCAAAGTGGATTTGATCCTTTGCTAAGGGCCCGCATGAAGGCTGTGCTGCCCGCGTGCCTGGCCAATGGCACACGCATCATTACCAACATGGGCGCTGCCAATCCATTACAAGCCGGCCGTGAAGTGCTAGCCGTGGCCAAAGAACTGGGCATTGACCAACTCAAAGTGGCTGTGGTTTTAGGCGATGACGTGTTGACATTGCTTCAAGCCAACTACTTGTCTGAACCCTTGATAGACAGCAATCAAACATTGGAAGACATTCAACCCCAGCTGGTTTCTGCCAATGCCTATTTGGGTGCAGAAGCGCTTTTGCCGGCTTTGCAAACAGAGGCTCAGGTCATCATTTGCGGCCGCGTAGCCGATCCGGCTTTGTTCTTGGCGCCGCTGATGCACCATTTTGAATGGCCTGCAGACAACTGGCCCCTGTTAGGCAAAGGTGTCATGGTGGGACATTTACTGGAATGTGCTGGTCAAATAACTGGCGGCTATTTTGCAGACCCTGGCTACAAAGATGTGTCCAATTTGGCTCAATTGGGTTTTCCATTGGCCGAGGTCAACGCGCAAGGTGATGCGGTCATCACCAAATTGACCGATGCCGGCGGTTGCGTCACGGTGCAAACTTGCACCGAACAACTGCTCTACGAAATTGAGAATCCCTCGCAGTATTTTCAGCCCGATGTGGTGGCAGACTTTTCGCAAGCACAACTTTTTCAGGCTGGTCCCGACAGAGTTCAGGCCACTGGCGCCAGCGGCTCACCGCGCACCGATACGCTCAAGGTTACCGTTGGGTACCGCGATGGTTTTGTGGGCGAGGGTCAAATGTCTTATGCCGGCCCCAATGCCAAAGCACGTGCCCAATTGGCCCTCGATTTGGTCAAGGCCCGCTTGGCTGAAGCTGGCATGGGACATTTTGAAGCGCGCTACGACCTGATAGGTGTCAACGCCATATTTTGCTCAGCACCAACATCTCACGGTGCGGCAGAAGACGAGCCAGCGGAGGTTAGGCTTAGAGTGGCTGTGCGGGTTCAAACGCAAGCTCAAGCCCTCGAAGTCGCAAACGAAGTGGAAGCGCTTTACACCAATGGGCCAGCGGGTGGTGGAGGTGCCAGTAAGTCGGTACGCGAGGTCATTGCTGCAGCCTCCATGCTAATGCCAAGAACAGCCATTCAAACGCAAACTGTGCTGCTAGAGAATGCTAAGGGAGTAATCTGACATGCGCTTACGCGACATTGCACACACCCGAACCGGGGACAAAGGCAATCGGTCCACTTTGTCGGTCATCGCTTATGACCGCAAGAATTTCGAACTGCTTCATAAATTTGTGACTTCCGAGAGAGTTTTGGCCCACTTTGAAGGCATTGTGGGCGGCCCCATTGAGCGCTATAGCCTGCCGCAACTGGGCGCCCTGAACTTTGTCATGCACAACGCATTGGGAGGGGGCGTCACCCGCTCCTTGGCCCTTGACGCCCACGGGAAATGCCTGAGTGCCAAACTGCTAGATCTTGTGATTGAATAGACCTGTTTTGATATTGGAGTCATCATGAAAAATATTCGTTCTTTCGGCTTGAAAAAAACATTGCTCAGCGCGTTGTTAGGCTTTGGTCTTGCACTTGGCGCAACGCATGCACAGGCTCAGGCCTACCCCAATAAACCGATCAAGGCCATCGTGCCGTTTGCAGCGGGCAGTGCCACCGATCAAATTGGCCGGGCTTTTGCGCAAAAAATGTCCGATGTGTTGGGCCAACCCATCGTGGTTGAAAACAAAGCTGGCGTCAACGGAATGCTAGGCGCTGATGCAGTGGCCAAATCGGCACCCGATGGTTACACCATCCTCATTGGTACCAACAGCACCAATGCCGCTCTCAAAAGCTTGATGAAAAAACTACCCTACGACCAAGACACGGCCTTTGCGCCCATTGGTTACATGGGTTCTGTGCCCCTGATTGTGGCCGTCAACAATGACGTGCCTGCCAAGAATTTGAAAGAACTGGTCGACATGGCCAAGGCCAAGCCTACGCAAGTGACGTTTGCCAGTGCCAGTACCTCGCAATTGGTTTCTTCTGAAATGTTGGCCAGCATGGCCGGCATTCAAATGACGCATGTCCCTTACAAAAGCGGCCCTGCCGCCATGACCGACCTCATTGGCGGTCAGGTCAACATGTTCACAGCCGACTTTGCCGTCATGTTGCCCCAAGTCAAAGGCGGCAAAATTCGTGGCTTGGCCGTCACGTCGACACAGCGCTCAAAAGCCATCCCTGAGTTGCCCACCGTCAACGAAGCTCTGGGCTTAAAAGACTATGAGTTGATTGCTTACTTTGCTATGTTTGCACCAGCTGGCACGCCAGCAGATGTCATTCAAAAGCTCAACACCGCACTCAATGCAGCCGCCAACGACAAGGCCATTCTTGAGCGCTTTTCTGCACTCGGTTTTGAAACAGCACCCGCTTCACCAGATGCCTTGGCGCAACGCTCCAAAACTGAAACTGCCAAGTGGGCCAAAGCCATTCGTGAAGCCAAGATTGAACCGCAGTAAAACTTCAATCTAAGGAGAGTGTGTTTTGGAAGTTTCTTTTCATGAGGAAATAGAAGCCCTTCGTGCAGGTGATGGCGAGATTTTTCAAGGTGAAGGCATTCTTGCCATCACCAAAGGATTGCTCCAATCTGGCGTGGCCTATGTAGGCGGCTATCAAGGCGCGCCAGTGTCACATTTGCTCGATGTCATGGTGCAGGCAAAGCCTTACATGGACGAGTTGGGCGTGCATGTAGAGGCTTGCGCCAACGAGGCTTCTGCTGCGGCCATGCTGGGCGCCTCCATCCACTACCCAATTCGAGGTGCAGTCACTTGGAAGTCCATCGTGGGCACCAACGTGGCAGCCGATGCGCTTTCCAATTTGTCTTCGCCCGGCGTCACCGGTGGTGTGCTCATTGTGGTGGGCGAGGACTACGGCGAAGGCGCAAGTGTCATTCAAGAAAGAACCCATGCCTATGCTTTGAAATCGGGCATGTGTTTATTAGACCCACGGCCAGAGCTTGGCCAAATGGTCAACATGGTTGAGCACGGCTTTCGATTGTCCGAACATTCCAACATGCCGGTCATGATGGAGTTGCGCATTCGCACATGTCACGTGAAGGGCCAGTTTGTCTGCAAAGACAATGTCGCACCAAGGCTTTCCAAGAAAAATCTGTTGCAAGAGCCGGCCTCATTCAATTACATGCGCTTGGCTCACCCGCCTGTTACGTTTGCACAAGAAAAACGCAAAGTAGAGCATCGTTTACCAGCCGCACGTGACTACGTGGTCGAGCACCAATTGAATGAGCATTTCCAAGGCACAACACATGCTGATTTGGGCTTAGTCGTTCAAGGTGGGCTCTACAACACCCTCATCAGGGCACTTCAACAATTTGACTTGTCAGATGCTTTTGGCGTGTCCAGTCTTTCCATATTGGTATTGAATGTCACCTACCCTTTGGTGCCTGCTGAACTGACTAATTTTTGCAAAAGCAAAACAGCCGTTTTGTTGCTCGAGGAAGGCCAGCCCGAGTACATAGAGCAAGAACTTGCTCTCATGCTACGCCGACTCGATTTACAAACGCCTGTTCATGGCAAAGACATGCTGCCAAGCGGCGGCGAGTACACCGCAGAAGTCATGGCCGATGGTCTGTTGAAGTTTTTGGACAAACACCGTCCCTCGGCCATTCCGGAAAGCTCGCGGAATTGGCTTCAAAGCAATGCCCAAAGACGCAAACAAGTACAGGCCTTGCTGGGTGCGCCCATGCCTGCGCGCCCACCCAGCATGTGCGTTGGGTGTCCCGAAAGACCGGTTTTCTCTGCGCTTAAATTAGCGCAAGAAGCAGTCGGTCCTGTGCATGTCTCTGGTGATATCGGATGCCACGCCTTGGCCACGTTCGAGCCCTTCTCGGTAGGCCATTCCATCTTGGGCTACGGCATGAGTTTGGCCAGTCGTGCAGGCGTCTCACCTCTCATGAAAAGACGTGTGCTGTCTGTTATGGGTGATGGTGGATTTTGGCACAACGGTCTGCTCACCGGCGTACAAAGCGCTCTGTTCAATGGTGATGATGCCGTCCTTCTGATCTTCAAAAATGGTTACACCTCTGCAACGGGCACCCAGGACATCATTAACACGCCCACCGAAGCCGACAAAGATGCGAGTCCCGACAAGCGTCAGAGTTTGGCGCACACCAGCAAAGTGATTGAAAACACTCTAGAGGGCTTGGGCGTTAAATGGCTCAGAACTGTGCACACTTATGAAGTTGCACACATGCAGGCAACCCTCACTGAAGCCTTCACCACCGATTTTCAAGGCTTGAAAGTCATCGTGGCGGAGGGTGAATGCCAACTAGAGCGACAACGCCGCATCAAACCCTGGTTGGAGAAGCTAAAGGCTTCTGGCCAACGTGCATTGCGCGTGAAATATGGCGTGGATGAAGATGTTTGCAATGGCGACCACGCTTGCATCAGGCTATCTGGCTGCCCCACCCTGACACTGAAAGACAACCCAGATCCCTTAAAGGTAGATCCTGTTGCCACGGTCATTGATGGTTGTGTAGGTTGCGGTCTGTGTGGTGAAAATGCGCATGCCGCTACGCTTTGCCCTTCTTTCTACCGTGCCGAAATTGTTCAAAACCCCAAACTGACAGAGCGTCTATTTGGCCGGGTGCAACAGGCCATCACACGCTTTTTGCAGCCCGCATAACGCGCATCGCTTATCTCACAACAAAAGATCTAAAGTCTTATGACCCAGCCTGTTTCTATTCTGTTGTGTGCCTTGGGCGGTGAAGGCGGTGGCGTCTTGGCAAATTGGTTAATTGATGTGGCCCGATTGGCCGACTATCCAGCACAGGCTACTTCCATTCCAGGCGTTGCGCAGCGCACGGGCGCAACCACGTATTATTTGGAAATTTATCCCATACAGCGCACAGCATTGGCAGGTCGAACGCCTGTTCTAGGGCTGAACCCCTTGCCGGGTCGCTTAGACGCTTTGGTGTCTTCAGAGTTATTAGAAACAGCAAGGCAAATCGCCAATGGGCTGGCTTCCAATGACCGAACTTGTGTCATCAGTTCATCTTCTCGCACCCTCACCACTGCTGAAAAAATGGTCATGGGTGATGGCCGCCAAGATGATGGCGCTTTGATGGGAGTCATTGCTGAAAATAGCTTGCGGCATCATGTGCTCGACATGGCGCGCGTTTGCCAAGAAACAGGCACATTGGTCAGCGCCGTGATGCTGGGTGCCATTGCCGCAAGCGGCTTGCTGCCCTTTTCTCGTGCCCTTTATGAAAGCGTGTTAGCCGGCAAAAGTGCTTCCGCCAAAGCCAGCCTTCACGGCTTTGAGATGGCCTTCGATCATGTCAGTAAACAAAAAGAGCAGGCCAAGTATTTAGAAAAAGTATGGTCACCATCTATCAGCCAGTCAGAGCCCATCAGCGCTAAGCAAGACGACAACTCAGACTTCAATGCACGGGTCCGAGTGCCAACGCAAATTTTAGAAGAGTTCCCAGCGGACATGCGCAAGGTTTTAGCCTTGGCTTACAACCGCGTTGCGCAATATCAGGGGCAAGCGTATGCCCAGTTGCTAATCGAGCGTTTAAGGAAAATCAAACAACAAGAAAATGGTGGCGATTCACCCAATGGCAGTTGCCCAGTCACGGCTGAGTCCACGCGCTGGCTGGCTTTGTGGATGGCCTATGACGACATCATTCAAGTAGCCTTTTTAAAAAGCCGCGCCCATCGTTGGCAACGCGTTTCGGAAGAAGTCAAACTTCAGGAAGGCGAACTGCTCAAAATTTACGACCACTTCAAGCCTGGTGTGCCCGAGTTGGCAGCCATGCTACCCGTATCTTGGGCTCAAGCCTTGTTAAAGTGGGACAAGCAGCGCATCGCCAGTGGCAAAGGCCCTTGGTCAATGCCTATCAAGTTGGCCAGGCATTCGGTGTGGGGCATGTTGAGCTTGCGCTTTTTGTCATTGCTACGCGTCTTCAGGCCCTATGGCCACCGCTACATCACCGAACAAGCCTTGATTGAAGAATGGTTGAGTGGCATTGGGCGTGCATTTTCTGTATCGCCCCTTTTGGCGCTTGAAGTTGCGCGGTGCGGCCAACTCATCAAGGGTTACGGCAGCACCAACGAACGTGGCAAAGAAAATCTTTTGCACATTCTTCATACTGTTTGCGTGCCCAACAGTGCCAAATCGGTGGTCGAGCAAATTTCTGCCGTTGCACAAATTCGAAAAGCGGCGCTGCAAGATGAGGCTGGTCAACAACTTGACCAAGCACTGATGTTGCATGGGGCCCCTGCTCGCCCCATCAAGGCCCAACCTATTTTGTGGATGAAGAATCCAAGACTAAAGTCCAACAATTAAATCGCTCAAGACAAAACTTTGACCGGAGACAACATGCAAACTAAATCGCTTTCCAAATTGATTGCCCAACCCACCAAAAGAACGCTAACTGTTGCGCTTGGTTTTTTATTAATGGGCTCAGCTGTTTGCTCAAGTGCGGTGGCCCAAGCATGGCCCACCAAGCCTGTCAAGGTGGTGGTGAACTTTCCACCGGGGGGTGCTGCAGATCAAATTGCACGTGCCATTGGCATTCCTTTGGCAGAAGCACTGGGCCAGCCAGTCGTCGTAGAGAACAGAGGCGGTGCCAACGGTAATTTAGGAGGCGAGATGGTGGCCAAATCAGCCGCAGATGGCTATACCTTGCTCATGAGCTCTGGTGGCATGGTGTCTGTCAACCCGCACATCTATGCTCGCATGTCGTTCGACCCTGCCAAAGACTTGGTCCCAGTTGCGTCAGCAGCCCGGGTATTGGTGTACTTGGTTGCAAAGCCAAATTTTCCTGCTGACAACATTCAAGGATTTTTAAAATACGTCAAAGAAAATCCAGGCAAGCTTTCATATGGTTCCGCGGGCAACGGCAGTTCTCCTCACTTGGCTGGTGAAATGATGAAGAGCCAAGCCGGCTTGTTTGCGGTTCACGTACCCTATCGAGGCGCGGCCCCTGCACTGCAAGATGTTTTGGCAGGTCAACTCGATTTTTACTTTGATCCAGGTATTGGATTGGGCCAAGTACGTGCTGGCAAGCTCAAGTTGTTGGCTGTTGGAAGCCTCAAGCGTTCACCACTGTTTCCCAATGTACCCACGCTTGAAGAAGCAGGTTTAAAAGGATTTGATGCCGATTCAGTGTTTGGCTTTTATGCCCCTGCTGGTACACCGGCCGAGGTGATCAACAAACTCAATCGCGAGATCAATCGCATTCTGGCAACACCTGCCTTAAAGGACCGAATTCAAAACTTGGGCGGTGAGGCATTGCCCCTAACACCCGCAGAATTTGGTGCGCGCGCAAGTGATGATTCCAAGCGCTTTGGCGCCATCATTCGCGAGCGCAAAATTACTGGCGATTAATTCGCCAGACGCGACAAGTAATGTGAAATCGCCTGCAGGTCTTCATCAGTGATGCCATACAAAGAGGCAATCATGATGGAGTCTCTGCCAACGGCTTGGTTGGCTTTCATGGCGCGCATGGTGTACAGCAGGTAGTCTTCTCGCTGCCCTGCCAATCTTGGCATTTGTTCACGGCCCACATACGTAGGCATGTGACAAATACCGCACCGCAATTCTTTAGACAATGATTCGCCCCTGGCGTACAGCTTGGGCTGTAGCTTTGCTGTTGGCTTTGCACTGGGCATAGATGCGTAATAGCTGGCCAACTCGGTAAGTTCCAAGTCTGGCACATTGTCCAGAGCACCCTTCATTTGAGGAATGTCACGCATGCCTTCTCTTATCAGAACCAATTGATTTTCAATGAAAATTTTGGGCTGACCCGCAAGTGAGGGAATGTTCACCAATTGTGAGTTACCACCAGGCCCGTGACATGCAGCACACATAGCAGCACGTGCGGGAGCAGGTGCTGTTTGTGCGGCAGAAAAAAGGGGCGCCAAGATGGTCGCCCCCAGGAAGGCAAAGGCCCTCCATTGAGATCCAAAAGTCATTCTTATTTGCTGTAAGTCACACGGTAGATCACACCCATTTGCTCATCAGAGACCAGCATTGAGCCGTCTTTCATTTGATGCAAATAAGCAGGACGTCCCCAGAATGACTGATCGGCTTCGTTGTAGAAACCAGTCATGAAAGGTTCGACTTTTGCGTTTTTACCATCGGCATCAGCGCGCACCATGACTACGTCAAAACCAATTTTCTTGGTACGGTTCCATGAACCCTTGCGAGCATTGAACAAAACGTTGCGATATTCAGCAGGGAACATGTTGCCTGTGTAAAACTTAACGCCCATGGTCGCTGCGTGAGGACCCATCAAGGCCACTGGCTGCTCAACGCCCTCGCAAGGCTTCGCACGCTTCACATCTGGGTCAGGCAAATTGCCTTGATGGCAACTTGGGAAACCGTAATGACCACCCACTTTCAAGCGGTTGATGGTGTCATTGGGGGTATCGTCGCCCATCCAATCGCGGCCGTGATTGCTAAACCACAATTCTTTTGTCGTTGGGTGCCAATCAAATCCGACACTGTTGCGAACACCACGGGCCAAGACTTCCATGCCAGAACCGTCTGCGTTGTAACGGCGAATTTGCGCGTATTCAACGCTTGGGGGTTCGCAGATGTTGCAAGGCGCACCAAAGGGCACATAGAGCTTGCCATCTGGACCAAATGCAATGTATTTCCAGTTGTGATGCGCTTCAGGCGGCAAATTGAACTTAGAAGTTAAGTCAACAGGCGACACCGCAGGATTCTTGTCAATGTTGTCAAAACGTAAAACTTTATCCACCGACATCACATACAAAGATCCATCTTTGAACGCAGCTGTGGGTTGGTTCAACTTGTCAATGACGACTCGTGAAGTACGTGTGGTGCCATTGTCAGTAATTTCATAAATGCGACCCAGTGGACGCGTACCCACATAAAACTTACCGCCATCGCCTTCAGTGATAGCACGGCTACCTGGCACGCTGTCAGCCCAAACTTCAACTTTAAAACCTGGCGGAAGTTTGATTTTGTTGAGTGGTACATCTGCGGCTTTGGTGGCAGTCAATTTGCCCGCCAATGGCGCAAGAGTGGATGTTGCCATGTTGTCTGGCATGCCTTGCTTCCAAGCAGGTGCAGGTGCGGGAGCTGCTGCAGGTGCTTGCGCAAATGCAGAAGCTGCAAGCATTGAAACTGAAACCGCCAAGCTTAGCTGTTTGATTTGTTGTATCGCCTTGATTTTCACATCTGACTCCATCGTGGTAGGAGCCCAGACTTTAATCAAGCTTGGGCATGAAATTTTGGAGCATGCTTAACAGTTGACTTCTTCAAAGGGGCATTGAAAAAAATTACTTGGTATACCCTTAGGACATTTACCAAAATGTCTTATTAAAGTGGCAATTTAGCAGTGACACCCAACATCCAATTGCGCGGCAGCGCAGGTTCAAAAAATTGTTTGTTGGCTTGATTGATGATGACTGAGCTGACAGCTTTTTTGTCTAACAAATTGTCGATGCCCATGAATGCTTCAAGTCGATAGTGCCCAGCAACAAAGTGCTGTTTAAACCTGGCATTCAAGACGCCATATCCGGGTGCTGCACTGCTGATGTCGTTGTTGTCACTTGCCCATAACTTAGACCTGGCAACCCATTCCAAGCTTGCTTCTTTGCCATCCATCGAACTGCTGGCAGACCGCAAGTAGCCCACTTCATTCCAAGTGACTGACGAGAACAATTGTTGTTGTGGAATGCCTGGCAATGATTTTCCTGCAAGGCTTGTGTTTTTCCCAAATTCAGCTTGAATGGCCGTTGCTGTGAGTTGCGCGCGCCAATGATTGTTAAGGAAATGGCGCGCAGAAATCTCAAGTCCCTCTCTCAATGTGTTTTGCGAATTCACGAAGGCTGTTCGACCACCCGCTGAAAGACTGGTCACAATTTCGTTGTCAGTCTTGATTTGAAACAGGGCTGTGCTGATACGTGTTTGAGACTTAGGAGTCCACTTAAAACCTGTCTCTAGGTGTTTGCTTCTAGAAGGCACCAAACCAACGTTGAACAAACCAAGTACCGTGTTGCCAGATCTTGTGTAAGCCGACTCAGACAGCGTAGGCGTCTCAAATCCTTTGCCGGCATTGGCATACACATTGAACGTGTCGTGAACATGCCATGTCACACCCAAAACTGGGTTGACCGCTTTGTAACTCACAGCGCCTGAACCATTGGCGCCATCGTTTAAATAATCGTCGCGGCTCTCGAGTTGAATATTGCTGCGACGCGCGCCAGTGATAAAAGTGAATTGATTTGAAATACGCCAGTTGGCTTGTGCAAAGAAATCACGATTTTGACTCTCGTTGATTTCATTGCGATTGAGGGCACCTTTTTGAATGCCGTTGGCAGCCAATCCACCTTGCCGTTGTTCGCCAGAAAAATCTTGATCAAAACCCACAATCCAATCTGATGGCAGAGGCGTTAGCCCACTCAAGCGACCTTTCAGTTGCAATCCGAGGCCATGAAAGTCTCTACCCAGACTGACCCAAGAACCAGCAGTGGGTGAACTTGCCTGATACTGAAGATTCTCGCGTGAACCCCCATAAATTCTTGCTTGAACTTGCGTTTCAGGATTGAGTTGATGTGCCAAGACTACACCCACCTGCTCTTGGCTTACAGTTTTGCGAGTGTCATTGGCAATGGCATTGTTGCCCGCTTGTTTTGGATTGAGCGTTAACTGTGCAAGCGTTAATCCAAGCGGGTCTTTGGCAAAAGGCATGTTGAAGGAATTTGCAATCACTTTGACATTCGTTTGTGGCGAGACATCAACTCGGAAGAGCGCATTCAACTGTTCCCTTTTGGCGTCGCTATGTGCTCTGTAGCCCTGAATTTGAAAGGTACTGTAATCGGCCAAGAAGCCTATGTTCCCTGACTTTTGACTGAACTGCCAATCGGTACGCGACAGACCATCACTGCCTGTTAACGCTTGTACCTGTGCCGTAGGTGTTTGACTGGGCTCTTTTGAAAAAACTTGTATCACACCGCCTGCCGCGTTGCCATAAAGCTGCGCCAATGGGCCTGTCAGCACTTCAATTCTTTCTGCGGAGGTAAGGCTGACTGTAGACGCCTGTCCTTGACCATCGGGTGTGGTTGCCGGAATGCCATCGGTGATGAGCCGAAATCCACGCAGACCAAAAGCCGATCGTGCGCCAAATCCACGTACAGAAATTTGAACATCTTGCGCGTAGTTATGACGATTCAACGCTACAACGCCAGGCGCTTGATTCAAGACATCTGACAAATTGACTTGCGCACCCGATCCGCGAATGGCCTCGGCTTCAATGGCATAAATAGAAGCCGGTGCGTCAAATTGTCGCTGTGCCAAGCGACCACTCTGAACAACTAATTCTTGGGCGTCATTGGATTGGGCAGATACCAGCGCAGTATGGAGGCCAAGCACCAACAGTGGCAAGCAACGCATTGGAAATTGATGAGGTGTGAGTGACATGGCATATTTTAAAAATAATCATTAAAGTTTAAACAATAACGCCACGACAGTTCCATGCAGGGTTTTGACAATGGAAATCTAGCGTTGCCTTATCGCCAAAGAACCAATAGACTTCTTGCATTGAAAGCACCAGGCGTTGTGCCTAAACTTTCTTTATCGCTGGGACAACATCGCCGCAAAGCACCAATCACATGAACAAAATTTCTTATGGACTTGAAGGCAAAGTTTGCCTGATTACAGGTGGTGCCCAAGGCATTGGAGAAGCTTGTGTACGTCTATTTTTGGAACAAGGCGCAAGAGTCATCTTTGTTGATGTACACAAAGAACGGGGCGAATCTCTTCAATCGCAATTGCAACAACAAGGCTACGAAGTTCTCTTCATTGCCAGCGACATTGGCCACAAAGTAGAAGTCGACGCATTGATCACTCAAGTGCTTGAGCGTTTTGGTCGAATTGATGTATTGGTTAGTAACGCTGGTATCTTCAAGGCAGCACCATTTTTAGAAGTCACCGAAGCCGATTTTGACGAAGTCTTGCGGGTTAATTTAAGAGGCGCATTTTTAATGGGGCAAGCTGTAGCGCGCGTCATGAAGGAAAAAGGCGGTGGCGCCATTGTTCACATGAGTTCTGTCAACGGTGTATTGGCCATCCCAGAAATTGCCTCATACAACGTCAGCAAAGGCGGCCTCAATCAATTGACCCGTGCCATGGCTCTGGCATTGGCCGATGATGGCATTCGGGTCAATGCTGTAGCCCCGGGCACAATTGCCACCGAGTTGGCAAGCAAGGCGGTTTTAACAAGCGACGAAGCACGCAACAAAATACTTGGCCGCACACCGATGAAGCGATTAGGCGATCCATCTGAGGTGGCCCACGTGGTTGCATTCTTGGCCAGCGATGCAGCTAGCTACATCACTGGCGAAGTGATCACGGTAGACGGTGGCCGAATGGCCTTGAATTACACCGTCAAGATTTAAATTTAGGCTGGCTTGACTGGGCGGTGCAACACACAAATCTTGTTGCCCGTTGGATCGCGCAGATAGGCCAGGTTCAAAGTACCAAATGAGCCTTCGCGGGGTCCTGGTGGATCTTCACAAGTGGTGCCGCCGTTGGCAATGCCAGCTGCATGGAATGCGTGTACTTGCTCTAAGGTCTCTGCCAGAAATCCAATCGTACTGCCATTTGCAGGCGTTGCAGGCTTTCCATCTAAAGGTTTGGTAATTGAAAAAGAACCTTTAGGCGTTCTGTAGAAATAACGAGTGTTGTTGTTGATGACGCCGGGGCCAATACCGATTGTGTTCAAAACTGCATCGTAGAATTTTTTAGATGCCTCTAGATCGTTGGCTCCGAGCATGACGTGACTGAACATTGTTTTCCTTTATCAGATGATTAAGTTTTGACTGGAACCTAGCTTAGCAGGTGTCCGGTTTTAACAAAAATAGTATAACCCTCTTTGCTGAAAGGTTTGTGCAAACTCATGTGAGGGCTTCTGATCCACGATCCTGCTGGATATCGTCCATGCTCATCTTCAAAGACACCATCAACAACAAAGATTTCTTCGCCGCCATAGTGCCTGTGTGGATTGAAGTAAGTTTGAGGCGCCCAACGGACCAGCGTGGAACCACTGCCTTGTTGCATCAGTGGCATCACAGTTAGGCCATCAACCATGCCTTGATACCAATTGGCTGAATGGGTATCAACGACTTCACGCTTAATTTGATCTGGACCTAAGTGCCGCAACTTCACGAACAATGTGCACCCCGGTTCACTGAACGGTGCGTGCGCTGAACCCGGTGGATTCATGATGTAGGTGCCAGCAGAATAATGGCCCGATTCATCGCTGAAGGTGCCCTCCAATACCAAGATTTCTTCACCCAAATCATGGGTGTGCATTTCAAACTTGGAGCCTGCCTGGTAGCGAACAATGGACGTTGCTTTTACAACTTCAGCACCTTGGCGCTCTAGCATGCGCCTTTCTACGCCTGTTTCGGGACTCGGGATCCAGGGCAAGTCGTGGTGATTGATCACGACCCTTTGGCTGTAGTCAGCGTGATGGTTCATCGTTTGCAAAAAGTTTATAAAAATCAAGTTTAGTGTGTCACGATTCAGAGCAGGTACTCTGCAACGCGGCAGGCCTCTGCTGAGGACTTTCGCCACACCATCGAAACATGCAATGGCTCTTGGCTAATCACCACTGGCAAGATGGCCGTAGCGTGATTGCTTTGAAGTGCTGCCGACTGTGCACAGCAGGTAAGTAGTTCTGTTTGAGCGACCACCGACAAGCTGTAGAAAAATGAGGGCGATTCAACTGCCGGAATGGGTGGATTGATACCCCTTCTCAAAAATGCTTCCATTAAACCCACTCGAGTGGTTGACTGCATGTTGGGCAGGATCCACTGCCAATTGGCCAATTCTGCAAAGTCAATTTTTTTCTTTTTGGCCAAAGGATGCTTGCTAGAGGAAACCACAGACAAAGGTGCCTCATAAAGCAAGCGCTGCGAAAGATCTTCAAAATAAGGCGCTTCGACCACATGGCTAGGCAAACGGCCGAGCAAGATGTCAATTTCACCTTGCAACAACATTTGTAACAAGTAATCGGCTCGGCCATCGACAATGCGGGGGCGCCAAATTGTTTGTCCACTGATCAATTTTTTGATGATGTCTGGTAATACGGTGGCCGCAGTGTGTGGAAAAGCGCCAATGCGAACTGTAGGTTGAACCGCGCCTTGGAGGGTAGATCCCATGGCCCCTACTTCACCCAGCACAGTCTGCCACCTTGGCATCAGCGATATGCCTTCGTTGGTGAGAGCCATGCCGCGCCCTTGCCTTTTAAATAGCTTGACGTCAAACAAAGACTCAATCTCTTTAAGCATCATGCTGGCTGCTGACTGAGTCATAGCCAGTTGTTCTGCCGTGACCGACAAAGAGCCCTGCGTAGCCAACAGGCTCAAGAAGCGCAATTGTTTAATGCGCAATTGATCTAAACGCGGGTGAAGCATGTCAAATGTAAGATAGTTCAGTTTTTTCTGATGTTATAGCATTGATTTTTGATAATTTTCTGATGAGCTCACCCCTAAAATTATTTTGTCATCAATGAACCGGATATCTCATGCCTGCTCTTTCCAGAAGACATTTCAATAGCAGTTTGCTTGCAACAACGTTTGGTGTTGCTCTTGCGACTCAAGGGGCTTTGGCACAAGATTGGCCCAGCAAATCCATTAGCTTGGTGGTTCCATTTCCCGCCGGCGGCTCCAATGATGTGGTGGCCCGGTTGGTGGGTGAAAGCGTCAGGAAGCGACTAGGTCAAGCCGTTTTGGTGGACAACAAGCCAGGTGCCAATGGGTCTTTAGGCGTCGAAACAACACTGCGCACTGCAAAAGATCAACACACGTTTTTGGTGGCCTCAGATTCGGTGTCTTTGTTGCCTTTGTTCAGAACCATGCCTTGGGACCTGACCAAAACATTCACGCCAGTGTCTGTTCTAACGTTTCAACCTATCGTGGTGGTCACGTCACCTTCCTCAGGCATCAAAAGCATTCAAGACCTTCAAGCCCGCGCCAAAGGTAAGCCAGACCAAGTGTCTTATGCCAGCTCGGGGCAGGGCTCAATTCAACACTTGGTGGGTGAATTGTTTGCGCAAAACTTAGGTATCAACTTGCTTCACATTCCCTACAAAGGTGGTGGTCAAGCTGTGAATGATGTGATTTCGGGTCAAGTTAACGTGGCCGTTCTGGGTGCAGCGGCTGTGTTGCCACACATTAAATCGGGCAAATTAGTGGCTTTGGCAGTGAGTACCAAGCGCCGCTCGGCCATCTTGCCAGATACCCCTACCCTCAGTGAAAGTGGCGCGGGAGACATTGATGTTCCTCAATGGTCCGCGCTTTTTGCAGTGGAAGGCACACCTGCGCCCGTCATCTCACAGCTGCGTCGCGCTGTCGATGAGTCTTTAAATGACCCTGCGCTCAAGCAACAACTTCTAGGTCTTGCGATGGAAACTGTAGCCATGACTACCGACGCATTCCAACAACGCATGACGCAAGACCGAGAGCGGTGGGCTAAATTAATCAAGGATCGCAAGATCGCGATGGAATGAAGATGTCATCCTCTGAAAAACAGCCCCACATCGTTCTGGTATTGGCCGACAACTTAGGCTGGGGCGAGCTAGGTTGCTACGGTGGCGGGGCCCTGCGCGGCGCACCCACACCGCGAATCGACGCGCTGGCCGATGAAGGCCTCAAGTGCCTTAACTTCAATGTGGAAAGCGACTGCGTCCCTACGCGGTCTGCGCTGATGACAGGACGCCACCCTATCCGTACTGGGGCTCTTCAATCTGTACCTGCTGGCCTGCCGCAAGGAATTCACCCTTGGGAAAAAACACTACCTCAAGTACTGAAGCAAGCAGGATATGACACAGCCATGTTTGGCAAATGGCATTTGGGTGATCGCCCTGGCCGTTACCCAAATGATCGAGGTTTTGATGAGTGGTATGGCATTCCACGTACAAGCAACGAGACGCTGTTTACGCAATCACCAGGCTTTGATCAAACGGTGGTTGAGATTCCGCAAGTGATGGAGGGCTTTGCGGGACAACCCGCTAAAGACGTTTCAGAATACGACCTAGAAAAGCGCAGATTGATTGACAGTGAGCTCACCGAAAAATCGATTGACTTCATGCGCCGAAAAGCAAATGGCGACAAACCATTTTTTCTGTATGTGCCCCTCACGCATTTGCATTTCCCAACTCTGGCACACCCAGACTTTGCAGGCAAAAGTGGCGTTGGCGAGTTTGCAGATTCCATGATGGAAATGGACCATCGCGTTGGTCAACTGATGGATGCCGTCAAAGACCTTGGCATTGAAAACGACACCTTGTTCATTTTTGCAAGCGACAACGGACCCGAGTTTAGGCGCCCTTGGCGCGGCACTGCAGGCCCTTGGTCGGGCACTTACCACACCGCCATGGAAGGCGGGTTGCGCGTGCCTTTGCTTGTCAAATGGCCTGGCCAAATTGAGAAAGCCCGTGTAAGCGACGACATCGTGCATGTGACTGACTTGTTTGCCACCCTGATTGAAGTTGCCGGTGCAAAAGTGCCCACTGACAGGCCCATTGACGGGCTTAGCCAATTGAATTGGTGGAAAGGTCTTGTTGACAAATCTGCGCGCGAAGGTTTTCTTTTCTACATCAAAACAGAGTTGCGCGCTGTGAAGTGGCGTCACTGGAAATTGCACTTTGTATTTGAAAATGAACCCAACTCGGGCACCAAGCACCTTGAAACGCCGTGGCTTTTTAACATCAAACGCGACCCTAAGGAAGAGACCGATGCAGCCATGGAAGATGGCTGGGTGCGAGGCCCTATGCGAAAAATGATCATGGCGTTTGAGAAAACACTAAAGGAACATCCGCCCATTGCGCCAGGGGCCCCCGATCATGTAAACCCCAATTCCATTTCAGACAAAGCCTGATATTCTTTTTCTTAACCAACCCAGCTCCAAGGAACCATCTCATGAAATTAAAGACCAAACTATCCCTGATTGCGGCAGCAGGCCTCACGCTCTTGGCCACACAAAGCCAAGCGCAAGGCGTTAATGTTTATGGCCGCATGGTCATGTCTGCCAATCAGGTAGAAACTGGCACTACCAACAAGGTCAATGAGCTGCGCGACAACGCATCGAGACTTGGTTTTAGAGGTACTGAAGATTTGGGTGGCGGCATGGCAGCCCTGTACGGCCTTGAAATGGGCATCAGTGCTGACAGCGGCGTTTTAACATCACCCGCGTTTAGAAACAGCTACGTCGGCTTGCGTGGCGGCTGGGGCACCATGGCCATGGGGCGTCTCGACTCAGCCAACCCCACTGGCTCTCCCATCTACTCCCAAATTACCTCACTGAGCCATTTTGCACCAAACGATGCAGGCGCTACAGCTTCCAGCACATCCATGCAAAATGCACGCAATCGCACATCTGACAGCATTGGCTATGCAAGCCCCAAGATGGGCGACTTCATTTTCAGAGCACGTGTCTACCTGCGCGGAACCACAGCTGTTGAAGATGCAGCAAAAGGTTCTGACTTTGGACTTGATTACCAGTCTGGCGCCATCAAAGCTGCCATTGGTTACAGCAAAGACACCCGTGTAGGTGGCCTGATCAACAATGACTTTAACGAAAAATGGCAGTTGGGTGTCAACTACAAAATTGACAAAGATTGGGATGTCTACGCAATTGGTGGCATTGACACATACAAGAACACTAGCACAACGCGTAACGAAGTTAACTACACACAAGTTGGCTCGTCTTACACCATGGGCAAACACAAATTCGTGTTGAACACTTTCCAACGCGACGTTCAGGCTTCACTCACGGGTGTTCGCAAGAAAAACCAATTGAGCTATCAATACTTCTTGTCCAAAAATACAGACCTGCAAGCGTTCATTGACAAAGACAGCGTTGACTCAAGCAAAACCAATGTACAAGTGCGTGCAATTGGTTTGGGCATCCGTCAAAACTTTTAAGGAAATTTCATGAAAGCGTTGGGATCAACATTTGTTGCTGCACTGCTATGCATCAGCACTTCGGCTTCTGCACAATTTGATCCCAGCAAGGTTGTCGCAGAACCCGACGTCATTTCACGTCAATTCACGACAACTGCAAATTTCTCGACCCCTGCTTTTGCAGCGGGTCGAGAAACTTTGACTTCTTTCACCGAAGCTAACAATTTCATCAATGCATTGGTTCAACGGCATAGCAATGCGAAGCTAGAGATCGTCGGAAAATCGCAGCAAGGCCGCCCGCTGTCGCTGTTGGTTTTAACCAACCCTCGCGGGTTTAATGCAAGTTTGCCCACCTTGATGCTCATGGCACAACAGCATGGCAATGAGCCCGCTGGCGGCGAGGCAGCACTGGTTCTTGCCAAAATGTTGCTTGAAGAGAAAGCGCAGCTACTCGACCGAGTCAATGTGCTGATCATGCCAAACACAAACCCCGATGCGACAGAGCTCTTCAAACGGGAAACAATGAATGGCATTGACATCAACAGAGATCATTTGTTGCTGCGTATTCCCGAGAGCCAAGCCATTTCTGCTGCGGCCACTAAATACAATCCACAATTGGTTTTAGATCTTCATGAGTTCACCGTAGCAGGCCGATGGGTTGCCAAATTCGGTGCAGTGATGCACAGCGATGCCTTGTTGCAAGCTGCTACTGTTGGCAACTTAAGTCCTGCTGTTCAGTCTATTCAAGCACGCTACCTTGCAACTGCACGCCAAGCACTGGAATCAAAGGGCCATCGTGTCGACGATTACCACACGTCTTCTGCAAGCGCTAAAGATCTGACCGTATCTATGGGCGGTGTCAACGTCGACACAGGCCGCAATGTAGGTGGTTTGCGCAATGCAGTCAGTCTTCTATTAGAAACGAGAGGCGTTGGCATTGGCAAAGCCAACTACGCGCGCCGCGTTGAGTCACACGTGCTTGCAGCGACAGCTATCATGGAGGCTGCGGCCAAAGAAGGTCAAACCTTAATTCAAATGCAACAAGAGGCTGGGCGCGCCACATCCAATCTTGCATGCAGTGGCAATATTTCAGTTGTTGTTAAGCACACCCCCGAACGGCGCGCACTCAACTTCTTAGACGCAAAAACCGGTGAAGCGCGTGCCATCGATGTCGACTGGCGATCTGCACACAAATTAATCATTGAACGCGAAAGAACCCGGCCTTGCGGATATCTGATTGCTGCAGACCAAACCCTTGCAATTCAACGACTGCGCGATCTAGGCGTTCAGGTCAAAACTTTGGCTGCCAAGGATGTTGCGCAAACTTGGGACACTGAAACCTATGTCATTGCCAATGAAGACAGCGGAAGCAGACAAGATGCACGCGGCGCAATCTCTGATGCACAAAACGCTATTCGAATGCTCAAAGTCAGTACCCAAGCAAGCTCTGTGGTTCCCTCTGCAGGTGCGTTCTATGTGTCACTCAAGCAACCACTTGCAGGACTTGTCGTAGCTGCGTTAGAACCCGATTCACAAAATAGCTTTGTGGCCAATCGCTTAATGTCTTTGGAAGACAACAAGTTGATACGCGTCATGAAATCTCCCACGTTGTAAGAAAGTATTTACTTTGTCATTTCAATTCAGCAACCCTCAGCTATTATTGGCCACCAGCCTAGCTTGCTTAACTTTGACGGCTTGCGTCAATGCGCCTCAATTGCCACCAGAAAAGGCTCCGCTTGCACAAGCATGTCCTGAAGGTGTTCCAGCAGGGGCAACCTGCATGCGCGGACAAGACTCTGCTTCGTCTCACTACCTCATCGTGATGCCTGCCAAATGGAGTGGTGTTCTGGTTGTGCATGCCCATGGTGGCCCCAGTCTTGGCACCCCCAAAACATCACGCAATGACGAAGACATCAAACGTTGGGCCATCACAGTTCGCGAAGGTCATGCATGGGCAGGCTCGGTCTTTCGCCAAGGTGGCTTTGCCGTTACTACTGCAGCAGAAGACACAGAGCGCGTGCGCCGTATATTTGTAGACCTTGTGGCCAAACCCCGCAAAACCCTACTGCATGGTCAATCATGGGGCGCCATGGTTGCCACTCGTGCAGGCGAAATGTTTCCAAAATCTTGGGATGGCATATTGCTAACCAGCGGCGTGGTAGCGGGCCCTACCACTTACGACTTCCGCCTCGATTTGCGGGCGCTTTACCAACACCTCTGCAACAACCATCCGCGCCCAACTGAACCCAACTATTCGCTGGCCATTGGATTGCCAACAGACTCAAAAATGACCAGTGCAGATTTGGCGCAAAGAGCCAATGAATGCTTGGGAACTGGTACACCAGCTGCACAACGCACCCCTGCACAAGCGCAAAAACTCAAAACCATTGTGGATGTTCTCAAAATTCCAGAGCGCTCAGTCATGAGCCACTTGAGCTGGGGCACATTTGCACTGCAAGATGTTGTGACAAAAAATGGCGGTGTCAGTCCGTTTGGCAATGCCAATGTGAAATACAGTGGTTCATCTGACGATGTCAAATTGAATGCATCCATTCCTCGCTTTCAAGCAGATCCTCAAGCGGTCGCAAGGTTTGCCGCCGATGTCGATTACCAAGGTAAGTTTGCTGTGCCTGTCATCAGTGGGCATGGCATAGGTGATTCAACTGTGATGGTTGAAGGCCAAAGTGTTTTGCGTCAAAAAATGACAGCATCTGGCAAAGCCGATCAACTTGTTCAAGTCTTTGTTAATTCGAGCGAGCACAGCTATTGGGGTGATGCACACTACCCGCCTCTTTTTGAGGCTTTGTTGAACTGGGTCGAAAAAGGTCAGAAACCAACACCTACCAGCATTGCAGATCGCTGCAAACAACTGAATTCTGCAAAAACGGCAGACTGTCAATTTCAAACTGACTATGTGGTGAAGCCCATAGCGTCGCGGATTTTTCCTCGTTAAACAACGGCAAACTTCATGATCAAGTGATGAGTCAAGTGTTTGTGTCATGGAAATTACCAAACTCAACCTGTCCAGATTCGACTTCACTTCGATTCGACTCGCGGTGCTTTGCGCACAAACAGAAAATCTGACCCACGGTGCACGTGAATGTCATTTGGTGTTGCCTGCTGCCAGTCGACGCATTCGTGAGCTTGAAGCGGCGCTAGGTACTCAGCTTTTTGAAAGGCACTCAAGAGGGCTCAAAGTCACGCCTGCAGGCAAAGTTTTCATGCGCAGAGGCTTGTCTCTGCTGCAAGAACTTGAAGGCACCATCAAAGAACTCCATGATTTAGACCAAGGTATCGTTCGGCATATTCAGCTGTTTGCTGGTACAGCCGCTATTAGCCAATTCCTGCCTCGTCTCATTGCCAAATATTCCAAAAAATATCCAGAGATTCAAATTGACCTTGAAGAAGGCGTGTCAGAACAGGTTGTCTTGGCACTCAAGTCTGGCAAAGCAGAAATGGGCGTTTTTGTTGAAGGGGCCAACACCGATGAATTGGACGTTCAGGTCTTTAGATCGGATGAGCTGGTTCTCATTTTCCCAAAAGGTCATCACTTAAGCAGCAAAAAACCTATCGCGTTTGCAGACACACTGGATGAGCAATGGATCAGTTTGAATCCGGGCGCAGCCATGTTGAGTCAGCAAATGGCCGCTGCAGCCGCTCTTGGAAAACGAATCAACTTGCGCATGCAGGTCAACAGCTTTGATGCCGTAACACAAATGGTTGCGTCGGGTTTGGGGGTTGCTTTGCTGCCCAAGGCATTTGCGTTGTCAGTCCTTAAAGCCAATCACCTCAACTGGCGTCCCCTCCAAGACAAATGGGCGCAACGAAGATTGTTGGTGGGTGTTCGAAAAGATGCCGGTCCCGAAGTGATTGCCCTCAGAGACTTTCTAATTCTGCCTTAGCAAAACGCGAAGACAGACTGACCAAAGAACAAATAGACGGTCGCTTGCATTCGCATCAAACTGCGGTGCATGCAAAGTCAACAACATTCTTCTCAACACCCACAAACTTCAGCCCTTCAAGGCATGAAGGTGCTAGAGTTGGGTCAGCTTATTGCTGGCCCCTTTGCAGCCAAAACATTGGCTGACTTTGGTGCAGAAGTTATTAAGATTGAGCCCCCAGGAAGTGGTGATCCACTTCGCAAATGGCGAATGCTCAAAGACGGTACCTCGGTTTGGTGGCAAGTTCAATCACGCAACAAACGCTCCTTGGCTCTGGACCTCAGAACTCCCGAAGGCCAAGCGCTGGTTAACAAACTTGCCAATGAAGCCGACATCCTCATTGAAAACTTTCGGCCTGGTGCATTAGAAGGATGGGGACTTTCACCTGAACGCCTGATTGAAGAAAATCCCAAACTGATTGTTTTGCGTATCAGCGGTTATGGCCAAACTGGCCCCTATCGCAATCGTCCCGGCTTTGGTGTAATTGGTGAAGCCATGGGGGGGTTGCGCCACCTGACAGCAGAACCAGGACGTGTGCCTGTTCGCGTGGGCGTCAGTATCGGGGACACATTGTCTGCCCTGCATGGTGTGATTGGTATTTTGTTGGCTCTACAACATCGCCACACCACAGGCAAAGGACAAATCATTGATGTAGCGCTGTACGAATCAGTATTCAATTGCATGGAAAGCCTGCTCCCCGAGTACAGCGCCTTCGATGCCGTCCGTGGACCTGCTGGGAGTGCTCTGCCCGGTATTGCACCCACCAATGCCTACAAATGCAAAGACGGTGCATACGCCTTAATCGCAGGCAATGGTGACAGCATTTTTAAACGCTTGATGACACTCATTGAGCGCGAAGATTTTGCAAATGATCCAAGTTTGGCTGATAACACAGGACGTGTTGCGCGAGTCAAAGATCTTGACCAAGCTATTGAAGCATGGACCCTTCAACGAAATGTGGATGAGGTGCTGGAAAAACTTGAAAGTGTTTCTGTACCTGCAGGTCGCATTTACAACATTGCCGACATTGCAGCAGACCCTCACTACGCAGCCCGAGAGATGCTCCAAAAAATTCACATGAACGATGGCAGCGAATTGACGATACCTGGCGTAGTGCCAAAACTGTCCTTGACGCCCGGACAACATCGCCGAAATGCACCCACCCTTGGGGAAGATACAGATTCAATTTTGAAAGAAATGGGTTTGAGTGCGGCGCAAATTCAAGAATTGAAAGCCAAAGGCATTGTGGGAGGTGCAGCATGAAACAAAGAATCTATTTCAATGAAGTGGTCACACGCGATGGGTTCCAAATGGAACCTGAATTTGTACCAACGGATACCAAGGTTGAACTGATCGATTCACTAAGCCAGTGTGGTTACGCAAAAATTGAAGTCACTTCTTTCACTTCGGCCAAAGCCATCCCCATGTTGCGAGATGCTGAAGATGCTGGCACCATGGTGGACCATATGAATCCGTCACAGCTGGGTGACTACACGCGAAAAGAGCTTGAATACTGGGGGCGTGTGATTCAATCGGCCAAGATCACAGCTGAATAATTTACCTTCTCATCAAAAAAGCCACTGACTTCAAAAATCAGTGGCTTTTAATTTGGTGGGCCCAGCAGAACGTGAACTTGAGGCAAAAGGATTTAAGTCCAATACGGCTATCCCAAGAACTCTTTTCGGAGTTTGTCGCCATGCTCATTGAGATGAGGCGCTTCCGCAAAAGTCTCTGTATCCCAAGGCCCCATCCAAGGCGACACAGGCACCTCCACATCTTTGCCCTGAACTTTCATTCGTTTTGTCAGCAATTGAGGATGCGCAATCAAATCGTGCACAGAGTTGATTTGTCCAAAAGCCGTTTGCGCTTCGGTCAAGCGATCGATCATTTCGCCGCTAGGTACTTTGTCAAAGATTTCAGCCACCGTGCCATCAACAAACTCACGATGCTTCACACGTGTCGCATTGTTTTGGCAGCGCTCATCAGCCAATAAATCTGGACGGCGCAACACGATGTTGCAAAAATCTGCCCATTCACGCTCATTCTGGATAGAAATCACAATGTCGCGACCATCAGCGCAGGTAAATCCGCCATAGGGTGCAATAGAAGGATGCTTTAAACCAACACGCTCGGGGGCTTTTCCACCATAGCGAGCTTGCAGATATGGCACGCTCATCAACTCTGCGGCTGAACCAAACAAGGATACTTTGACGCCTGAGCCCTGACCTGTTTTTTCACGCAACAATAATGCTTGCTGAATACCTATCAGGGCATTCAATCCCGCGTTGATGTCACAGACCGACACCCCAATGCGTCCCCACTCACCGGGCGCGCCACTCACCGCTACCAATCCGCTTTCGGCCTGGACTAACAAATCGTAGGCCTTCATGCCAAACAATTTACCTTCGTCACCGTACCCACTGATGTCACACGTGATCAATCGCGGATGCGCTTTGCGCAAAGTCTCAGAGCCAATGCCTAAGCGTTCGGTGGCACCGGGAGCCAAGTTTTGGATCAACACATCAGCCTTGGCCAACATCGCTTTCAAAATGGCCAAATCGGCTTCAACTTTCAAATTCAAGGCCACCGATTCCTTGCCACGGTTAATCCACACCCAATAAGATGATTCGCCATTCACTGCGCGGTCATAACCACGGGCAAAGTCACCTTCGGGACGCTCAATTTTGATGACACGGGCACCTGCATCGGCCAAGCGGCTGCTGCAATAAGGCGCTGCAACAGCTTGCTCTAGGGCGACAACCAAGATGCCTTCTAGCGGTCTGGGCACTGACGATGCAGATGTCATGGAGGATGAGTTGTGATTCATAAAGCTTTTCCGTAATGCCACGCTATTGTGAGCAACTCGGCTGATGTGGGGAATTACAAATATTCGAATTCAGTATTGCGACTGCGGCAACACAGATGTTGCATTCGTTGCAACACAGCGTGAATGATATTGAAATTGTCATCACCCACACTTGACGTCAAAGTACGCCCCTGTCATTCAACGATAGGAGACAAGTATGTCATTTTTACGCAAAAACGCTTTGGCGTTGGTTCCCGTGATTGCTGCACTCTTGCCAGTGGCATCACAATCGCAAACACGCGATGTCAAAATTTATGGTTTTGGCGCCAAGAGCGGCGTGGTTCGCATTTTTGGTTTGAACAGTGAAGCCGCCATGAAGGCGGCAGCCGATCAAATCAACAAGGCAGGTGGCGTCACCTTGGGCGATGGCACCAAAGGCAGATTGGTTCTTGAGTATTTAGACGATCGCTGCACGGCCGAAGAAGGCATTAATGCGCTGCGCCGAATTGCTTCCTCTGCAGATGGCTTTGTAGCCGTGGGCCCTACTTGCAGCAACGTGGCAGAGCCCGTGTTTGGCATTCTCCAAAAGAAAGTTGGTGATGCCAGCGACACCGGTTTGCAATTCCCAGTTTTCACTGATGTAGCAGCCAAGGGTGGTTTGGCTTCGATGTCGCAGTGGGCTTTCCGCAATGTGCCTAGCGAAGCCAACATGTATAAAAGCTTGTTTGACTGGATCAAGGCGACACGTCCCGAAATTAAAACCATTTGGGGTGGCGTTGAAAAAGATTTTGCTCACAGCAATGCCACTTTCAACGTCATGAAAGACTTTGCCACCAAAGCAGGCTTTGAGGTCAAAGGTCAAAGTGAATGGCTGCTGGCAGACACCACCTTCTCCAACCAAGTGCGTGAGATGCGTCGTGGCGAAGCTGACTTGGTCATGATCTCCGCTCACCCCTTCACCACTTGTGGTGCGTTGAAAGAAATGCAACGCCAAAACGTCAAACCCAAAATGATGGTGGGCTTAACAAGCTCCTCCAGCATGGAGACTTTGCAAGGTTGCGCTGCTCAAGCAGAAGGCATGATCATTCCAACCAGTTTTGCGCCTGTCACAGATGAGGCACGCAAAGCGGCACAGGCTTTGCAGGCATCAGGCATGAGCATGGACTTGCACAATGCCGCTGCTTGGGAAAACATTTTCACACTCAAAGACTTGATTGAAAAAGCCAAGATCATGGCCAAGCCTGAAACCATCAGAGCCGATCGCCAAAAGATGCGCGATGCACTGGCCAGCATGAAAGAAAGCTCAGGTTTGTTGGGCAAAGTTGGTCGTACAGATGATCGCGAAGCCATTAAGCCCTTCTTATTTGTTCAAGCCCAAAAGGGCGAGTGGGCAGTTGCGCACAAGCCTAACTAATTGACAATGGAGTTATAGATGGCCTGGATCGATTTTCTCGATCTGGTGCAATCTCTCATGGACGGTGTGATGTTCGGTGCCACCTATGCACTTATTGGCATCGGCTTCACACTGATCTTTGGCGTGATGCACAAGATCAATCTCTCATACGCTGCTGCATCGGTAGGCGCAGCATACCTAAGCCTGCTGATAGTCAGTGTTGCACCAACACCTTTGGTCTATTTGTTTGCTGCACTTTGCGGCGGACTCCTTGGTGCATTGATTTATTTTGTGTGCTTTAAATTTATACCACTCAATCAAGCCTTGGCCACATTGATGTCCACGGTTGGAATGCTTTTGGTTTTAGAGGAAGCCATTGTTCATGCAACCGCAGGAATGCCGCAAAACTATCCTGCTCTGTTTGCTGACAAAGTTTTCAACTTAGGCCCGTTCATCGTGCGAGGCGATTTGTTGTTTGTATTTGTATTGGGCTGTGCTGTGATGGTAGGCCTGAAATTCATGCTTGAAAAAACAAGACTTGGTTTGGCGACACGTGCGGTTGCGCAGCAACCTGTTGCGGCACAAATATGTGGCATGAGTGTTGATCAAACCAATGCGTCGACTTTTGTCATCGCTGGTTTATTGGGAGGCACAGCAGGTGCCATGACGGGCGCTGCCATTGGTGTTCTCTCCCCCCTGCTGACCCTGCCTCTCACCGTCAAAGGTTTGGTGGTAACGGTGATTGGTGGCTTGGGCAGCATTCCAGGCGCCATATTGGCGGGCCTGATTGTGGGCGGTGCTGAAAGCCTTTTTCAATTTGTACGTGGCGTGAGCGAACGCGATATTTACGTGATGCTCATGCTCTTTGTATTTTTGGTGTTCCGACCCAACGGCTTGTTTGCAGCCCCTGGCGGACGCGACTAATGGAGAGGGACTGAAATGGATTTTTACATCGGTTTGCTCCAAGTGATTGGTGTCCATACCTTATTGGGTTTGTCGGCTTGGTGCATCCTTCATACGGGCCAAGTCAGTATGGCGCAGGGTGGCTTTTTTGCAATAGGCGCCTACGCAGCGGGCATGTTGACGGCCATGGCCGGCTGGTCATTGGGGCCCGCCTTGTTGATAGCGGCTTTGATAGCTAGCTTGATTGCTATCGCCATTGGCTTCCCTGCTCTGCGCGTAAAGGGATTGATGTTGGTCGTAGCAACAACCGCCTTTGCTGAAATTGTCCGATTGGTCTTTTTCAATCTCAAATGGCAAGTGCAAACACCTACTGGCCCCATTGGCCCCGACGGTGGTTTGGGTTTCGGTGGTATCCGTTATTTCCCTGCAAACGCATGGAGTGGCCTTGAAATTCTGACCCTGATTTGGTGCCTGGTAGCAGCAGTCATGCTCATTCTGTGGTTGTTGGATCGCTCCCGCATTGGTACGCTGTGGCGGGCTGTTGGTGAAGACGAAGTAGCCGCTCAAAGCGCTGGCATCAATTTGACAGCCGCCAAGGTGTCGGCTTTTGGCATTGGTGGTGCTATTGCAGGATTGGCAGGCGGCATTTTTAGCCACAACACAACTCACATTGAACACGGCAACTTCACCATTTTGCTGGCCACATTTGCAATTGCTTATCCCATCATTGGGGGTCTTAAAAGTTTGCTAGGCACTTTGATTGCTGTGGTTTTTATTCAAGGACTTTTGATTGAAGGGCTGCGTTTCTTGGGCGACTGGCGAAGCCTTTTATTTGGCGCCATGATTTTGGCCATCATGCTGATTCGGCCTACTGGCTTGTTGTCGGCTCCACTTCGTTTTCCTCGATTCAATTCTTCTAATGATGCGCCTGTTGGTGGCCATAAAACAGGAGCACACCATGCTTAAAGTAGAAAACTTAGCGCGCTATTTTGGTGGCATCAAAGCTGTTGATGGCATTGATTTCGACATTCATCGCGGTGAAATCTTGGGGCTCATCGGTCCCAATGGTTCTGGCAAGAGCACCACTGTCAATTTAATCGCTGGCCTGTACGCGCCCACCACAGGTCGTGTGATTTATGAAGGCCAAGACATTCAAGGTCTTCAGCCCCATGAACGTGCCAACCTGGGTATCGCCCGTACTTTTCAAAACATTCGTTTGTTTGGACAACTCAGTGTGTGGCAAAACTTATGGGCTGCACGTGTTGTGCGCGAAACGGGCTGGTCAGGTTTAAGGGAGCGTTGGTTTTCTACTGCGACTCAAGGCAAGTTAGAAACTGAAGCCTACTTGGAATTTTGCGGTTTACAACACAAGCGCGATCAACTCGCTGCAAATCTGGCATTTGGTGAGCAACGCAGACTGGAGTTAGCCCGCGCAGCCATTTCTGGTGCCCCTCTTTTGCTTTTGGATGAACCTGCAGCAGGCATGAATTCAGAGGAAATTGAGGACCTCGATCAGCGAATCCGAAAACTCAGGGATCAAGGAAAAACAATCATGTTGATTGAACATCACATGGAATTGGTCATGGGGGTTTGTGATCGGGTTGTGGTTTTGAACTTTGGTCGAAAGATAGCAGAAGGCAAGCCCGAAGAGGTGCAACAAGACGCACAAGTCCAAGCGGCCTATTTAGGCTCAGACAGCGACGATGCTTTCATGCAGGCGGCTTTGCAAGCCTAAGGAGAAGAGATGCTTGAAATTGAAGAAATCGCATGCAGCTACGGCAAGATTGAAGCCTTGCGCAAGGTCAGTCTGCAAGCCAATCCAAACGCAGTGACATGCTTATTGGGCCCCAACGGCGCTGGCAAAACCACCTTGATGATGAGTTTGGCGGGAATTTTGAAACCCACGCATGGCAGCATCAAGTTTGAAGGACAAAATTTAATTGGTTTAACGCCTTCTCAAATTGTGCAAAGGGGCTTGGCATTGGTGCCCGAAAACCGCTTGGTCTTTCCGGCGCTGACCGTCCGTGAAAACCTGATGGCGGGTGCCTATTTGCGCAAAGACAAAGATGGCATTGCCAACGACATTGAGCAGCAACTGCACAGATTTCCACGCCTGCGCGAACGGATTGGGCAATTGGCAGGCACGTTGTCTGGCGGCGAGCAGCAAATGCTGGCTTTAGGCCGTGCTTTGATGTCTCGCCCGCGCCTGTTGATGATGGATGAGCCCTCTGTCGGCTTGGCGCCCAAGGTGGTTGCTGAGATTTTTGGCATCATCCAAAAATTGCATCAGGAAGGTACCTCCATTTTCTTGGTCGAACAAAACGTGCACATGGCAATGAAAGTTGCACAACACTTCTACCTCCTGCAACAAGGACGCGTCACCTTCTCTGGCACACCCGATCAGTTGGCCGGCGACGACTTGGTCAAGCGTGCTTACTTGGCAGGCCATAGCGCCACCGCCTAAGCTAATTGCACTGGCGCCATGCTTGAACTGCTGCAACGCACGCTTGAGGGTCTGCTAGAAGCAGGGCCTTATGCACTGATCGGCTTAGGCTTGACGATTAGCTTTGGTGTGTTGCGTAGAATCAACTTGGCGTTTGGCGCAACGGCCCTTTTAGCGGCCTATGTTGGCTCTTGGTTTCATATCCGTTGGGGTGTGCCCGCACTTGGCGTTTGGGTGGCCGTCATTGTCATCACCGTGTTGGTGGGGTTCTATGTGGAATGGATGTGTTTCGACATTGCCGATGACAGCGTATTGTCAATGCGCCGACAAAGTAGCGTGGCACTTGGATTAGACGCCAGGGAAGCTAGCGTGTTAGCGGCTAGTTTTGCGCTTTGGATGCAAATTGAACAAGTAGCGGTCAATTTTCAGCCCAATCACTTGCACCCGTTTCCAGACTTGTCTTCAAAGATGAATTTTGACTGGAGCGGCATTAGCTTGCGTCCCGATCGAATTGTTGTCTTTTTTTTGGCAACAGGTCTGGTTGCAGGTCTAGCAATGTGGCTCAAACATTCGCAGGTGGGGCTGGGTATTCGGGCCTTGACATCCAGTCAAGCGGCGGCTCAGGTATGTGGCCTCAACGTGCTTCGCCTGAGATACATCGGAACTTCAGTGGCATGTGCCTTGTGTGGGCTGGCCAGTTGCGCAGTGTTGTCTATGGATGGGCAAGTCACACCCATGTTTGGTATGTGGGTGTTGATCAAGGGACTGACATGTGCCCTTTTGGGTGGTCTGGGTTCTGTTCGCGGGGTGTTGGGGGGTGCCGTTCTGCTGGGTGTAACGGAGGCGCATGCACAAAGCTTATGGGGTCCTATTGGACGTGACGCTGCAACTTGGGGTCTTTTACTTTTGGCCTTGATGCTTCAAACCCATCCCTTGAAGCACCCATTTTTTCATTCAAAGAGGGCCTGAATGAACAACGCCCTTTGCATCACCGACCCTGGCATTGGTTTTTACACCCAATGGATCATTTTGTCGCTGATGGGTTTATCAACTTGGCTGGTGCTGCAAACAGGCCGTGTTTCATTGGGGCAGCAAGCCTACTTCGGCATTGGTGCCTATGCAGCAGCAGTCATCACTGTCATGTTCAACGGCTCATTGATCGAAGCATTGTTGGTTGCATGCTTAGCAGGTGTTGTTTTTGCAACCCTCATTTCTCGAGCGCTGCAAAAACTCAGCGGAATGAAGTTTGCGTTGGCCACTTTGGCCATCGCTGAATTGGTGCGTTTGGCACTGTCATCTTGGACTTGGCGCACAAAGCATGAAAAAGGCTATGAGGTAGGACCCGATGGTGTGCATGGATTTCGCGAAATCAGATGGTTATTTGAAAACCAAATGGGTCCAGAAACATACCTCTCTCTCAGCGCCGTCTTGTTGCTGTCAGCACTTTTGTTGATTTGGAAAGTAAGCCAAACCAAACTGGGTTTGTCCATCCAATCTGTGGGTTTAGATTCTGAATTGGCCACAGTGCAGGGTGAACCAGTGGCCCATTTACAAACTCTCACACAAACTTTTGCAGGTGGCATTGGCGCACTTGCTGGTGCACTTTATGCGCACCAAGCCACCTATGTTGAGCCCGCTGTTTTTGATGTGATGCTTGGCATTCATGCAGTGGGCTACGCCATGTTGGGCGGGCTTGCAACGCCATTAGGCCCGCTCTTGGGCGCTGCATTTGACTTGGGCTTGCTAGAAGCTGCACGGGTTTTCGAAGGATGGCGCATGGTCATTTTTGGCGGCTTGGTTGCCCTCTTTTTACGCTGGCGACCCGGTGGTTTGCTAAACCACGCAGCCCTTTCTCACATCCAACATTTTTTTATTCAACGGAGAAAATCAAATGAGCATTCAAAATTTGCTTGAACAAAAGACCATCATCGTGACTGGGGGTGCCACGGGCATCGGTCAAGCCTTTGCCATGGGCTGTGCTGCGCAAGGCGCCAATGTGGTTGTGGCGGACATGAACTCGGCAGAAGAAACAGTTGAAGGCATCAAAAAACTGGGAGGGCGGGCTATTGGCATTCAAGTGGACGTGTCCAACCAAGACTCTCTGACCGCGATGGCCGACGCAAGCTTAAAAGCCTATGGACGCATTGATGGCCTGATCAACAACGCAGCTTATTTTCGCGAAGTTAAGCTGACGCCGTTCGAAGAAATTGATCCCGCGATTTGGGAACGCATTTTTCAAGTCAATGTGCGTGGTGTCTGGCAATGCTGCAAAGCCGTGATGCCTGCCATGCGCGCCCAAAATTCAGGTTCTATTTTGAATATTTCTTCTGTCGTGGCAGTGGCGGGTCAACCAGGTTATTTGCATTATGTGGCCACCAAAGGTGCCGTCTTGGCAATGACCAAAGGCTTGGCCAAAGAATGCGGCAGTGCTGGCGTTCGCGTCAATGTCATTGCGCCCGGCTTTGTGATCACCGATGCCACCAAAGACCGTCCTATTGAGTGGCAACAAAGCTTCTTAAAAGCTCGCGCTATTTCTCGTGAGCAACGTCCCAACGACTTAGTGGGAACAGCCATGTATTTATTGTCTGATTTGTCGTCCTTCGTTTCCGGCCAAACCGTTGTTGTCGACGGCGGCCACATCATGTATTGACCCTTACCAAGAAAGTGATCCTCATGACTACGCCCATTCTTCACCATTACGAGTTCTCAACGTTCTCGGAAAAAATTCGAACCGCATTAGGCTTCAAGCAACTGACTTGGCAATCCGTCGATATTCCGGGTCTACCACCCCGTCCTTTGCTGAACCCCTTGACGGGCGGCTACCGTCGTGCGCCAGTGCTGCAAATAGGCGCAGATATTTATTGCGATACCCACGCCATCATGGGCGCATTGGAGCGTCTTAAACCTACACCAAGCCTCTTTCCTGAAGGCACTGAGGGATTAGCGCGTGGCTTGGGCTTTGGGTGGGAGCGTCAGATGTGGGTGCCCACCATTGGGGTGCTGGTTCATTACATCGGAGAGCACATTCCACCCGAGTTCATCAAGGACCGCAAGGAGGGTTATTTGGGGATCGACATTTCCAAAGACGCTATGGCGCCGCAATTTCAAGAGCATGCTCAGTTTGTACGCGGACAAATCGCCTGGTTGGCTCAGGCTGTCACAGCACACAAGTATGTGTTGGGAGATCAATTGAGCGCGGCCGACCTAGCCTGCTGGCAAACCATTTTCTTACTGCGCAAGAACTGCCCTTCCGAGGTGGACACCTTGCTGAACCTCGGCCCTATCTTGCCTTGGTATGACCGCATTGCAGCTGTGGGTCATGGCACCTCAACGGCCATGACACCAGAAGCAGCTTTTGAGATTGCCAAGACTTCAGAGCCACAGCCAGTGGCACACATCACAAACTCTATCAACCCTGAAGGCATTGTCGTGGGCAGCAAGGTCAGTGTGACCCCAGAAGACAACGCACGCGTTCCTGTGCTGGGCACCTTGGTCGCTTCAGATGCTTTCAACATTGTGATTCACCGACACGACGACGTCGCGGGTGATCTGCACGTTCATTTCCCACGACTGGGCTATACCCTGCTCGCCGCTTAATTTCACTTCACTCAATTCAATTTAAGGAGATCTCATGTCAGTTCAAGAACAAAACAAACAAACTTGCCGCGATTATTTCCAGGCATTTCTAGCGCGCGATACCGCTTGGATGGCCAAGCACATTGCGCCCGATTTCATTCGCAATGACCCCGGCCTGCCTTTTCAAGTCAAGGGCCCAGAAGGCGTGGCGCAATTGCACGATGTACTGTTGCCTGCATTTCCTGACATGAAGCTGCCCTTCTTTGATTTTGTGGCCGAAGGCGACAAGGTTTTGGTTCGCTTGAAAGTACAAGCCACCCACACAGGCCCATTTGGCGATTTGCCTGCCACACAGCGCAAAATTGACATCGATGTGATGGACCTGTTCCAAGTACAAGACGGCGTCCTGGTGGGGCACTGGGCATTGCTGGACAACTTAAGCATGCAAAAACAACTCGGTACCATTGCGTAATTCTTCCTAGGAATCAAGATGCAACTTCTAGCCAACACAACGTCGCCTTTTGTTCGCATTGCACGCGTGGCAATGATCGAAAAAGGCTTGAACATCGAGCCAACCCTCGTTGACCCTTGGGCTGACGACTCACGCTTGCGCCAAGCCAATGCAGCCACACGTGTACCCAGCCTTGTGCTGGACGATGGCACACCGCTGACCGAGAGCATGTTGATTGTGCAATGGCTAGAAGTCACCTATCCTGCGCCCAAGTGGCCCAGCCTGATTGGTACACCCGCAACTTCAGCAGGCATTCTTTCGCGTGCCGGCGTTGCGGTTGGCGGCATTGATGCTTCAGTCACGACCATCATCACACGCAAAGTGACGGCACCTGCCTTGTTTGATGAAACGCCTGTGGGCCTGCGCCGTCGCCGGACCATGATTGAAACGCAACAACGTTTGGAAGAATTTGCCAACAGTTTCAAGGGGAACTATCCCAATGATGTGGCGCCCACTTTGGACATCATTTGCGCGGTGGTTCTGTATGACTATCAGCAGCTGCGCTATGCGGATCAAGGCTGGTTACCGGACACTCCTGCACTCAGAGCGTTGGCGGAGGCCATGCGCAAACGGCCATCGTTTGCAGAGACCATGCCTAGGATTGTCTAAGCGTTGTAGTTAAAGCGTTACCATTAAAGCATCGCCGCATCGACATCTGCGGCGACTGCTTGCAAATGAGCTGCCAATTGTCCCAGAGGCGTTTGAGATGCAGGATGGCTGCGAACGCAAATCATCATTTTGCGCAGTGCCCATTTGTCAGCCAATGGAATCACTTTGAGCTTCATGGCAGGTGCAAAGCTGCGGGCTGCCGCCATGGGCAAAATGCCAATGCCCAACTCTGCCTGAACAGCACGGCACACCGCTTCAAAACTTCGAACTTGAACACGCAGTGCCATGGGGTGCATGTACTGTGCAGCTTGCTCTGTCAGCAAGCGCGTCAACGTACTTCCGGCCTCAAGACCAATCAGGTCTCTCTCCAACAACTCACTGAATTCCACCTTTTTGGCATTCAAGACATCGTCGGCTTTGAGAACTGCGGCCAATTGATCGTTGCGATAGGGCTGCACCCATAAACCTTGGACATCGCAACCGTCAACCACCACTCCCAAGTCGGCTTCACCAGTTCGAACACGCCTAACAACCTCATCACTCCAAGACTCTTCCAGCATGATGCGCACGCTGTCGTGTGAGGCTTGGAAGCTGGCCACATCGGAGGGTAGAAATTGCGCCATGGCAGAGGTGTTGCCCAAAATACGCAGCACCGAATTGCGGCCCATGGCGTAATTGGTCATCTCTGCGCGCATGTGTTGCACGGTAGCAATCACTTCACGAGAATGCTTCAGCAAATGTTCACCAGCAGGGGTGAGTTGCAAACCGCGTGAATGACGCTCAAACAATTGGGCTTTGAACTGGTGCTCCAAAAGCGACAGGCGCCGGCTGGCTGCGGGCACGGTAATGTGACTGGCCTCAGCAGCGCGTGTGAGGTTGCGCATTTCGGCTGCTTTCACAAAAAGCGCCAGGGAGTCGATATCGGGCAGCATGTTACGAATTTTATCGTGGTCTTTTAATTTTGGCTTGCAATACATGCAACACGCCGTTGCCCACATTCCAATTCACAAATCAGTCTGCCTTGCCTACAGTCCACCCCATTCATTCAATCGATAGGAATTTCATGCACAAGATGTTGATCGGGGATCAGTGGATCCATGCAAAAGACGGCCGTAGCCTACCCGTTACCAATCCCAGCGATGGCCAAGTTTTTGATGAAATTTCACGTGGCGGCGCCTATGAAATTGACCTGGCCGTGAAAGCGGCGCGGGCTGCTTTGTCGGGCCCTTGGGGCACTCTGAACCTGACCGACAAAGGACGCATCTTGGTCAAGATTTCACAAAAAATTTTGGACCACGAAGATGAACTGGCGCAACTCGAAGCGCGTGATACGGGTAAGCCCATCACCACAGCACGCAATGACATCAAAGTATTGGCGCGCTACTTTGAGTTCTATGGCACGGCAGCCGACAAGATTCATGGCGAGGTCATCCCTTTTGTCAACGGTCATCAGGTTAGTTTGATCCGTGAGCCCTTGGGTGTCACTGCGCACATCATTCCCTGGAACTACCCTGCACAAATGTTGGGACGCACGGTAGCCCCTGCTTTGGCCGTAGGCAATGCGACAGTGCTCAAGCCCGCGGAAGACACCAGCCTGTCTGCTTTACGCGTTGCAGAGTTGGCATTGGAAGCTGGCTTGCCACCAGGCGTCTTGAATGTGGTCACAGGCTTGGGTGAAGAAGCAGGTGCAGCTTTGGCAGCACACCCTGGCATCAACTTCATTTCGTTTACAGGCTCTAACGAAGTGGGCACATTGGTTCAACAAGCAGCCGCCAAGAATGCAGTGAAGTGCGTCTTGGAACTGGGTGGCAAGTCACCTCAAATTGTGTTTGACGATGTGGACGCTGATCGTGCCGTGCCCATCATCGTTCGCGCCATTGTTCAAAACGCTGGTCAAACTTGTACAGCAGGCAGTCGCTTGTTGGTACAGCGCACCATTTTTGACAGCTTTGTCACCAAAGTGGCTGAAGCCTTTTCCAAAGTCAAAGTGGGCACCCCTGAAATGGACCACGACTGTGGGCCCGTGATGAACCCCGCGCAATTTGCCCGCGTTAACCGCTACATCAACCAAGCCCGTGACAGTGGCGTGCCTGTATTAGCGGAGGGCACGCTGGCGCCTGGTGTTAGCGCGTCAGGCTACTTCGTCAAACCTACTTTGTTCGGACCCGTTCCCCGCAACCATGCGCTTGCTTGCGAAGAAATCTTTGGCCCCGTGTTGTCTGCCATGCCATTTGAAGACGAGGCGGATGCAATTGCTTTGGCAAATGGCACTGACTACGGATTGCTGGCTGCTGTGTGGACAGAGAACGCCGGACGTCTGCAACGGGTGGCCAAGGCCGTTCAAGCGGGCCAGGTGTTCATGAACTGCTATGGCGCAGGTGGCGGTGTGGAATTGCCTTTTGGCGGAACCAAACGAAGCGGCCATGGTCGAGAAAAAGGACTCTTAGCATTGGAAGAGCTCAGCTCTTGCAAAACTTTGGTGCACTACCACGGCTAACTCTTTTGAAAGAAATCTGATGAAAACTCTGGAAGGGAAAGTGGCCATCGTGACAGGCGCTGCAGCAGGTTTTGGCGCCGCCATTGCATCGCTGTATGTTCATGAAGGTGCCAAGGTGATCTTGGCCGATATCGCAGTTGAAGCAGGCACATCACTCGCTCAGAAGCTGGGAAACTCTGCTCATTTTGTGACCTGCGATGTGTCAAAAAAAGCGGATATCGATGCGGCAGTGCAAACCTGCATCAAACAATTTGGCGTGCCCAACATAGTGGTCAACAACGCAGGCATGACTCACAACAATCAGTCCATGCTGTCTGTGGAAGAAAGCGTGTTTGACAAAATGTTTGCAGTCAACGTGAAGTCAATCTACTACATGACCCAGGCTGTCGTACCTCACATGATAGAACGAGGCAAAGGCGTCATTTTGAACGTGGGTTCAACTGCAGGCATTCGCCCTCGGCCTGGCTTGACTTGGTACAACGCATCCAAAGGCGCAGTGAATTTATTGAGCAAATCGATGGCCGTCGAGTTGGGTGGCCATGGCATCCGCGTCAATGCGATTTGTCCAGTGATTGGCGAGACTGCGATGTTGCAGCAGTTCATGGGCCAGCCCGATACGCCTGAAAATCGTGCCAAATTCATTGCCACGATTCCATTGGGCCGACTTTCTCGCCCATCCGATGTGGCAGCAGTAGCACACTTCTTAGCGACCGATGCTGCTGAGTTCATCAGTGGCGTTGAGTTTCCTGTGGACGGCGCACGAACCGTCTAATTCAATGTTTATTTTTGGCAGCAGCGCGCGCAAGCATTGATTGCGCGCGCTCTATCACTGGCTTGTCGATCATTTGTCCATCCAGTGCTACTGCTGCCCCTTGGCTTTCAAGAGCGGCTTTCAAGACTCGATGGGCCCACTCAATCTCTGATTCACTGGGGCGAAATGCATTTTCTACGGGTTCAATTTGCTTGGGGTGAATGCACAACTTACCCCCAAACCCTAGCGAGGCCGCACGTTGCGCATCTTTTGTCACCAAGGACATGTCTTCAATGGCCGTTGTGACACCATCCACAGGCGCGTCTAACCCTGCCAAACGAGAGATCAGCACCAAGTGCGATCTGAAATACAGCAAGGCATCATCCTCACCAGCAATTCCCAAATCCTTTTTGAAGTCGATCGAACCAAAGAGGAGTTTTAAGACCCCCTTCACTTTGGCAATTGACAGGGCTTGGTGAAAACCTAAAGCGGTTTCAATCAAAGGTAGAAGTACTTTGTGTGGCAACTGCTGGTTTAGCAAACGCAGTTGCGCTTCATCCCCAGCTTTGGGGACTACCAACCCCAATATTTTATCGGCGTGACAAAGTTGAACATCTTCCAAATACCAAGGTGTATCACACGCATTGATGCGCACATACACCGGTACCGCATTGTCACTTTGTAGCCATTGCTGCAGCGCCTGGCGTGCCAAGTCCTTGTCTTGTGGGGCCACAGCATCTTCCAAATCTACTATGACCGCACCCGCGCCACTCGCAGCCGCTTTGGCTATCCGATCAGTGCGTGTGGCGGGAACAAACAAATAGCTGCGAACGGTCATGGTCATCTTTCAATTGAATTGAATGATGAAGGAGCACTTAGAACATGACAATTTCAAAAAAGCTAAATAAGTCTTGTGAAATTTTGAATGCTGGTCAGTCCAATTATCGGACCTTGTTTCATCAATTTCGAACAGCAGTGTGGAAGCAAATGTGGAAGAGGCGTTAATTCACTGTTCTAAGCTGCGGACTGTCAATCGCTATGTACTAGCTTTCAATTAACCTGAAAAATTCTAATCTTCACAGCATTTCTCGACGGTTTCAAAGACTCTAGATTGCCCACAAAAACTCGACGGTTGAGCCATTCGTATTGGCCAGCAGGTGCGCGAAACTTCACGACCGAACGCGCATAACGCTGCTCTGCCGTAGGCATGTCAACGATGACCTGATTGTGAACCGTGATCACAGTGCCATCGTCTGTTTCTATTTCATAAAGGGCATCAAGCTCTTTGACGCCGTCAGGTCTGAGCAGCTGTCTGTCAGCGCCTCCTGGAAGCACATTTCCCTTCAAACGTGGGCCATTGAATAGACCACCCAAAATGTTCACAATAAATCGCTGCCCCTGCAGACTTTGACCTAAATTTTGAACATCAGCAATGTCAACAATGGCTTCATATACAAATTCACAAATGGGTGGATTGCTCATCTTGACCTTTGCGCAGTTTTGACATTCAAAAACTCTAGCACCGAGTTGTTGAAATAGTCCGGTTGCTCTCGGCTAACGCCATGCCCCGAACCGGACACTCGCAAAGCTTTGGCATTTGGCATGGCGGCCAAAAGGTTGTCAAAAATAGCCTTGTGAACTGGCTGCGTATTGACGCCAGACATTAACAAAATAGGCATTGGCAAGCAAGCCAATTGATCTGGAGGAATTAAAGGGAACTCGTCGGTTGACATTGCAATCATTTTCATTGCCTGCAAATTTTGCAAACGCTTTTGCATGGCCGCCCCTGAAGACACTTGCGATGCTGTGCCATTGATACCACCCGTCATGATTTTTGCAGCCGTTTCATCATCGCCTGACCTGAAGGCTCTGTTGGCAGGCTCTATGGTTGTTGCTCTGAATTGGTCTGCAATTTCGCGGCCTTTTTGCGTGAAATAAGCGTACTTCATCATGGGCGGCTCCACTGCTACCACCGCCTTAATTCGCTGTTGCGCCTTCACGGCTAAAGCCAAAGCCGTGAACCCACCATAAGAACTCCCCACCAAAATGACACTTTTGACATTCAAGAGATCAAGCAAATATGCCAGGTCTTCAGCTTCATCGATGGCAGAGTGATGCGGCGATGCTTGATGATTTTGATTTGGAAAACTGAATCTTCGGCTGTATGAGATGCAATCGAAATGCTTCGTGAATACAGGCCACTGCGCTTCCCAAGACCGCCAGTCACCCATGGCACCATGAATGAAGACAAGGGTCTGACCTTGCCCCTCTCGCACGCCATGCAATTCAACGCCATTGGGCAGTTGCCATCTTTCTGGCGTCAACGATTCAAGACTCACATCAAACCTCTGATTTAATGTTGTTGTCTTTAATGAGTTTGCCCAATCGAGCGTACTCAGATTTGACAAACTCCAACAAGTTATTTCGATTGCTATAACGGTCGGGAGCGGCCATTGCCAGCTCATTGAGTTTGTTGGTAATGGCTGGTGTATTTTTAACTTTCAACCAAGCAGCCGAAAGTTGCTCGATGACTGCAAGCGGTGTTGCTGCTGGTGCAAACACAATGATCCAGCCCAAGTACTCAAAATCTTTGACACCCATTTCATGCACAGTGGCAACGTCGGGCATTGAATTCACTCGCTCTTTGGTAGTGACGGCCAGCAATCGAAGTTTGCCCGATTTCACATGTGCCATGGCCACATTGGGTGCCGTGAACATCACTTGAATTTGACCTGCCAGCAAATCGATCACCGCTTGACCATCGCCTTTGTATGGAATGTGGGTCATCTCAATGCCAGACAAGCCATTGAAATACTCAGTGCACAAATGACCAGAAGATCCATTGCCCCCAGAACCATACGTCAGTTGTTTGGGATTGGCTTTGGCCAACGCGATCAATTCTCTGACGTTATTTGCTTTGACAGAGGGATGCACCACCAAGACGAAAGCGCCCGCCCCCAACATTGAGACAGGTACCAACTCACGCATCGGGTCGTAAGTGATTTTTGAAAACATGTGGGGCATGACCACTATGGATGCAGGGCCAGATATCAGTAACTGGTGACCATCCGGTACACCTTTGACCACTTGGTCGGCAGCCGGCATACCACTTGCGCCTGGCTTATTTTCAACAATGAAGCTTTGCCCCATACCAGGTCCAATTGCATCTGCCAACATGCGTGCCAAAAAGTCTGAAGGGCCACCGGGGGCAGATCCAACCACCAATTTGACTGATTTTTGGGGGTACGTCTGTGCCCATGCCATGCCTGCAGACCAGGTACTTGCGATACCTGCGGCAAGCGCAGAAGTTAACTTTCGGCGGGTCAGGTTCATGTTTGTCTCCTATGGTTTTGACGCATTGTGGCTTGCAACTTGTATTAGGAGAAATAGAATGAAGGCTTAAGGTATAAGCGAATGTAATATGTCAATTTCAGCCAAAGTTCTTCTCAATCGCCTGACTGCCAAAGCGAGATTTCGTCATTTTGAGGTCTTGGTCAGACTGAACGAATTAGGGAGCATCAAGCGCACGGCAGAGTCAATCGGCATGACACAACCCGGCGTAACGCAAATCCTGGCTGACCTTGAACAGCTGCTAGAAGTCACCCTGTTTCATCGTCATGCCAGAGGGGTATTGCCTACCCAAGCCTGCCAAGATTTGTTGCCCATGGCACGACAGTGCTTGCTTGGTTTAAGCGCTAGTGCAGAAGCCATTGCAGACCGAACAACATTGGGGCAAGGTGTTGTGCGCATCAAATCATCTACCGCTGGCATCAACGGTTTACTGGTGAACGCCATTCCACTTTTGAATGAAAAATTTCCGGGGATTCAACTTCACATTCATGAAGCGGAGGTCAATGATCAATTTGCAGCCATCAGCAAAGGGGAAATAGAGCTAGGCGTTTGCCGCCAGCCGGCACAATGCCCTACTGGCTGGCACTTTGAAGCCTTGTTGGCAGATGAGTTTGTGGTGGTTTGCAATCCAACTCACAGACTTGCAAAGAAAAACAAAATCACCTGGGAAGATTTAAAAAAAGAAACTTGGGTGCTATCGCCTATTGGTTCAGCAGCGCGAGAAAAGTTTGAAGCGCTCTGCCTTGAACACAAATTCACACCTGCCACTTGCCACGTCATTACCAGAGTCTCTTCCATGACATGGGCCATGTTGCAACAAAGACATCTGGTCACTTTGGTACCCAGCAGTGTCTTTCAGCAGCTTAAAGCGGCTGATCAATTGACGACGCTCAAGCTGAAAGACAAACTGCCGTTTGATCCCTTGGGAATTCTTTTGCCTGACAAAGATACATCGATGGCGACACAGTCGGTAGCCAAATTCTTAGGTAATTTTTGCCACAATTATTGAACAGCTGAAATAAATAAGCCACTGACTAATAAATCAGTGGCTTTTTATTTGGTGGGCCCACCAGGACTTGAACCTGGATTAGAAGTTACGCAGCATATTCCACCATCCACTCGATACCAAATTTATCGCGGAAACCGCCCAAATAAGTGCCCCATGGACCCACATCCAGAGGCATTTCTACTGCTCCACCCGCAGATAGGCCATTGAAAATCGCCTCCGCTTCTTCTTTGCTCTCTGCAGTGATGGTGATCTTGCTTCTGTTCTCTACCTCACTCACCCGACCTAAGAAATTGGGGACATCGCTACCAGATAAAACGCCAGCGCCATGAATGGGAAGACGAATCAACATGATCTTTTGTAACTCATCATCGGGGAAGGTGAAGTCCGAGTTAGACAAATCTTTGAATCGCATCAATCTTGAAAATTGACCGCCGAAAACGGACCGATAAAATTCAAAAGCCTCTTCGGCGTTTCCATTGAAGTGGATATGCGGACTGATAGTTGACATAGAAAGTTGCTAACTCCGAAACATAAAATAAACTGCGCCCAATAAACACAAACCCGCCCAAATGTAATCCGTTTTAAATGGCTCTCCCATATAAAAAACAGCAAATGGAATGAACACACCCAAGGTGATAACTTCTTGTGCAATCTTAAGCTGGCCTAGGGAAAAATATTCAAACCCTATTCGATTGGCCGGGACTTGAAAAACATATTCAAGTAAAGCTATGCCCCAGCTCACCAATACCGCAATCCACCACGGGTGAGCAGACAAATTTTTGAGATGTGCATACCAAGCGA
>CAZJAL010000002.1:0-43083 GCA_964544175.1 uncultured Limnohabitans sp.
TTTTAAAACCTACGGTTGCGGCTCTGCCATTGCTTCTAGCTCCCTTGTCACTGAGTGGGTCAAGGGCAAAACTTTGGACCAAGCTGCCGCACTGAAGAACAGCGAAATTGCCGAAGAGTTGGCCTTGCCACCCGTCAAAATTCACTGCTCCATCTTGGCCGAAGACGCCATCAAAGCAGCCGTCGAAGACTACAAGAAAAAACACGCAGCGGCCTAATTGGCCCTTGCTGGAAATACATCATGGCCATTTCACTGACTGAAGCTGCAGCGCGGCATGTGTCGCGTTACATCACCAAACGCGGCAAAGGCGTGGGTGTGCGCTTGGGCGTTAAAACTACCGGCTGCTCGGGCTTGGCGTACAAACTCGAATACGTCGACGAAGTAGCGCCCGAAGACGTGGTCTTTGAAGACCACGGCGTGAAGGTGCTGATCGACCCTAAAAGCTTGGCCTACATCGACGGCACACAGCTCGACTTTGTGCGCGAAGGCTTGAACGAAGGTTTCCGTTTTAACAATCCCAATGAACGCGATCGCTGCGGCTGTGGCGAATCGTTCCGCGTGTGATTTCTCTGCAGGCGTCAGACTTTGAGCTGTTTGGCCTGCCAGCAGCTTTTTCATTAGATCGCGCGCAACTCGATCTTCAGTGGAAGTCTTTGCAACGCGAGGCCCATCCCGATCGATTTGCCTCCGAAGGTGCCGCGGCTCAACGCATCGCCATGCAATGGTCTGTGCGCATCAACGAAGCCTACAACCGCCTTAAAGACCCGCTCAAACGTGCTGCTTACTTGTGTGAGTTGAATGGCGCTGCCGTCAATGCCGAAAACAACACCAGCATGCCGCCTGCGTTTTTGATGCAACAAATGGAATGGCGCGAAGCGCTAGACGATTGCAAAGCTGTCAAAGTTGTTGACTCTAAAATTGAAGGCTTAGAGAAATTGCTCAATGAGGTAGATACGTCTCATGCTACGTCCTTGAAGCAAATTGCTTCGCTGATCGACACCGATCAAAACTTTGCAGCAGCAGTAGGCCAGGTGAGGGCGCTCATGTTCATTGAAAAATTTGCACAAGAAGTGCAGCACCAACTCGACGCTTCTAGCTGAACACAAGAATTAAATTAAGTCATGGCACTTTTGCAAATTTCAGAACCTGGTCAGGCACCCGATCCGCACCAACGGCGCATTGCCGTCGGTATTGACCTTGGCACCACACACTCTTTGGTCGCCTCAGTTCGCAATGGCGTGGCCGAGTGTTTGCCCGATGACAAAGGTCAAGTGATCTTGCCATCTGTGGTTCGCTACTTGCCAGGACAAGGTCGTCAAATTGGTCATGAAGCCGTGGCCAATGCTGCGCAAGATCCAGAAAATACCTTGGCTTCTGTGAAGCGTTTCATGGGGCGCAGTTTGTCTGACATAGCCAACCCAGAAAAGTTGCCCTACAAGTTTGTGAAAACAGAAGGCGCTGCCTCCAAAGGCATGTTGTCAATTCAAACCGTGCAGGGCGAAAAGTCGCCTGTAGAAGTCAGTGCCGAAATTTTGGCCACACTGCGTTATCGCGCAGAAGACACCTTCAACGACGACTTGCACGGTGCTGTGATTACAGTGCCCGCATACTTTGACGACGCCCAGCGCCAAGCCACCAAAGATGCGGCACAAATGGCCGGCATCAATGTGCTGCGGCTCATCAATGAACCCACAGCCGCTGCCATTGCCTATGGCCTAGACAATGCCAGCGAAGGCATTTACGCCGTGTTCGATTTGGGCGGTGGTACCTTCGATATTTCTGTTTTGCGTTTAACGCGCGGTGTGTTTGAAGTCATGGCCACCGGTGGCGATTCTGCTTTGGGCGGTGACGATTACGACCATGCGTTGGCCGATGCTGCGTTGGCATCTATGGCGCTCTCTGATGTACAAGGCTCATTGACTGCAGAAGACAAAACGCGTTTGAAATCTGCCGCGCGTTCTGCCAAAGAAGCTTTGACTTCTGCTTCTGAAGTGGCACTGACATGGACGCATGCCGATCAATCACACCAAGTGAAAGTAACGCGTGCGAAATTTGAAGAAGCCACTGCCGCACTCACCGCGCGCTGCATGTCTGCTGTCAAAAAAGCGCTTCGCGATGCCAAAGTCAAAGCTGACGACATTCAAGGCGTGGTGATGGTGGGCGGTTCAACGCGTATGCCTCAAGTGCAAGAAGCTGTTGCTGCCTTCTTCGGTAAGCCGCCTTTGAATAATTTGAATCCTGACGAAGTGGTGGCCTTGGGTGCTGCCATTCAAGCCAATCAATTGGCGGGGAACGATGCCGCTGGCGATTTGTTGTTGCTCGACGTTATTCCCTTGTCCTTGGGCATTGAAACCATGGGCGGACTGGTTGAGCGCATTATTCCGCGCAACCAAACCATTCCCACGGCCATGGCTCAAGACTTCACCACTTACCAAGATGGTCAAACCGCTTTGGCTTTGCATGTGCTGCAGGGCGAGCGAGATTTGGTAGTCGATTGCCGCAGCTTGGCTCGCTTTGAATTGCGCGGCATCCCACCGATGGCTGCAGGTGCGGCACGCATTCGCGTGACCTTTACGGTAGACGCAGATGGTTTGCTCAGTGTGGCCGCCAAAGAGCAAATCAGCGGCGTAGAAGCCAAGATCGATGTCAAACCTTCCTATGGTTTAAGCGACGATCAAATTGCCAAAATGTTGCAAGACAGTTTTACAACTGCCGAAGTTGACATGAAGGCCCGTGCCTTGGTCGAGGCGCGTGTGGATGGCGACCGCATGTTGTTGGCCACCCAAAGTGCGTTGAATGCCGATGGCCAATTGTTGAGCGCTGAAGATAGAGCGCACATTGAGTCGCTTATGAAGGCTTTGCGCCACACAGTTGAAACGGCCGTAGAAGCCCAGGCGGTAGAAGATGCCACCGAAGCCTTGGCCAAAGCCACTGAAGCATTTGCCGCAGAGCGCATGAACCACAGCATTCAAAAGGCCTTGTCGGGTCAAAACATTCAGAGCCTTTGAGGATTTTTCTTCAAGACCTGTTAGCAGATCATCAGACAGTTAATTAAAGAACAACATGCCAGTCATTAAAATTTTGCCCCACGCTGAATACTGCCCAACTGGGGCTCAAATTTCTGCGCCTGCAGGCACCAGCATTTGCGAAGCCTTGCTCGACAATAAAATCAACATTGAACATGCTTGCGACATGAGCTGCGCCTGCACCACTTGCCACGTCATTGTGCGCGAGGGCTTGAACAGCTTGAACGAAGCCGAGGAAACCGAAGAAGACTTGCTAGACCGCGCTTGGGGCCTAGAGCCCAACTCGCGTTTGAGCTGTCAAGCCTTTTTGGGCAAGCAAGACGTGGTCATCGAAATTCCAAAGTACACCATCAATCACGCCAAAGAGAATCATTGAAAGCTTGAGCACTTGTTTTCAGATTACAGTTAGACCATGCGCCAATTATTTTTAGACACCGAAACCACTGGTCTTTCTGCTGAAGGCGGCGACCGTGTCATTGAGCTGGGTTGCGTCGAGTTGGTCAACCGCAAGCTGACTGGCAACAACCTGCATTTCTACTTTAACCCCGGCCGCGACAGCCACGAAGATGCCCTCAAGGTTCACGGCATCAGCAATGAATTTTTGCGCGACAAGCCCAAGTTCAAAGACGTGGTTCAAGAAATTTTGGACTATGTTGATGGCGCCGAAATCATCATTCACAACGCCGCCTTTGACGTAGGCTTTTTGAACAAAGAGCTCGAGTTGGCAGGGCAAAAACCCTTTACCACTTACGTTGAGGGTGTGGTCGATACCTTGGTCATGGCCAAGCAAATGTACCCAGGCAAGCGCAACAGCCTCGATGCCCTTTGCGACCGGCTGGGCGTCGACAATTCTGGCCGCACCTTGCACGGCGCCTTGCTCGATGCCGAGTTATTGGCCGATGTTTACATCAACCTCACGCGTGGCCAAGAAGCGTTGCTCATTGATGCAGGCAGCGACGAAGGCAATTCCGGGGCGGTTGAATCTGTCGACTTGTCACAATTTGAATTGCCCGTCATTCAGGCCAATGTCCAAGAGCAGGCCGCCCACCAAGAGCAGCTGGCCCAATTGGACAAAGCCAGTGGCGGCAAAACCCTCTGGCGCCAGCTAGAAGCTTCGCCCTGAAATTTTGGTTAGCCTTGAAAATGCCCAAAAAACCGTGGCATAATTTAAGGCTACGCTGAAAAGCGATAGGGCGGTTAGCTCAGGGGTAGAGCACTGCATTCACACTGCAGGGGTCACAAGTTCGAAACTTGTACTGCCCACCAAAAATTCCCAATTAAATCAAGCGCTTAGAGGAAACTCTAGGTGCTTTTTTTATGTTCAAGGTAGTATATAGCGACCATACTACTTCTCATAGATTTTTCTATGTCTTTTCATAGATTTACAGTTCCAAAATTATCTTAAATCTATCTCCAATATTCTTAAATGTTGAATTTCTAAATTCAGTAGCTTTTTTCAGTTGGATCTGAAAGTTTTCAAAGCTAAAAAATTCTCAGCTTTAAAAAATCGCTTTGTTTTTTTGAGTTGCATCCTGTTTCTTTACCCAGTACCCAAGGGTAATCCGAACTGAGCCCATAGCAACCAACGCGCGTCTAGGGCACTAATTTCGGTCTTGACCACTTGGCTACGGACATTGACCTTGACTCTTATTGATGATTCGTAGGTGTACATCATGTAATTGTCAGTAGGGTGAAAGTAGGGCGCAAAAAAAAGCCAGCGAAAAGCAGGCTTTGGGTCTAGCGTCTTATCGTCTCAGTGGTGATGCTGCTGTGCTTCTTGGTCACGAAGTTTGATCAAATCAGCAGCCGTCAATTCAACGTTCTTACCGTCAACTGCAACAACGATACTCGTGTTGGTTTTAATAGCTAGATCTTGGGCAGCACGTGCTGCTCGTTCCATGGCTGCATAGGATCCTGCCAAATCTGGATCAGTGGAAGTGCGTATGTCTTTGGTGTTCATTTTTTGAGCCAGTCAATTAACTTAGGCTGCATGCCTGAGCTGTCATAAAACGCCCATGAATCAACTGCCTCACTGTAACGGTCGTGAAAGTTTACCAAGCCTGCTTTAAAGCGCCTGCGAATAACGTCTTCAGGAATGTTGTGCCCACCTTGCATGACACGGCGAGCGACCCTTGAAACTGCGATGTCTTCATTAGGTAGCGACAAGAACCATAGCTTGACTTGGTAGCCGTGGGCTTGCCATAAAGCTATCTTTTTCAAATAGGCCAAGCCTGACAGTGTGGTTTCAAATGCAAAGCTGTGTCCAGCAGCAACGCATTCATCAATTTCTTCCAACATCAGGCGGCCGGCTTTGAAGGAGGCCGTCTCAGGATTGAATGGAGCCAAGCCAGCAGCGATCAAGTCGGCGTTTATGAAACGCAGCGTTTTTGCTTCTGCAGGTAAAAAGTCACGGGCAAATGTGGTTTTTCCTGCACCATTGGGCCCTGCAATGATGATGATTTTTTTCAAATTTTGCTCACAATTGAAGCGATTTTATGCGTTACGAAGCCACTCATCAAGCGGATAATAAAGATAGATTTGTACTTCTGGGCATCAGCAGCACGCTGCGCGTTATGGTTGTCTGTCATTGCTACCGAGAGCAAGGTAATTTAATTCGAATTATTTCTGCCCGAAAAGCTTCAGTCCATGAATCCAAGCCATACCGCTAAAAGTCCAAAGATGCGAAAAGAATACGATTTCGCTAAAGCGCGCAAAAATTCTTACGCAGCCCAATTGAAAAAGCCAATCACCATTCGGCTGGATGATGACTCGATTGGCTACTTCAAATGTACTTCCGAGCAAGTTGGAATACCCTATCAAAGCCTGATCAATCTTTACTTGCGTGACTGCGCTGCACACAGCAGAAAACTGGATTTGAGCTGGAAGTGATGTGTCTTATCAGTTGGTACAACTAACACATAAGAATAGAACTGATGCTGAGAAGCCCAGTTAATTAGGCTTCAGCTGACGTGCAAAAAGGCGCGATTGCGTCCTTGATTTTTGGCGTTGTAGAGAGCGTCGTCAGCATGTTGTAGGGTCGAAAGTAAAGATTTCCCGGGGATGCGAACACAAACCCCCACAGATGTCGTCACAGAAACGCGTCTGCCATCTAAGACATCAATAGCCTCCGCAGAAAAGCTAGACACTAGATTGGTTGCCAGTTGTAACGCTTTGACCTCATTACAATTGCGCAACAGTACGCAAAACTCTTCCCCACCATAACGACAGGCGATGTCTTCGGTGCGGAATGCGTTTTGAATGAGTTTGGCGACGTGAACCAAGACTCGATCTCCGCCCAAATGACCATAACTGTCGTTGATTGATTTGAAGTGATCAATGTCAATCATCAAAATTGCAAAGTCTGCACCCTCTGCATCAAGTCTTTCAGCTTGCTCGAAGAAAGCCCTACGATTAAAAAGTCCGGTAAGAGGATCGCGGCGTGCTCGCTCAGCAATTTCATTTTTTTGCTCATCATGTACGACGGCATAAAAGCTCATGGTCGAGCAAACAACGAACAAAGCACCGACGATAAGCATCGATTGGTGTCCACCGGATAATGATACTGGCCCCATGGGGACGTTAGGGTTGAGAACGACGGTGAAAGCTCTAATCAAATAAGCCACGCCCATCAAGCCCATGCAGCCTGCGAAGACATGAGCAGCAAACGGGACAGGCCGAGGTGAATGGGTATAAACCACATGAACTGTGTAAAGCATGACTAACGCCATCGCAGCGCAGACCCCCACCATGGCAATCGCAATTGGATAGTCCCATGCGGTATGCAGCAGCAAACTTGACATACCAATGATCAAGGCCAACATAACGAATGAATATCGTACCTTCACACCGTAAAAACGCGCAGGTGCCAGTAGTCCCAGCGTGCCGCCTGACATCAGACAGATGTTGGCCATGAAGACTCCAAAAAATGGATGGAGGAGCCCACGCAAAAAAATCAGGATGAGGCTGATGCCCACGAAAGTGATACCAATGGACCAGATTTTGAGACCGTAATCGCGCTCGGTAATGGGCCCAGGAAATGTCCAACTGATGAACGCCATCAAGAGTGAAAGTATGCCAATTGAAAATATCAATGTGCTTGAATCAAGAAGCATCAAAAAGCCGTATGTCAGAGTTGGTATTAATTGAAAATCAGAAATCTAATTGGGTCGAGATTTACTTGATTTGCTGTAATTCATAGATGTACAAAACCACTCGTGGATCGTTTTTTGCAAACTTTAATCCATGCTTGTAAAGCGCCGTATCTGGATTGGTTTTTTGAATGACTTCAATATTTTGAATCGTTGAGGCAAGTTGAAATTGTTCAAGTTGTCCGCTCGTTTCTAGATGGAAACTTAAGGTTAATTTGAAATCATCACCTACTTGCCCCAACTTCATCGGTCCAACCAAGGAGGCGCCACCGCTGCTTAAATCAAGTACTTGAAAATCTTGTTTTTCTTGAGGTAAATCTGAGATGCGTACCGGCAAAGAAACAGGCACTCTGGCTTGTGAGCGTAATCTTGATTTTTGAACTTTTTCAGGAAATTTCAAAAGCACATAGTTGCGTGGGTTGATTAAGACAGCCTGAATCCGTGTCGAAAATTGAAAAATTGAAACCCCCGAAAACAAGCGCACTTCAACAGACTGTCCCTCACGCAAGGGGACATCCCAACCCTTAGATTGCGGAATTTGCAACATGACAAATTCATTTTCAACATACCCAATCAACTTGGTGTAATGTTTTTCTTCATAGGGATCCATTAAGACCAATTGGACACGCTGACCTATTCGCAAATCCATTTCTGCGAATTCAGCTGTCTGGTTTTGTGCAGTCTCAGTCATGGTTCTCAGTTTAGTTTTGTTTTTGCCAATTGCCTTTTCGCTTCATGGCACCCCAAGTACTTTCTTTTTGAGTGGCCCAACGGTACAGGCCCACCATTCGCCACCAGCAGTTAAGTTGACGGTAACCTAAATTCTCAATAATGGCCACAAGGACTAGTATGTATACATGGCGCAACTTTGGGTACATCTGAAACGACATTTGCTCCAGCAACAAGCCTGAAATGCTAAGCAAAATTCCGAGTCCGATGGAAAGGGTCAAGAACAGAATAAATGCACTCCATGACAGAAAGCCCGCCCAATAAGCATAGAAAGTCCATGCGTAACCTGCCAGTTCTATGGCAGGGCCTAGCCATTCAAACAAAACCATATAGGGAAACGCCAACCATCCTGCCCAACTTGCCTTGCGTGTCAACATCAGGCCCCAATGCAAGTTTAGACTCTCAGAAAGGCCACGTTGCCATCGGATGCGCTGATTACGAAGGGTATTGCGATCTTCGGGGACCTCCGTCCAGCAAACTGGATCAGGCACAAACTCAATTTTGTAAGGTCTGTTGTGGGCCAGCATTTGGTGGTGAATACGCACCACCAACTCCATGTCTTCGCCGATTGTGTGCGTACGATACCCTCCAACTTCAATGACTGTCGATTTTTTGAAAAGACCAAAAGCCCCCGAAATGATCAACATGGCGTTCATGCTGGACCATCCTAAGCGCCCAAACAAAAACGCACGAAGGTATTCCACGACCTGAAGGAGTGCCCATGGATTGCTAGGCAAATCAACGCTCTTTAAATGACCACCACTTACATCGCATCCATTTGCCGCGCGAATAGTACCGCCGGTAGCCACCATGTGAGGAGACCTTAGGAAGGGTTGAACAACCAATTGCAAGCTGTTTCGTTGCAAGATGGAATCGGCATCAACACCACAAAACAAGGGATATCGAGAGGAATTGATGCCAGCATTCAGTGAGTCCGCTTTGCCGCCGTTGGCTTTGTCAATGACTCGTAAATTGTGGTGCAGGGTAGATCGATAGATGCCAAAAACTTCTTGAGTATTGATTTGTATTCTCTGTGCTTCAGGAAATGGCAAGAGACCAAATGCATCTTTTAAAACTTGCAGTGTGGCGTCTTTCGAGCCATCGTTGATCACGATCACTTCAAACTCACTATAGGTGAGTTGCAAAATTGAATTAACAGTTGCTGTGATTGTTGCCTCTTCGTTAAAAGCAGGGACCAAAACACTGATGGGTGGAGCGACACCCGTATAAGTCATTGGCAAATCACTGATGTCTCGATATTGCCAATTGCGATACAAAGCCACTGCGGCTAGGCCATTGAGCATCAGATAGATACTATTGACAGCAAAAAAGTAAAACAGGGTGATCCCGCTCAAGATTTCAATCATCATGATTCGGAATTGCTTTCTGCAAAAACTTGCTGGGCCATGTCACGTGCATAGCGATCGGGAAGATCTGCGATAAGCCTTTTGAGAGTTTCGCGTTTTATGAATGGTGAGCCGATCAGCGCTTGAGCCGCTCTGTATCGAACCCACCATTGTGGGTCCATCAGTAGTTGAGTCAGCAATGGAATGTCGCTAGCATCCCCCATTTTTGCGAGCGTCACGCAAACTTGATTGCGAATTTGCCATTCTGAATGCAGAGCCAATTTGCGCAATGCATTGAGTGCATCGGGAACTTTAATTAGACGCATTGCACCAGTGATCAGATCGATGGGTTGTTGCGCATGGAAGAAGGGTAGCAAAATTCCTGTGCTGATGTGCATGTCAAGAGCATGTGCAATTTTCAATAGCCAGGTTATTTCCAAAACACGAATATCTGTACTTGATAGATTTTGAAAACTGGATGCTTGTTGACTGACTTCAACAATATGAGTAGCCAAGGCTTCATGCAGTTCTTTTCTGAAGGGTTTTAGAATCGAAGAGGTAGTTAATAAATCTACGTCTGGACGTTTCAATAATTGGGTAACGACTAAGGGAGCCGCTTTACTAGCGTCTATTTTCAAAAGTCCTAGCGATGCGTAGAGTGCTAATGTATTGCTGGATTGGTTGAGATAGGGCATCAGAAGATTCCAATCTTCTGCTTCTTGCATATAGGCAATTGTGATCAGTCCAAATACGTTTTCTGATCGGTGCTTGCTCTTCAACATTCTTCTAGCCATGTTGGCACAACCCAACGGTTGACCCAGTCTTCTTAGCCGTTGATTAGGATCACCTTTGAGAGTTGTCTGCAATTTCACGAATAGCTTTATCAGTAACCATTCCTCGTCGTTTCGCAAGCTTGGTAAAGTTTTTAGTGGTATGTCCTCTAGTGCGCAGGCCATGAGTGCGGGCTGCCAGAGGTTGAGAAATTTTTCTTCACGCATCGTTTTGCGTTGCTTGGAGAGTTTGAGGCCAAATAATGCAATCAATAGCAATCCCGTGATGCCCAATGTGCCAAAGCCTATCCAAAGGGTGGCTTGCCAAAGTAATTGCGAGGAAGCGTTATGCAACACAAATTGCCTTAATGAAAACGCTGTACACGAGCCAATAACTCTTGTGGGTCAAAAGGTTTGGACAAGTAATCATCTGCGCCCAATGAAAACGCCTTCCGAATTTCTGAAGTTTGATCTTTCGCACTCAACACGACTATCTTTGTGTTGTTCCAAGCTGGAAGACCTTTGAGTCGGTGTAATAGTTCGAGGCCATTTACATGCGGAAGCATGATGTCTAGCAGGACATAATTCGTCGGAGATTCACTTTGAAAATGGTGCCAAGCAGCCTGGCCGTCTTCTAAAACGGTCACTTCATACTGCGCGCGCTGAAAAATAAACGATAAAAGACTGGCGGTGAAAGGATCATCTTCCACAATCGTGATGGAGGGGTTCATGTCAATTATCATAATCTGGTCTGAATCCAATAATTTGTATTGAAAGTTTTTCCATGTCACTTAAATCTCTGTGGACCTCTGTGGCGAAGTTCTTTTTGAGAACTTTGTTTGGAAGAGTTCGTTTTGCAGAGCGGGAGGAATATCAAGAGTTTCGGTACAAATTGCTGATGGTATTGATGTTTTCTGGGGCATTTGTCACAGCATTCTTTATCTTGGGCACATTGGGGGAGGTCAATCCTATCGGGCCCGATCACCAGCGGTCCATGTTTATCTATACCGGATTGACAACCCTATTAGCCTTATTGCTTCGCAACCATCCTGAACGCTTTATGACCATTGCCTGGTTTTATGAAGCTGTCAGCTTGTTTGAGAGTACCTCTGCTTTGGCCTATGTCTCTGCAGATGAGTTGCGAGTGCTTTGGTTTTACACCAACGTGCCGGGCGTGTTTATTTTGATGGGTAAGCGACCAGGATGGTTAATCACGATCGGTACGATTATTGGGCTAACCTTCGGTAATGCGTATCTAGAGAGACCATATTCACCGAATGCCCTAGCGACAGGTTTATTTTGTTTGCTTTACATGGGAATTTTCTTTCACACTTATGTTGATCGAACATATTCCTATTTCACTCGTATGCGCGACTACAACGACCGCTTGCAAGACATGGCCAGTCACGATCCTCTGACGCAAGTGCTCAATGCGCGGGCCTATTACGCGGCGAGCGAACAATTAATATTGCAATTGAAAAGATCGCAGTTAACCTATTCAGTACTTTTTGTGGATTTGGATCATTTCAAATTGATCAATGACAGCCACGGCCATGCTGCTGGCGATGAAGTGCTCAAGCGAGTTGCTCAAGTATTGCAGGTTCAATTGCGTGAAACCGATTACTTAGGTCGCATTGGAGGCGAAGAGTTTTCAGTATTTCTACCTGATACCGACCTAAGCGGTGCCTTGTCTTTGGCAGAGAAAATACGCATGGCCATTGAACAAAGCCGTCCCAATATCGGTCACACCAAATTGACTGTGACCGCCAGTGTTGGCGTCGCCACCCAAACACCTGAAATGAGCACGATGCAAGCCATTCAGCAACATGCCGATGAAGCCATGTACCAAGCTAAAAAAGCAGGACGAAATCGTGTTTCAAGCTTGCAGTCTTAACACTTCAAGCCTTCTGACCTAGTCGATTGGCAACTCGAATGTGTGAGCCAAGGTAGCAAAAACTTGGGGCTGGCTAATGAGATAACCTTGCGCCAAATGGCAACCAAGGCTTGTCAGTAATTTGGCCTGTGAGGTGTTTTCTAGTCCTTCAACCACCAGAATTTTGTTGAATTCTTTGGCAATTTGAACCATTGCTCTGACAATGGCTTGGACCATGGGATCATTGAGGCCAATCACAAAAGAGCGGTCCATCTTTATTTTGTCAAATGGCAATGTGTGCAAGCGCGCCAAACTTGAATGACCCGTTCCAAAGTCATCAATGGCTATGCTAATGCCAGCTCGACGTAAAACTTCTAAATTTTCACGAACTTTGGGCAAGTCATAAAGAAAAATAGACTCAGTCAGTTCCAATTCGATGTGCGAAAGATAATTTGCGTTGATCTTGGATACGGCTGCAATAAATTGTTTGGCAAAAGTTGCTTCAGCCAATTCAAGGCCAGAAACGTTGATGGCAACTCGAACATTTGGCCAACGGTTCAGAATATCTGGCATGTCTTGCATAACTTGACGCAAGATTTCTTGACCTAAAGGTGCAATTAATCCTTTGGCTTCTGCGACAGCAATAAATTCGTCTGGCGCTACCTGATTGAGTTCACCGTCGTGCCATCTGCACAATGCTTCCACGGTTTGAACGCTACGAGTTTTTAAGTCAATTTCAGGCTGATAGTGAACTTTGAGGACGGATTGGTCTATGGCCTGCGCCAGGCGGTGCGCAACCAATGTTTGTCGGGCCTGGGCCCGGGTCGGGTCAAAGTTTGAAGAATGTGCGCTCATACACTTTAGTCACGACACTATAACAAACATGCAAAGAGGCCTTTTGAGGTCAATTTGCTTCGAATATCATTGGTGTATCCAATTTGATTACACGTGGACTACCTTATGTCTCTTCCTCGTCTTAGTATTGCTGCTTTGAGTTTATGTTGCGCAACTTTCAGTATGGCCCAAGACGCTTCACTTGCTTCTTCTGCACCTGGCTGGTCAGCCTCTGTAAATTCGGGACAAACCAAAACTGACTTTGGCATCGCTAAAGAGCGCTCCATGACTTTGCGCAGCTATACGCCCTTTGGTTCTATTGCGATAGAACAATTGAGTTTGTCGCGGTTTGGATATACAGACTCGGCGATAGCCGTTGATGCCTACCCGCGACTGTGGCAAGGCGCCTATGCCAATCTACGATATCAACAAGCAGCATCCCCCGACCTTTATCCTGGCAAGTCATGGCGCGCTGAGATTTACCAAAATGTAGGAGGAGGATGGGAGTTAGCGGCCAGCCATGACTATTTGGGTTTTAATTCCAACGTCAAAATCGACGGACTGGCAGTGGGCAAGTATTGGGGTAATTTTTATGCTCGCTTAAGACACCAACGTGTGACCAGTGATGGTTCAGCAGGTCAGGGCTACCGCTTCATGATTCGATACTATTACGAAGGCGATGCTGACCACTATGTTGAGGCCAATGTTTCTAGCGGTCGGAGCGACGATTTCAGCAGTGCCCAACTGGCTGGTTCTAGGTCTGATTCTCGTGGCTTGGCTTGGTACCACTTCGTGACACGCCAATGGGGCTTTAAGGCATCCGTTAGCCAAGCAAACGATTCGGCCTCAGCGGGTGGTCGTGAGCGCAGCCTCAATGTTGGCCTTGCCTATCGCTGGTAACTGCAATGGCCTTGAGTTTTTTAAAGGTCGATCAAAGACTGCACGACTTGTTAATACCGTTGCCGGCTTTGGCACTTGGCATGTTGTTGCTGCGAATGCCTGAGCTAGGACAAGCCACTCAATTGGACATGACTTGGTATGCAACTTTGTGGGCTATGTTGCTGAATGACGGCTTAGTACTTCTTAAAGGTATTCCATGGTGGTGTTTGATCTCTTTGCCGCTATTAGCGGTGAAAACTGAAAAGTATCGTCTTTGGGGTTTGGCGCTCTTGAGTTCCTTGCTATTGGTGCTTGAAGCAGCCCTCATTCATTACTTTGAAATAGCCGGTGTGCCTTTGGGTTTCGACTTGTTCGGGTACTCGTTTCAAGAAATGTTGACCATTTCTTCAGGTGCAGACAGGCCTTGGCCTTTTGCCATCCTATGTGCATTGATTATTGGGTTGATGTTAGTGTGGGGTAGGGTGGTCATGAATCGGCAAAAACCTATCAAGGTATTGCCACCGCGCATTTCTGTTGTGGTGCTTGGACTGGGTTTAATCTCTATGCCTGTATTGCCCACGCAGATCAATTCGGGAGATTTAGGAAAAGCCTACCTTCAACAAAGAAAGCTTGCTTTTTTTGCAGGCGATTTGCTCAGTCATTCATTTGGAGGTTTATTGAATGGCGCAAACAATTTTGATAAGCGTTCAGCCTACCCGTTCGCTCACGCTGAAACCACCCCCGACACTTTAGGACCCTTGTTCAATCTAAAAGACAAAACGCCTCCGCATTTCGTCTTCATCGTGGTTGAAGGATTAGGACGCAGTTTTTCGGGACTCTCGTCACCTTTGGGGAGTTTCACGCCTTTCTTGGACAGCTTGGCTGAAAAGTCACTCTATTGGGAAAATTTTTTGGCCACTCAAGGGCGTACTTTTGCTGTGCTGCCTAGCGTCTTCGGTTCCCTGCCATTCGCACCTTACGGTGCAAAGGATTTAGGTCATGAGTCGATGCTGAGTCTTTTGAAATCGCAAGGCTATGCACTGCGTTATTTCTCAGGATCCAATTTGGAATTTGACAATCAAGGCGATTATCTGAAGTCAGAAGGCGTCAACAATTTTGTCAGTGAAAAAGACTTTTCAAACGTTCACACACGAGCCACTGAATGGGGCTATGCAGATGCCGATTTGTTTGCCAAAGTGGCAGACGATTTGATACAAGTTCAAGCCCAACCGACGATCTCCATTGTGCAAACCATGAGCATGCACACGCCATTTCAGTTTCCCGGTATAGAGTTGTATCGACGAAAAGCGGATGAACGCATAGCAGTACTCAAAGTTGATGCTAAAAAGCAAGCTACTTATTCAAAATTCCGCGATATTTATGCCAGCATTTTGTATACGGACAGCGCCGTGCAGTCGTTTTTCGAACAATTAATGCAATCACCCAACTGGAATAACACCATCGTAGTGATCACTGGCGATCACAGGTTGCCAGAAATTCCAATGGGTACTCGGTTGGAGCGCTATCACGTACCCCTTTTAATAAGTTCACCCATGTTGAAGCAGGCGCAGTCTTTCAAGTCTGTTTCATCGCATTTCGACATCGCGCCCTCAATCATGGCGATGTTGTCAAAAAAATATGCTTATCAAACACCAACAGTAGTTTCGTGGATGGGACAGGGCTTGGATGTTCAAGTCCCATTTCGTAATGTGCATAAATTGCCACTTAAGCAAACCAAAACTGAACTTAGTGATTTTGTATCCGGTGACTACTATTTGGCACAAGATCGCTTGTTCCGAATTGGAGATGGTTTACAGCCAGAGCCCGTCGAGAATCAAGACATCTTGTCAGAACTCAAAGATGAATTTAGTCAGTTTCGCCACTCATTGACAGCATTAGAGAAGGCAGACAGGCTGACACCGTCTGACAATTTAGCAAATAAAAAGTTGTTTTCTCAAGTTCAGCGATCGCTTGAACCGCATGGGCCTATTCAACACTTTAAAGGTGTCGAGGTCTCTGAGGTTAAAAGTGTTTTGAAGGTTGACGGTTATCTGGAAGTCACTGCCACTTTTGTGAATACCGGCAAGCAGAAAAAGGATGTATTTGTGCCGTTATTGGTGCTCACCGATACGCTGGGACAAGAATTGGGCGAGGTTTCTGGAAAGGCAATCCAATTGCCGGCAGGTCAATCGCAAACGGTCACATTGAACCTCAAATTGGCTCAACCCAGTTTGATCAGTGGCCGTTATTTTTTCTCAGTTGTCGTTTCACACCCAGACACAGGTAAGCCAATTGGTAAGGGGCAATATCATGTGGCCGTTCAAAATTAAATGGGCGCGCTTAGCTTTTTGGGCTTCATTGGCATTGAGTTGTGGACTGCATGTTAGAGCAGAATTAGTTGCACCACCCAGAGCTATTTGGATGTGGGAGGCATCTTCTTTCGCCATGTTGGCGCATCCCGATGTTGCTAGAAACAACATAGCTTTTTTAAAAGCTAAGGGTGTCAACACGATTTATCTCTATGCTGATGAATATCAGGGTTTATCCAAAATATTGACTCAACCGCAGCAATATGCATCCTTGATTAAGCATCTTCACCAACAAGACTTTAAAGTCTATGCCTTGTTAGGTTCTTGGCATCTCAAAACGCACCGATATGTTTTGCCTCAAGAAAGGGGCAAGGCGTTACAGATGTTTCAACGCGTGCTGGACTACAACACAAGTGTTAATGCTTCCGAGCAGTTTGATGGTGTCAATATCGATATTGAGCCCCACATGTTGGATGAATGGGACTCCCAAAAAATCTGGCTACTAGAGCAATGGATAGAACTGAGTCACGAGTTCATGCGCCTTAAGCGTCAATCAAACTTGACCCTGAAAGTGGGGCCGGCCATTCCATTTTGGTTAGACAACATTCCTACAAAGTGGAAAGGTCATTCAAAGCCAACAAGTCAACACCTGCAAGATATTTACGATTATGTGGCACTCATGGATTACAGAGATCGTGCAGACGGTGGTGACGGCATCATCAGTCATGCTGAGAATGAAATGACATACGCAGCGAATATTGGTAAAGAAGTTGTTATTGGCATTGAAACTGGTCCCAATGAAATAAAAAAGGTTAGTTTCAATCACTTAACTGAAATTGACATGAACCGTGAGTTGGCCTTGGTTTACAAAGCGTTTGCTAGTCAACGTGCATTCGCTGGATTCGTAATCCATCATTTCGATACTTATAAACATTGGGTTATGAATCGTTAAGTATTCTTTTTATAGTTTATGAAGCACTTATTGCAAATGAGAATCATTCCTATTTGATGTAGAATTTGAAGTATTCAAACACTTCAAGCGAATCTATATCTCATGTTAAGTAATGAAACGCAGTCATTTTTGGCAGCAACAAGGCCTCAGAACATAACAATTGGCGCAATGCTACTTGCAGGTTCGCTGTCGGTTAGTGCGCAGGCAAGTGAAGTGACGGAGAACTCAGAAAAAACGCTGAAAACCGTGACGGTAAGGGATGCGTTGGACACGCCAACAATATCTAAAGAACATTTACTAGTAAAGAAGACAGGTATTGCAAAAGGTCAGCAGGAATTAAAAGATATTCCTCAAACTGTGACTGTCATGACCGAAAAGCTCATGGACGACCGCAATATGGATGATTTCAGAGAGGTCATGAAGTCAACAGCCGGTGTGACCTTTCAGGCTGGGGAAACAGGTGAAGAAGATGTCCGTATGCGTGGATTTTCTCTAGCGCAAGCAGGCGACATCTATGTCGATGGGATGCGTGATGCACCACTAATTGAGCGAGACATGTTCAACGTGGACAGGGTTGAAGTTCTCAAAGGGTCTGCATCGATGTTGTTTGGAAAAGGTTCAACAGGTGGTGTTGTTAATCAAGTTTCAAAGCAAGCTTTTCTGATGGATCAAAGCGAAGCAAATCTAACCGTTGGCAACGGCAATAGCCGCCGCCTCACTGTAGATTTCAATCTACACACAGATCAATCTGAAGCATTGAGAATCAATGGCGTCTTGCATGAGGCAGACAATTGGGGAGCACAAGTAGACAAAAAAGGAATTGCTTTAGCCTATCGTTGGCACGTCGGTGAGCGCGATGAATACGGCGTTAGTTTGTACCACCTCGAATCAAAGGGACGTCCACTTTACAGTCATCCTTGGCTCCTGAGCGCAGCTTCGGGACCTGCCAACTTAATGCCTGTGCTACCTGCTAACAATTTTTATGGTTTGTCGAGTGACTACTTAAACACAACAACCACACACGCTACCTTTACTCATCTGCATCGTTTTGATTCAAAAACAGAACTCAAAACTACCCTTCGTCATGGGGAATATGAGAGGAATTTACTGGGAACTCAATTAGGATGGGCACCTGGTACCACGTTGTCAAATATCACAGATTCAACAGTATTACGCCGGAATGCACCAAAGTCTAGGCATGGTCGCAGCGAAGTCACTCAACTTCAAACTGACTACACAGATACATTCAATGCACTAGGTTACAAACATGAAGTGATTGCAGGTGGTGATTTTTTCGAAGACAAAGCACTTCGAAATAATGCAGCCACTGCAGGACTGCCTGCATATTCAAATTTGACTACATTGGTGGGAACACCAAACGATGGGGCTACTGTCAACACTGCGCGGACTATTCCTATGAATAATTTCCATGCGCAAACTTTGGGAGTTTACGCACAAGACACGCTCCACTTGAATGCTCAATTTAAATTGGTCGGTGGTTTACGTTTTGATCAGTTTGACGCGAATTACGAGGACACCAGCCAACGAACTTTTTCAATGAAGCAAAGTTTATGGAGTCCTCGAGTTGGGGCAATTTGGCAACCTAACGAGAATTCGAGTTTTTATACATCGTACGGTACGTCATACAACACATCTGCAGATACTTACCAATATGCCGTCAACCTGGGCATTACTGGCACACAAGCTACGCTTGCCAACACACCGCCGGAAAAAAGTCGAAACCTAGAAGTTGGCGCTAAGTTTGATGTGTTTGATCAAAAAGCATTGCTGGGAATAGCTGTATTTCGATCAGAAAAATACAACGAAAGAAATACCGATGTTGACAGTGTTGCCAATCAATTTTTGCTGTCTGGAAAACGTCACGCAACGGGCATGGAGTTTAATTTTGTTGGACGCTTAACGCCGTTATGGGAAGTCTTCTACAACCATACTTGGATTCCGAGCGCCAGTATCGATGAAAGCAACCAAAAACTAAGTGCAACAGGCACAGGTGCTCAAGTCAAAGGTGACCGTCCTGGGTTAACACCGCGTCACAGTGCCAGTATTTGGATGACTTATCTTCTGCCACAACAATGGCGAGTGGGTGCTGGCATCAACTATCGCGGCTCACAAAATCCAGAGGGACAGCGAATTTATACGGCATCGGCATTTGCTACCGCAGACGTCATGGCAGAGCACACTCTCAATGACACTACAACAGTCAAATTCAATATTACCAACCTGACCGACAAACTTTACATTGATCAGCTTTATCGCGGTTTTTATGTACCCGGCACTGGCAGACGTATCGAACTCAGCATGAAAAAACTGTTCTGAGTAGGAGTTCGCATGTTGCTACATCTTCCTAATGTTCTGAGTGAACAAGAACTCAAAAAAGCTCAAAGTTTACTGGGCGATGATGCGCCGTGGCTTGATGGTTTTAGAAGTGCTGGATCGCAAGCTGCAACGCAGAAAAACAATTATCAACTTTCACAAAAGAGTGATCAATCAAAAGAATTGCAGTCGTTGATACTCAATGCTTTGAATCAAGATCTATTATTTTTTTCGGCAACCTTGCCCTTGAAAATATTGCCACCCTTGTTCAATCGATATGGCGGTGATTGCAATTTTTATGGTCCGCATATTGACGGGGCAGTGCTCAAGGTACCTCATTCGGGCGACTGGTTGCGGTCGGATATTTCTTGTACAGTTTTCTTATCAGATCCAAACGCTTATGACGGTGGCGAGTTAACAATTCAAGATACTTATGGCAGTCGAGGCGTCAAGTTTGCAGCAGGTGATGCCGTTATCTATCCTGCTACCAGTGTCCATCAGGTCACGCCTGTCACTCGTGGTGTTCGCATCGCCTCTTTCTTCTGGATTGAAAGTATGGTGCGCTCAGATGATCAACGACGTATCTTGTTTGACTTGGACATGAACCTTTTGAAACTGAGAGAAAAGTACGGTGAAACTGCAGAAGCAACGGCTTTAACGGGCGTCTATCACAACCTACTAAGACAGTGGGCAAGCACCTAATGTTAAATAACCGCAGTCAAAGACACATCAAAGCCGTGGTGGTTTTGATTCATATTGGACTTATTTGGGCTATTGTCCAAAGCACCTCTACACGTTTAATTCCAAAAGCAATTATTGAACCTGTGACTGCTTTTTTTATAGCTGACGTTGTTCAATCAGATGCAATCATTAAACCCACGCTTGAGACCGTAAAGCCACTAACAGCTCAATCGCAACTCCAAGCGAGTGCATTAGACAATTCAAGCTACAAAGTTGAAAGTGTCTCTGCTGCGAATCTAAAGTCGGATAGTTCGATTGTGATTAGCATAAGCTCTCAGTTACCAAACAACAATCTTTCAAAACCAAACATTGAAAGACTTCAAACTATAGAGTTGCCATCTTCAGATGCAGATTACCTTCATAATCCGCCACCCATTTATCCGCGGATGAGTAAGCGTTTAGGAGAACAAGGGACAGTTGTTCTTAGAGTATTGATTGGTGTAAATGGACAGGCTGAAAAAATTGAAATTTTTAAGTCCAGTGGCTTTGATAGGTTGGATCAGGCTGCAATAGAGACCGCGGCTAAATGGCGCTACAAGCCAGGGCAAAGGATGGGGCAAGCTGAAGCCATGTGGTTCAATTTACCCATTCGATTTGAGTTGAATTAACTCAGAAATATGGAAATATGTACCACCCAATCAGCAGTAATTTAATTTCATAGCCATACTACTTCTATACTACTTTGAGTTACCAGTAAGTAGCTAACTCAATGAAATTATTGAGGAAAGTTGTGTTCTGAAGGAGTCTTCACACTGCAGGGGTCACAAGTTCGAAACTTGTACTGCCCACCACAATACAAAATCCTGAAGATTATCAATACCTTAGGTAGTCTTCAGGTTTTCATTTCAATAAGTTCTATCTATGCTTCCCACGGAAGCATTTTTTTCGTCTGTCAATTTCTAGTTTCTTCAGTTTTGATTAAGTAATCCAACAAAATATATTTTGTTTACACAAATAGCTAACCTCACGCTACGTGAGCAATTAAAGTGAGCAACAAATGAAATGGCCTGAAATATCTGAACTTGAAAAAATCGTTCCTTTTCCAGACGGTTGTTCCGGCAAAAGGTTAAGTAGAAAAGACATTCCGCTGTTGATTGACTCAATTAGAAATTGGTATCCAGACATAGCTGTTGGTGGTGCAAGTTGCTACCTCACGCCAGAGTTCTATGAGACTCAAGCCACTTTAGAAGGTGAAGAAGATAAGTCTCTGTTTGTGATGATGATGTGGAAATCTCAGGAGTTAATCGGCTTTATCTCATGGGATTGGGAAGAAGCACCAGAAACTCTTTACGCTAGATTTGGTGTTGTATCACCAACAAGCAGGTCGGCAGGTCTTGGCACATTTGGCCAGAGGTTTGGTGAAGCGCTAGGTCGTGCTATGGGGGCAGGGTTTATTTACTCTATGTGCACATTGAAGATTCCCAATATGCAATTGGCATTTGAGCGTGCAGGATATAAATTGCTGGGTTTTGCACCTGGATACGATCGCGAAGTCGTTGCCCCCGGTGTTGTAAAGAGAGTATTTGAAGCTTATTACGCCAAAATCTTGGTGCCTATGGATGATTTGCATGTTCCAGATAAGAAGAACTTAACGCCCCAAACGCTAGAGCTTTTCACAAAACTATTTCCTGAATTTGTTTCTGAATAAGTTGGTGCAGTTTGCTGCATGATCAGGGCCAAGTCCAATCTGATTGGTTTGTATCTGTCTAATTTACAGATCCCCGGTATTAATAGGGGTCAAAACATTCTTGTCATAGCGCCATGCTCACCAGTTGCAATATGCTCGTGAAAATGCAAAATTCACAATTGCTGTTTATGTTGGTCCAAGTATTCAAGCTGTAGTGCAATGGCTCAAGGTCGAATCAAACGGTTGCAGTCTGCAGCAAAAACTCACGCCTACCCAGAAAAAGCAACTGAACTAACTGTCTGCGCGCTCTGTGATCGCCCCATCCCTGCAGCTTTGCGAGACGCACATCATTTGACGCCCAAATCCAAGGGTGGTGTTGAGACAGTTTTTTTACACCGCGCTTGTCATAAGCAAGTTCATGCTTTGTTCACAGAAACCGAATTGGCCCGCCAATACGCCAGTACACAAGCCCTTCAAGCACATCCTGAAATCGCCAAGTTCATTCAATTGATTCAACGTTTATGGCAAGAACTTTCGCGTGCTCCCCATGACAGGCATCACGAATGGCGCACTCCCACACTGGCCACACTTGGCCTTGCCAATAATGGCCCCCAGGCACGAACCGTTGTGCTCAGGCAAGCGGATGCGCCTACGTGTAACCTGCGTTTCTTCACAGATGCACGTTCTCCGAAATGTGCAGAACTTGTGGCACAACCCATGGCTCAATTGACCTTTTGGAGCAAGCGGCTAAATTGGCAGTTGCGTGTATCTGCGCTAACCACCATCGAGCTAGAAGGCGAGCAAGTCAATGCCGCGTGGGAGCGTATCAAGCAATCGCCCGCTCGTGCGGACTATTTGAGCGCAAACGGTCATCGCCGCGCTATGCTGTCCCCAGATGTTTTGTTGACCCGATTGGTTCCATAAGCTAACTGAATTGCAGTATCGCGCATCGTATTTTTCTAGAAATGAATTTGACATCATTGAGTCATTTCACTGAACAGCCGGTAGCCCCCGATTCGTTTGACATAAGCCAGCAAGTCCGAGAAAAATGGATTGCTGCAAAGTGTGGATGCGTCTCCCACCAAAAGTAATTTGCGCCGAGCACGGGTCATGCCCACGTTCATCCGGCGAATGTCAGAGAGAAATCCAATCTCGCCAAATGGGTTGCTGCGGGTTAAGGAAATGGCAATGATGTCTCTTTCTTGGCCTTGAAACGAATCGACGGTGCCCACACTCAGCTGGCGTTGCAATGACAAATCGTTGAGAACAGCGGTGTCTTCAATGCAATCTCGCAAATAATTGATTTGTGCACGGTAGGGTGCAATCACACCCAGTGTGAGGGGCTTGTTGTGTTTTTCGCTGTGAGCATAAGGTGCTAACAGCTGCTCAAGGCGACGGATGAGCAAGTTGGCTTCGTCGGGGTTGGCTGTCGATCGGCTTTCAGGTATGGCAACCTCCAAAAATCCACAACCAGTGGTATCTATAAACTCGACTGGCAAGTCAGGTGAAAACAGCGAGTCGTATGCCACCAGTCCCGCATGACACACGCTGGGGTGCGCAGTCAATTGGTTGCCGTAAAACCTGTCTGAGCTAAACGCCATGATTTGCGCGTGCATGCGGTATTGAACTTTCAACATGCGTGCGGTGCTTGGCTGCCGTTGAATGCATTTCTCAAAAAGGGTCTCGCGCAAGCCTTCTTGTGCTGCTTTTTCTGATTTGACGGTGGGCGGAAGCTGAAAATGATCGCCTGCCAGAACAACGCGCTGGCCTTTGGCAATGGCAATCCAGCAACCTGGCTCCAAGGCCTGAGCGGCCTCATCAATGAAGACTGTTTCAAAGCTCAGTTGTCGGATGTTGCGATGACTCGCGCCCACCAGCGTACAGGTAATGACCTGCACTGATTCGAGAACGTCTTCAGTGATGAAGCGCTCTAAATCGTCAGCGGCTTGACGCAAGGTCCGCGCTTCCTCCCTTAGCCATTGACGTTGTTGGCGCTCTTCGAAGCCAAAGTCGCGAATGTGCTCATTGGCTGTTTCACGATGTTGCTCAGCCGTTTGACGCATTGCATGCATCTTGCTGTAGCTGGGGTGTGCCATCACACCCGCATCCAGGGTGTGTTTGAGAAGCAGTTCCGATACTCGGCTTGGATTGCCCAAGCGAATGACGTTGACACAGCGCTCGGCTAACTTTTCTGTTAGCAAGTCAACAGCTGTGTTGGAGGGCGCACACACCAGCACACGCCGCTCACGTCGGGTTGTTTCCAAAATAGCCTGCACCAAGGTGGTGGTTTTGCCTGTGCCAGGTGGGCCATGGATGATGGCGACGTCTTGAGCCGTGATTACATGGCGCACAGCGGCCAGCTGTGACTCGTTGAGCATGCTGGGGTAAAAAAGGTCGTCGCTTTTTTGTTCTCGAAAGCCAGCCTGCTTTGCACCCAAAAGCACGTCGCGCAAATGGGCCAAGCGGTTGTCTTGTGCGCCAATGACTGCTGTCACGGCTTGGTTCATCTCGCGGTAGCTCACTTCATCGAAAGTGAGGTCAATCCCGAGGGTACTTCCGTCCTTGACCCAGTCAGGAAGGTTTTCTTTAGTGGTTGTCAGTGTTAGCTTATTGCGCCGCATGCTTGTCACGACGCCGCTAAGCGTGGGCCGATCTGCAGCTGAATGGCCAGAGGCATCGCCAAACAGGCAAGCATTTTTGCCCACCTGAAACAAGTGAAGTTCTTGTCGGTGCGCAGGTCGTTCAAGCTCCAACAACACTTTGCCACCAAAACCGATGTCCTCTTGCGTGATGGTCACGGGATACCAAGTTAAGCCGCGCTTTCGACGCTCTTTGATGCTGGCATCGGCATTTTTAAGTTTGAATTGGGCTTGATCCTCCTTTTGTTCAAGCTGCATGAGCGAACGCACACGGCGCAATTCTTGTTGAACAGCGCTAGGGGAGGTCGGGGTGGGGGCTTGGTCAGTCAATTACTTTGGCTGCGTCATTTGTGGCCGCAGCGGATGAGGGCAGTCCAAACACCCGATCAAAGCACCATGTAAATGAAAAGGTATAGGCTAAAAAGAAAATATTCAAGCCAAGGTTCAAGGCAAACGAGTGCAAATAACTGATCTCAAGCCACCAAGCTGCAATTGGCAGCAGCACTACCAAAAAGCCGATCTCAAAACCAACTGCATGCAGCACACGTCGTCCGAAGCCGCGGCCACGCGTTAGCCTTTTCGCTTCCCAGCGTTCAAACATCGTGTTGTAAGCAAAGTTCCAGCTGACTGCAAAGAGTGACCCGAAAACAGCCAATGCACTTGCACGCTCTAGGCTGCTGTCGCTGAAATTGAAAAAGCCTAGCGTGCCAAACAAGAAAGCAAGGGCCTCGTAAGTGGCAACGTAGGTGACCTTACGTTTGGGGCCTTGCAGGTTCATATTGAGGAAGAATGGGTTTTTGGATGACAAGGGGGTCTTTATAAGATAGCACACGAGCTTACCCATAAAAAAAACGACCCTATCGAGGCGTTCTTCTGCCATAAATCTGTCACATACTTCCATTACCATCGAAATATGGAAGATAAATACGTCATCAAAGCACTCTCTGCCCTGGCTCAGCCCAATCGGCTTCAGATTTTTCGCGCATTGGTTGTGAAAGGTGCCAAGGGCATCACGCCTGCGCTGATCGCACAAGACTTGGGCATACCTGCCAACACACTTTCATTTCATTTGAAAGAGCTCATGAATGCCGATTTGATTTCTCAAGAGCGCAGCGGGCGCAACTTGATTTATCGAGCTCAGTTTGACCGCATGAATGCTGTACTGACGTACTTATCCCAAAACTGTTGTGAAGGGGAGGCTTGCGAAGTCAGCCCTGATGCAATTTGCAAAACCTGTTAAGCGAAGGATCCTAAAGTGACTGAATCAAAACCCTTGAACGTACTTTTTTTATGTACCCATAACTCGGCTCGCAGCATCTTGGCCGAAGCCTTGTTGAATCATTTGGGAAAAGGCAAATTCAAAGCTTACTCCGCAGGCAGTAGCCCTAGAGAAAATCAAACGCCTAACCCCTTGGCCATTGTCACCTTAGAAAAAGCTGGCATTGCAACAGATGGTTTAAGCAGCAAAAGCTGGGACGTTTTTGCAGAGCCAAACGCACCACACATGGATTTGGTCATTACGGTTTGCGACAACGCTGCCGGCGAAGTTTGCCCCTATTGGCCTGGTCAACCTGCTACTGCGCATTGGGGTTATGCCGATCCTTCTGCAGGCACTGGCACAGATGCTGAAAAATTGGAGGCTTTCTCGCAAACCCTGCATCTCATCAAGCGTCGTCTTGAAATTTTTACGAGTCTGCCGACAAGTAGCTTGAACAAATTGACACTGCAAAACACAGCACGCGACTTAGCCGCAAAATGATTCACTGGAAAAGATATTTTTCAGAGCTGGTGGGCACAGCTGCTTTGTTGTGCGCTGTCATCGGCTCGGGCATCATGGCCGAGCAGTTGGCTGACGGCAACACGGCTGTTGCATTACTGGCCAATACGCTGGCCACCGTGTTTGCACTCTATGTGTTGATTGAAACGCTAGGTCCCATCAGTGGCGCGCATTTCAATCCAGTGGTCTCGATGGTCATGGCTTATCGCAAAGACTTAGCGCGTCATCATTTGATGGGTTATGTGATTGCTCAATTGGTGGGTGCTGCAGTGGGTGCTTGGGCGGCGCATGCCATGTTTGAGCTTGACATACTGCAGTGGTCTAGCAAAGTTAGATCCGGTCCTGCGCAATGGTTTGCCGAAGCAGTGGCAACAGCGGGTTTGCTATTTGTCATGTTGCGCTCGCCAGAAGGCAAGGCGTCGTCTTTGGTTGCTTGCTACATCGGGGCCGCTTATTGGTTTACAGCCAGCACTTCTTTTGCCAATCCGGCCGCAGCCTTTGGCCGTATGTTTTCAAACACCTTTGCAGGCATTTATCCGCCAGATGTGCCAGCCTTTGTTGCAGCGCAAATTGTGGGTGGATTTGCGGGTTTGTTACTTCATCGGCTAGTAAGTCAAAAGGATTTACATGGCTAGTCATTCTGATCAGTTGCCCCATCTCGATGCGAATTGCTTCAAGGAATTTGCCACAACCCGATGCGGCGCCTGATTCGCATCCCAAGGTTAAGGAGTTGCGTGATTTGGCTGCTTGGTCAGAGGGCATGGTCTGGTGTTCGCCTGAACGCCACGGCGCCATGACGGGCATCCTGAAAAGTCAGATTGACTGGATACCTTTGTCTGTGGGTGCTGTGCGTCCCACACAGGGTAAGACATTGGCAGTCATGGAAGTGTCGGGTGGTTCTCAGTCTTTCAATGCGGTCAACCAAATGCGCATCTTGGGTCGTTGGATGCGGATGCTCACCATTCCAAACCAAAGTTCAGTGGCCAAAGCGTTTTTGGAGTTTGAGGAAGATGGCCGCATGAAGCCTTCTGCCTATTACGACAGAGTGGTGGATGTGATGGAGGAGTTGGTGAAGTTCACACTGCTTACGCGGGATGCTGCGCCGTATCTGGTCGATCGATACAGCGAGCGCAAGGAATCAGCCGAACAGCTTTCTCAACGAGTTAATCAAAAATCCTGAATCGAAAAGCTTAAAGGTAAGCCCAGTATTCTTCAACAGAAAGGCCAAGCATCCTTCTTGTGAAAAGATGCCTGGCCAAATAATGTTGATCTGACCCCAATATAAAAACTTAGGTACCGATGATGCCGCCGTCTAGTTTGCGGATCACCACGGTGGCAGAGCGGGGGCGGCCAGTGGGCTTTTGATCAGGCCAGTTAGAAATAGCACGCGGGTTGGCGGGGTTGTTTTGCTCGCTGGGTGTTTCGCCAGGGTGTTGAATGTTGACGAACATGGTTTTGCCGTCTGGCGTTTCTGTGACGCCTGTCACTTCGCAGCCTGCCGGACCCACCAAGAACCGACGCGCTTCACCTGTTTGAACGTCGGCTGCCAACATCATGTTATTGCCAAAGTTTTTGAGGTCGCCTTTGCCCATGGCAGAAGTCGACATATCAGTTTGAATCCACATCAGGCCACGGCCGTCTACCCACAAACCATCGGGGCAAGAGAACATGTCGCCCTTGATATTGCCTTTGGCATCGGCGCGGTCCAATGATGGATCGCCGGCCATGATGAAGTGATTCCAGGCAAATGTAGTGCTGTGGAAATCGACATCTTCTTTCCAGCGGATGATGTTGCCTTGTGTGTTGTTGACACGTGGGTTGGCAGCGTCAACCGCTGGTTGCTTGTCGCCGCCGCGGTTGCTGTTGTTTGTGAGGGTGGCGTACACCCAGCCTTGTTTGTCGATGTCAATCCATTCAGGGCGGTCCATTTTGGTTGCGCCCAAGAGATCGCTGGCTTGTCGTGATTTGATCAAGACTTCGCCTTGATCGGCAAAGCCATTGGCTGCTGTCAGCGGGCCTTGGCCGTGCGTCAATGCAATCCACTGGCCTTTGCCATCGGCATTGAATTTGGCCACATACAGTGTGCCGTGGTCTAACAGCGTGGCATTGGCGGCAGCGCCACCAGGTTTGATGGTGTCGCGACTTACAAACTTGTAGATATATTCGAATCGTGCATCTTCACCCATGTACACCACAGCACGGTTGTCTTTGGTGACTGCTACGGTTGCACCTTCGTGTGCACCGCGGCCCATGGCTGTGCGCTTCATGGGCGTGGCGTTGGGGTTCTGAGGGTCGATTTCAACAATCCATCCAAAGCGATTGGGTTCGTTGGGGTTTTTGACAGCATCAAAACGAGCGTCATGCTCGTGCCAGCGATAACCCACGCCACCTTTTCTCAAACCCCAACGACGTTCGTGCGGCGTCTGTGTGTCGCCACCGCTGAAGTAAAAGATGAAGTTTTCTTCTGAGGTAAGGTAAGTGCCCCAAGGTGTGATGCCACTGGCACAATTGTTTAAAGTACCCATGACAACTTTTCCTGAAGGGTCTGCAGCTGTTTTTAACATAGCATGCCCAGCAGCAGGACCACTCAATTCGGTGCGTGTATTGGTGGTAATGCGGCGTGCATATTTAGAAGGGTTGACCACCTCCCACTTGCCGCCTTTGTCTTGTACTTCAATGACAGACACGCCGTGAGCAGCTTGTGACTTGCGAACTTTCTCGGCGCTCCAATTGGCCATGCCATCTTTGAACAGCAAGCCGTGGTCAACGTATTCATGGTTCATGGCCAATAGACCACGCTTAGAGCCATCGAGGGCATAGAAGTGAATGCCGTCGTGGTGCATGCCCATCTGGGCCTCTTGCTCGGCAGCAGAGTTGCTGGCGTCTTCTTTAAATGGATGGTTCTGACCCACAATGCCCACTGGGTCGCCCCACGGGGCAATGACGTGCGCAATGTAGCCTTCTGGCACTGTGATGCTGTCGGCCTTCGAAATGTCCACACTTTTGAAACCCATTTTGGGCCCCATGCTCATGCCCATGGATGCACAACCTGTGAGTGCAGCAGCGCCACCAATGGCGCTCAGCGGCGCTAAAAAGCTACTGGCCAAAGCGCCCAAACCACCGCGCAGAATTTGGCGGCGTGAAGGGTCTGAAACGTCATGAATACTGGGATTGGAAGAGCGGTTGCTGTCTTCCATCAAGGAAAAGTCTTTTGCCATGATTGCGGGCTCGCCTAAAGGTTGATAAAAAGTTGCTTTGTCTTTTTATGCGATTCATTTGACAAGCGTGTGACAAAATTAATGTTGATCTGACCCCAATTATTTTTCCACGATGGTGGCTACAGCTTCCAGTCGCTTAAGGGGATCTTGCTCACTTAGAAGTTGCTGCTTAATGTCTGCCTCCACATCCATGGCTTCTGCATAGCGGTTTGCCAGCCAACCACATTGATCAAGGTGATAGGGCGGGAAGATAGGCAGTTTGTCTATAACGCCTTGCTTTTGTGCATTGGCAATTACTTTGCCCAATCGATCGGCATGCGATTGCAAATGTGAGGGCAAATCAACTTCAGGGTCTTGGGGCAAGTATTTCACTTGACCTTGCCAAACACCTAAGGGGCCTGATACAACAGACTCAAGTTCAAAGCGCAAGCCACCTTGGCACACTACTCGGAAAAAATTGGGCTGCACTTGCACAAATTCGCGGATGTGAGCCAAGCATCCATATTGATGCATCGAGGGCTCTTCGCCAGGCATTTGAACTTCTTTGCCAGAACGCAGCCATGGCACACCAAATGGCGTTTGATTTTGATGGCACCGTTTGATCAGGTCTAAGTAGCGCACTTCAAAAATTTGGAGTTGCAACATGCCGTCTGGAAAAATGCCATGCGTGAGTGGAAAAAGAGGAATGGTATCGGCCATGGTTTGAATACCTTCAATGGATCACAAACGAGTTAGTCGCGCTGGATGGCATCGAGCCACAAATTGTCAATATGGTTGAGCTTGCTTGCATCTAAGTGTTCTAGTTGCTCCCAATATTTGCCAGAAGAGACCATGTAAGCCAGTGATTTTTCTGCAGCCAAAGCACGGTCAACATTGATTGAATTGAGCGCCAAGTTTTGTTGTTCAAGCAAAGCGCTACAAAAATCAACGCCCTGCAAATCTTGCATTGAAACTCGCGGAAACACCAAACGCGAATGCGGCAGTTCAGACAAATTAACCACTGCACAGTTCAGTGCATTGGCAGTGGCCATGAACCTTACCGACTTGGCCTCTAGCGATTGAAGTGTGATGTCGGGCCTTAAAGGATCTGATGTGCCGTGTCCATAAAAATGATTACTCTCGCCTAGTGAGGCCCCATAAATCATGTCGCATCCTAAAAACGCAATCAGGTCTGGTTTTAAGGCACTCAAGGTCCAATAAGCTGTTGTAAAAGCCATGGTGCCGCCTGCATAAACAAAGCCTCCCAATTTGTTTTGCGCGGGTACAAACTCAGTTGCGTCAATCAGTTTTTGATGCGCTTTTAAGGGCGCGGTAGGCAAGCGCTCTGGCAAGAGGTCTTCTGGGTAGACCAGAAAATCCCAGTCGGGGGTAATTTGCCAAGAGTTGTTGATGGCAATTCGGTAGGCGAAAGACGATAAATTCCAGTCTTTGGCCAATACTGCATCAGGTGCGCTGCCAATCACCAAGGCCATCTTGGGCTGCGGTGCCGGTGTGATTTTCTTCACAGTTTCAATGACCTTCTCGACTGTATGTTTTTGAAAATAAAGCACATTTCATCGAGCTTATTTGTGTCCACCGATTTTCACTCAAGATATGTCTTTTTGATGACCACCGAAATATTGTCCATTCACCTTCAACGTGAACTCAGATCCGACCACGCTGGAGAATTGGGCGCGGTATTTATTTACCGTGGCATGATGCAAATTGCCAAATTAAAAAATGACAAATCACTCATTGCGTTTGCCGCTGCACATGGCTTAACAGAGGCCAAGCATTTGGCGGCCATCGAAGACTATTTGCCAGAAGCGCAGCGCAGCATGCTGTTGGTGCCTTGGCGTATTGCTGGCTGGTTAACAGGCGCGCTGCCTGCGCTGTTTGGCAGTCATGCCGCCTATGCAACGGTGGCTTCAGTTGAAACCTTTGTGGATCAGCATTACCAACAGCAAATTGACCATATAGAGCGCCATGGTGGCCACGCGCAACTGCTGGCATTGCTCAAAGAGTGTCAAGCAGACGAGTGCCATCACCGCGACGAAGCCGCAAATTTAGCGGGCCATGCATCGAATTTTTTTGTTCGTGCTTGGTGCTGGTTGGTAGGCATGGGTTCGGCGGGGGCGGTTGTGTTGGCTCGGCGAATCTAAATAAGCTCGGTACGTTCTAAATTCCATTAAAAGCTGATCTCAGCTTGTCAATTGCTCCAAGCTGACAAATTGAAGGGCCCTTTGATGCGTGCACTCCAAAATAACCGGCGGCGCAACACCTGCCTCGTAGGCCTCTTTCCATCGCAATGCACACAGACACCAACGGTTTCCTGCGACCAAGCCCGCAAATCTGTGCTCTGGTCTGGGTGTGATGAGGTCATTGCCTCGCTTCAAAGAAAATTCCAAAAATGCCTGCGTCATCTTGGCGCAAATGACATGGCTGCCATGGTCGTGTGCATCCAGTTTGCAACAGCCGTCTCTGTAATAGCCCGTGAGTGGATCGTAAGAGCAAGGAACGAGCTCTGCGCCCAGTACATTCAATTGAGTTGTCATGGCTTGTTTATGTCTGAACAGTTTAGCCATCAGTATAAGAATTCCCTTAGTCATTGCGTGGAGTTGGGTCGTTAAGGGTGACCCATTTCAATTGACTCGTAGAATTTCTGAGTGTTTGAAAACATCCAATCCATCCTGAAACCCCTGGCCTTCGATGCTATTGGCAGAGGCCTTCAAAACATCACGGGTGCATCTTCTTCTTTGGATGCATTCAAAACGCCCGTGGGCGACCCAGGTCTGTTCGGCCCGCAGTCAGTGGTTTGGAAAGTGCATGCCGATTTTTCGGCCATGATGGTGGGCGGTTTGTCGTCATTGATGATTCAAGCGTTGCACCCTCGGGCTTTGGCAGCTGTTTGGGATCACTCCAACTTTCGGCAGCAGTTAAAGACCAGATTGGGGCGTACCGCTTTATTTGTGGCATCCACCACTTACGGCGGTATCGAAATGGCCAAACAAAGCATTGAGCGAGTAAATGTCATCCATTCCAAAATCGAAGGTGTTGACCTTCAAGGCCAGCCCTACAAAGCCAACGAACCTGATTTGTTGCGGTGGGTGCACCTCGTCGAAACTGTTTCATTTCTCAATGCCTATCAGCATTTGGCCATCAGACCTTTGACCATTCCCGATTGCAATCGTTATGTTTTGGAAATGAACAAAGTAGGGCAGATGCTAGGCGCCACACAATTGCCCGACACTTTGCAGGAGTTACGGCACGCCATCGAGCGCTATGAGCCGGTTTTGTCATTCGATGAGCGAACTCGTGAAACCCTTCAATCGATCGAAAATTATCCTGTCGGCTGCACAGAAAAACCTTTTTTTGGATTGATTCTGAAATCTTCTTTTGACATTGTTCCTGATTGGCTTCTACACAAGTTGCATCAAGTGCCCGATGGTTGTTTGCAAGTCAATGCTCGAAAACTGGCTTTGCAAATCGCATCGCAGCCAGTGCAGTGGATGCTTGATGAGCAAGGTGTTTGCGCTGTTGCAAAAGCCAGAATGGCCTGACCTGTGCTTGGTGTCAAAAAATAGAATACTAATTGTTTAAACAAGGGGCCAATCATGAATGCTCAAGAACGCGATCAACTTTTGAAGTTTTTGGCATCGCTTCGCCAAACGCCTGTGAAAACAAAAGATGCATTGGCAGATAGCATCATTCGAGATGCCTTGGGTCATCAACCCGATGCAATCTATCAATTGGTTCAGCGCAGCATGGCGCTTGAATTGGCCTTAGAAGCTGCTTTGAGCCAAATTAAAGCGCAAGACTCAAAGCCAAACGCCGTTGAAGAAAAACCGACGCCTAGCTCTTGGGGCGCCGGCTTGTTAGCCCAAGCAGGAACCGTTGCAGTAGGCACCACCGTGGGTATTGTCGCGGGAAGCTTCTTGTTGGACAGTATTTTTCCTGATGACGAATAAATAGGGTTAATTGATTTGTGTCAAGGGCGAAGGTTATGATGGGGATCAATTAGGAATGTCGCATGTCCCTCGAATCTCTGAAAATACGAACCAAATTGGCAATTTTGGTGTTGCCATTGTTAATCAGTCTGGGGGCCTTGTCGCTTCACAAAGTATGGGGTTTTTGGGCTGAAAAAAACCACTACGAGCTCAGCGCATTGGTCGTTAACGAAGTTGCCACCATTGGACAGTTGGTTCACGAGTTGCAGTCTGAGCGCGGCATGACGGCTGGTTTTCTGGCTTCAGGCGGCAGCGAAGCCACGGGCAATGCGCTCAAAGCACAGCGCGTCAAAACCGACAACATTCTTGCCCAAGCTACGCAACTGGTTACGCATTTAAAAAGCGTTGCAATAGCTGGTGCCGCAGTCAATCCTGCTGATCAAGGTCTTGCTGCTCTGCGCCAAGCACTCACCGCAAAACGTCAAGAAGTTGATGCCAAAGCATTGGCAGGTGGTGCTGCCATTCAGTGGTATTCCGGTCGCATCAGCGCCCTCATTGACACGATTGACAGTGCTGTTGCCGATGCACCCTCTGTAGAATTTTCTCAGCAAATTCGTGCATACAGCTATTTGGTCAGCTTTAAGGAGTACGCCGGTCGCGAACGTGCTGGGGTCAATGCAACTCTGACGGCCAACAAAGCCATGGCACCAGATGGTCTGGCGCAACTTATCGGCAACGTTGCTCGCCAAGAAAATTTCGAAAAACTGTACCGTCAAACTGCCAATGCCTCTGATGTTCAATCACTGACACAGTCGCTAGACAAGCCTGGTGTCAAGCAGGCCTTGGTCATGCGCATGGAGGTTTTAAAGAAATCGTCCGAAGGCGACTACGGCATCGAGCCGTCAGCCTGGTGGGCAGCCATCTCCGAAAAGATGAACATTCTCAAAGCCCAAGACGATTTGTTGACGCAGGAGCTGAGCCGAAATGCCAGCGAGCTGTCAAGCAAAGCTGCAGCCAGTTTTGCCATGGCCAGCGCTCTGACACTTTTGTTCGGTGCTATCTTCTTAACTTTGACTTACTGGATTACGCGCAGTATCCAAAAGCCCTTGCATTCTTTGCAAAGCTCGATGAATAAAATTGCCGAGAGTTTTGATTTGTCGCACCGCGTGAATGTTCGTGGTTCAGACGAAATCGCGTTAACGTCGGCTGCGTTCAATCGCATGTTGCAAGTTATTTCTGAAGCCCTGGTGGAAGTTAACACCACCATGGAATCTTTGGCGCAAGGCGATTTTTCCAAACCTGTCAAAGCCACCCTCAAAGGTGACATGGACAAGCTGAAATCTTCTGTTAACACCAGTTTGTCTCGCGTAGAAGCCACCATTGCCACCCTCAACAATGTGACGCAGGCTTTGCAAGCCGGTAACTTTGGCTACAACGTTGAAGTCAACGCGCAAGGCGAATATGGCAAGGCCATGAACAACGCTCAGCGTGCCATGTCGTCCCTCAACGTTATGTTGAGCGATATCGGTCAGGTTATGCGCCAACTGGCCAATGGTGATCTCAGCCAACGTGTTGAAGCCATGGGGCAAGGTGATTTGTCTGCCTTGCGCGACAACATCAACACATCTTTAGATGCTTTGGTGAAAGCCATGCACGAGATCAATGTCAATACCCGTCAGTTGGCATTGGCTTCCAGAGAAACCTCCGAAGCCATCAGCCAAATTGCCGATGGTGCTCAAAACCAAACCATGGCCATCAGCCAAGTTGCCGCAGCTGTTAAGCAATCTAGTCAGGCCATTGATGAGGTGTCTAACAACACCGAGATGGCCTCTGAAAAATCGCGTGAATCGGTTGCTCGCGTTCAAGCGGGTGTTGAAAAAATGGCGGCCATGGTGCAAGTGGTCACAGCCATCGCCAACAACTCCGAAAAGATTAGCAAGATCACCAGCGTGATTGAAAAGATTGCCAACAAAACCAATCTTTTGTCATTGAATGCTGCCATTGAAGCCGCCCGTGCAGGCGAGCACGGCAAGGGCTTTGCCGTAGTGGCCGACGAAGTGGGCAAGTTAGCCGTCAGCAGTGCTGCAAGCTCTCAAGAGATTGCGCAATTGGTTCAAGCGGCTTCCAGCGAAACTGCCAAAGCTGTTTTGGCGGTTACCGAAGTGAGCCAAGACATGGCGCAAGTGGGCGAAATCTCTCAAATGACAGACAGCCTGTTGCAGCGCATCTCCGCTTCTTTGGAAGAGCAAGCTTCAGCCATAGAAGAAATCAATGCCAATTTGTCTGGACTTGATCGGATTGCCAATAGCAACGCTGCGGCATCAGAAGAAATGACCGCCAGTGTCATCTCCCTGTCCAACAGCGCCGATGCCACCCGCCGTGAAGTAGCCCGCTTCAAGTTGCAGGCGTAAAAAAATAATTGGGGTCAGATCAACATTAATTTCTAATCAGTGAGGGTAGAGACTGAAGGGGGCTTCCTCATACTGGAGTACCAGAAATCGTTCAGCCCCCTTCAGTCTCTACCCTCACTGATTGACAAAATTAATGTTGATCTGACCCCAATTATTTCCAGCCAAAGAATTTGTAGATTTCATCTTTCTGCGCCTGCGCATCGGCTTCCCCAAGGGCAATCAACTCTTGCGTGTAAGCCGACTCAAACAACAGATAACTGACCAACGCGCTGCCTTGTCCCTGCACCAAGTCGGCATTGGCGCCCAAAGTGCGCAACAAACTTTTGACAGTACTGGGCAACGCATCTGCATGCTTGGCCGCAATGGCATCCAAACGTTGAGAGGGTGCAATCAACAGCAATTGAACGGGCCTTAAATGCGTGGCTTGACGTTTCTCCTCAGGAATCAACTCCAAGGTTTGGTTGATGCGCTGCATTCGCTCTACGTCCACCGCCAATGAATCCAAAAAGATGCTGGACAGCGCATGGCCTGCAATGTGGGCTAAAGAAGGGTATGCGGGTTCTTCGAGTGACTTCTTGGGGGGCTCCAACATTCGGCCAGCACCCACCACCAAAATCTTGCTGGCCCCCAAATGAATGGCGGGTGAAATGGGCGCCGTCTGACGCATCGAACCATCGCCAAAGTACGCATTGCCTTGTGGACCGTCCAGGCGCATGGCCGGAAAAATAAACGGAATGGCCGAACTTGCAAGCAAGTGGTCGTGCGTCAAGTTGCAATGTTGCGCCAAGCGCTGATTGCGAATCCATGGCGTTACAGGGTGTCGGCTGTTGTAAAAAGTAACGTGTTCTCCTGTGCTGTAACTCGACGCAGTAATCGCCAATGCGCGCAAATGACCTTGTTCAAGAAGTTGCGGCAAGCGTTCAAAGTCGATGTGTTGCGCCAACAACTGACTCAAAGGGTCGTTGTTGAGCAGTGATTTAGGGCGAAGTTTTTTCTGCGCAATGAGCCAACCCAAAGAAAGAAGGGACAACCAACGCGCGCCCGATCGAATCATGCCAAGCACATCAGAACGATACACCTGCTCGACCTGAAAGTTGCGCCAAACACTGACCAAGTCATCTAGGGCATCGTCAAACCGGTCTGCGTTGCTGGCCAAAAATGCGGCATTGATGGCACCAGCCGAGGTGCCTGAAATGACGGGGTAGGGGTTGCCTTGTGCAGCACCTGATTCGCGCCGCATGCGGCCAATGGCGGCCAATACGCCGACTTGGTAGGCTGCACGCGCGCCACCACCCGAGAGAATAAGACCAGTTGTTTGAGGCATGGCTACGATGCTATTTGAGATTGTGGCGATGCAAATCAGGGAACACCCGTGATTCATGACGCCTTCGTAACTTGAATAAATATTCAATAAAGGGCGGTTGAAGCTTACACAGTTGGTAAACTCTGGTAATTGCAATCAGGTCTCGTTGACCCATTTGTTTGTCCCCTTATTGCACCTTGATATGAAAACCATATTGTTAGTTGAAGATGAAATTTTGCTTCGAGAGGGCGTTCAAGAAACGCTTGAAGTCAATGGCTATACAGTCATTGGCGCTGCAGATGGCATTGAAGCTTTAGATTGGTTGCAGCAAACAGAGGTTTCATTGGTCATCACCGATTTGGTCATGCCTAACATGAACGGCGTAGAGTTCATTGAAGAACTCCGCGTCAAATATCCCAAATTACCTGTCATTGTGGCTTCTGGCAGCCCAGATTCTGTGCAAAACCGACTGGGTATTTCCAACATTCAAGTGCCTGGTGCTTCGGCCTGTATTACCAAGCCATTCAAGGGCAAAGACTTGGTTGAGTTGGTCAAAAAAGTGTTGTCAGAAGCAGCGCCTGAATAAGCACCTTATGCAACGGCATATGCAACGGCATATGCAGCGCTATATGGAGCGCCATCAGCTTCACTTCATGTTAATGAATGGGTGAAGACTGCGCCAACAAATCATCCACCAAGGACAACAAATCTTCAGCCGTTGCGTTGAACGGATCAAACTCAGGGTGCTTCAGTTGAACGATGGGGTCGTTTTCTGAAATGACCACATGGGCCATCGACCATTCCGGAAATCGACGCGTTTGAATTTCTTCAATGGCCACCAATTCAACATCTTGATGGCGTTTGTCTTTGATGAGTGTGGCATACAGACGGTTAACAGTGCTGCGTTCCCCTTCCAAGATTTGTATGAACAAACCTTGCCCCTGACACAAAACCCCCGTGATGCCTGCCACGCGGTTGTGCACACGAGCCGACGCCAAAATTGACCCTGTCATGGTGGTGGTGATGGCACCCACAGCTCGGCTGATGTACAAAAGGCGAATTAGCATGAGGAATCTCCAGTCACTTCATCCTAACATTGACTTGAAGCTGTATTTCAAACGTGGCCTTGCTTGATCAAGGACTTTCAACAAAAGGGGCATTCAAATGGGGATCTGGATCGAGTTAGGTGTCTTCGCTTTGGTATTTGTGTTTGCCATTCACCAATTTCACGACCTCAAACAAGAGAAGCTCAAACGTGAGCGCAAGCAGGCCGAAGAAGCCCAAAAAGAAAATGGCCCACCACAAGGGTGAGCCATGGACGTGAAGCTTGGCAAATCAATGGTGCTTGGCTTCTTTGGCTTTTTTGAGCAATTTGAGTTGGCGGTTGTTTTCTGAAAATGCCCAAACAATAGCAACCAAAATAAACAGGTCAATGACGACCATCACGTGTGGCATGTATGTCTCCTTGCATGTGTTGTCTGTTGGCGCCTAGGCCTTCAGTTCGGCCTTGGGGTTAGACCTAGTAAAAATTCTAGCCAAATCAAGGCACCCTTGCAAACTTATTCAGCAGTCAAGGAACTCTTATGACGGGTAGTGAACGCGATGCTTTGATGCAGTTTTTACGCGAAATGATTCAAACCAAACCCCGTATTTATGACGAAACGGCCGCCAAACTGATTGCCGATGCCTTCAGCACCCAGCCTTATGCTGCCTATTTGCTCACCCAGCGGGTTTTGCAACTGCAAGCAGCGCAAAAGCCTGAAGCCTCAGCCACAGTCGACTTCAGCGAATTCTTAAGCCCCCAGGCCACCCATTGGGGCGAGGCGGTGGGCGAGGTTCAGCCCTTGGAGCCTTCCAAGCCAACGGGTCCACGCAAAATCTCGATGGAAGAAAAAGGCTTGAAATTCATTGGCCGAAACTCAAAGATCATTTGGTTGGTGATCTTTGCCGCCTTTGCTTTGGTGCTGCTTATTCAATAACGGCCACGCCCACCACAAAGTAGTCGGTGTCACCAAAGCAGGAGGTGGGCAGGCCGCGGTGTTGCTCGTATTGCAACGTCACACGCTTGCCCGCAACGGCGTTGAGTTGTTGAGCCACAGCCTCATCGCGCACGGTGAAAAGGAACTTCTCGGGGGCAGCGCCAGGTATGGCCACCAGCGAGAGTTCACCTTCCCAAGTTTTGCAAATCCAGCCCTTATAAGACACTTTTTGCAAAAAACCAGCGCGCTCTCCTTCGGAGTAGCTCCAAGAAAGAACGGCCCAAATGTAGAGGGCGAAGGCCACAAGCACGCTGAGGATGACAAAGCCCAAGCGGGTGAAGAATTTCTGAAGTGAAGGTGAAGTCATGATTTGATTCTAGCCCCAGGGCACCATGACGTCACCCGAATCCTACTTATTCCAGTTTGATACCGGCTTCTTTCACCACTTTGCCCCATTTGTCCATTTCTGAAACCATCAATTGGCTCAGCGCTTCTGGCGTGGACAAGCTCACCTGAACACCTGCATCAAAAAAAGCTTTTTGATTTTCTGGGTTGTTCATGATTTTGCCAATTTCGGTATTGAGACGACTCACGATGTTGGCGGGTGTGCCAGCAGGGGCCAACATGGCCAACCAAATGGTGGCGTCATAACCTGGCACACCAGCTTCTTGCATGGTGGGCACATTGGGCAACTGGGGGATACGCTTGGCGCTGGTGACGGCCAATGCGTTTAAGCGGCCATTGGGCACTTGGCTGAGTGCATTGGGCACGCCGGCAAAGCTGCTCTCAACCACGCCGGCTACCAAATCTGTGCTGGCCAAGTTGCTGCTGCGATAGGGCACGTGCTTCAGTTGCGTTTTGGTCATGGAGGCAAACATGCCGCCAATTAGGTGTTGCGCACTGCCGTTACCAGAAGACGCATAGTGAATTTTGTCGGGGTTGGCCTTGGCCAAGGCGATGAACTCTTGCACGTTTTTAACGGGCACCTTGGGGTTGGTCAGCAGCACATAAGGAGAGTCCACCAACTTGGTGATGGGTGTGAATCCTTTGATGGGATCGTAGGGAACGTTTTTGTAAATCCAGGGGCTGATGACATGCGTGGAAGACACAATAACCAAGGTATGGCCATCGGGTGCAGACTTGGCCACTTGATCGGTGCCAATCATGGAGCCTGCGCCAGGTTTGTTTTCAATCACGACCGATTGGCCCAAGCTTTCGCCCAACTTGACGCCCAAAATACGCGCCACCACATCGGTAAAACCACCTGGGCCAAAAGGCACAATGATTTTGACGGGTTTGGTGGGATAGGTCTGTGCCAGCGCTTGACCTTGGGTCAATGTAAGTAGTGCAGCCGTGCAAACAATGCTCAAGAGCTTCTTCATAAATTAACCTTTGAAAGTGGGTTCGGGTTGAGAAAAAAAGCTGTGCAGAATTTGGTACACCATGAGGTAATTTTTCTGCTGAAAACTGGCGTGTGAAATGCCCTCCATGATGCTGAACTGTTTGCTGGGGCAAGGCAGCAATTTGAAAAAGTTCAGCAAGTCATCGAGGCTGGCAATGCCGTCGTACTCGCCGCGCATGATGAGCGTTGGCGATTTGACTTGTGTTGGGTCAACCAAGGGCAACTTAGAACACATGTCGACATAAGTGCCGGTGGGCATGGACGAGTCCAAAGTGAGGATGGCATCGGCAAAGGCATCCTTGACAATGTCTTCAGCGCATGCGCCATGGTCGCGGTTAAAAATGCTGTGAACAAACGCACGGTCAATGGGGCGGCTGTTCTTGGCCAAAAATTCGGGCAATTTCTTTTTGCGTTCAGCCAATGTTGGGCTGCCTTCGCCTGTCCACACAAATGCATCCAAAGCCAGTTTTGCAATACGGTCCGGGTGTTGCTGAGCAAACAAAGCTGCTTTGAGGGCACCTGAAGAAATACCGTAAACCATCAGTTTTTGGACGCCCGTGGTTTTGCGAATGTAGTCGCTGCCAGCGGCCAGGTCGTCTGCACCATTGCTGATGTCAAAGTTGATGGGACGGCTTTTATCAGAACGGCCGTAGCCTTCGTTGTCCATGCACCACGTGTCAAATCCACGCTCGGCAAACCAGTCCATCACAGATGAATGAGGACGACCTGGCACAGACAAGTCAAATGTGGGTTGAGACGCCATGGAGGAGCCGTGCACAAACAAAATGGTGCCGGCATGCGGTACGTTTTTGTGGGCAGCTTTGTGCCACAGAAACAATCGAATGTCGCCTTTGTGAGTCCAGTGTTCTGTTCCACCCGACCATTGAACTGTTGTCATGCTGCGGCTCTCCTTGGCTATTTCTAATTTAGATGGGGGCTTTGAGGAAGGTTTCTAGTGCGTGGTGGAATTTGTTGCGAACCACGCCCATCATGGGGTTGTGCGCAATGCCCGAAAGCACCACAAACTGCTTGTCTTTGGTAGGGAGGCGGGTGAAGAAGTCGAGCAAGTCGGGCTCGGCCGCAATGCCGTCGTACTCTCCGCGAATGACCAAGGTGGGGCAGGGAATGTTTTCGGGTTTGACCAGAGGCAGGTTGGCGCACATGTCGACATAGGTGCCGGTAGGTACTTCGCTGACCAAGGGCAACTCGGCAGCGGCAATGGCTTTGGGCACGCTGTCTTCGCTGGAGCCTGGTTTGTCGCGGTTGAACATGCCTTCGTAAAAAGCCAGGTCAACTTTGCGACGGGGGCTGGCACTGTATTCGGGAAGCTTCTTGCGGCGCTGCTCAAGTGTCGGGGCACCAGCGCCCGTGTACACAAGTGCAGAAAGTCCAAGGCGCGCTACGGTATCAGGGTTGGCTTCGGTGTAAACGCAGGCACGCAGTGCACCAGAGGAGGAGCCAAAGATGTTGATCTTTTGAGCGCCTGTTTCTTGCAAGATAAAGGGTACAACGGCGCCTAAGTCTTTGGCCCCTGTGCGCACGTCGCTATTGCCACGGCCAGACCAGCTAGAGCGGCCGTAGCCCTCGTGGTCAACGGTCCAGCAGTCGTAGCCACGCTCGGCAAAATAGTCCATGACTGAGTAGTCTTTGCCGCCTGGAACTTGCAGGTCGTAGGTGTTGCGACCAGAAACGGTGGAGCCATGAACCAACAGCAAAACAGGTTTTGCCGCTTCGCCCGCTTGGGGGGCTGTGGCGCGCTTGCGATAAACATACAAGCGAACGTCTTCGCGGGTGACAAAGTATTCTTGAGACCAGATCACGGTATTGAGCCTTACAGAGAGTAGTTGTTTTAAATGACGAGTCAAAATCATACGACAGACAAGCGCCCCAAGCCTCTCTGACACTACTTTTTAGCTACTGACGGTGTAAGGGCTTCTCACAGGGGCGACCGCCTTCTGCTATGGTTCTGACTCAAAAAATACACCGCTGTCTGACAACTTTGCTCCAAAAAATTGATGGCACGCTTCCAACAAACTGAATTGACACTGGCTGACCCGGTCGCCATGGGTGCCTTGCCGCGAACTTCGGGTGTTTACATTTTCAAAGGGGATGGCAAGTTACCCATTTACATTGGCAAGAGCGTAGACATTCGCAGCCGAGTTCAGGCGCATCTGCGAGCCAAAGATGAAGCTGAAATGATGGCGCAATCTCGGCGTGTTGAGTTCATTGAAACTGCTGGTGAAATTGGAGCCTTGCTTTTAGAGTCGCACCTCATCAAAACACTCAACCCCATTTACAACATCAGGCTGCGAAGGCTGAGAAAACTTTGCAGCATTCAATTGCTTGAACAAGAGGGCGCTTGGGTACCCGAAATTGTGATCGGGCAAGATTTGGGATTAGGACGAGTGGAAGGCTTGTATGGTCTGTTCAGTTCTAGGCATTCAGCGCAAAGTAAATTGCGCGAGCTGGCCGATCAACACAACTTGTGCCAAGCTTTGTTGGGGTTGGAAAAACTCAGTACGCGCGGTTGTTTTGGTTTGCAATTGAAAACCTGCTTGGGCGCCTGTGTGGGAAAAGAGGCGCGTCACGATCATGACCAACGCTTGCTCGATGCTTTGACAGACCTCAAAGTTCATGCTTGGCCCTTTGCAGGTGCCATTGATTTGGTAGAACAAAACCAAGGCTGGGTACAACGCCATCGCCTTCAAGATTGGCGCTATTTAGGTACCTGGTGCTCAAAGTCCGATCAACTGCCAATCGATGTGCAGCAAAGCTTCGACTTAGACACCTACAAAATTTTGGTCAAACCCATCATGCTAGGCACCGCCTTGGTAGAACAATTGGGGTCAGAACAATTGGG
>CAZJAL010000002.1:43183-177598 GCA_964544175.1 uncultured Limnohabitans sp.
ACAATTGGGACACATCCAGTTCCTCGTTTGGTTTTTTAGCTTATGGCAATTCAATGGTTTCCCGGTCACATGCACCTCACGCGCAAGGCGATTGAGGAGCGCATCAAAGACATTGATGTGGTCATTGAAATGCTGGATGCCAGATTGCCAGGCTCTAGTGCCAACCCCATGTTGGCGCAGCTGATTCAAGGCAAGCCCGGCCTTAAAGTTTTGAGCAAGCAAGACCTGGCTGATTCTGCCCGTACCCAGTTGTGGCTAGACCATTACAACGCCATGCCCAATGTGCGTGCCATTGGCTTGGATACCAGCATGGTGTCGCCCGCCAAGGCATTGATTGATGCGTGCCATCAATTGGCCCCCAACCGAGGCGGCATGGCCAAACCCATGCGTGTGCTCATTTGCGGTATTCCCAATGTGGGCAAGTCGACTTTGATCAATACCCTGAAGGGAAAGCGCGCGGCCAAAACTGGTGACGAGGCGGGCGTGACCAAGCTAGAACAACGCATTACCTTGGCCGACGATTTTTATTTGTACGATACACCAGGCGTGCTCTGGCCTCGCATCATTGTTGAAAAAAGTGGTTACAACTTGGCGGCCAGTGGTGCCATTGGTGTCAATGCCTTTGACGATGAAGAAGTGGCTTTAGAGTTGTTGCATTATTTGATTTCGCATTACCCTGAGGCCTTGGCTGCACGCTACAAAGTTCAGAATGTTGAGGAGCACTCAGACGAAACTTTGCTCGAAGCCATTGCGCGCTACAGAGGCGCAATACAAAGCGGCGGTCGCGTTAACTCGACCAAGGCTGCTGAGATTGTGATTCACGATTTTCGGTCGGCCGCATTGGGCCGGCTAACTTTGGAAACACCCGCAGAATTTGCATCGTGGCTGGCATCAGGCCTTCAAGCAGACGCTGAACGCGCAGCCAAAAAAGACGCGCTGCAAAAAGAGAAGAAAAAAGCCCGAAAAACTAAGAGTTGACCAAGCGCCATGCCAAGAAGGCGCTAAGCACTGCGTTTGCAATGGCTGTGAGTACCACCAAGACAATGCCTAGCGTATTGAGCGGAAAGTTTTGCGCCACATGTGACAAAGCCATGGAAAGCAAATTCAAGGCAACCAATAGCCAAAACAGGGGATTTTTGGGTTGGATAAGTCTGGAGATTTTCATAATACTTGGTGCATGGCTTGCTTAAATAACGAAGCAAACCATGCCAAAGCCTTAATCTGCTTTGAAGCCAGAGGCTTTTACAACAGGGCCCCAGCGCTCTGTATCGCGCTTCATGATGTCGGCCAAATCTTGGGCGCTACCGCCCGTGGGTTCTAAACCAACTTTGAGAAACCGCTCACGCAACTCGGCCTGCGTCAGTGCTTTGTTGGCAGCGGCATTTAACGCATTGATGGTGGCCGCAGGTGTTTTACCCGTTGCATAAAGGCCCAACCAGCCAGCGCCTTCGACATTCTTCAGACCTGACTCCACAAAGGTGGGCACATCCGACAGCAAGGGGCTGCGCTTGGCACCGGATGTGGCCAAAATGCGAATTTTGCCGGCCCGGTGCATTTCGATTTGATCGACCAACGCATCGATGCCAGAGGTAACTTGGTTGCCAGCAATGGCGTTCATGAGAGGGGCACCGCCGTTGAAAGGCACATGCACCATGTTGAGGTTTGCGCCGGTGCTCATCATGACGCCGAAGAAATGGGGCAAGCTACCGGGTGCAGGACTGCCGAAATTGGCTTGAGTAGGATTTGACTTCATCCAGTTGATGAGATCAGGCACTGTTTTGGCAGGATGTGCCGCATTGACAGCCATGCTGAACTGGAACGTGGCAATTTGAGCCACAGGTGCAAAGTCGGTGCTGGGGTTGTAAGGCAGTTTGCTAAAAACCAGGGGTGCCAAAACAGGTACCACCACAGGCGTCAGCAACAGGGTGCTGCCATCAGGGGCTGCATTTTTAAGGGCTTCTGCAGCAATTCGACCGCCTGCACCGGGTTTGTTTTCGACAATGACGGGCTGTTTGAGATCGGCGGCCATGCGCTCGCCAATGAGGCGTGCTGCTAAATCGGCTGAGCCACCAGGTGGAAAGCCCACCAAAATTTTGATGGGCTTGTCGACTTGCGCATGGGCCAGGCCCAAGGCCAAAGTGGTGACGAGTGCAACGCCAGTATGTTTTAGCCAGTTTTTCATGAATCTATCCTCCGTAAGATGCCTAGGATAATTCAAGTCAGGCCACCCCAGCACTGGGGCTTACGCGAGAATTTAAGACTTCACCAGCAGCACAGGTGTTTTGGAGGTGCCAACGACGCGTTGGGCCACAGAACCAATGACGGTATCTGCCCAAGACGAGCGACCTTTGGTTCCCATGATGATCATGTCAAATTTGCCCGCCTGAGCTTCTTTGATAATTTGCTCGCTGGGATGACCATAGCGAATGGCCATGTCGTGCGGCAATTTTGTTTTGTTCAGGTACTTCACAGCCCATGCTAGATTCTTGTCTGCACCTTCGCGCAGGTAATCTTCGACGGATCCTTTTTGGGTGTATTTTTTGAACAAACGCAGTGAACTGTCGTCTTGAACTGTGATCAATGTGATGTGACTTTCTTTGCCGATGCTTGTGAACAATCTAGCAGCATATTTCACAGCGCCTTCAGAAGCTTTTGAGCCATCGGTTGCAACCAGTAATTTCATAGAAACCTTTCAAAGTGATGTTTAATCTTAGACAGATGATTTTTGAAAGACTTGATCCGGATCAAGTTTTGTAGCTTTTCAAAGGAAAAAGATGACAGACAAAAAAGTAGCCTTGGTAACAGGTTCAGCAACAGGCGTGGGTGCAGCAACTGCCCTTGGTTTGGCGCAGCGAGGCTACAACCTGGTCATCAACTATTCCAAAAGTGAAGCTGAGGCCTTGGCCTCTGAGGCGGCTTGTCGCGCTGCAGGTGCCGACATACTGCTGTTCAAAGGCGATGTGTCTGACGATCAAGCATGCAAAGACATGGTTGCAGCCACATTGTCTAAATGGCAACGCTTAGATGCATTGGTCAACAATGCAGGTATCACCACTTTTTCAGGTGGTGCTAATTGGGATGCCTTAGACGCTGACATTTTTCAGCGCATTTTTGAAGTCAATGTTTTGGGTACTTTTCAGATGGTTCGCGCATGCGTGTCGCACCTCAAATCAACACAAGGCTGCATTGTCAATGTGTCATCGGTGGCAGGCGCGTTGGGCATTGGTTCTAGCGTGCCCTACATTGCCTCCAAAGGCGCAATGAACGCCATGACACTTCATCTGGCACGCACACTGGCACCCGAGGTGCGAGTGAATGCAGTCTGTCCGGGCATGATCACCACGCGGTGGTTTGTCGACGGGGTGGGTCAAGAAAATTTTGAAAAACTCAAAACGCAGTACGAACAAACCACACCGCTTGCGCGTGCCTGCACAGCAGAGGATGTGGCTGAGGCGATCATTTGGTTGGTCCATGGTGCGCGCACTGTGACGGGCGAAACCATCTTGCTAGATTCTGGCTTGCACCTTGGCAAAGCTGTGACGGTGCCCGCTCGCAAAGCAAGCTAATTGAAGAATCTATTGAGGCTGCAAATGACTACGGGCCCATAAAGGGCCCGTAAAGATGTCTTGTTCAGGTTATTTGTCTAGCTTGATACCAGTTTCCTGAACGATGTTGTTCCATCGAGACTGGATGCGTTTTTGCCAAGCTTGAGTTTCTTCTAAGTTCATGTCGAAGTAAACACCGCCAGCGGCTTTGACTTTGTCCATGACATCAGGATGATTGGCGGCTTTCACAATGGCTGCATTCAGCCTGCGCTGAACGGCTACAGGTGTACCTGTGGGCACCGCATAGACCGTGTAGCTTTGCAGCTCTAAGTCTTTCAAGCCTTGCTCTTCCATGGTGGGCACATTGGGTAACAGTGGCAAACGGTTGGCACCAAAAACACCGAGTGGAATTAATTTGCCGCTGTTGATGAACGGTGCAACCTCGCTATAAAAAGCAGAGACCAACTGAACTTGGCCAGAGGCTGCATCGGTCATGGCGGGAACGTTGGCTTTGTAGGGCACGTACTGAATCTTGGTGCCTGTGCGAACCGCAAATGCTGCGCACACAAAGTGACCAATGGTGGCAGTGCCACTGCCACCGCAGTCGAGGCTGGTGTTTTTGGATTTCATGTGTGCGACCAACTCGGCCACATTTTTAACGCCCAATTGCGCATTGACCATGAGGATGGGGTAGCCCGCAATGGTGAGCCCCACTGCTGAAAAATCTTTGACCGGGTCGTAGCGAACAGGAATGCCCAGTTGCCCAATGAGGCCCAGTTCATTTTGACTGCCCATGAAAAGTGTGTGTCCGTCGGGGTCGGCTTTGGCGGCTGCATCGCCTGCAATGGCGCCGGAAGCACCGGGTTTGTTTTCCACCATGATGGGTTGCCCCAACTCCGCTTGAAGATGAGGTTGGTGTCTTCTGGCATAAATGTCCACCACGCCACCAGGGGCAGCTGAAGTGATCAGTTTGATGGGTTTGGTCGGCCAACTTTGTGCGGACACATGCAATGCACATGTGCTAATGGCCAGCAAACCTATTTGGCGAATGAAGGGTGAAAACTGCATGAATTCTCCAAACCTGAATGATCATCCACTGGCGCTGATGCGCCGTGGATGTGTTTTGCAATTTGATTATTCTTTGACAGAACCCGTCATGCCAGACACGTAGTACTCAACAAAGAATGAATAGATAAAGGCCACAGGCAAGGAGCCAAACAGCGCACCCGCCATCAAAGCACCCCAGTGGTAAACATCACCTTCGACCAGTTCGGTGACCACACCCACAGGAACTGTTTTGACCTCGCTAGACGACACAAAGGTGAGCGCGTAAATGAACTCATTCCATGACAAGGTGAACGCGAAGATACCGGCAGAAATAAGGCCAGGCACTGACAAGGGCAAAATGATTTTGACCAAAATTTCCCAGCGGTTGGCACCGTCAATCATGGCGCATTCTTCAAGCTCGAAGGGGATGGAGCGGAAGTAACCCATCAAGAGCCAAGTGCAGAAGGGCACCAAGAACGTGGGGTAGGTCAGGATGAGTGCCAGGCGTGTGTCGAACAAGCCCAACTGAAACACCACAGATGCCAATGGAATGAACAAAATAGAGGGCGGAACCAGGTAAGCCAAGAAGATGGCCAAACCTGTGTGCTTGGCGCCTTTGAAGCGCAAACGTTCAATGGCGTAGGCCGCTAAAACAGAGGCAAACAAAGAGAAGAAAGTGGCCGTGACAGACACCACCACTGTGTTCCACATCCATTGCGGGTAAGCAGTTCTGAAGAGCAGTTTTTCAACGTGTGCCAACGTAGGCGCAATGATCCAAAAGGGATTGCCATCGCGCGAGAGCAGTTCGTTGTCTGGCTTGAAAGCTGTGATGCCCATCCAATAAAACGGAAAGAGCAAGACGAACAAAAAGATCAGCAGTGGTAAGTAGATTTTGAAAAACTTGGTGGCATTGCTGTCCAAATAGGACATGCCCACGTTTTCTTGTGTGTCTTTGCTCATTTGTCGCTGCCGCCTTGTTGCCATGTGCGGCGTTGAAGTCCGAAGTAACTGAAAAGAATGGCAGCCAGCAAGAAGGGCACCATGGCGATGGCAATGGCCGCGCCTTCACCCAATGCGCCGCCTGGAATGGCGCGCTGGAATGAGAGGGTGGCCATGAGGTGCGTTGCATTGAGCGGGCCGCCGCGAGTCAGCACGTAAATCAGTTGGAAGTCTGTGAAGGTAAACAGCACAGAGAAGGTCATGGTGACCGCAATGATGGGGGTTAGCAATGGCAAGGTAACGTGCCAGAACTGCTGCCAAGGCGTAGCGCCATCGATGGCAGACGCCTCATAGTAAGAGGGAGAGATGGTCTGTAAACCAGCCAACAAAGTAATGGCCACAAAAGGCACACCGCGCCAAACGTTGGCGGCCAAGGTGGACAAGCGGGCATTCCAGGGTGAGCCTAAGAAGTCGATGTAGCCGTCAATCCAGCCCATTTTGACCAGTGCCCAACTGATGATAGAAAACTGCGAGTCAAAAATCCACCAGAAGGCGATGGCCGACAAGGCCGTAGGAACAATGTAGGGCAGCAAAATGACTGCACGAAAAAACGACTTGAAGCGCAAATTTTTGTTCAACAACAAAGCCAGCCAAAGCCCCAAGAAAAACTTGAGCACGCTGGCCACGGTGGTGTAGAACATGGTGTTGAACAGTGCCAATTGCGTAACGCTGTCGGACAACAAAAAGATATAGTTTTCGAAACCAATCCACTGGCCACCACGGCCAATCTTGGTGTCTGTAAAACCAAGCCAAACACCCAAGCCGAGAGGGTAGGTCAGAAACAGCAACAGCAACAGCGCTGCTGGCATCATGAAGATCAGGCCGAGCACATTGCGGCTGTTCTGAATTCTCTCGAGCAAGGGTGTCATGGGTTCTTTTCAGTTAAGAGCAAAGATCAAACTTTGTAGTAACGCTCGGCACGTTTTTGTGCGCGTTCTGCAGCTTCTTTCGGTGTTTTAGAACCGCTAGCAGCTTCAGCCACCATGTTGACCACAATGAAGTCGGCACCTGCGCCGGCAGAGGCGTAGCCCAGCTTGCCTGCATAACCTGCGGGACGCATGTTTTTGACAGGGTCGCGGTAGGCTGTGTGCTTGGGATCGGACGTCCAGATGGCGCCTTTTGTGTAAGCGTCAAGTGGCGGTGCAATGTAGCCACCCGCCGCTGTCTGCCATGGGTCAAACTGCTCTTTTTCCATCATGAAGCGCAAGAACTCTTTGGCTGCATTGGGGAACTTGGTGTACTTCATGATCATTTGATTGAAGAACAAGTGTGATTCTGTGGGCGTGCCAACGGGGCCAACAGGGTAGGGCGCGTGCTGCACGTCTGCATTCAATGCGCGCACTTTTTCATCGGGAGATGTTTTGGTGGCGTAGTAAATGGAAATGCCGTTGTTGGTCAAGCTAATTTGTCCATCCAAGAACGCTTTGTTGTTGTTGGGGTCAAGCCAAGACAAAGTGCCAGGGATGAACGTGGCGTACATTTCTTTGGCGTACTCCAAAGCCTTGATGGTTTCTGGGCTGTCGATCACCACCTTGTTGTTGGAATCGACCATTTTGCCGCCGAAGGCCCACAAGAGCCAGTTGCACCAGAGGCCGTCACCAGTGGCGTTGCCCAAGGCAAAACCTGCAGGCGTACCTTTTTCTTTGAGAGCTTTGAGCAACTTCAAGAAGCCGTCTGTGTCTTTGGGGAATGAGTCAAAACCAGCAGCTTTGACTTGGCTTTGGCGGTAAACCAACATAGCGCCTGCTGCACCCAGTGGCACACCAATCCATTTTTTGCCATCGGGCTTGAGGTAGGCGTGGCAAGCAGGGAAGAAGCCGCCGTATTTTTTGCCCAAGTATTCGCACAGGTCTGTGACGTCCAGCAATTTTTCTGGGTACAGATTGGCGTCGTCGTTGGTCGACAAAATGATGTCGGGGCCAGCGCCTGTGTTGGCGGCTACAGCTGCCTTGGGGCGAACGTCTTCCCAGCCTTCGTTGTCAACGCGAACTTCAACACCAGTGGCTTCTGTGAATTTCTTCACATTGGCCATGTAGGCATCGATGTCGCCTTGCACAAATCGGCTCCAGCGCAGAACGCGCAGCTTGGCACCTTTTTCGGGCTTGAAGCTGAGGTTTTGCGCTTGGACTGCCGGGCTGACAGCCATGGCGCCCATGCCAAGGGTGGTGGTAGCTGCCGCAGCGCCGGCCGAGCTTTCCAGAAAGTCGCGTCGATTCAGTTTTGTCATGAAATGTCTCCTGTTGTGAGTGGTTAGCGACGAGAAAGAAACGAGAAATGTTTTGAATTAACCTACCAAACGGTTGCCAGTGGCTGCGTCAAAGACGTGGGCCCTCTGCATATCGGGTTGCAAATTGATGGTGCTGCCCAATTGGAATTCGTGACGTTCGCGGAACACGGCCGAAAATTCAACGCCTTCGTGACGGCAGGCCACAAAAGTGTCCATACCAGTCGGTTCCATCACGGCCACTTGGGCGGTAATGCCGCCACTGTCGGCTAAGCTGAGGTGTTCTGGTCGTGTGCCAAACACAACGGGTTGACCGTGTTGACCTTTGACGGGATGCGGTAAATTGAGTTTGAGCCCATCGTGCAACTCAACTTGGCACTGACCCGCATTGACAAGCAACTTGCCAGGCAAGAAGTTCATGGCAGGTGAGCCAATAAAACCCGCCACAAATTGATTGGCAGGAAAGTCGTAAAGCTCGAGGGGGGAGCCTGTTTGCTCGATACGGCCATCGCGCATGACCACAATTTGATCGCCCATGGTCATGGCTTCAATTTGATCGTGAGTGACGTAAATGGAGGTGGTTTGCAAACGTTGATGCAACTCTTTGATTTCGCTGCGCATGGCAACGCGCAATTTGGCGTCTAGATTGGAAAGTGGTTCGTCAAACAAAAACACCTGAGGATCGCGAACAATGGCGCGGCCCATGGCGACTCGCTGACGCTGTCCACCGGACAACTGGCGAGGGTATCGGTCTAGGAGGGACCCCAAAGCCAAAATGTCGGCTGCACGAGCCACCTTTTTGTCAATCTCTTCTTGGGGGCGTTTGGCCAGTGTGAGCGAAAAAGCCATGTTCTCACCCACAGTCATGTGAGGGTAGAGAGCATAGTTTTGAAACACCATGGCAATGTCTCGTGCTTTGGGAGGCAGGTCGTTGACGATGTTGTTGCCAATGTGAATTTGACCATCACTGACTTCTTCCAAGCCGGCAATCATGCGCAGCAGTGTGGACTTGCCACAACCTGAAGGTCCAACAAGCACAGTGAAAGAACCGTCTTTGATTTCAATGTCAACGCCGTGAAGGATGGGAACTTCGCCAAAATTCTTTTTGACGGATCGGATCGATACACTGGCCATTAGAAAATCCCTAGAAAATGCATGCTTGCAAACAACTGAACAGTTACAGTTCACTCAAACTAAGTGTCAGTATCACACTCTTGGTGTTAATTTCTTATCCAAGGTAACCCTAATTGGTCAGACCAAATCCTCTTTCAACCCTTAACGATTTTTCACAACATGAATGAACAACTCCACGCCGTCCAAACCAGCTTGAGCCTGACCCTGGCCAATGCCATCTTGAACGAGTGCCTGGCTGTCCGTCAGAAGGAGGGACTTTTGCCATTGGCGGTTGCAGTATTGGATGCTGGTGGCCAATTGGTGGCATTTCAGCGTGAAGATGGCTGCGGCATTTTGCGATACGACATCGCATTTGGCAAAGCTTGGGCTGCATTGGGCATGGGCATGTCGACCCGTCTCATACGCGACAGGTTGGCCAATCGGCCTGCATTTCAAGGTGCTTTGTCTGCGGCCTCAGACGGGCGTTTCATTCCAGTGCCGGGCGGCGTCTTGATCTTGAATGCGCAGTCCGTTGTCATTGGTGCGGTTGGCGTTAGCGGCGATGCATCAGACCGCGATGAGTTCTGCGCCATTCACGCCATTCAACATGTGGGGCTGTGTTGTGAGCCCTCTTCACACCAGTCCGAATGGCGGAACGCTGGCTTGTAAAGGTTTGCCGCGTGGACTTATGATGATTCGAGACCTCCACTTTGTTGGCAATGCTTGCCAACAAAAGAGGCCCTATAGGATTTAAAAAGGGAGACAAGGTGTTTAAATTACTTCAAGTCAAACGTCGCACAGCCATCACGGCGCTGTCCTTACTTGGACTCACAATGGCTGCGCCTTTGAGTCTGCAAGCACAAACCAATTTCCCAACCAAAACCATTCGCTTGATTGTGCCTTTTCCAGCGGGCGGTCCGACGGATATTTTTGCCCGTCAATACGCCATCGGTTTGTCGCGCGTCTTAAATCAGAGCGTCATTGTTGACAACAAAGCCGGCGCCAGTGGTGCCATTGGTTCCTTGGAGGTTAAGCGCAGCCAACCTGACGGACACACCTTGTTGTTTGGTACTGCCTCCAACTTGGCGCTTTACAACTTGATGGCCCTTAAACCGCAATACGATTACCTCAAAGACTTCACCACTGTTGCCGTGGTGGGCGGCTCGGCGGTGGTTTTCATGGCCAACAAAGAGTCACCACAAACGCTGAAAGCGCTGATCGACCAAGCCAAAGCCAACCCCACAAAGTTCCGTTATGGTTCACCCGGGCAAGGCACTTATTTGCACTTGTCAATGGAACGCTTTTTGTTGGAGTCGGGCGCCAAAATTGAACACATTCCTTACAAGGGAAGCGGCCAAGCAAAACCAGCATTGCTGGGTGGACAAACTGAAACCATGGTCGATGCCTTGGGTTCTGCTTTGCCATTGCATCAGGGCGGACAAGCCAAAATTTTGGCCATCGCTTCCAACAAGCGATCGAGCTTGGCACCGGATGTGCCTACAGTGAACGAAGCCTTGGGCATCAAAAACTTTGAGGCTGTGTTGTGGAATGGCATTGCGGCGCCTGCGGGCACGCCCAAGACCATCATTGACCTGTTGGCTGCTGCCACTGCCAAAGTTTTGAAAGATCCGGTATTGGTTGATCAATTGAATAAATTGGCAATGGAGCCCACAGACTCCACACCAGAGTCGGCCACCGAATTCATCAAAGAAGAGATGGCACGTTGGAGGCCTGTCATTGAAAAAACAGGCTTGCGGATTGAATGATGATTGCGCCGCGCATTGCATTGATTCACGCAACCCCATTGGCCATCGAGCCCGTCAATGCGTCATTTCAAAAGCTGTGGCCTCAAGCCAAACTGCAAAATATTTTGGATGACAGTTTGTCACGCGATCTGGCAGTCGATGGTCATTTAACAGCCAACATGATTGAGCGATTCATCGACTTGGCGCAATATGCAAAAAGGGCAGGTTGTCAGGGTATTTTGTTCACTTGCTCTGCCTTTGGTGAAGCCATTGAGGCGGCTGGCAAAGCTGTGGGTATTCCCACGCTCAAGCCCAATGAGGCCATGTTTCAAGATGCATTGCACCTTGCGTTGAAAGCACGGCCCACATCTTCTGCCGATCTCAACATTGGTTTGGTGGCAACGTTTGCCGCCTCGATCGATTCGATGCGCGAAGAGTTCAACGTCTTGACGCGGGGACTGCTTCGCAAGGTCAACTTGCATGGGGTGCATGTGCCGCATGCCATGGACGCATTGGCCAAAGGAAAAGCAGACGATCATCACCAACGCATTGCCAGCGCCATTGAACAAATGCCTGTTTGTGATGTCATCATGTTGGCCCAGTTTTCGATGGCAGCTGCACAGCCTTTGGCGCAATCCAAATCGACAGTGCCAATTTTGACCAGCCCCGATTGTGCGGTAATGGCCATTCAACAACGGATGAAAAATGTCTGAATTCAGAGTCAGTGCTTCCCAGTTGGCATCCTTTATTGCCAGCGCCATGTCTTCTCTTGGCATTCCCAATCAAGATGCGCTGATCATTGGTGAATTGATGGCCGAAGCAGACATGCAAGGCTCTGATGGTCATGGCGTCATTCGACTTGCCCCTTACGTCAAGCGAATCTTGGCGGGTGGCCTGAACCTTCAACCCAACATCAAGGTGGTGCAAGAGCGTACCGCCATGGCCTTGATCGATGGCGACAATGGCATGGGTCATTTGGTCATGAAGCAAGCCACCGAGCTGGCCATTCAAAAAGCCAAATCTTCAGGCATTGCTTGGGTGGGCAGTCGGCTTAGCAATCATGCTGGCCCTGCATCTCTGTATGCCCGTATGGCGCTCAAGCACGACATGATTGGTTTGTACTTTGCAGTTGGCAATGCCAACCACTTGCCTCCTTGGGGTGGCTTGGACATGTTGTTGTCAACCAACCCCATTGCGGCTGCCATTCCCAGTTTGAATGAAGCGCCTATTGTGTTGGACATGGCCACAACGGTGGCTGCTTATGGCAAAGTCAAAGCCAAAGCGCAACGCGGCGAAATGATGCCCGAGGGCTGGATGATTGATCGTCAAGGTAAGCCCTTGCTAGACCCCACCAAGAGCGACGAAGGATTTTTGTTGCCCATTGGCGGATACAAAGGTTATGGTCTGTCCTTGATTGTCGGCATTTTGGCTGGCACTTTGAATGGTGCGGCCATGGGCAGTCAAGTGATTGATTTCAACAAAGACTTCAGTACTACCACCAACACAGGCCAAGCTATTGCGGTCATCGACCCAGCCGCATTTGGCGACATTGTCGAATTCAAACAAAATGTTGATCGCCTGATTGGTGAGCTTCGCAACGCGGAACGTATGCCTGGTGTTGAGCGCATTTGGCTACCAGGCGAGCAAAGCCATCGCAAACGGTTGGCACATGAGAAGCAGGGTGTATTGTTGGCGCCAAGTTTGGTCAAGCAATTGCATGAATTGGCGGCACAATTGGGGGTCAGCCCGCTGAGCCCTCTCAACTCCCTTAGCCCCCTTTAATCAAAACCGAAAGAGATTGTGATGAGTCAACTTACTGCATGGACAAAGCCTACGAGCTTGCGTGTTGGTTTGAAGTATTTCAGCGCATTGCTGTTGAGTTTTTCATCACTTGTTGCGATTCCTGCTTTTGCTCAGTCCAGCGGCTATCCACAAAAGCCGATCAAACTCATTGTTCCCTTGGCAGCTGGAAGTGCAGTCGACAATGCAGCCCGTATCGTGATGCAAAAAGTTGCTACCAGTTTGGGCACGGGCATTGCTATTGAAAATCAGGCGGGTGCCGCAGGTTTAATTGGAGCTGACAGAGTCGCCAAGTCAGCCCCCGATGGTTACACCCTCGGTGGATTCAACGACAGCATCATGACCATGCTGCCAAACCTACAAGCCAAAATGCCTTGGGACATTCAAAAAGATTTTGAACCGATCTCTTTGGTGGCCACAGTAGAGTGGGGGCTTGTTGTTCCCTCAGATTCTGGCATTCGCACCGCTGCCGATTTGATTGCAGCTGCCAAAAAAGCTCCTGGCCAAATCAACTACGGTTCGGGTGGCAATGGCAGTCCGCAGCACATTGCCATGGCATTGTTTTCATCCCAGGCAGGCGTTCAATTGACGCATGTTCCATACAAGGGCGCTACGCAAGCAGCTGTGGGTGTCGCAGGTCATGAAGTTCAAGTAGCGTTTCAAGGCATTGCAACAGTCAGCTCATTGATCAAAGCTGGAAAATTGCGCCTGATTGCGGTCACAACACCCAAGCGCTTGCCACAATTTCCCGATGTGCCCACGGTGTCAGAGTCTGGTTTGAGTGGGTTTGAATTCAATTCTTGGTTTGCCATGATGGCGCCTGCGGGCACGCCGAAACCCGTCCTTCAAAAGTTGCACGCAGAAATTGTCAAAGCCATTGCAGATCCTGCCGTTAAAGAACAATTGTTTGGCCTCGGCCTCAGCCCAAGGGGCACCAGTCCTGACGAGTTGGCCACTGATTTGAAAATACAATTTGCCAAGTACGGCAACTTGATCAAACAGGCCAACATCACAGTTGAGTGATCAGCCAATAGGTTTAAATAGGCCGATCTTGTAAAGATCGAAGTTGCTGGCGTGAGGCAGTACCGTTTTGACATCGGTTTGACTGACGCCAAACCATGCTGCCAACTCTGCGCCCAATTGGTCCACCGATGTACTGGGCAGCAAACGGCCACTGCCAACCTGCTGGTTGTGTGTGAGGCCTATTTCAGGTGCAAGACCTAAGAACTGCCCACCGGCTACGCCGCCACCCATCACAAAGTGATGACTGCCCCAGCCATGGTCAGAGCCGTCGCCATTGGAGGTAAGGGTTCGCCCAAAATCGGATGCTGTGAAGGTGGTCACCTGCGGCCCTCTGCCAAGAGTGGTCATTGCATCGTCAAACTCTTTCATGGCCGTACTGAGTTTTTGCAGAAGAGCAGGATGCTGCGCGGGTAAAAAGTCGTGCAAGTCAAAGCCGCCCATGCCCACCATGAAAACTTGTCGTTTGATACCAAAGGTGGCTTGCTGCTCGATCATGCGTGCAACCATTTTGAGCTGTGCTGAAAGGCTGTTGCTGGCAGCACTGGGAAACAGGGCATTCATCGAGGCAGAGGGGGTTGTGCCAATGGCACCCACAATGCCATCGTAGGTTTCTAATGCACGTTTGGCGACAGCGGTGTAGTCGTTGGCCATGGCAAAACTGCTGTTTTGCGTCATCAAGTTTTGCAAGGCCGTGGCGCAAGCCGAAGACCCAAACAAGGACTTGTTTTTGATGGCATTGACAGTGGTGGCCCCTGACGAACTCATTTGATATGAGATGGCTTGTTGACCCGCCAGAAAGAGTGCGTTGCCGTTGACCGAAATACAGGTCAGGCTGGACCGGTTGTTGTTGCTCATCAACAAATCGGCTGCGCGTCCCCCCCAGCCCGTTGCACCGCCTTCTGCCTGAAAGGACGATTGCCAATAAGCTTGTTGGTCATTGTGCGAAAACAATTTGGGTGGCAATGGCACCGATCTGTTGTCGTATTGCAGACGACTGGTTGGAACAACCAAGGGGCCAACATTGAGCAAGATAGACGCACGCTTGCTTTCAAACAAAGCCTTCAAGGCTGACATCTCGGGGTTGAGCGCCATTTGCCTGCCACCACTCAAGGCGGTGCTAAGCGCTGTCCCAGCGAGAGCATCGCGGCCTATGGCGATGCCATCGTAAATGCTGCCAGCAACAGGTGTTCCTCTTCGAATATTGAAGTAGTTGCTGTGCGTTGGCAGGTCGTAAGGGATCACGGTGTTGTAGTGATCGTTTGCGCCAAATAGAAAAATACACACCAAGGCTTTGTAATCGTTGGCTGTTTGCGCAGCGGCATCGGCCATTAGTCCTAGGCTGGCTGCCATGGGGGTTGCCACGCCTTGCAGCGCCAAGGCTGCGCTGCGCTGGAGCAATGTTCTTCGGTTGAGGTGATTTGTCGTTTTTGTCATGGTCAATCCTTACCTTTGAATGAGGTAGTCGGTGCTGCTCATGACTAACAGAACGGCGGCATAAATTCGGTTGAGAAGCCCGGTTTCGGTGGTGACCGAAATGGTATCGATGGCAGTGACAATGGTATTTTGATTGGCTGTGGTCAGAGCGCCCGCAGCTAAGCAAAGATTCAAATGATTGACCAAGGCCATTGCGTCGTTGGCGATCGTTCTTTCGTAGTTGTAGTCGGCTTTGACATTGCGCGCGTTGTTAATGGTGCCAGCCATGTAATTGACATAGCTGACCACGGTGGGCTCCGTCAGTATCTGAAATTCTGGTGCAAGTAAATTTTGCGATGCCAGCTGCGTGTTGGGCGGTACATATCCCGGCCTGAAATAATTGAACACAGATGGCGAACGCATGGGCATTTGGCCCAACGTGGTGTCTGAGTCTGTGTAACCCAAACTCCATGCGCCATCCAGCGAAGTGGCATGAAATGTATGTCCCCATTGCAGCAAGCGCACCATGGGTTCTGACAATTTGCCAAAATAGGATGCGTTGTTTAGGTGTCGCGCTTCGGTGTCCATCAAAATGGCAGTCCAAACAGACTTCATGTCGCCACGTATGCCTTTGCCGTTGTCCTCAAATGTTTTGGCAACACGTGCTACGTAAGCTGGACTTGGGTTACTGGTCACCAGACGTTGTATCAATTGCTTGGACACAAAAGGAGCTGTGTTGGCATGCTCAAACAAAGTGTCTAACGCAATCTTGAGGCTGGGCACACCAAGCGTTCCAGCAGGGATGGTAACTTTTAAGAATTTTTTCTCTTCGGTGCTGTGAAAATTTGCATTGAGTGACATGGGTAAACCATGTCGGTAAGCTGCAGGGGCTAGATTTCCAGTGGGATCTGAGCCAGATGCATTGTTCCAGCCCGTGAAAACTCTCGCCAAGCCTTGTATGTCGGCGTTGTCGTAGGTTTCAATTGGTTTTCCACTTGCATCTAACCTGTACGTCCCATCTGAATTGAGCTCATAAAGACCAATTGTGAAAAGTTGCATCACTTCTCGAGCGTAGTTTTCATCTGGCGAGCGACCGGTTTTGGCATCGTACTTTTGGTTGCCCTTCATGTTGAGATAGGTGCCCATGGCGGAGGACAAAGTTACCGCTTCCAACAGATTCCGAAAATTGCCCAATGCGTGTGTTTCCAGCACTTCCCAATAATTGGCGATGGCAAAGTTACGCCATGAAAAGGGCAAGCCCAACTGGGACACCACAAATAATTCAGACAAGGCCAAGGTGGCCCTTTGCCTGAATGGATCTGGTGCGCTGAACAGTTTCCACCAGATGGCTTGAGGCCACCCGCCATCGCCATTGACGTTGCTGCTGACGCTTGCGTCGTTGAACCCTTTATCAATCAGCCAGCGTGTTAAGTTACCACCCGTTGCTTGTCCCATTTGTCCATTTAACCAAGTCAAAGGACTGGTCGCAGCAATTTCGTTGATATGGGTGACATTGCCGCCAAATGCGGCTTGACGCAAAAATCGCGAGGCATCCAATTGGGAAGGCGAGGGGCCAGTGCTGTCGTTACCACCTGAATTGTTAGAGGGCAGGGAAGAGCTTGCACCACCGCCACCTCCGCAAGCAGTTAAGGAGGCTACAGTTGCCATACCAGCCAAACTCATTTGGCTTTTGGCGGCGACATTGACATGTGCCTCGACAATTGAATCGTCTGTCATCCCATTCACCCCCGAAATGTTGGAGAATCTCAGTCTATTTTGATTTCATGACATTACATCAACATGAGCGACACTAACTCACGCCCCGAATTGCCAGACCATTTGTCCATCGATTCACGCAGCCCTTTTTACAAAGCCGAGGTGTTTCAACACGAAATCGGTATCCGCTTTAACGGTAAAAATCGCACCGATGTAGAGGAATATTGCATCAGTGAAGGCTGGGTTAAAGTGCCTGCAGGCAAAACCCTCGACCGCAAGGGTAATCCCTTGCTTATCAAACTCAAGGGCACGGTTGAGGCTTTTTACGCATAATTCACCTCCCGGCTCACAAGGAGATATCCCATGCCTGCTCTACTTTCCAACATTGATCCAGATGGCTTGCTCGAGTTTTCTGTGGTTTACACAGACCGTGCGTTAAACCACATGTCGCAGCGCTTTCAGGGCGTGATGAAAGACATTTCTGCCATCTTGAAAGATGTGTACAAAGCGCATTCAGTTGCTTTGGTGCCTGGCAGTGGTACGTTTGGCATGGAAGCCGTTGCGCGTCAATTTGCGCATGGCCAAAAAGTGATGGTCATTCGCAATGGCTGGTTCAGCTATCGCTGGACGCAAATTTTCGACATGGGGGCCATTCCTGCTGCCTCTGTCATATTGAAAGCCAAACAACAATCGGCCAACACGAAGTCTGCCTGGGCCCCTTGCCCCATTGAGGAAGTGGAAGCTCAAATTGCCCTTGAGAAACCAGCAGTGGTTTTTGCACCGCACGTTGAAACGGCTGCCGGCATGATGCTGCCCGATGATTACCTGTCGCGCGTGTCCAATGCGGTTCATGCGGTGGGTGGTTTGTTTGTGTTGGACTGCATTGCGTCAGGCGCCATGTGGGTCGACATGAAAGCCACTGGTGTCGATGTTCTAATCAGTGCACCGCAGAAGGGCTGGAGCGGTTCACCTTGCTGTGCTATGGTCATGATGAGTGAGCGCGCTCGCAAAGCCATTGACAGCACACAAAGCTCTAGCTTTGCGTGTGACTTGAAAAAGTGGCTGCAAATTATGGAAGCGTATGAAACAGGTACGCACATGTATCACACCACCATGCCCACCGATGCGCTGGCCAAATTGCGCGAAGTCATGCAAGAAACGCAAGCTTATGGCTTCGAAAAAGTGAAACAAGAGCAACTGGCCCTTGGCAATCAAGTGCGTTCGCTGTTGGTCTCACGCGGCTTCCAAAGCGTGGCTGCTACAGGCTTTCAAGCACCTGGTGTGGTGGTGAGCTACACGCAAGACGCCGACATTCACAACAGCAAGAAGTTTTTGGCCTTGGGCCTTCAAACTGCAGCGGGTGTACCCTTGCAGTGCGATGAGCCCAAAGATTTCATGACCTTCCGCATTGGCTTGTTTGGACTTGAAAAACTTCACAATCCTGCACGCAGTGTTCAACATCTGTCAGCTGCTCTGGATGAGATGGGGTACGCTGCAGTTCAAAAACCCGAGCCTGCTCTGGCTTAAGTTGTCTCGCCTTTAAAAGGCATATCGTCACGGTGGCCAAGCCCTGCAGCCTCAAGGTTTGGGCTTGCCACCTGCTTGTAAAAACAAGCTGGCGTCATCCATCTCCTTGAAACCCTCTTTGCAAGCTTGTTCGAACTGGCGTGTGGCCAGTTGTCCTAGCTTAGGTTGCGTCACATTCAAATCGTCACAAGCTTGCAAGGCCAAACGCGTGTCTTTGGCTAATAAACTTGTATGGGCCCTAGGCGCAAAGTCGTTTTGCAGCGCACGTGTCATTCGGTCCATGCCAATCCAACTTTGACCGCTGCTGGCCTGCATCACCGCCAAGGTGGTTTGAGCATTCAGGCCCCAAGATTGCGCCATGGCCAAGACTTCGCTGATACCGGCCAAGTTGATCGCAGCCAACAAGTTGTTGGCCAATTTGGTTTTGGCTGCATCACCGGGCGTTTCACTGATTACAAAGCGGTGCGGTGTGATGGCATCTAGCAATGGTGCGTGTTGCAGTAAGACATGTGCTGCGCCTGCCAACATCAAACTCATTTGTCCTTCTCTCGCTCTAACTGGACCGCCAGACATCGGCGCGTCGATGACCGTCACGCCTTGCGATTGTGCGCGCTGTGCAATATCGACTACATCCAAAGGCCCCAATGTGGGGCACAAATAAATTACATCCCCGTGAAGTGCTGTGCGCATGAAACCGGCAGGTCCCCACAACACGTCATGGACTTGCGCGGCATCGACCACTACCAAAAAACTGATTCTGCATGCGGCGCCAATTTGAGCAGCGTCATGCATCACTTCAGCGCCAGCTTGATGAGCTTTTTCAATTTGCCGTAGGTCGATGTCGTAACACGCGCAAGACCATCCTTGGTCACGCAGTCGCGCCATCATGGCAAAACCCATGTTGCCGATGCCTATAAAACCAATGGGAGATGCATGGCGCGGTTGAGAATTTAAGTCATGCAAGGATTTATTTGTCATGACATGATTCTTCCCTAAAATGAACTCAATTGCCATGACGCATTTGCATGTGGCCATGGTGTTGTGCAGTCTAAGTGACGAGGGCCTTGTCTTGAAAATATTGATCACAGGTTTTGAGCCCTTTGGTGGAGAGACTTTGAACCCCTCATGGGAAGTGGCACAGATGCTTCATGGGCAGCACATCCAAAGTGTTCTTGTTGTGGCCGAAAAGTTACCTTGTGTGTTTTCTAAATCCTTGGATGCACTGAGCAAGGCCATTCATCTTCATCAGCCTGTCGCCGTCATGGCGCTAGGGCAGGCCGATGGTCGAAGCGATTTTTCAATTGAGCGTGTGGCCATCAATGTCTGCGATGCCAGAATTCCAGACAACGAAGGCGCACAACCCGTCGACGAGCCTGTGCTTGCGAACGCACCGGCAGCTTACTTTTCAACCTTGCCCATTAAAAAAATGGCGGCGCAACTGAGAGCCAATGCTTTTCCCGTTGCCATTTCTCAAACGGCGGGCACCTTTGTTTGCAATCAGGTGTTTTATGGTCTCCAGCACATGCTGGCTCATACCCAGACACCTAGTGGGTTTGTGCATGTGCCTTTGTTGCCCTCCCAAGTCGCTGCCAGATCGGGCGCATCGTTGGCCAGCATGAGCACAGAGACCTTGTCAAAAGCGCTACTGTGCGCATTGAGCGTATTAGTGCATCATGTCAATGAAGGCGGTGTGGATGCCAAAATTGGCATGGGCGCCAACCATTAATTTGCGCAGTCTTATCCCATTGTCACGAGGTAATTTTGATGTCTCTTTCTGAATTTGATTATGTGGTGGTGGGTGGCGGATCTGCAGGTTGTTGTGTTGCAGGTCGGCTAAGTGAAGACGCACAGCAAACGGTCTGCTTGCTAGAAGCTGGCGGATCCGATGATTCAGTATTTGTGCGAGCGCCTTTAGGCTTTGCCGCGACAGCATCACTGAACATCAACAGTTGGGGCTACAACACCATTCCGCAACCGGGGTTCAATGGTCGCTTGGGTTTTCAGCCTCGTGGCAAGGTCATGGGTGGAAGCTCTTCGGTCAATGCCATGGTTTACACCCGCGGCAATGCGCAAGACTACAACACTTGGGCAGCCTTGGGCAATGCAGGCTGGTCTTATCAAGAGGTGCTGCCCTATTTTAAAAAGTCAGAGCACAACGAGTGCTTTGGCGCTGATGCTTACCGTGGTGTAGGTGGTCCTCTGAATGTCAGCTACCTTCGAAGCCCCAGTCCTATCAACCAAGCCTTTGTGAAGGCTTGCAACGAGCAGGGTATTCCTTCCAATCCAGACTACAACGGTGCAAAGCAGTTTGGTGTGTCACCCGGACAAGTTACGCAAAAGGGGGGCGAACGCTGGAACGCTGCGCGTGCTTACATAGATCCGCACCGTCATCAAGACAATCTGCACATCATCTCGCATGCGCATGCCACCCAAGTCATGATGGAAGGTAAGCGTGCTGTTGGTGTTCGCTACCTGGTCAATGGGGTTGAACACGAAGTTCGCGCTCGCAGAGAAGTGATTTTGTCGGGTGGCGCGTTTGGCACACCGCAATTGTTGATGTTGTCTGGTATTGGTCCAGCACTTCATTTGCAAGACATGGGCATTGCGTTGGTGCATGAATTGCCAGGCGTGGGACAAAATTTACAAGACCACGTCACCACCGTATTGATTTACAAAACACAAAAAATAAACGATGCCATGGGCTTCTCATTGAAGGGCTCTTGGAACATGCTCAAAGCCATGTGGGAGTGGCGTACCAAGCGCACGGGCTGGATCACTTCCAATGTATCTGAAACGCAAGGCTTTGTTTCGACCGACGGCAACACAGACTACCCCAACATTCAACTGGCTTTGTGCACGGGCATTGTCGATGACCATGCCCGGAAAATGCACATGGGGCATGGCTACACCCTGCATGTGACCTTGCTGCGCCCCAAGAGTCGTGGCAGCGTTACATTGGCCAGCCGAAATCCAACGGACAAGCCATTGATTGATCCTGCGTTTTTCAAACAGAAAGACGATTTGCAAACCATGATGAAGGCCACGCAGATGGGACTGCAGATCATGGAATCAGCAGGCTTGGCCAGTTACCGTGCAGAAATGTTGTATCCCTTGAATGCCCAAGACCCTGGGCAAATTGAATCATTTTTACGCGACCATTCCGACACCGAATATCACCCTGTAGGCACATGCAAAATGGGACCTGCACAAGATCCCTTGGCCGTTGTTGACTCAGAGTTGCGCGTGCATGGATTGCAAGGTTTGCGCGTGATCGATGCGTCTGTCATGCCCAACTTGGTGTCCGGCAATACCAATGCCCCTACCATCATGATTGCAGAGAAGGGCGCTGACTTTATTCGCTTCGGTTCTGCGCAGCATTGGGCTTAAGCCGATACAGCACCCAAGCGCACAAGCTTGATGTGATCACCAGTGCCAAGAAGCCGGCACGATAGGTGCCAAATGCAGAAGACAAAGCACCAAACAAAGGTGGCCCAATCACAACCCCTAAAAAGGTGAATGTGAGAGTGCCACCAGTAGCCACACTGGCCTTGCCTTCGGGGGCTTGTCTGGCAACTTCGGCCAAGTAAACGCCATTCCAACCAATGGCGGAGGCGCCAAACACCAACAAAATTGCCCAAATTCCCCAGAGAGGGAGCGTGGGCATTAAAAGTGCCGTGGCCAAGGCACTGCTGGCCATCAGGATGGCCAGCAAAGCCAAAGTTTTTTGTGCGCCAAGCCAACGGTCTGCCACCAGGCCCCAAGCAATGCGGCCGCCAATACCGCCCATTTGAGTCACTGACAAAAGCAGCCCGGCACTGACCATGCCGTAGGCCAAGTCGTCATGCAAATAAGTGACCAAATAGGTGGTCAAGGACATTTGCACCATTGAAAACATAAAGGAACAAGCAGCCATGGTGCTGAGTGCACGGTGGCCCAAAACCATGCGCAGTGGGGTGGTCAGTGTGCTCATCTGAAAAGTCAAACCGGCTTGCCGCAAATCGTCCAAGGCTTCACGCAGTGGTTGGGACAAAGCCGCGCTGACGATGCAGGCCATGGCCACAACCACCAGACTCCATTGCCAATCAATGCCCAACATCAAGGAGGGCACGATGGCGCCTGCCATCATGGCGCCCACTGGAACGCCCGTTTGTTTGATAGAGAAAACAAGCGCCATTTGAGCGGGCGGGGTGGTTCTGGCCAAAATTTGCGAACTGGCTGGGGTGATGGGGCCATAACCTAGACCAATCAGCAAAGCGCCCAGGCCTATGGCCGGCAGCCATGGAACAGCGCAAAGGCAAAGCCCGAGTGCGCAAAGCATCAAGCCCAATTGGCTGACGCGAATGGGCCCCAATCTGCTTACCGTGGTGCCGGAGGTGAGGCTGGCAAACATGGCGCCTGCATAGGTAATCGCCACGTAGACGCCTACGAGCGCTGGCGAAACCTCTAAAGCCTTGGCTGCCACGGGTGCCATGACGGGCAAGGTCAACAATGCCATGGCGACCATGGCTTGAATGAACAGCGTTGCAAGAAGGGGAAGCCAATTGGACATGCCCTCGATCCTAACGCTTTGGAAAGGGCACACGCCACAGTACTGGCGTCAAATTGAACGGTCATGAACAAATCTCTCATTCAGATTAAACTCACCGATTGTTTTTAAATTGGATTTTTTCAAATGGATTTGCTGCAAGCCCTGAACTGGCGTTATGCCACCAAAAAAATGGACCCTACCAAGTCTGTGCCAGAAGACAAAGTGCAACGCATTTTGGAAGCCATTCGTCTAACTGCTACCTCAAGCGGTTTGCAACCTTACGAAGTATTTGTGGTCACCAACCCCGAAGTGCGTGCCCAAATTCAAGCGGCGGCCAACAACCAAGCACAAATCACCGAAGGCTCGCACCTGTTGGTGTTTGCAGCTTGGAACGATTACACCGCCGAGCGAATCAACATGATGTTCGACTACAACAACGAAGTACGTGGTTTTGTGAACGAAGGCGCAGAAAACTATCGCAAGATGTTGTTGGCCAACTATCCTGCCAAGGGGCCTGAAGTGAACTTCCAGCATGCAGCCAAGCAGTCTTACATTGCCTTGGGCACGGCCTTGATTGCGGCGGCAGAGCAAGAAGTGGACGCCACACCCATGGAAGGTTTCAACCCTGCCAAAGTGGACGAAATTTTGGGCTTGGCCGCGCGTGGTCTCCGCAGCACCGTCATTTTGCCTTTGGGCTACCGCGAAGCCGACAAAGACTGGTTGGTCAACATGAAGAAGGTGCGACGCACCAACGACAAGTTCATCACCGAAGTGAAGTGATGGTGCAAAGATAAAAAAGGTGCTGAGGCACCTTTTTTTAAGACACGTGAACTCCGATTTTGGAAGCTGCAGCGCGTGCTCTTTCTAAAGCTTTCTCGCCTTTGGCCAAAGCCACAGCCATGCGACGGAAGGGGCGAGTGGTGGGCTTGCCAAAGATACGCACATCAACACCTGGTTCTTGCAAGGCTGCAGACACGCCCGAATAACTGGGGTTGTGGCCTTCACGGTCGGCCAAGACAACCGCACTGGCACCTTCAACACACTCGATAACGGGGATGGGCAAGCCCAAGACAGCCCGGGCATGCAAATCAAACTCACTCAGGTTTTGGCTGATGAGCGTCACCATGCCGGTATCGTGAGGACGAGGGCTGAGTTCACTGAAGATGACCTCTTTGGCTGTGACAAAAAACTCAACACCAAACAAGCCTGCACCGCCCAAGTCAGCTGTGACTTTTTCGGCCATCTCTTGCGCTGACTTGAGGTAATTGGGCGCCATGGCCTGTGGCTGCCAACTGTATTGATAGTCGCCTCGTTCTTGTACGTGACCAATGGGTGGGCAAAAAAGAGTTTGACCGTTGCGCTGGCGAATGGTCAGCAAGGTAATTTCAAATTCAAAATTGATGAACTCTTCGACAATGACCTTTTTGCGATCACCGCGCATACCGGCACATGCATAGTCCCAACTTGCCTGAATGTCTGCTTCGGTTTTGGCAACGCTCTGGCCTTTACCAGATGAACTCATGACGGGCTTGATCACAACAGGGAAACCGATGGTTTTGGCTTGCGACAAAAGTTCTTCGCTAGATTCAGCGTAATTAAATTTGGCAGTTCGAACACCCAAGCCCACAGCCACGTCGCGAATTCGATCGCGGTTCATGGTGAGGTTGGCCGCGCGGGCACTTGGAATAACCTCGAAGCCTTCTTTTTCAACTTCTAGCAAAACCTCTGTGCGAATGGCTTCAATTTCAGGCACGATCAAATCGGGTTTGTGCTTGGCAATGGCAGCGCGCAAGGGCGCTTCATCGAGCATGCTGAACACTTCATATTGGTCGGCCACTTGCATTGCGGGAGCGCCAGCATAGCTGTCGCAAGCAATGACGTGACAGCCCAATCGCTTGGCGCTGATGACAAATTCTTTGCCAAGCTCGCCTGAGCCTAAAAGGAGTATTTTCTTCATGGTGTAGCCAGTGTCGATGGAAATGTAGCTACGCCGATAATACGCCAGCTTGCGTCAGTTTTACTCCGCTTTGATGCCTGCATAGGCCGCAACGCGAGCCCAACGCACAATTTCAGATCGCATGAAATCGGTGGCTTCATCGGCACTTGTAAAGAAGCTCCCAAAGCCCAAGGTGTCTAACTTCTCTTTCATTTTCTGCTCAGTACCCGCCTGAATGAAAGCCGCATTCAGTTTTTTGACAACGGCAGGCGGTGTATTGGCAGGGGCGTAGACCGCAAACCAATTGGTGAGCTCCACGCCTTGATACCCTTGTTCCCCGAGTGTGGGCACTTGCGGTATGGCTTTATGTCTTGTGGCCGATGCCACAGCGAGAGCCTTCAATCGGCCTTGCTGAATTTGGGGCAAGGCATTTTGAATGGGGCTGAACATGTACTGCAACTGGCCACCAATCAAATCATTCATGGCCTGCGCTTGCCCCTTGTAGGGAATGTGATTCGATTTGAGGCCCACCAATTGGTTGAAAAACTCGGCCTGCAAGTGTTGCGGACTGCCCATGCCAGCAGAACCATAGTTCATGTCGCCGTTTTTGGACTTCATCAAGTCAATGAATTCTTTGAGCGTGTTCACTTTGACTGAAGGATGAACTACTAAGACCACGCCAGTTTGGCCAATCAAGGTGATGGCTTGAAAGTCTTTGATCAAGTCGTATGGCAATTTACGATAAACAGCCACATTGGTGGCAATGGTGGCAGGACTGACCAGCAGCGTGTAGCCATCCGACTTGGACCTCATCACGTATTCAACACCGATGTTGCCTCCTGCCCCCAGCTTGTTGTCGACAACCAGGGTTTGGCCCAAAATTTCGCTGACGCGCTGGCTCAGGTTACGTGCCAATAAATCGGTGCCACCGCCAGCAGCGACAGGAACCACAACTTGAATGTTTTTTTGTGGAAAGCTTTGAGCATGGGAGATGGACGTGATGCCTAAGCAAGCCAGCAAAGTCAAACAAGCCAATCCCAACCGGTTGATAATTTTCATAAAGGATCCAAGGAAATTTCGGAAAATGAAGTGGGTGTCTTGATGTTTGCCTTCAGTTTAAGAAGCAGCGTACCTTTGTCAACGGGTACAACCATGAGCACTTAGAACCATGTGAAAATCTCTCTTTTGATTTTTAGGAAAAGCGTCATGAAGCGTCCCAATATCATTTTCATCGTGGCAGACGATTTAGGCTTTGCCGACTTAGGTTGCTATGGTGGGCGCGATGCCCAATTTGGCAAAGTCTCGCCCGTGATTGATAGCTTGGCCGCCAATGGCCTCAAATTCAGCGATGGCTATTCCAATTCGCCAGTGTGTTCACCCACTCGATTTGGCTTGATGACTGCGCGCTACCAATACCGTTTAAGGGGCGCCGCAGAAGAGCCGATCAACAGCAAAGCCAAAACCAGCACTACTTTGGGTTTGCCGCCTTCTCACCCCACTTTGCCCTCCTTGTTAAAAGAGCAAGGCTATCGCACGGCCTTGATCGGCAAATGGCATTTGGGTTATCCGCCTTCTTTTGGACCCTTGCGTTCAGGCTATGACGAGTTCTTTGGCCCCATGGCGGGTGGTGTTGATTACTTTACACATTGCGCTTCAACGGGCGATCACGACTTGTGGGTCGGCGAGGAAACACAGCCGCACGAAGGCTACCTGACCGATCTGATCTCACGCAAGTCAGTAGATTTTATTGAGCGTATGTCGGCGTCACCCGATCAGCCGTTTTTCTTGAGCATGCATTACACAGCGCCACACTGGCCGTGGGAGACGCGCGAGGACCATGCCGTTGCACAAGGTATCAAGGACAATATTTTCCATTTGCAAGGTGGCAACATTCACACGTATCACCGCATGATCCATCACATGGATGAGGGTATTGGTTGGGTGGTTGATGCACTGAAAAAGTCGGGACAACTCGACAACACCCTGATCGTATTCACAAGCGACAACGGGGGTGAACGCTTTAGCGACAACTGGCCTTTGGTGGGTGGCAAGATGGACCTTACAGAGGGCGGTATTCGCGTACCATGGATTGCCCATTGGCCTCAGGGCATCGCTCAGCCGGGCCGTAGCACAGCTCAGCATTGCATGACCATGGACTGGTCTGCCACTTTGGTGGAGTTGGGCGGCGGACAAGCTCATCCAGACTATCCCTTTGATGGCGTTTCTTTGATGCCCATCTTGAAGTCCAACGATGCTTGCTTTGAAAGACCGATGTACTGGCGCATGAACCATCGCAGCCAACGTGCCTTGCGGGTCGGAGACTGGAAGTATTTACGGGTGGACGGCAACGACTATTTGTTCAACATCGCTCAAGATGCACGAGAGCGTGCCAATTTGGCCAAGCAAGAACCTGACAGGTTGACCAACATGAAAGCGCAGTGGGAAGCGTGGCAGGATAGTATGCCGCCTATCCCAGAAGATGCCACTATCAGCCTGGGGTTTTCCGTGAAGGACATGCCGCAGCGCTGAGCTTGGCGTTGCGGGTCATTGATAACCCGCGTTCTTAGGCTACTTGAGGCTTGGCGATGGGAGCTTCTTTGATCGGCAAGTTGACAAGACCGGCCATCAAAGACAAAGCAATGTCGGCCCACCACATCCATTGGTAGTCACCGTTGTTGGTGAGCGCCAAGCCGCCGAGGTAGGCACCCAAGAAGCCGCCAATTTGATGCGATAAAAGGGTTAAGCCAAACAAGGTTGCCAAGTAGCGAATGCCAAACAATTTGCCAACCAAGGCGGCTGTGGGCGGTACGGTGGCCAACCAAGTGAAGCCTAAGCCCAATGCAAATGCATAGAAGGTCCATTCAGTTTTAGGTGCAAGCAGGTAGACGGTGATCAAGACAGCCCTTGAGGTGTACATGAAAGCCAAGATGTATTTGCTGCGATACGAATTGATGCAAGAACCTGCATAAAGGCTGCCCGCAATGTTGGCCAAGCCAATGATGGCCAAAGACCAACTGGCAACTTCGGGACTCAGGCCGCACAAACCTACTTCGGTGGGCAAATGCGTGACCAAGAATGCGATGTGAAAACCACAAGTGAAAAAGCCCAAGTGCAACAACAAATAGCTGGGGTTGTGTACTGCATCGCGCACAGCTTTTTTCAAGCCACCTTCTGGGTCCGGTGTTTTGACAGGCGCATGCGTATCGCTGGTTAAGCGATTTAACAAGGGTATGGCCAGCAAGGCCACTGCGGCCATAGACCACATGGTGCCCATCCAGCCAAACAACTGAATGAATTTTTGAATGATGGGCGCAAACACAAATTGCCCAAACGACCCGCCAGCATTGATGATGCCGGAGGCCGTGCCGCGCGACTCTGCAGGCATGCGCTGTGCTGCGGCTCCCAATAAAACAGAAAAGCTACAAGCACCAGAGCCAATGGCTGTGAGCACACCCATTGTCAAAATCAAACCCATGCCGCTGGTGGCAAAGGGGGTGAGGGCAGAGCCAATGACCAAAATGATCAAGCCATACAGCAACACAGGACGTGGACCGTATTTGTCGGCAAACGCGCCTGCAACGGGTTGAATGGCACCCCACACAAATTGCCCAACAGCCATGGCCAAGCTGATGGTGACGATGCCAAGGCCGGTGTCAGTGTTAAGGGGGCCAAGATAAAGACCCATGGATTGACGGGTTCCCATGGTGATCATAAGAATGGCTGACGCCATCAGGGTGGTGATCCACACGCCGCGGTGGTTCATGCTGGGAAACAAAGACATACAGTACTGCCCAAAAAAACAATGGGCAATCTTAGTCGATCAGGCCTGTTCTTGCAGAGCGCAATGTCAGTCGAAAAACAGAAGGAATATAAGTTGGAACATCACTTGCAACATCGGCAGTCCCAATAGAAACAGAGCCCAAATTGAAGTGGGCTCTGTGGAGTTCTCATTGCACATCCGTGCAATGACGTTTCAAACAGTCATTGTTTATTTTTTGATAGCTTCTTTGGCCACTTCTTTGCCTGCTTTATCTGCCTTCTTGGCTTCAGTTTTTGCTTCAGCTTTAGCGGCAGCTTTGGCTTCTGTCTTTGCCGGCACAGCACTTACAGCAGGTGTTGCAGGCGTGGTGGCAAATGCTGCTGCAGAGAATGCGCCAATGATCAATGTTGCGAGAAGTTTAGTCATGATGTTTCCTTCATGTTGTTTGAAAACTCCACCGATCGGGAGTGATCATTCAACGGTAGGGAGGACACGGTTGTTGACCTAAATATTTAATTATTTGTGTCAACTAAACTTGTAGATCAACGTTGATGATGGCTTCATTGATGTCGTCTTCAGTCCAGCTTGACACCCGCACTCTTGACCAACTTGACCCAGAATTTTGCATCTTCAGCCAAGAAGCTTGCAAACTGCTCTGGTGATTTTGAAACATCAACATCGGTACCTTCGCGTGCCAAAGATGCTTTGACAGAGGGTTGCGCCATGGCCGTTTGAGTGGCTTCAAAAATCTTCTTCACAACAGCTGGCGGAGTGCCCACAGTCACAAAAATGCCATACCAAAATTCAATGGCGTAGTCGGGTACGCCAGCTTCAATGGATCCAGGCAAACCGGGAACCAAACTGGTTCTTTCTTTGGTGCTGACACCCAGGCCCTTCAAGCGGCCTGCCTGCACCATGGGCAACACAGAGGGCGGTGTGCCAAATGTGAGTTGGGTATCGCCAGCCACTACGGACTGAATGGCAGGGCCACCTCCACGGAACGGAATGTGTGTCATTTCTATGCCTGTCACTTGCGCAAACAGGGCAGCGCCCAAATGCGGTGCAGAGCCGTTGCCAGACGTGGCGTAATTGATGGTGCCAGGTGCTTTTTTGGCTTTTGCAACCAACTCAGTCAAGCTGCCAATGCCTGCATTGGGATTGGCCGCAATGACCAGCGGTGATGTGGTGATTTTGGTCACGGGCATCAAGTCTTTGGGGGCGTAGCCCAACTTTGGATTGAGTGCGGGGTTGACCGAGATGCTGCTGGGACTGGCAATCAAAATGGTGTAGCCGTCGGGTGTAGCCTTAGACACCGCTTCTGCTGCAATGCTGGAGCCAGCACCGGCTTTGTTCTCAACGATGATGGGCTGGCCCAGGGCCTTGCCCATGGCGTCACTCAGTGTGCGAGCCACATAATCGGCTGCACCACCTGGTGCAAATCCGACCACCACTTTGACGGGTTTGATGGGGTATGTGTTGGTAGAACTGGTCGGCGCTTGGGCATGCGCCAATGCGACAAAACTTGAAAAAATGGTCAGTGCAATGATGTGTTTCATGAGGTGACTTTCATAACAATTTTGCCTACGTGGGCGTTGCTTTCCATGAGGGCTTTGGCGGCCGACATGTCTGAAAACTCAAAGATGGTGTCGATGCAAGACTTGATGCGTCCATCGGCAAAGGCCGGCAAGATGTCCTTGACAAAACCTGGTACTGGCTCGGCCCTTTGGGTTGGCGAGCGAAGTTTGTTTGATACGCCAAACAGCGTTAGGCGTTTGGCATGCAAAGCTTCAATATCGAGTGGTGCTTGCAAGACGCCGTCAACATAACCCACCGTGCCTAAGCGGCCTTGAAAGCACAGGCATCGCATGCTTTCAGCAAACACAGAGCCACCCACAGTGTTCACCACAAGTTGAACGCCTTTGCCTTCTGTGAGGGTCATCACTTGCGCATGAAAATCTGCTGAACGAGTACAAATACCAACATCCAAGCCGAGCGGCATGAGTTTGTTGAGTTTGTCTTGCGAACCTGAAGTGCCAATGACTTTAGCGCCCAAGACTTTGGCCATTTGCAGCGAGGCAACGCCAACGCCTGAAGAGATGCCATTGACCAACAACCAATCCTTGGCTTTGAGCTTGCCTTGTTGAACCAGTAAATCGTAGGTCACCAAAAATGTGAGAGGAATGCAGGATGCTTCTTCCCAAGAAAGGGCTGCAGGAATGGGCATCATTTCCAAGATGTCCATCAACGCGTATTCTGCAAAAGCGCCGCCGCAACGGGCCATGACATGGTCGCCTATTTTGAAGCTTGTTGCCGTGCTGACGGTTTCTCCTATTTCTACGATTTCACCAGCCGCTTCCATACCAATGGCTTTGGCACCCTGACTGCCATGCAAGCCGTGGCCTTTGATGAACTCACCTCGGTTGAGTCCCGCCGCATGAATTTTGACCAAGGCTTGTGTCGGGCCGGGTTTGGGAATGGGGGTGTCGCGCAATTCAATGGGGTTGGGCATGTCGCCAACGTTGAGCCAATAAGATTTCATGTCAACGACCTTTGAAGACGGGTTTTCTTTTTTCCATGAATGCTTTTCTGCCTTCGGCGTAGTCGGCTGAATCAAAACACTGACGAATGAGTTGCTGGCACAGTGCCATGTCAAGCTCTGTAGAGGGTTTCAAGATTTCTCGGGTAATGGCTTTGGCTGCACCAATGGTGATAGGGGCGTTGGCTGCCAGAGCACTGGTGTATTCAAGCAGCAATTCGGGTAATTTATCGACAGCGCATACGCGAGTGATCAAGCCCAAATGAAGTGCTTCTTGCGCATCGATTTTTCGAGCGGTAAAGAACAGATCTTTGGCCGCACCTGGGCCAATGAGGTCTACTAAATTTTTCATGGCGGAGTAGCGATAGCCCAAGCCGAGTTTGGCAGCAGGCACGGAAAACACAGCATTGCTGGCGGCAATGCGCATGTCGCAACTGATGGCCACATTGACCCCACCGCCAATGCAAAAGCCTTGAATACAGGCCAAGGTAGGCTTAGGAAAGTTGTAGATACTCATGAGCGCTGTTTCGGCCATGTGCTCGTATTTTTTAACTGCTTCCTGTGCGGCGCGCATGTCTTCAAATTGTGAAATGTCGGCGCCTGACACAAAAGCTTTTTCGCCAGCGCCAGAAAAAACGACCAATCGGACACGATCATCGTTTTCGGCCAGCGCCAACAGTGTTGGAACCGCTTCCCACATGTCTACCGATAAGGCGTTGTGTCTTGCAACATTGTTGAACCGAATGTGCAAAGTGGTTTGATCAAGCCAGCTTTCGACGCGGTCTGTGGGGGATGTGTAAATGACTTCAGACATCAATAAACTCCAGTGGATTTCAAACGCGCTAAGTCTTCTGACTTGAGACCAAGTTCAGCCAAAATTTCTTCGCTGTGTTCGCCTCTTCTAGGCGCTGAACGCACAATTTTGCTGGGGGTTCTTTCCAGTTGCACAGGTTGTCCAACCATCTTTTGCGGGCCTTGGTGCACCGACACCACATCTTTCACCATATTGAGGTGTTTCACTTGCGGCTCTTCAAAAACCTGGTCCATGCTGTTGATCAAGCCGCATGCCACACCGCCTTCGTTGAGCTTTTCAATCCAGTAGCTGCAATCTTTCTTGGCCAAGCGTTCGTTGATTTCTTGGTTCAGGGCATCTCGGTTCACAGAGCGGCTCGGCTTGTCGTGGTATCTAGGATCGGTGACCCATTGCGGGGCTTCCAAGATGTCGCAAAAACGTTCCCAAATTTTGGAGCCGAACACCGCGATGTTCATGTAGCCATCCTTGGCTTTGTAAACGCCGGTGGGAATGCTGGTGGGGTGAAAATTTCCCGCTTGTGTGGCCACTTCTTGATCGATCAGCCAGCGTGAAGTTTGAAAGTCCATCATGTACACCATGGCTTCCAACAAAGAGGTGTGCAGCCATTGACCCTGGCCGGATTTTTCTCTCTCGAGCAATGCGACCAAGATGCCTTGCGCCGCAAAAATACCTGCGCACAAGTCGGCAATGGGAATACCAACGCGCATAGGACCTTGGTCCGACAAGCCGGTGACCGACATCAGGCCTCCCATGCCTTGCGCAATTTGATCGAAGCCGGGTCGGTTTGCAAGCGGGCCTGTTTGGCCAAATCCTGAAATGCTGGCGTAGACCAAACCCGGGTTGCTGACTTTTAAGCTTTCGTAGTCGATGCCCAAACGAAACTTGACATCGGGGCGGAAGTTTTCAACCACCACATCGGCCTTGTCGATCAACTGCTTCAAAATTTGAATGCCCTCGGGCTCTTTCAAATTCAGTGTGATGGACCTTTTGTTGCGGTGCGTGTACTGGTAGTCAGACCCTTCCTGACCGCCCAAAGTGTCATCGCCACGCATGTGCTCCGGCATTTGAACTTGCACCACATCTGCCCCCCAATCGGCCAATTGCCGGCAGGCTGTTGGGCCTGCCCGCACTTGTGTCAGGTCGATCACTTTGAATCTGGCCAGAGCGGCCGAAGCAGGGTTATGTGGCATAGGCTCAAAATATTTGAATGAATTCAAAATATTATGAGGATTTTTGATTGAGAAAATCTCATGTGGCACACACCAAAACACACGGCAAAGGGTTTGCCATGTGTGCTGTCAAACCATTAGGTGCTTGCTTTGATTTCTTTGGCCGAAATTTGATATTTGAAGTCATCCGGCGCATAAGAGTCAAAGCGGCCTTCGTCATTCTCCCCAATGGGGTACATGAAGAAGCCAATTCGATCACCTTTGCTTTGGGGTAGCGTCAAGTCATGCGCTGTGTTGTAGGCCATCCAATTGCCTTCCCAACCACCAAACAGGGTGTTGTAAACAGGTTGAACCACCGGGTGCTTGGTCGACTTGAGCCACTCGGGTGTTTCTAGACGCATAACCTTGGCTACGTCGGCGGGGTCCATGGCCATCCAGCCCTGACCTTTGACATAGGTTTCGGCGCGGCAGTGTTGGGCGCCCTTGAGGCTGGCTGGATTGCCAGACAACTCTTTGTAACCAAATGCTGAGGGCACCAAGCGGATCCCATAAACATCGCGTGCAGGTATGCCCACAGAGCGGCAAAGACCTACAAACAAGGCATTGATGTCGGCGCACTTACCGCCCAAGTTGCCAGTTTCCAGCATGGTTTTGATGTCGCCTTCGCCACAACCACGTACCTTAGGTTCGCGCCATGCATTGGCAACCACCCAGTCGTAGATGGCGCGTACCTTCTCAAGATCGGTTTTGGCGCCTTGGATGGCTTTTTGCGCGGTCGTTCTGACAATGCCATCTGTGGGCAGTAAGTGTGTGGGCCGCGTGAAGTATTGCAGTGTGGCAGCATTTTCTGCGGGAGCGGGAGCTTGGCCTTGTGCAATGGGCGCACGGCTTTGCGTTTGTACCCGGTTGGTGATTTCAAGGTAGGGCTTTTCAATGTTGGCAGCAAATTCTGCGTACAAAAATTGAACACCTTGCAGCCCATCGCTGCGCATGCGTGTGATGCCGTTGCTGACGAATGAACTAGCGTCAGATTTTTGCCAATCAGTGTTCACACTGGGCACAGGCAGCCAAACACGTGTGATGCCGTTGGCCTTGACAATGTCGACGCGGGTGGTGACTTCAAAGGTCCGCCAGTCGCCTGGTTGGGGGTTGAAGGTGCGAGCGGCAGGTGCAGTTGTTTGAGCAGAAGCTGAGTGCCAAGGCGCCAAAGAAAGGGCGCCAAGAGACGCAGCGCCTTGAAGAAGGGAGCGACGAGCGGGGGTCATGAAGAGATCTCCGAAATAAAGGTTAGACCTGTCGGCGCATAAGAGCCTGCGTTTTGAATGCGTTGTGGCATTCGCAGTCAGACAATGCCTCGAAGGCAGGTCATTGCACAACAAGGGCGTCGTGCAACTGCTAGATTATCGCAGGCTGTCGACCCAAGACTGCGCCATGCTGGCCGACCAATCAACTTCGCCCACGATGCGCCACTGAATACGACCGGAGGGCCCCACCAATAAGGTGGTGGGAAAGACTTTGACATCAAATCTTTTTGCCCACTCGCCTTGAGGGTCAGGAATAAGGGGTAGGGTGATTTGATTGTTTTGCATGAAACGCTGCGCTCTGCTGGCAGGTTCTTTGACATTGATGGTGAGCACCACAGTTTGCTTGGGGTCTTGCAGGTCAGAGAAAACTTGCAATGTGGGCAATTCTTCTTTGCAAGGTGCACACCAAGTCGCCCAAAAATTGATGACCAGTTTTTTGCCCTTCAGGGATTCCGAGCTGATGGCTTGGCCAGTGCTGTCTTTGAATTCAGCGATGAGTGGCTTGGAATTGGCCGGCCAGGGCGTTTTCTCAAATTGTGCAAAGGCAAAATGCTGTGTCAGCGTGAAGCAGGCAGCTACGAGGCCTACCCTCAAGGAGATCAAGGTTTTTTGGGGCAAACAGGCCAGCCATGGATTGTTCATCGCAATACCTTAGGTCTTGGCCAAGGCTTGCGCCAGAACTGTCATGCTTTGATGACTGCGATCCGTAGCGCTGATGACTTGCGCTTGGTCGATTTGATCAAAGTTGCGTTGCATGGACGCAAAGTAGGTGGGGTCGTAATGCGTGATTAACAAATCTCGCACCACTTTTTCAAGCTCGCCCGACATGATCAATCTTTGCCATTCTTCCACCGTTTGTTTGCCACGAATGGCCACCAAGGCATCTAGGCGTTTGCTAAACAAGGCCGGATCTTTGACAAAAAAATCGTAGTCTTCCATGAGCAGCAATACCCGCTCATCGTCGGCAAGTTCCAGCTTGTAGCAGGGACTGGCGCGCATGGCCATGATCAAGGATTCAGGTACGGCCAAGTTGCCGACTTTTCGGCTTTCGGATTCAATGTAAACAGGTTTGTGAGGGTCAAAAAGTCGAAGCTCATTCCAAAGCAAAGTGTCAAAGTGTTTTTGACTGGGCTGCGGTTGCCCGGGCACAATGCCCAAGACCGAGCTGCGGTGATTGGCCAAGCCTTCTAAATCCAAGATCTGCGCACCTTGCGCACGCAAGCAATGCAACAACCTGGTTTTGCCAGCACCTGTGGGTCCGCAAATGACACGCCATGCCAAGCGCTGGACAAGCGGGGGAATGGCTTCAATGACCTGACTGCGAAAAGCTTTGTAGCCGCCCTCGATGATGCTGACTTTGAAACCAATCTGTCCCAAAATCAAAGCCAAGGAGCCGCTGCGCTTGCCGCCGCGCCAGCAATAGACCAAGGGTTGCCAATCTTTGGGAAGGTCAAGCACATGCTGTTCGATGTGCTGTGCAATGTTGGCCGCCACCAGCGCTGCACCGCGTTTTTTGGCTTCGAACGGGCCTACTTGTTTGTACAGGGTACCAATGACGATGCGCTGTTCGTTGTTCAGTGAGGGCCAGTTGATGGCACCTGGCAAACGATCAAGCGCAAATTCGTCTTCGGTTCGTGCATCAATGATGGCACTGTAGCCACCGGGCGAGCCGATGGGCTTGGCCATGCGCAGCATGGCATCTTGGGCGCTGATGGGTTGGACGCTCACGCAACCCCCACTATCTGGACGCGGAGGCCATGCGTGGATGCGGGGCAAACTTGACCAATGACGGCGGCGTGTGCAAAGCCATGCTGTTGAAACACAGCCATCACTTGAGGTACTTCTTCGGGTGCACAGGCTACCAACAAGCCACCGCTGGTTTGGGGATCGGTCAGCAAGCTTTGGTCGACGGCTTGAAACTGAGGTGGCAAGGCCACTTCAGCGCCATAGCCTTGCCAGTTACGGCCAGAGGCACCGGTGATGCAGCCTTGCTGCGCCAAATGTTTGACGCCAGGCAGCAATGGAACTTGGTCCCAATCGAGTTGAATGGTGCACTTTGCGCCGCGTGCCATTTCTAGTAAGTGACCCGCCAATCCAAACCCAGTGATGTCGGTCAGGGCATGGACGCCTTTCAGCTTGGCCAAGTCCGGACCTGCGGTATTGAGTTGAGTGGTGTTGCTGATCATGGCTTTGTAGCCTTCTTCGGGCAGCATTTCTTTTTTGAGTGCGGCTGACAAAATGCCCACGCCTATGGGTTTGCCCAAAATGAGCAAATCGCCTACTTTTGCGTCAGCATTGCGTTTGATGTGGTCGGGGTGCGCCAGGCCCAGTGCCACCAAACCGTAGATGGGTTCTACGGAGTCGATGGTGTGGCCGCCTGCAATGGGAATACCTGCAGCGCGGCAGACACTTTGACCCCCGTCCAAAATTTGGCCAATGACACTCAGGGGCAGTACATTGACGGGCATACCCACCAAGGCCAGGGCCATGATCGGTTGCGCACCCATGGCGTAGACATCCGAGATGGCATTGGTGGCAGCGATGCGTCCAAACTCAAAGGGGTCGTCCACGATGGGCATGAAAAAATCGGTGGTGGCCACCAGCGCTTGGCTGTCATTCAGTTTGTAGACGGCGGCATCGTCGGCGGTTTCAATGCCGACCAACAATTCGGGTGGCAAAGGCATGGCGGTGGTCGAGCGAAGAATTTCGCTCAGCACACCAGGGGCTATTTTGCAGCCGCATCCGCCGCCATGGGACAGGCTAGTTAGACGAGGGCTGTTTGGGGTTGCTTGGGTCATTCGTTCATTCGCTGGTTGGCCCTGCTCAAACGCAGGGCATCACTAGAAGTGTCTTCGATTATGGCAAACCCGACTTGGAGTGCAGCCGTTTTCTATCAACAATGGGATGGTTTCCAAGGTCTGCCATCTTTTGTGTTGGCGCTTGACGGTTTTTGACACATCTTTTGAGAGACACAACATGAAAAATGCCTTATTGACTGGCTTCAAAGCGATCACGCTGACCTTTGCCTTGAGCCTTGCGGGCCTTGCCAGCGCCAACGAAAAATTCCCAAGCCGTCCTGTCACCTTGGTGGTGCCCCAAGCTGCGGGGGGCGCCAATGATGCCATTGCTCGAGTAGTGGCTCAAAAATTGTCAGAACAGTGGGGGCAGACCGTGCTGGTGGAAAACCGGCCAGGTGCGGGTGGCAATGTCGGAACTGCTTTTGCAGCCAAAGCCAAAAACGATGGCTACACCTTGTTGGTGAATGCGGACAGTGCCCAGGTGATTAACCCCTTCTTGTATGCCAAGACAGGTTTCGATTCGGTCAAAGATTTTGACCCCGTGGCACCTTTGGCCAAAGCGGGTTATGTGCTGGTGGCCAATCCTTCTTTGCCCGCCAACAACGTCGCTGAGCTCATCGCCCTTGCCAAGTCAAAGCCGGGCGCTTTGTCCATTGCTTCTGCGGGCAACGGCACCTTGAACCATTTGATTGGTGAGATGCTACAAAAAGCCACCGACATTCAGCTTCAGCATATCCCCTACAAAGCGGCGGCGGCGGCTGCAACCGATGTGGTCGGGGGGCAGGTTCCCCTGTCAGTCCAGAGCATGCCTTCTTCCATTGCATTCATTCGAGCAGGGAAGTTGAAGGTTTTGGGTGTGGTGAACGAAAAGCGTTTGGCCGCCTTGCCCGATGCGCCCACCATAGGCGAGACTGTGGCGGGTTTTGGTGCCACGCCTTGGTATGGCATGTTTGCCCCAGCGGGTACCCCAAAGAACATACTGTTGCAAATTCAGAACGATGTGGCCAAAGCACTAGATGCAAAAGACGTGCAAGACCGTCTGGCAACCTTGGGTTGCGAGCCCTTTAAAGGCACTGGCGATCAGTTGGCACAAATTGTCAAATCCGACATGGTCCGTTGGGCCAAGATTGTCAAAGACTCTGGCGCTAAGATCGATTGAAAAGCCTCAGGATTCCGGCCTGTTGGATTCTTTTTAAACGCCGCCTTGTGGGTGCGTGGGGTCAATCCACAGCACCTGTTCTGGTTTTTCGATGGGTTCAATGTCTAAGTTCACAGAGACAGCCTGACCGTCACTGCGGCACAAGACGCATTCCAAAACTTCGGTGGGGCTGGCGTTAATTTCTTGGTGTGGCACGAAGGGTGGCACGTAGATAAAGTCACCAGGACCCGCCTCAGCCGTAAATTCCAATTTGTCGCCCCAGCGCATGCGGGCACGTCCTTTGATCACATAGATCACGCTTTCTAAGGGGCCGTGGTGATGCGCGCCGGTTTTTGCATTGGCATGAATGGTCACCGTTCCTGCCCACAATTTTTCTGCACCAACCCTGGCAAAGTTGATGGCCGCTTTGCGGTCCATGCCCGGGGTGGAGGGCACGTTGCCATCCAGTTGATTGCCAGGCACAACGCGAACCCCATCGTGTTTCCATGGGCTTGATGTTGTTGATGCGTCATGTGGGTGGTGATGATTTGTCATAAACTAATTGTTAATTGACTAGTTGTTATTCAACTATAGGTTAAATAACTGGTTGTTTGAAAAATTGACTTGACCTTAAGACTAATTTTGCTTCAGTTCGTGAGTGTTTGTACAGCCATTTTGACGAGGCATGATCATTTTGAGTTAGTCTGATGTTTTTGCAGTTTCACTGAACCCTATGACTAGACAGGCAGCACTCCAACGCGCGACTTCGGTGTTTGAAAATGGATCATTCAAAGAAAATTTGCGCCGCAGAATTGAACGACCCACAGAAAGCCAAAATCCAGCCAGGGCAGCAGAGCTCCCGGCCTACCTCACGCAAGACTTGAAGCCTGCGCTAGAGGCCATGGGTTTTCAATGTCAGTTGATAGAACATCCCAAGGCCAAAGCACCGTTTTTGTTTGCGCAAAGGCTTGAAGCAGCAGATTTGCCCACAGTATTGGGCTATGGCCACGGCGACGTCATTCGCGGTTTAGAGACGGAGTGGCGCGACGGGGTATCGCCTTGGACATTGACTGAATTAGAAGGCCGCTGGTACGGGCGCGGCATTGCAGACAACAAAGGCCAGCACTCGGTGAACTTGCAAGCCATGGCGTGCGTGTTGGCTGAACGCGGTCATTTAGGGTTTAACGCTAAATTCATCATCGAAATGGGCGAAGAAACGGGATCGCCAGGACTCAAAGAGGTTTGCGCCGAGCATGCCGAACTGCTGAAGGCGGACTTGTTGATTGCATCTGATGGTCCACGTTTGCGCGCAGACCGTCCCACCATTTTCTTGGGCTCTCGCGGTTGCATCAATTTTGACCTGAGCATTGAATCCCGGGCCGGTGCCCATCATTCGGGCAACTGGGGAGGATTGATTTCTAACCCTGGCATTCAATTGGCCCATGCCATTGCCAGCTTGGTCTCAGATCAGGGTGAAATCAAAGTGCCTGAATGGCGTCCTAAGGCTTTGCCAGACGCTGTGAGGCGTGTACTGGCCGACTGCGAAGTAGATGGTGGTGCAAACGGACCTGCCATCGAACCCGAATGGGGTGAGCCTGGACTCAGCCCTGCTGAACGCGTGTTTGGTTGGTGTTCTTTTGAAGTCTTGGCCTTTAAAACAGGCAACCCTGAGAACCCCGTCAATGCCATTCCGCCCAAAGCGAAGGCAACCTGCCAATTGCGCTTTGTGGTGGGCATTGACAGCTCTGACATCTTGGATGCCTTGCGACGCCATCTGGACCAGCATGGCTTTGGTTACGTCAAGGTTGCCGCTGCCAGAGATGAAATTTTCAAAGCCACACGCATTGACCCGGACGATGCTTGGGTGAGCTGGGCCGCAAAATCATTGCAAACCACAACACTGAAAAAACCGGCCATTCTGCCCAATTTGGGCGGCTCTTTGCCCAACGACATCTTCACAGATGTCTTGGGCTTGAAAACCATCTGGGTGCCTCATTCTTACCCTGGCTGTTCTCAGCACGCGCCCAATGAACACCTACCGCCAGAATTGCTCAAAGAAGCACTTCAAGTCATGACAGGCTTGTATTGGGATTTGGGATCTACCGATACACCTCACGTATCAAATGCAACTTAACTTGGAAACATAGGACAAGCCATGAACGCTCGCTACGATTGTTATTGCAAATTGTCAGATTTGTTGGGTTCCCAAGATTCCTTAAGCGAAGCCAGACGCCACTTGCACAGATTTCCCGAACTTTCTTTTCAAGAAAAATCGACTGCGCAATGGGTGGGCGATCAATTAGAAGGATGGGGATTTCAAGTGACCCGCAACGTGGGTGGGCATGGTTTGGTTGCCACTTTGAAAAACGGCGAAGGCAGAGGCATTGCGCTAAGGGCTGACATGGATGCTTTGCCCATTCAAGAAGAAACCCAAAAGCCTTACGCCAGCGAACATGCTGGCACCATGCACGCCTGTGGACATGACGGCCACACAGCCATGTTGCTGGGTGCGGCCCAACACTTGGCCAAAACCAAAAACTTCAAGGGCACCGTTCACTTGGTCTTTCAGCCGGCTGAAGAAGCAGGCAAGAACAGTGGCGCGCAGCAAATGATTGCCGACGGCCTCTTTGAGCGCTTTCCTTGTGATGCCATTTTTGGCATTCACAACCATCCTGGTGTGGATGTCGGCACATTCATGTTTGGCGCTGGCGCTTTCATGTCAGCCTCAGACACTTGTTACATCAAGGTCAAAGGCAAGGGTGGGCATGCCGCAAGGCCTCACCAAACGGTTGACCCTGTGGTCATCATGGGCAGCTTGATCATGGCCTTGCAAACCGTGGTGTCCCGCAACATTGACCCCCTTCAAACTTCAGTGGTGACGATAGGCACCGCGCATGCAGGCAGTGTGTCCAATGTCATTCCAGACACGGCCAATTTGTCACTCAGCATCCGTTCGTTCAGCCCTGAAGTGCGTGAACGTTTAGAAAAACGGATTACGGACCTTGTGACTGCCCAAGTGGCCTCTTATGGTGGTGAGGTTGAAATCATTTACGAACGCGGCTATCCCGTTGTCATCAACAGTGAAGCTGAAACGGCGTTTGCTCGGCAAGTGGCCGTGGAGTTGGTCGGTGAAGAGAAAGTGGTTTTCCCCTTTGGTCCAGTCACTGGCAGCGAAGACTTTGCCTACTACCTGCAACACAAACCCGGCTGCTTCTTGCGCCTGGGCAATGGCACCGACAGTGCTTTGTTGCACAACCCCAAGTACGATTTCAACGACCAAAACTTGTCGTATGGCGCCGCTTATTGGACGCGTCTTGTCGAGCGTTTCTTAGACGCAGCTTGAACATTTATCCCCATCATTTTTTCAACGGAAACTTTATGACCATTTCGATGTACCAGGCCAGCGTGCCACGTTTGATCAACGGCTTGACCAATTTGTCACACATTTTGGGCAAAGCCCAAGCTCATGCAGAAGCCAAAAAAATTGACCCTGTGGTGTTTGCCACCATGCGTCTTTACCCTGACATGTTTCCCCTGAGCCGCCAGGTGCAAATCGCATGTGACGTCAGCAAAGGCTTGGTGGCGCGTTTGGCGGGCGTCGATATCCCTGCGCATGAGGACACTGAAAAAGATCTGAAAGATTTGCAAGCGCGCATTGCCAAAACCATTGCCTTCTTAGAAACCTTCAAGCCCGAGCAAATTGATGGCACTGAGGACAAAGACATTGTGGTGAAGCGCGGCGAGAAAGAAACCCACTACAAGGGCATGCAATTTTTGTTGGGTCATGGTTTGCCCAATTTGCATTTCCACACCACCACCACTTACAGCATGCTGCGTGCCAGTGGCGTTGAACTGGGCAAGGCCGATTACCTCGGAAAAATCTAAGCCTTGCCTTTGGGCCGATCGGCTTAAGATCGGCCTGTTTTAGTCGTCCAAGCCCGACATGCCAATGCGATGCGCCAATGGCTTAGGGCCAGCTATGCGGTACATCACCTGACCCGGCCACGACAAGTAGCCATCTAAGCGACGCGAGAACAAGACGCCGTCTGTGGCGCTGGTATAGGTGGTTCTGGCTTTAGCACCGTTGGGGTTTGCGGGATCGATCACATCGCAGATGGCCTGGCCCTTTTTGACTTTGGCGCCAGGCTTGACATGGAACACCAAGAAACCGGTGCCTTTGCTGTAACCCACGTCCATGCCACTGATGGGGGCCGCGGCTGATTTCATTTTCTTAAGTGGCGCCGCCTTGCCTGACACAACACCTTGCCTAACCAACCAACGGTAAAGATTCGCTGCGTCTGATTTGCCCAAGGCATCACTCACGTCGTGTTGGCTGCGCATTTCAACGGTGACAGACATGCAAGCCTGCGGAATGGCGGCATCTGGAAATTTGTTTTGAAGTCTGGCCCACAAAGCACTGTTAACGCCCGAGAAGGTCAGGGTGCTGGGATAGGGGTCGTTGTACATGGTAGCGTCTGCGCCCAAATCGGCTGCTAAAGCTTGAATGGCACCTTCATTGCCCAATTGGCCTGTCGAGCCTTTGACCCAATCGTTGCGAGCTGTAAAAAGGTGCAGCGCTGCGTAAATGTCGCAGTGCAAATCGAGCACATAGTCTGCATCTGTGCTGAGCTTTTGCATCTCGACACGCAGCGTTTGCAGTTCATTGGCCGGCTTCATGGCGTTGAGTGTTTCAAGTGCCGCCTTGCGAATCATTTTGACATTGGCTTCAGCATTGTTGCCAATTTTTTTCCAAACTTTTTCGGCAACACCTTCAGACAAATCAATCCAATTACGGTTGAAATTTTCATTGCTCAAATGGTTGTAGCGTCCGGCATGAGAATTGCCTATAAGCTGTGACTGGCCTATCGGATTGACCGTTGGCACCAAAATGATTTCACCTTTGATCAAACCTTTTTTGTCGGCTTCACTCAGCATAGGCATCAAATGATGCAGCGCCATGGTGCCTGGCATTTCGTTGGCATGAATGGCTGCTTGCATGTACACCTTGGGGCGTGCACCAGATTTGCCAAAGCTAAGCACGGAAACGGTGCGACTGGTGCCGGGTGTCATGCTGGGCAATTGGACATTTCGTTTTTTGATGGCCATGGCAATCCTTTGTTGCAAAGAAAATAGTTTATGTCGATTCTGTCTAAAGCAAAACCCTAATGTTGAATTTATCGTTTAGAGTTAACGTGCGGATTGTTTAAAACAATTCATTTTTTCAATTTTCAGGAGAGCATGATGAACGAAAGTGAAATTCGCGGTCTGATTGACCAGGTTCGCGACAACAGTGTCACACGTAAGCAATTCATTCGCCAAATGGTGGGTGTCGGTTTGACGGTGCCCATGGCTGCTCAAATGCTCTTAACGTCTGGCTTGGCGCAAGCGCAAGCACCTGGCAGCTACAAACCCACCAAGCGTGGCGGTGGCGGCCCCTTGAAGTTGTTGTGGTGGCAAGGTGCTACTTTGTTGCAACCGCACTTCGCGAGCGGCACCAAAGACCAAGAAGGCTCGCGTATTTTTTACGAACCCTTGGGTGCCTGGGATCACGATGGCAACATGGTTCCTATTTTGGCAGCCGAGGTTCCTACGACAGCCAATGGCGGCGTCTCAAGAGACGGCAAAACCATCACTTGGAAACTCAAAAAGAATGTGTTGTGGCACGATGGCAAGCCTTTTACGGCCGACGACGTTGTGTTCACTGCAGCCTACGCAGCAGACCCAGCAACATCTGCCTACACCAGGGGTTCTTACTCTGACGTTAAAGTCACCAAGGTCGACTCACACACCGTCAAGGTGGAGTACACCAAAGCGTCGCCATTCTGGGCAGATCCCTTTGTCAGTGCTGCTGGCATGATTATTCCCAAGCACATTTTTGAATCATTCAAGGGCAGCGCATCTCGTGATGCACCCGCCAACTTAAAGCCTGTGGGCACAGGCCCCTACAAGTTCACCGACTTCAAACCCGGTGATATGCTGCGTGGCGTGATCAACAACGATTACCACGAACCCAATCGTCCGCATTTCGACAGCATTGAAATGAAGGGCGGTGGTGATGCTGTGTCGGCTGCGCGTGCCGTGCTCCAAACGGGTGAGTACGACTATGCTTGGAATTTACAGGTGGAAGACGAGTTGTTGCTTCGCCTTGAAGCTGGCGGCAAAGGTCGCACCACCATCACACCAGGCGGCAACATTGAGTTCATTCAGTTGAACATGGCCGATCCATGGACGGAGATTGAGGGAGAGCGCGCTCACGCCAAATCCAAGCACCCCATCTTGTCAGAGTTTGCGGTGCGTCAGGCCATCAGTCTGGTGGTAGACCGTGCGGGTGTGCAAAAGTTCATCTATGGTCGTACAGGCATTGCAACTTCCAATTTCCTCAACAATCCTCAGCGCTTTGTGTCTAAAAACACCAAGTTTGAATACAACGTCGAAAAAGCTGCGCAAGTGTTGGAAGATGCAGGTTGGAAAAAAGGCGCCGATGGCATTCGCGAAAAGGGTGGCAAGAAATTGAAGTTGGTGTTCTCCACCTCCATCAATGGTCCACGTCAAAAGACGCAGCAAATCATCAAGCAAGCCGCTCAAAAAGCCGGTATTGATTTTGAATTGAAATCTGTGCCTGCATCGGTTTACTTCTCGTCTGACCCTGCAAACCCAGACACTTACACCAAGTTTTTTGCAGACGTGCAGATGTTCACCACCACCATGCCACAACCTGATCCTGAAATTTTCATGAATCAGTACCTGACATCGCAGTTCGCAACCAAAGCCAACAAATGGTTGGGTCGCAACTCTACGCGATACAGCAACCCAGAGTACGACAAAATCTACTTGGCTGCCCAATCCGAAATGGACCCCGTCAAACGTGCCGACATGTTTGTCAAAATGAATGACATGCCTGTCAACGACATCGCTATCATTCCGTTGGTCTATCGCCCCAGAACTGCGGGCATTGTCAAAAACTTGGTGGCACCTTTGTCTGGCTGGGACAATGACTTGTGGCTGTTGAAAGACTGGTACAAATCTTAATCAAGGCCATATGTTTCGATACATTCTGCGGCGATTGATGATCGCCGTGCCCAGTTTGCTGGGCATTAGTTTGGTGCTGTTCACCGTTTTGGCCATGGCACCGGGTGATCCTTTTGCGGAGTTGGTCTCCAACCCCAACATTCCACCCGAGGTGGCCGAGGCCTTGCGCGAAAAGTTTGGCTTGAACGATCCGCTCTTGGTTCGCTATTGGAACTGGCTCACGGCCATGGCTCAAGGCGACTGGGGCTATTCGTTCATCAGCCGCATCAACGTTGAAACCCTCATCATGCAGCGCATTCCAGTCACCTTGTTGGTGATTGGGTCGTCGCAGATTTTGGCTTTGTGCATTGCCATTCCTGTAGGTGTGTACGCGGCAACTCGGCCTTACTCTTTGTTTGACCAAGTTGCCAGCACTTTGGCCTTCATTGGCTTTTCACTGCCTACATTCTTCACTGGCATTTTGCTGATTCTGTTCTTTAGCATTCACTTAGACTGGCTGCCATTTGTTTACCGTGCTGACATCCCTGAAACTGGCGCCAATTTCTTTTGGGAACACTTCAAGCAAATGATCATGCCTGTCACGGTGTTGGGCTTGTTCCAGGCTGGTGCTTGGACACGCTACGTCAGGTCCGCCGTGTTGGATGTCATTCGTCTTGACTATGTCACCACAGCGCGGTCTAAGGGCTTGGCCGAAAAAGTGGTCATCACCAAGCACGTTTTGCGCAATGCTTTAATTCCAGTCGTGACCCTGGTTGCGCTTCAAATGCCTGCCATTTTTGGCGGCGCCATTGTGACCGAGCAAATTTTCAGGATTCCTGGCATTGGCTCTCTCATCATCAGTTCCATGTTGGCCAATGACACGCCTGTTGTCATGGCTGTCACTTTTGTTTTTTCCACGTTGGTGATTGCGTGTAATCTTTTGGCAGATATTTTGTATGGCTGGCTCGACCCTCGCATCTCCTTCAACTGACCCCAAGGCTTCTGTGTCGAAGGCGTCTTCCCATTCGCCAGGCAAAGAAGCTTGGCGTCGTTTCAGGCGCCACAGACTGGCGGTCTTGTGCACGTTCGTTTTGAGCATCATTGTGTTGGCTGTTTTGCTGGGGCCTTGGCTTTGGCAAGTGCCCATCAACGCCATCGATTTTGAAGCGCGCATGCAAGGACCCTCTTGGGCGCACCCATTGGGCACCGATGACTTAGGCCAAGATCTGTTGGCACGAATGCTTTACGGCGGGCGCATTTCTTTGGCCGTTGGTTTGGCTGCCATGGTCATTGCCATCAGCTTTGGCGTGGTCATTGGCGCTGTTGCAGGCATGTCCAAAGGACCCGTAGATGTTTTTCTAATGTGGGTCACCGACTTGTTCTTGTCTTTGCCTCAGCTGCCTTTGTTGTTGTTGATCTTTTATCTCTTCAATGACACGCTCAAAAAATGGATTGGCCCAGAGGCCGGTGTGTTTGTGTTGGTCGTTGCGGTCATTGGCGGTCTACGTTGGATGCCTGTGGCGCGTTTGGTGCGGGCCCAATTTCTGACATTGCGTGAAAAAGAATTTGTTGAAGCAGCCCGCGCATTGGGTGCAAGCCCATGGCGTCAGGTTACGGTGCATATTTTGCCCAATGCCATGGGACCGGTCATCGTAGCCGCAACCATTGATGTGGCAGCCGCCATCATTGCAGAGTCCACTTTGTCTTTCTTGGGCTTGGGTTTTCCCCCTGACATTCCCACATGGGGGCGCATTTTGTTTGATGCCAAAGACCACATGGATGTGGCTGTTCATTGGGCTTTGTTTCCTGGTGCTTTGATTTTCATCACGGTACTCACCATCAATTACATAGGCGACGGTTTGCGTGATGCCTATGATCCACGCCGTGTTCTGTAAAGAGGTTTCTGAATGTCCAACCCCTTGTTGAGAGTTCAAGACCTGAAGGTGCACTTTCACACCGACGACGGCATTTTGCATGCGGTCGATGGCGTCAATTTTCACATTGATCGAAGTGAAACCTTGGGTGTGGTGGGTGAGTCCGGCTGCGGCAAAAGTGTCACAGCCATGACCATCATGAAACTGTTGGCCATGCCGCCTGGGCGCATTGCAGATGGTCAGATTTGGTTCGAAGGGCAAGACCTGGTTCAAGCCGATGCCCAAACCATGCGCAGTTTGCGGGCCAAAGAAATTGCCATGATTTTTCAAGAGCCCATGACATCGCTGAACCCCGTGCTCAGCGTGGGCGAGCAAATTGCAGAGTCCTTGCGTTTGCACGAAGGCCTCACACCTAAGCAAGCCATGACGCAGGCCACCGAAATGCTGCGCTTGGTCAACATTCCAAAGCCCGAGCAGCGGGTCAATGACTACCCGCATCAGTTTTCTGGTGGAATGCGACAGCGCGTGATGATTGCCATGGCGCTTTCTTGCAAACCGAAGTTGCTGATTGCCGATGAACCCACCACTGCGCTAGATGTCACCATTCAAGCGCAAATTTTGGATTTGTTGAACGAGCTCAAATCGCAGATGGGCATGTCCATCATGTTGATCACGCACGCCATGGGGGTTGTTGCAGAAACTGCCCAACGTGTGGTTGTGATGTATGCCGGTCGCGTGGTTGAAGAGGCCACCGTCGAAAACTTGTTTGCTTCTCCAGCACATCCTTACACGCAAGGTCTGATTCGCTCTATACCGCGCATCGATTTTGACAGTGATCACAAGCAAAGGCTGGAGGCCATTCCGGGTTCAGTGCCCAAGTTGATCAATCCACCCAAGGGTTGCCGATTTGCACCCCGATGTCAGCACGCCACCGATCGATGCAATCAGGAAATGCCTGAGTTGCGCGACATTGCCTCGGGTCACAAAGTGGCTTGCCACTTCTCACTCTAAATTACATGTCAGACTTCACAAGCTCCTCCTCTCAAACGCAGCCATTGCTAGAAGTCAATGGCCTGACCAAGCAGTTTCCCATTAAGGGCGGTATTTTTGGGCGTGAAGTTGACCGTGTTCACGCCGTGGATGGTGTGACATTTCACATCGACGCTGGCGAAACATTGGGCATGGTGGGTGAATCGGGTTGCGGCAAGTCCACCACTGGTCGTTGTATTTTGCGCTTGATTGAACCTACGGCTGGCGAGGTCAAGTTCAATGGTCAAAACGTCACGACCATGGGGAGTGATGCCTTGCGCGAAGTACGCCGAGACATGCAAATTATTTTTCAAGATCCTTTTGCATCATTGAATCCTCGCATGACGGTCGAGGCCATCATTGGTGAGGCCTTGACCATTCACAAGCTCACCCAGTCCCCCGCTGAATACCGCGATCGCATTGTTTCTCTGCTCGAGACCGTGGGCTTGAATGCTGATCACATGAAACGGTTTCCCCATGAGTTTTCGGGTGGGCAACGTCAGCGCATTGGCATCGCCCGAGCCTTGGCAGTGTCACCCAAGCTAATTGTGTGCGATGAACCTGTATCGGCTTTGGATGTGTCCATTCAAGCGCAGGTCATTAACTTGCTCGAAGACTTGCAAGCCAAAATGGGTTTGACCTATTTGTTCATTGCCCACGATTTGTCTGTGGTCGAGCACATCAGCAACCGTGTGGCAGTGATGTACTTGGGCCGTGTGGTAGAGATTGCAAGTTCACGTGAGCTGTACACACAGCCCAAGCACCCTTATACAGAAGCTTTGTTGTCGGCCGTGCCCATTCCCGATCCTACAGCCAAGAAAAAACGCATTGTGTTAACGGGCGATGTCCCCAATCCTGTCAACCGTCCCAGTGGTTGCCACTTTCATCCTCGCTGCCCCAAGGCAACGGAGCGTTGCAAAGTGGAGGAGCCCCAATTGAAAACAGTGGGCGTAATGCACCAAGCTGCCTGTCACCTTAACGATTAAATTGCTAATTAAGCAAAGCATGCGGTTACCGTTACTTTCTGGCAACTGGAGTCAAAAATGTTGAATTGGATTGACCAGCGAGTACCTGTTCGCTTCTTGGCCTTTTTTGTCGTGGTTGCCTTATGGGTGCTGTCAGCGCTTCAATTGGTGGTGGGGCAGGCCAGCTTGGCATGGGTCTTATTGCTCAGCTTTTTAGTGGTGGTGGGTATTCATGATTTGCAGCAAACACGGCACGCCGTTTTGCGCAATTACCCCATCATTGGCCACCTGCGTTTTTTGCTTGAGTTCATTCGACCTGAGCTTCGTCAATATTTCATTGAAGGCGATGGCGATGCTGTGCCTTTCTCACGCTCCCAGCGCTCATTGGTCTATGCGCGTGCCAAGGGCGAGCCCGACAAGCGTCCCTTTGGTACGCAGATGAATGTGCATGAGGCGGGTTACGAGTGGTTGACACATTCCATTAGCCCCTCGGTCATTGAGTCGTCCAATTTCAAAGTCAATGTGGGTGGGCAAGCATGCCAACAACCCTACAACATCAGCTTGTTCAATGTGTCTGCCATGAGTTTTGGCGCGCTCAGCGGCAATGCCATCATGGCCCTCAATTTGGGCGCGAAGTTGGGTGGTTTTGCGCACGATACCGGTGAAGGTTCAATCTCACGCTATCACCGAGAGCATGGTGGCGATTTGATTTGGGAAATTGGCTCAGGCTACTTTGGGTGTCGCAACGAAGATGGCACTTTTAACGCAGAACGGTTCAAAACGAATGCGCAGTCTGACCAAGTCAAGATGATAGAGATCAAGCTCAGTCAAGGTGCCAAACCAGGACATGGTGGTGTGTTGCCAGGTCCAAAGGTAACGCCTGAAATTGCTGAGGCAAGAGGTGTTGCGGTGGGTGTTGATTGCGTCTCGCCTGCTGCTCACAGCAGTTTTTCGACACCCTTGGGTTTGATTCATTTTGTTCAAACGCTTCGCGAACTCAGTGGTGGCAAGCCTGTTGGCTTCAAGCTGTGCATTGGCCATCCCTGGGAATGGTTTGGCATCGCCAAGGCCATGCAAGAAACGGGCATTTGCCCCGACTTTATCGTGGTTGACGGGGCAGAAGGCGGCACAGGTGCTGCGCCCTTAGAGTTTACCGACCACATGGGCATGCCCATGATGGAAGGCCTGCGCTTGGTTCATAACACTTTGGTGGGATTGAATTTGCGCGATCAAGTTCGGCTGGGCGCCAGTGGCAAGATCATCAGTGGTTACGATGTGATGCGTACTTTGGCGCTGGGTGCTGATTGGTGCAACAGTGCTCGCGGCTTCATGTTTGCATTGGGTTGTATTCAAGCACAAACTTGCCACACGGGCAATTGCCCCACGGGTGTGGCCACCCAAGATCCAAATCGACAAGTGGCACTGGTGGTGCCCACTAAGTCTGAACGCGTGAGAAATTTTCACCGTGAAACCTTGGAGTCTGTTCGCGAGATGCTGCAAGCAACGGGTCTTTCAAGCCCCGCACAGCTCAGACTTCATCACATCATGCGGCGTGTCAGCGAACACGAGGTGCGAAACATGTCGGAATTGCTGCCCAGCTTGTCACCCAGTGCTTTGGTCAATGACACGCCCCTAGAAGGACTGTTTGCCCAGTATTGGCATCAGTCCAGCGCAGAGAGCTTTCAGCTGAAAGCTTGACCCTGCTGGGCTCTGTGCCTTGTGCCTCGGCCTCACACTTCTCTGAAGTGCATCAGATAAACTGAAGCTTCGATTTCAGCCATAGAGAAGCTTGCCATGTCACTTTTGAACCTGTCCATTGCCACCACCGATTACGACCATTTTCGAGACATCCGTTTAGGCGTCGTGAAGCCTGAAGGCATTGATTTGAATTGGCTCAATTTGGGCCACCATGAGTGCTTTGCGCGCTTCACAGCCAATCGTGAATTTGACATTTCAGAATTGTCATTTGCCAAGTTCACAACTCAAGTGACACGGCCCGACAGCGACATCATTGGCCTGCCCATTGTGTGCTCCCGTTTGTTTCGTTTCAGCTCCTTTTACGTTAACAAAAAGTCTGGCATCAAATCGGCCAAAGACTTGATTGGTAAAAAAGTTGGATCACCTGAATGGGCTCACTCGGCAGCGGTTTACATGCGCGGTTGGTTACACAACGACATGGGCGTCAGATTGCAAGACGTCCATTGGTACCAAGCCGGCGCCAATGCACCAGGCCGAGAAGAGAAAGTTGAAATTACGTTGCCTGAAGGTGTCAAGCTGACCCGCGTTGCCGACAAGTCACTCAGCGAAATGCTGGCCTCTGGCGAAATTGACTGCGCCATCATTGCGCGTCCTCCTACCTGTTTTTTAGAAGGCAATCCCGATGTGGTTCGCCTGTTCCCAGATTTCTTGGACATGGAAGATGAGTACTTTGCCAAAACAAAAGTTTGGCCCATCATGCACATCATTGCCATGAAGAAAAGCATCGTAGAAGAGAATCCTTGGGTGCCTCGCAATTTGTTCAATGCCTTTGTGGAGTCCAAGCGACGCAGCATCGAGCGCTTGATGGACCCTGCTGTATCTCGCTACCCATTGCCTTGGCTGGCCACCTATGCTCGCAAGATGCGCGATAAGTTTGAAGGCGACACCTTTCCTTATGGCATTGAAGAAAACCGACCCACATGGGAATTGATGGCGAAGTACACGTTTCAGCAAGGCATCGCTCACAAAGAGTTCACCCCTGAAGAAATTTTCCCGCAAGGCATGATGACCAAAGTGGTGATCTAATTTTCTTTGATGATTCGCACGGGTTTATTCTTTATAAAGTTGATGGCACCATGACAGACACGCTCGCATTGAAACAAGAATTGGTCGATTGCATTCGCATGTTGGAATCGCAAGACATCATTGACTACAACGGTCATGCCAGCATTCGCTTGCCCAACAACCAGATGCTGATCAACATTGGCTCTTGCCAAAGAAGCCAACTCACTGTTGATGACATTTGTACCATCGACATGGAAGGCCAAGTGGTGGAGGGCAGTGGCAAACCTCCGCTTGAATTCCATCTTCATGCTGGCATTTATCGCGCACGTCCTGAATTGAAGGCCGTTGTTCATGCCCATCCCAAATGGTCAACCTACCTCACCATGGCCGGGCAGCCTTATTTGCCTGTGTATGGACAAGGTTCTTTGGTCTATCCCTTGCCTTTGTTGGACTCGCCCAATTCCATCAACAACAAGCCCATGGCCGATCGCTTAGCGGCTACTTTAGGCGACAGGCCGGCAGCCCTCATGAAATCGCACGGCGCTGTGACGGTGGGTCAAACCATTCGTGAAGCTTTTGTGCTGGCCAGCTACATGGAAGAGAATGCGCACCGCCAGTACATGGCCATGCAATTGGGCACACCCTATTCCTTCAGCGATCACGAAATTCAAATGTGTCGCGAAAAATTATGGAACGACGCCTTGTTTCAGCGCTGCTGGGACCACTTCAAGGCTAAATTGAATTAATTCAGCCTTTTGGGCATTTGATTTAAGTCAAGCTTTGCTCAAGTAATTTGCGAAGCTCAGGGGTTACTTTGGGCTCAATACCGAACCATGCTTTCCACCCCAAGGGGCCTTGATGCAGCAACATGCCAAGGCCATTGAGCGTACGATTTCCCCGCAGTCTGGCTTGTTCTAAGAAGGGTGTTTCTAAGGGCGTGTAGACGATGTCTGTGGCCAAAGCACTGACCGGAAGTTTGGCCAGATCGATGTCCAAAGGCGTCTGACCCACCATGCCTTGACTGGTGGTGTTGACCACCATGCTTGCGCCCGCCATCAAATCATGGCGATCTGACCAGGCATGTGCTTGTAGGGGGCCACCCAGTTCAGATTGGATGATTTGAGCTCTTTCCAGATGCCTGTTTACCAAGCGAATTTCGGTGGCGCCTTCTTGAATCAGGCCCTGGCACACAGCCCTAGAGCCACCACCAGCGCCAATCACCACGACAGGGCCTTGGTCGGCACGCCAGTTGGGTTGGAATTCTTTGATGTTGCGAATGAAGCCTGCTGCATCGTTGTTGCTGCCTATCAAGCGGCCATCCTCTTTGACGGCGACACAACTGATGGCACCCATCTTTTGTGCAATGGGGTCAATCTCGTCGACAATTTTCAGCGCTTGCTGTTTGTGTGGAATGGTGAGGTTGCAACCTGAAAAACCCAAGTGCTGAAGACTTCGCAAAGCAGCCTCTAAGTTGTCGGGCCGAATGGCCAACGGCACATACACGCCTTTGAGTTTTTCTTGCGCAAACCAATGGTTGTGCATGAGGGGGGAGCGGGAATGCATCACGGGCCAACCCATGACACCGGCCATCAGAAATTGATCTTGGAGGTTCATGGGGGTGTACTATATATTTGTTTCATGTGAGTTTTTTTTCTAAGGATGCTGCTACTCATGTCCCGTTTGTTTGCATTGTTGATTTTTGGGTGGGTGTCATGGCAAGCTGAAGTCTTGGCTCAAAACTCTGGAACTGGTACGCCTGTCAGTGTTTCTGGTTCATCCGCACAACCTGCCAAGCTCAACATTTGGCCTCGAATTCCGTTTACACGGGCAAAGGATTTGTGCCAATACCACGATGCTTACGGCAAAACCAAGAGCGAGCAAATGGGTGAATTAACCCAAACGGTTCGCGGTCTGCTTAGAGAAGGCGTCGATTCACGCAACATGGTGGCTTTGCTCAATACCATGGACCAACAGGTCAACCGACAACGAACAGTGGCGGGCAGCAGCCCTGGCATGGATGTTTTGCTGGCGGGCTCTTTCAAGGCTGCAGTCGACAAGGTGTATCAAGAGCGTCGCCCGCCCAACCGGAATTTTTACTTTTACAATCCAGCCCCGTTGAACGAGTTACTGAAGCAAATGCGTGACCCTCAGCGCCAAGTCGCATGGGATCCGCAGATCATGCGCGGTTTAAACGGTGTGGCCTATGGCACCTATGCTTATGCGCCAACTTGTCGTGGTGATTTGGTGGTCACTTTGCACATCGAGTTGACATGTGGCAACACCTATCATTTTCAAGCGCAAGGTTTTCCAGAACAGGTGATGCGTGTCATTGGACAGCAAGTATTTGAGACATTCCAGCAAACTCAATTTCCCTCTCAATTGAAAATTGGCCAAAGACGTTTGGAACTGTTAGGTTCGCCAAGTGGTGCTGTGGGACGTGCGCCTTCTCCTAGGTCCGCCGAGTTGGCCTGCAAAGCCATGCATGGTCGTTTGCCGACCGAAGAAGAATACGAGTACTTGTCTAACTTGGGTGATTGGAACGGCGGTGTGACATGTTCGCGCGGCAAGCTTTGGGCCATGGCTGCCAACATGGTGATGGCCCCCGATTTACCCAATCCCTCTCCTGTTCGATCGGTCTCGGAGTTTCCAGGCCAAGAGTTCAGTTATTACTGCGTACGTTGAATCAAGAGGACACCCGTTACCATGCTGTACAAGTTCAAATCCAAAGAGACAGGCGATCTCATTATGTTAGAGCCCGATGCCAAACGCTTGTTAAAAATCATGGGGCGTGAGGAGCAAGTTAAAGGCATATTCCTTGTGGACCAACTACAAGCAGCCATTGACGCAATAGACAATGCCATCAAGCAAGAGGAGTCAGATGGGCCGCTAGACCCGAAGTTGGTCAGTTTGCGTCAAAGGTCTCAGCCCATGCTGAAAATGCTTCAAACATGTTTGGCCAAATCAGCGGATGTGGTTTGGGGCGTTTGAGCAACAAAGCATTGCCACTCACTTGCCAAACATCGGCCCCGTTAACTTAAAGCCTGCTTGAATATTGCGTTTGGCAAACCAGCCTTGGTTCATTTCCAAGACAAATCGGACCGGTTTTTTGGAGCAATGCGAGTCGTCGTTCATCGGCTTCATATCTGCCAAATTGACGATGGTGCCGTCGTCCATCACGAAGGCTGCCGTTAAGGGCAGCAGTGTATTGCGCATCCAAAAGCATTGAACACCGGGCTGTTCAAAAATGAAGAGCATGCCTTCGTTTTGCGGCATCTCCTTGCGCCACATCAGACCAATTTGCCGTTGATCAAAGTCTTGTGCCAACTGAACTTGCAACAGATGCATGCCTGCGTTGAGAGTGGCTCTAGGTAAATTGGCTTGGGGCGTACCTTGCGCATTTGCTGAAAACGAACAAGTTGCCGCCAGCATGAATGCGAAGTCAAACTTGATCAAGCGATTGACGGAGATTTGAATCGCTTGTTGAAGGTCAGTTGAAGCCAAAGTCATATGAAGAAAGTGTGGGCTGAATCAAGCAAGGATTGTGACGCATTTGTCGATAGAATGAAACACCGGAGACCCCCTTTCATGTATCGACACATTCAGATTCCCGCGCAAGGCCACCCCATTACCGTCAACTCAGACAATTCACTGAATGTCCCAATAGACCCTATCATTCCCTTCATTGAGGGCGATGGAACAGGTGTCGATATCACGCCAGTCATGATCAATGTCGTCAATGCGGCAGTTCACAAAGCTTACAAAGGACAGCGCAGTATTCACTGGATGGAGGTTTATGCAGGTGACAAAGCAATTGCACTGTACGGCCCCAATGCGTATTTGCCTGCCGAAACGCTGACCGCTCTCAAAGACTATGTGGTTTCTATCAAAGGACCATTGAATCCCCCAGGCAGCGGCACCCTGCGATCCTTGAATGTTGCCCTTAGACAAGAGCTTGACCTTTATGTTTGCTTGCGCCCCTTGCGTTATTTCAAAGGCGTACCATCGCCTGTTCGTGAACCCGAGAAAACCAACATCACGCTGTTTCGTGAAAACTCTGAAGATACTTATGCGGGCATTGAATACGCCGCCAATTCGCCAGAGGCGCAAAAGCTGATTGCATTTCTGAGCAATGAACTGGGTGCCAAAAACATCCGTTTCCCAAGCAGCTCTGGTATTGGGATTAAGCCGGTGTCTAGCGAAGGCACCAAGCGATTGGTGCGCAAAGCCATTCAATACGCCTTAGACCACAACAAGCCCAGTGTTACTGTGGTGCACAAAGGCAACATCATGAAATACACCGAAGGTGCGTTTCGCGATTGGGCCTACGAATTGGCACAAGAAGAATTTGGTGCTACCTTGATCGACGGCGGACCATGGTGTGCCATTCAGCACCCCAAGACAGGCAAAGTCATCACGGTCAAAGACATTGCCATGGATGCCTTTTTGCAACAGATACTGTTGCGTCCGCAAGAGTTCTCGGTGGTAGCCACACTGAACCTCAATGGTGACTACATTTCAGATGCGGTGTCTGCGCAGGTGGGCGGTATTGGCATTGCACCGGGTGCCAACATGTCCGATAGCGTGGCTTGTTTTGAAGCCACTGTCGATGCGCTTTCAAAATTTGCTGGCAAAGATTACGTCAATCCTGGCTCCGAAATTCTGTCCGCTGAAATGATGCTGCGTTACATGGGCTGGACAGAAGCGGCCGACATCATCATCCGTGCCATGGAAGAGGCTATTCAAAGCAAGCGTGTTCCTCACGATTTTGCGCGTCTCATGGATGGTGCGTCACAGGTTAGCTGTTCTGGATTTGGTCAGGTCATCATCGATTCGATGTAACGCGTCCTAGCAAAAAGTTCTGAACATGTACGAAGAAAATCAAAGTGAGGTGCCAGAATCATTCATGCGGCTTTATGTCCCGCCGCATCAGTACAAGCCCACTTTGCCACGCGCTGAGCTAACGCAACGTTATGAGTTGTGCGAGGACTTGGCCAATATGTTGATGGAGACTGCTAGCACACAGCAATTTCAGCTGGGCATTACAGAAGATGATGCGCTAGAGAAGTGCTGGCGTGGATTGCTGGAGCAACCCCATTTGGTCAGCGAAGTCGAATCTTTTTGGGTGGTCTGCAGGCTTGCCGAATTGTTAGCTTGGCCGTTGCCTGAGTCGGTGTGGTCTTAATTAGACAACACACACTCTCGGCCACTGCTTGCAGAGCGTATGGCCGCTTCGCAAATTCTTAAATTCTCATAACCCCATTGACCGTCATGCCAATGGATGCCTTGGCCTTGCCAAGTTTGGGCCACTTCTTGCAAAACCAAGTCTCGAGGACTTTGTGCAAAGGGCAGCTTGATTTCTCTCTCGCCTTGCGCAGTTGCAAGCAACAATCCTTCGGGTGTTTGTTGTATATCCCCCAGTGAACAACTGACCACCGTAAATCCGAAGTGTGGCTGTAAATTTGCAGTGCTTGGGATGGCGGATTTAGCCCGCTCTTGTTTGGCTGCCAATTCTTGTGATGGCGTTGCTGGTTTGAGGTTGCGACGGCGCCATGAACGAAGCTCTGCTGGCTGAAAAAGCCCCCACTCAGAGACATTGCGCGTCCAGTCCATGCTGGAGAAACCCGCGTAGCCGTTGTAAATGGCGGTGGCTGCGGGTCCATTGGCAAAGTCCAAATAAATGGCATGGGCCCCCATGGTTTGTCGCTGAGGATCGAGGTTAAATACCTTGGCCTTGACGCTGTCGACTTGCGGTCCACAAAGGGCACGCAAGATGTCAATTTGGTGTGCGCCTTGTCGAAACGTCACGCCGCCGCCCAGAGCCGGGTCTAGTTCTTCTGGTCGCCTGGGGCGATAGACCCAATCGGTGTAACACCATGTATTGACCATTTGCACGGCACCCAACTCACCACTCTCAATGATCTGTTTCATGGCCTGAATGGGCGCGTCAAAACTGTGTGAATGACCCACAGTGAGAGACTTGCCATACTGTTTTGAAGCATTCACCATGCGCAGCGCTTCCTCTGAGTTACTGGCCATTGGTTTTTCGACCAAGACATGCCACCCATGTCGAAGCGATTCGATGGTTTGATCTTCATGGCAAGGGGTTGGCGTTGCAATATAGACGCCATCTAAATCAGGTATTTGTTGGAGTTCATGCAGATGGCTGAAAACCGGAACGCCTAAAGCCCCTGCAGTTTGTTGAACGTCTGTGTTGCTTTCAACAATAGCAACCAATTCAAAGTCGGGGTTGGCCTCAAGGGCTGGAACAAATGCTTGCGCCGCAGCACCAAAGCCTACAATGGCCAATCGCAAAGGCTTTGAAGCTGTTGATGCAAAGGGCGCTGTCACTTATTTTGCTCGTTTGACAACCGTCTCTTCAAACATCTTGAACCACTTAGCCTGTTGATCCAAGGCTGTTCCTGGGTCAATGAAATTCAGAGGAACTTTGGGGAAAGGCAGTTCGTACTTTTTACTGGCAGGCACAAATTTCAAATCATGCAGCTGTTTTTGGCCTTCTGTCAGCATGTAGTCGTAAAACAGCAAAGCGGTATAGGGGTTGGGTGCTTTTTTCAGCATGGCAATGGTGCTGGGCTGTGCCATCAGCGGGTGCAGTGCCAAGCCTTCAACGGGGGCACCCTTGATTTTGACTTGTTCAGGGTTCCAGCTGTAAACCGTGAGGGCCAGAGGTACCTCACCCGACGACACCATCATGGTAAGCAAGGAGTGGCCTTTGCGATTTGAAATGCCATTGGTGCTGGCAATGTTGGCAAACAATTTTTGACCTTCTTCTTCACCCATCTTGGCCATCAAGGCGCCAAACCACGCATGGTTGTTGCCTTCAATGCCCAACTGACCTTTCCATTTGGGGTCGAGAAGGTCTTGGTAGGTTTTTGGCAGATCTTCTTTTTTGATTTTGTCGGTGTTGTAAGCGGCGGTCCAAATGTCCAGCGTGATGCCCGCCCAGTGTTTGTGAGCTGGAACAGCTTGGTTGAGCAAGTCGTTGTGAAAGGGTGACTTCACTTCTTGTAGCAGTTTTTCGCGGTAGGCTGCTTCATTCTCGGGTGCATTGTTTTGAACGATGTCTACGTCAAATTTATTGCCTCGGTTTTCACTGATGACACGTTGTAGCACAGCCTCAGAACCGGCTCGCCAAGACTTGACCTTGATGCCGTACTTTTTGCCAAACTCATTCATGATGTTGGTGAGGGCAGGGTAGGTGTGATAGACCGCCAACCCCGATTCTTTTTTGGCGGCTTCAATCAATTTGGCTTGTCTGTCTGGTCCTTGATAAACGGCCATGTCGGCAACAGACAAAGGTGCGGATTGTGCGTGCGCTAAGCCCATCAGGGCAGTCAGCAAACATGTCACGATGGATGATTTGAAATTTGCCATAGAAGGTCCTCCCTTGAGTGTTCAACGAGTCATTTGGCGCATTGCGCGTCTTTTTAAGTAGTCAAAATTAATCACATACTGCTCTGGACGCGTAATGTCGTGGTGGAGTTTGCTAACCTGCTCGGGTGTGAACTTCTCACCGATGCCCCCAGCAGCCATGGTGGCCAGTTGTATCTGACATGCGTTGTCTAGCATGATGGCCAAGATGGTGGCTTCTTCAACGTTGGCACCCACAATGGCGGCACCATGATTGCGCAGGAGCACAGCTTTGTGTGATCCCAAAGATTTGGCCACCGCGGCACCCAAGTCTTGGCTGCGCACCAAATCAATAGCGCGTGTGAAGTAGGGCAGACCATCGGCAAAGGCAACAGCAGGCTGGCTGATGGGCTCGAGTGCTTGGCCAGTGGCAGACAAAGCCACTGCGTAGGTAGGGTGCGTGTGAATCACGCTGTTGACATCGGGCCTGGCTTTGTAGAGTTCTGAGTGGATGAAAACTTCGCTGTGGCGGCGACCGCCCCCATCAATTTTTTCACCTTCCATGTTGCACACCACGATGTTCTCGAGAGTGATTTCGTCAAAACCATAGCTGTGTGGTTTCATGATGAAGATGTTGGGGTCTTCGGGCGATCGGATGGACACATGGCCACGCGTCAGGTCGCCTTGTCCAGCAGCTTCAAGAATGTGGCCAGCTTCAATCAGGCGCTGTTTAAGTTCGTTCAAAGTCATGTTGTTGCTTTTTTGTGGAGATGGGGTTCAAACAATTGCGACAAATCGTTAGCGATGGGGGAATACTTGGCATGCGTACGCATCATGAAGCTGGTGAAGCCATCGCTGTTGTGGTGCTTTTTCTTTTCGTTGGGCAGGTCGATGCATTTGTTTCTTGAACTATCGCGCACCAAACCCATCGGGTCAATGCCTGCTGCTACTTTTTCCATTTCGCGTTTGAGCATGCGGCGGTACATCACCACACCTTTGTCGGTAGCGCCCAAGTTTTCTAGGGTGCGGTCTGCGATGGCACCTTGGCTGATCCATGCCATCATGTCTTGGCCATCGACGTTGTCAACGATGAACTCACCTGTTTCGTCTTTGAACGGCACCTCGTAGGTATGAACACGGTCCAACAAATGCGGAGAAACTTCGGCGCCCTTTGGCGGAACATAGGCATTGAACCAAAGGTGCATGGTGTGCGTATCGTCTACGGGGACTCGCATCTGAAACGAGTAGTAGCGCGATTTTTCGTCGCCATTGCCAACGGCCAGCATGTTGGGAAATACAATGGGGTGACCAATTTTCCAGTCGTCGCCATCTTCAGAATGGCCTTCGAGCAGGCGGTGTTTGGTCATGCCGTACTCAAATTCTTTGAAATCAATTTTGAGGTGGCGTGTGCTGATGGCCACTTTGACACCTTCTTGTTCTTTCAAAAATTCGTAATGGTGGCCATGCAACCATTCTGTGTGAACTGGGTCCAGCGAGTTCTCCATGATCTGGAGCCAATTGATTGGCAAGATGGTGCGACCCATCATGCGGATGGTGCCTTGTGCCACAAAACCATCCCAGCGTGGTAGCAAGGGTTGCGGCTGAGGTCCCATGTAGGCAAATAACATGCCGCCCATTTCTTCAACGGGGTAGGCATCCGTGCTCACCTTGTCTCTGAAAGCGCATTTGTCTTGCTCATTGGGCTGGTTGATGCACTTGCCTTGCGCGTCGTATTCCCAGCCGTGATACGGGCACCGGATGCCCTCTTGTGTGGGAATGCCATGCGCGAATGATGCGCGTCTGTGGGGGCACTGTTCTGCAATCAGGCCCAAGCGACCTTGGCGATCTTTGAACAGCACTAAATCTTCACCCAAAAGGCGAATGCGACGGGTCCATTTGTTGTCCATGTCGACCAAGGCACCAATGGGTTGCCAGTAACGGCGCATCAAATTGCCCATGGGTGTGCCTTTGCCCACCTCCGTCAATAGCTTGTTTTGCTTTGCGCTTTCCATGTCACACCTTCTGCGATTACTGTTTAACTGACTTCTTGACCGATGTCTTTGCAGAGGACTTTGCTGTTGTCTTTGCTTTTGTGGGTGTCTTTGCCTGAACCTTGGCTTTTTTTGCTTCTGGCAAGGCTTTGCGACCTTCGTCGTCCATGACATGCTTGATTTCGGTGTTCATGGCAACGTCTTTGCGACGCATTTTTGCAATTTCTTCACCCGTGATGAAGTAGTCGCCTTTGACAGCGCGCTGTGCCATCTGTTCGTTGCGATCGCTCCAGTCACCTAAGGAATAACCATGCCAAGGTGCCTCGGGTTTGAGCTTGGGCAAGCCCAGTTCTTCCCAGATGGCTTTGGCGTTTTCCATGAACTCTTTTTTGGGCAAAGCAATGGGCGGAAAATTGTCTTTGAGGGTGGCGTCAATGAGCAAAGACGAGTCCATGCCGCCATTTCTTGGGCTGCGAGGGCCGTGACCTGGATCTCTGTTTTGAAGGACTTGCAAATCAAGCGCAAAGTTGGCCCGGTAACTCATGGCCCAGAGCAGTGCATCGGCATTGTCTGGATCGATGTCCTCATTGACGGCGATGACCATTTTTCCCCCAGAGCGCAACAGCGAAGCCGCACCGTACAAGGCCCGCCAAACCTCTGTTTGCGGCATTTTGCGGTCCACCACAATGGAGATCACTTTGCGAAGATTGGTGAGCGGTTCGTGCATGACGACCTTCTTCACCCCCTTAATGCCCATGGCTTTGCTCAAATGGTTAAGGAAAACTGGCTCTAAGGCAACCCGCTTGATCAGGCTCGACTCCGAGGGCGTGACCTGCGAAATGATTGACGTCAAAATGGCATCTTTGCGACGCGTGATGGCCGTCACTTCCATGTAGGCATTGAACTCTTGCAAGTTGACGTGGCCATGCGACTCACCAAATGGCGCTTCAGGTTCTAGCCATTCGGTGTTGATGTAGCCTTCAATCACAATCTCAGCTTCGGCTGGCACCAACAAGTCAACTGTTTTGCACTTCACGACATTGATGGCCGCTCCAGCCAAACCGCCCGCAACATGCAACTCATCGGTGTCCTCTGATAGTTTCTGGGCAGACGTAAATGCAACGCAGGGCGGGCATCCCAAAATAATGGCTGCTGGCAATTTTTCGCCGCGTGCTTTGGCTTTTTCCCAATGGGTGTAGATGCCAGGTTGATTTTCAAGTGAGGGATTCATGCCCAAACGCGTGGGAGACTTTACCTGACCGCGGTAAATGCCCATGTTCTGGATACCGGTCTCAGGGTCTTTGGTGATGTACTGCGACAGAGTGGTGTAGGGTGCGTTGTCCCAACCTGGGGTAGAGATGGGAATGGGCAAACTGTCGACCCCTTTGCCTGGCTTCAATAGTTCTTTGCCCTGAACCACAATTTCTTGGCACGGTGCATCTTTTAAAACCGTGGGTTTGATGGGATTGGCAATGGCATGGCTCCAAGTTTTGCCAATGTCTTCAATTTTGCAGCCCATTCCTACGCTGTAAATTTTGCGTGTAGCGGCCAATGCTCCCACCACCACGGGGATGTCATATTTTTTGCCTTTGCCGTTGACCACATTGGTAAACAAGAAAGCCTTGCGATCGGGTTCGGCAATGCCACCTCGAAATTGCCAGCGCACCAAGGGATGCAATTCGGTGTCTTTGTTGATGGGACGATCAACGGTGATTAACAAGCCTTGTCTGTCGAGTTCGGCCAAATGCTCATGCAAATCACGATAAGCCCGAGGAGCCGTTTTGGACTTGGCTTGACTGCTGGATTTTTGAGGCACTGGTTTTGTACTTTTTGTCATGAGATTTGGCGATGGTTTATTTGGAGCTAGAGTTTTTGATAACAATCTCGTCAAACGACTTGGTCCACTTGGAGAAGTTGTCCATGGTACTGACGGGATCAATCACCTCAAGCTTCATGCTGGCATAAGGATTGACAACTTTGCTGCTGGCTGGATAGTAGTGAAGAGATGCCAGAAGTTTCTGTGTTTCAGGCGAAAGCATGTAGTCATAAAACAAAAGAGCGGCATGAGGATGTGGTGCTTTTTGTGCAATGGACATATTGAAGCCTTGGGCAATCACAGGGTCCATGACAAACCAGTCAACAGGTTTGCCTGCTCGTTTGTCTTTTTCGGGCAAGTCGATGTAAATGGTCATGGCCAATGGAATTTCACCAGCAATGACCAAGTTGTGCAGCAGTGACGCGCCTTGACGTGCGGACATGCCATTTTTGGTAATCAAATCTCGAAAGTATTTGAGTCCTTTTTCTTCACCCATCACGGACACAACTTTGCTGAACCATTCTTCGGCTTTGGACTCAACCCCTAATTTGCCCTTCCATTTGGGATCGAGTAAATCGTTGTAGGTTTTGGGCAGATCTTCTTTTTTGATGAGCTGTGTGTTGTAAGAATGAACAGTCACATTCATGAACACGGTTGACCAGTTTTTGTGTGCAGGAACAGCGCTTGGAATCAGGTCTTTGGTCAGTGGCGATGTAACTGCTTGAAGTAGCTTCTCGCGGTAGACCGCTTCCATTTCGCTGGCAGGCATCATGATGACATCTACTTCCGGGCGTTTGCCAGCAGCTTCGCGAATCACGCGCTGTGTTACGTTGTTGCTGCCTGATCGCCAAAATTTAACTTTGATGCCATATTTGGCTTCAAAGGGGCCAATGATCAAAGGCAAATCTTGCGGTCGAAATGCTGTGTAGAGCGTAAGGGTGCCTTCTTTGTTGGCCCCGTCAAGAATCTTTTCAGCGCGGTCGGGTTTGTCGTATTGCATCAAAGCAATGCTTGAACTCTGTGCGGCAATGGCCGCCGCATTATTGCTGGTTGCCGCGTTTGTTTGCGCGGATGCACTGATGGTCAATGTACTTAAAAACAGACAAGCCAGTTGCCGAGGTTTAGCCCATTTGCCCGCTTGAAATACTTGTCGCTTGAAATACTGGTTCATATTTAAACTCCTTCAATCGAACGGTAGAAAAATTCAATGCATCCAACGCGCGCCTGCCAACATCAACGCTGCGCCTAGCAAAGCCGCTGGTAATAACCACCATGCGGGCACCATGCCTGAAGCTGACGCATTGGCGGAGCTTGACTCCAAAGCTGAGGGGGCTGTGGAAGTCGATGATTGCGGGCCAGGGGTTTGGCTTGTTTCAATGGCAGTTGTATTGACTTTTTCTTGGGGTGACAATTCATTTTGAAATGCCTTGAAGAAATCGTCCGCCATTTTTTTGGCAACACTGTCAATCAAGCGAGAGCCTACTTGGGCCAACTTGCCTCCAATTTGGGCCTTCGCTTCGTAAGACAACTCGGTGCCATCTGCAACTTCTTTCAAGACAACACTGGAGGTGCCTTTGCCAAAGCCGACAGCCCCTCCTTGTCCTTCAAATTGCATCACACAAGAGGCGGGTGCTTGTGCCTCGGTGATTTTCAAAGAACCCTGGAAACGTGCCTTGAGCGGACCGATGGCTGTTTTGATGATCACCCGAAATTCTTCAGGTGAAACACGCTCAACCAACTCGCAGCCGGGCAAGCATGCCTTCAATGTGTCTGGGTCATTCAGTGCATCCCAGACTCTTTGACGCGGTGCCGCGATGATTTGTTGTCCCAATATTTCCATGATGTTCTTGCCTCAAGTTTTGAGTGTCAGTGCGCTTTTTTCTTCATGGCCGCGGAGGTGTTGACCATGGAGTGCAAGCTGCGTGCATAGTCAATGGCGCCTTGCTCGTCCATGCGCGGTGCTACACGCAAGTACTCTTTCAAGCCTAAGATGGCTGGGCGAGGGCGGCTGAGTAACAAGTCGCAAAATCGAGTCAGTTCAGCATCCAATTGCGCCTCGGGCACTACGTTGCTCACAATGCCATAAGACTGCGCTTGAGCCGCGCTGATGAAATCTGCAGAATAAGCCATGTACAAAATGGCATTGCGATTCATGCGATCGTAAATGGCCGACATCACCATGGTAGGCATCACGTTGTGCGCAATTTCTGGAATGTTGAAAGTAGCTTTGTCGCTTGCAAATGAAACATCGCATAAGGATGCGATGGCCGTGCCAAAGCCCATGCATTTGCCCTCAATGACGCCAATCACGGGCACCAAGCAGCTGCGAAGTGCTTTGTAGCTGTTAAAGATGGAATCGTATTCGGGGCGACGTGAGTAGGCTTCTGGCGAGGGTGGGAAGTCTGCATCGCGCACACGTCCAGTGCAGAAGTCGGGCCCGACGCTGCGCAACACCACACAGTCTGATGTTTCGTGCGCGTTCAAGACGGCTTCTGACAAAGCTGCAGCCATGCTGTCGGATACGCCATTGCCTTCTGGACGGTTGAAGGTGATGCGCAGAATGCGGCCATCTTGTTGAATTTGAATTTGATCGCTCATGCTTGGCTCCATGTAGGGTTTTGAAAAAAGTGACGCATCATTGCGGCGTTGAATAAAACAGATTGGTCGATGTTGGGAAGGTGCCCTGCATTTGGAATCACAACCAGCTGTGAACCTGAGATAAGTTGCTGCATGTCCTTCATGGCTTGCGGCAAGGGACCATCCTTGGCACCCACAATGAGTGTGGTTGGAACTTTGATTTGAAAAAGCTGTTCTAAGTAATCCAGACCTTGGATGGCACGTGCACAACTGACAAATCCGGTTGCGGTGGTGCTAGAAATGGTTTGCCGAAAGGCTTGGGCTACAACTGCGTTGGCCTCCAGAAATGGCACGCCAAACCAGCGTTCTGTGGTGGCCACAGCAAGCGACTGACAGCCTTCACTGATGGCGCTAGAAATGCGATCATTCCAAACATCGCCCATCGGTGAGGGCATGTCGGCTCTGCAATCGCAAAGTACCATGCTGATCAAACGCTTGGCATGCTGAATGCCCAAGCCCACACCGCTCATGCCGCCCAATGACAAGCCCATGTAATGCGCTTTGTCGATGTTCAGCGCATCCATCACGGCCAATGTATCAGCCACTAAATCGTCCATGCTGCAAGTCACAGATTTGCACTCAGATTGACCATGCCCTCGCGTGTCGATGGCAACCACGCGCCACCCTGTGGAGGACAACAAATAGGCTTGCTCTAGCCACATCATGCTAGATGACAAAATGGAATGTGTTAACAACACAACAGGCCCGTTGTCGGGACCTTGAGTGTGAACTGCAATTTTGCCAGCTGGCCCCTCAACAAAATGTGTGTGGCTCTGGTGCGTCATGTCATGCTTTCTGTGGTCTTTGAAGTCTGCGCTGCACGCGCAGCATTCAACGCTGTCCAAATGGCTTGAGGCGTCATGGGCAGGTGATCAATCACGGCACCTTGTGTCGATAATGCATCGTTTACGGCACTTGAGATGGCGGCAGGGCTGCCTAGATAGCCCGCTTCACCAGAGCCTTTTTGACCAAATTCAGTCAGCGGTGAAGGGGTGCAATGGTCAACAATGGTGATGGCTGGAACTTCTGCAGAGGAGGGTAGCAAGTAGTCCATGAATGTGCCCGATAGCAACTGGCCCTCAGCAGAGAATGCAAATTTCTCCATCAACGCCGCACCGAGGCCATGCGCAATGCCGCCATAGGTCATGCCGTGCACCACGTCAGGGCTGATCATGACCCCACAATCGTGACCACAAACGTATTTGCGCAGTGTCACTTTGCAAGTTTCGGGATCAATGCTGGTTAAGACCACATGCGATTCAAATGAGTGGCACGGATACATTTGTACGCGTCCATCCTCTGTTGGCAACATGCCACCTGTTGGCACTTCCCAGACAAATTTTTCTTGCAAGCCTGGCTCCATGCCTTCGGGTAATTTGTGGAAATTGCGGTGCGCAATTTCGACCAAGGCATCCCAAGACAACTTCAGCGATGGCTGGCTTTGAGATTGAACATGCCCGCCCTCGTAAATCAAATCTTCGAGGGCCACGCCCAAGTTGTGGGCGGCAATGTGCAGCAGTTTTTGTCGAATTTTTTTGGCGGCACCTGCTGCCGCGCCACCCAACATGATGGCCATGCGACTTCCAACAGGGCTGTTGGAAGGCAGGGCATTGAGAGAATCGGCATGCAGTACCCGAATGCCATCGGGTTCACGGTGCAAGATTTCTCCAACAACAGTAGACACCATGGTTTCGTGCGCTTGGCCTGACGTTGAGGTGCCCATCATGGCGGTGATGGCGCCAGACAAATCGACGCGAACCAAACACGAGTCCATCCATGTGGTGGTTTGATTTTTGGGATTGAACAGCGGTTCGAAAGAAGAATTGCCGCCCGATGGCTCTAAGCAAGTAGAGATGCCAATGCCTGCCAGCAATCCTTGTGATCGCAATGCGTCTCTTTCTTTGACCAATTCATCAAAGGAGGCCGTGTTCAGGGCTTTGGTCATGACGGTGTCGTAGTCGCCCGAGTCGTAATGTGTGCCACTGGGAATCAGGTAAGGAAACTCGTCTTTGCCAATCAAATTGACACGTCGCAAAGCGATACGGTCCATGTTCAAGAAGCGCGCAATTTTGTCAATGCCTGTTTCAATAGCGTAATTGGTGGGCGCCTGACCAAAACCTCGCACGGCTTCTTGGGGTGTTTTGTGCGTCATTACCGCCATTGCATCGTATTCCACACTCTGTATACGGTAGGGCCCCACAATGGCGCCAACTGGCTTGCCGAGCTGCAAAGGTGACCGTCCTGAATAGGCGCCAATGTCATCGACAGCGCGCATTTTCATGGCTTTGACTTCTCCCGATTGCATGAAGCCTAGGGTGACATCAAAAACACGGTCAGGGCCTTGCATGTCGCCGCCTCGCATGTTCTCAAGGCGATCTTCTACAAACCTTACAGGACGTCCCAGCTTTTTGGCCAAGTAACCCACCAATACTGAGTGTTTGAGGCCACGCTTGACGCCATAACTGCCGCCCACGTCCACATCAAAGTGAACTCGAACCGCGTTGCCAGACAAGCGCAAAGCTTTGGCCACTTGATCGGGAAATTTAGGCATTTGAATTGAAGCCCAAACATCCAAAATGCCTGTGGCATCGTTCCATTGGCAGGCTACTGCAAAGGTTTCAATGGGTACTGTGGCGTTGCGCGCCCAACTGACGCGATAGCTCAATTGGTGATCGCACTTGGCCAAATCATCATCAACAGGGCCCCACACAAATTTTCTGTGAAAAATAACGTTGGTGCCATGGGCGGGATGCACCAAGGTGGCATTGGGCAACAAGGCCTCTTGAGGGTCAACCACACAGGGCAATTGTTCATAGTCAACATTGACCAGTTCTGCCGCATCCTCCGCAAGTGCGCGAGTATCGGCCACAACGGCTGCAACCCATTCTCCGGCATAGCGCGTGACATCAAAGGCCAATGGGTAGCGTGTTACTTGAGGTGCATCAACGCCGGGCAACATGGCATCAATGTGCTGACGTAATTCTTCGCCCGTCAAGACCGCATGTACGCCCGGTGTGCTCAAGGCTTCGGTGGCATCGATGTGTTTTATTTTGGCGCTAGCGTAGGGTGATGCCACCAAGGCAATGTGCAGCATGCCGGGCAGTTGAATGTCGGCTGCATACCGGCCTTTGCCAACCACAAATCGTTTGTGCTCGACCGCTCTGCGGTGTTTGCCAATGAAGCGAAAGGGGGTCGTGCTCATGGTCAATTGTTCTCAGGTTTTGTGGCATGCATCACGGCGTCCACAATCTGTTGATACCCTGTGCATCGGCAGATGTTGCTGCTGATGGCGTCGCGAACTTGTTCTTCTGTGGGATGGGGGTTGTCGGCCACCAATGCATGGCAGGCCATCAGCATGCCGGGTGTGCAATAGCCGCATTGCAGAGCGTGTTTTTCGCAGAACGCGTCTTGAATTTTGGTCATCACGCCGCGCTCAGGTGCAAGACCTTCCACCGTGGTGATGCGCATGTCTTCAGCCTGTACTGCAAACATACAGCAAGAGCGAACAGGCTCGTCATTCAGCATGACCGTACAGGCGCCGCAGACGCCATGCTCGCAGCCCACATGTGTACCAGTGAGACCCAAGTCGTCACGTAAAAAATCGACCAAGCTGGTGCGCGGTTCAACCAGACGACGCTGAATGACGCCATTGACTTGAATTTGAATCGACATTTTGTCGATAGAGGTTGTAGAACTCATCTGCTTCGATCTTTAATGGGCTGTTATGCCTTGAATTTGACCTTGAGCTTGCCTGTAGGCGCCCCAAAGCGCACGCGTCATCAGTGCTTGTGCTAAATGTTTTCTGTAATCGGCTGACGCATGCATGTCATTGCCGGGTTGTGTGTTTTGTGCAGCCTCAAATGCAATGTGCTTTGCCAGTTCAGGCGTGAGGTGTTGGTTCACAAGTAAAGCCGCCAATTGTGGGTAAACCAAGGGTGTGCCATCGACACCGCCCAGACCCAAACTGACGCGTGCAATGCTGCCGTTCTCGTTTGTTTGAATTTGACAAGCCGCAGATGCCATGGCGAAATCACCTTTGCGAATGGCTGTTTCTTCAAATGCGGCACCCACGCGTCCGCCTTGCCAAACAGGCCATTTGATCTGGGTAAGTGCCTCTGTTTCACCAATCGCTGTAAACATTGGGCCTAAGAAAAATTCGGAGGCGCTTAAATTTCTAACGCCATCTGCTTGAGACTCAAGCGTCAAGGTCACATCCAAAATGAGCGCTGCCAAGGCCAATTCAGCAGAAGGGTCGGCATGTGCCAGGCTGCCCCCCACCGTGCCGCGGTTGCGAGTTTGTTCATGCCCCACCCATTTCAAGCCTTGCGCTAACAAAGGCAGATGGCTGCACAGTTGGGGGTGGAACTCTAAGTCGCGTTGACGCACACCGGCGCCTATGTCGACGGTGGCGTCTTTGACGAGGATGTTTTTCAGACTGTCCAAACGGTTGATGTCTACCAACCAGGCAGGTCTTGCCAGTCTCATGGCCATCATGGGGACCAAGCTTTGGCCGCCCGCAATCAGTTTGGCATCCCCGCCATGTTGGTTCAATTTCTCCAAGGCTTGCGCCAAAGAGTCAACTCTAAGGTAGTCAAAGGGTGCTGCTTTCATGCACTCACACTCCCTTCAGACAAAAGCTTTTTCTCACGCAGGACTCCTTTGGATGAATCAGCAGTTTCTGCCCTTTTATCGGGCTATGCAATTCAGTTTATTTCACTGACTTCGAGGAAAACTCACATCCAAGCAAGAAATCTAAAGCTTATGTAAGATACGGGCATGAGAAAACTTCCCCCATTGAATGCGGTAAGGGCTTTTGAGGCTGCAGCCCGCCATGTGAGCTTTACAAAGGCCGCCAAAGAACTTTTTGTCACGCATGGTGCCGTTAGCAAACAAGTGGCCACGCTCGAAACATGGTTGGGCACCAGCTTGTTCAACCGGTCTCAATCTCAATTGAGCCTGACCGATGCTGGGCGTACATTTTTGGCTGCCGTGACGCCAGCCCTCGACCGAATTGCTGTGACGTCGATGCAACTGTTAGAGCAAACTGAACCTACTGCTCTGCGAATCAGTGCACCGCCTACCTTCACCATGCGGTGGCTGATTCCCCGCATTTCCGCATTTCAGAGGCGCCGGGGTGGCGTAGAAGTCAAACTCACCACGTCTACGGCCACGGTCAATTTTGAAGACCGAATTTACGATGTGGCCATCCGCGGCGCCAACCAAGCTTTGCCTGGCATGCTTTCTGTGCCTTTCATGACGGAAACGATTGTGCCCATTTGCCATCCTGATTTGTTGGAGCAGGGACGCTTGGCTGAACCTCATTTGTTAAAGGATCACACCCTCATCAGTTACGACACAGAACCGATGTCTTGGTCTGAGTGGTTGCCGATGGCGGGGCAGGCCGATTTGCGAATCTCTCACAACCTTCAATTTGAGCAGATGTACTTTGCCCTACAAGCAGCCGCTGAGGGTCTAGGCGTGGTCTTGGTGCCGCTCTTTTTGGTTGCCGATGACATCATTGCTGGACGCTTGTGCGCACCCTTTGGCTTGTTGGGTGCGCGTCAGCGACGCTACTACGCCAATGCGCCATTGACCGCGCAAGAAAGCCCTGTGATCGAGGGCTTCTGTGAATGGTTATTGAAAGAAGGTCAAGACACAGAACTGTCAATTGACCAACTGGCGCAGACCATGGGGTGGACGTCACCTGCGGCCCCTGTGTTGTGAGTATTTCTCGGGTTTGGTCTGATGCTTTTGAAAAACAAAGAAGGCATCATCGGCCCTTCATATTGAATGCGTTGTCATGAGTCAAACACAAACTGGATACCCCGATCTTCACGATCATTTAGAGACACTGAAGCAACGTGGTTTGCTTCAAGTCATTGATCATCCCATCGACAAAGATTCTGAACTCCATCCTTTGGTTCGCTGGCAATTTGTAGGCGGCATGGACGAGGCCGAACGCAAAGCATTTTTGTTTACCAACATTGTCAATGCGCAAGGCCGGCGCTATGAGATACCCGTGGTGGTGGGCGCCCTGGCAGCCAATCGAGAAATTTACAGTGTGGGCATGGGCTCTTCTGTCGAGGATATTCAATCCAGATGGGATCATGCTTTGGCCAACCCAATAGCACCCATCATGGTCGAGAAGGCCGAGTGCCAAGAAGTGATTCACGAGGGGGTCGATTTGTTGGGTGAGGGACATGGCCTGGACATGTTGCCGATTCCTATCTCGACCCCAGGTTTTGACAGTGCGCCCACATTAACAGCCACCAACGTGATCACTGTCGATCCCGAGACTGGCGTGCAGAATATGGGCACTTATCGTTGCGCTTTAAAAGCGCCAGATCGAATGGTGGTGCGAATGGCCACCCGGGTTGGTGGTGCTGGCGGATATCTTCACTACCAAGCTTGGAAAAAAGCCGGTCATAAAACCATGCCCTGCGCAGTGGTCTTAGGATGCCCACCTTTTGTGGCGTTCATGGGCCCTCAAAAACTGCCGATTGGCATGGATGAGTTTGATGTGGCTGGTGGCCTGGCGGGCGCGCCCATCCAAATTACAAATGCGCGTACGGTTGCGCTCAAAGTTCCTGCCCAAGCTGAAATTGTGATCGAAGGCCAAATTGATTTGGACATGCTCGAACCTGAGGCACCCTTTGGTGAGTCGCATGGTCACGTGGCCTTGGAAGAGTTCAACCTGCCCATGAAAATCACGGCCATCACGCATCGCCTCAAGCCCGTGATTCCTTCTTACATCAGTCAGGTAGCGCCGAGCGAATCGAGTGTCATCAAGCGTGTGGCTTACGAGCCTTTGTTCTTGGCTCATTTGCGCGGTTCTTTGGGTATTCGCGGCGTCAAGAAGGTGTCTTTGCATGAACCCCTCACCGGTTTGCTGCGTGTCACCATTGTCACTTTTGAAAAGACAACCCCCAAGACCGAAATCTGGCGAGCGTTGTACGGCGCTGCTTTCTTCAAAGGCGACTGTGGAAAAATAGTGATTGCTGTCAATGAAGACATCGATCCTGACAATGCCGATGCTTTGCTCTGGGCCATGGCTTACCGCATGAACCCAGTGGCCGACGTTCGCACCTTAGATCACAGAGGTCAAGGTCATGGCCCCAAGCGCGAAAACGATGGCGAAGAAGATTCAACTTTGCTGATGGATGCCACCATGAAAGGCGACATGCCGCCTTTGGCATTGCCCACGCAACCTTACATGGAACGCTCTAAAGCCATTTGGGAGAAGTTGGGCTTGCCAAAGTTGCGTCCTCAAGCGCCATGGTTTGGTTACTCATTGGGTGATTGGTTGCCACAATGGGATGAAGCTGCTGAACGCGCTGCCACGGGTCGATACTTAGAAAATGGCAAGATCAGCTTCAAGCATCAACGCAATGATGTCAAAGCCGAATCCAAATTCAGGCCTGATGAAGTTTAATTTCAACACACAATTCACACTCAAGACGTCATGAGCAACACCGACAGCACTTCTCCAAAACGCCGGTTGATCGTCGGTATCAGTGGTGCATCCGGCATCGTTTATGGCGTTCGTTTGCTGCAGGTTTTGCAGCACTCCGATGTGGAGACCCATTTGGTCATGAGCGATTCGGCGCGCATGACCCTGGCCACAGAACTTGACATGAGTGTCAAAGAAGTCGAGGCACTGGCCACCGAAGTTCACAGCGCCAAAAACATTGGTGCCACGATTTCATCGGGTTCCTTTAAAACAATGGGCATGGTGGTTGCGCCTTGTTCTATCAAATCCCTCTCTGAGATTGCCTACGGCATGACAGGTGGATTGCTGTCACGTGCTGCAGATGTGGTTTTAAAAGAGCGCCGCCGTTTGGTCTTGCTTGTTCGTGAAACACCGCTGCACACAGGTCATATTAGAACCATGTTGCAGGCTTCAGAAAACGGTGCCATTTTGATGCCACCTGTGCCTGCACTCTATGCGCGTCCCAACTCAATTGATGACATGGTCAACCACACCGTAGGACGGTGTTTGGATTTGTTTGACATCGAAACATCGCTGGTCTCCCGCTGGGCCGGCATGGGTCAACAAAAATAAGGCGCAGCATGCAAACCCTGTTTGTTTATTACAAATTGCCGGTTCAAGAGCACGCAGTGTGGCGACCTAAGGTTGAAGCTTTTCAATTGGCCTTACAACAAACTTGGCCCGGTCTCAAAGCATCTTTAATGCAAAGACCCGAAGCTACATCTGAGGGAATTGAAACCTGGATGGAAATTTATACCCATGTCCAGGGTGTTTCGCAAAGCATGATGGACAGCATTGCTGCGACAGCGGTCGCCCACGGCTTGCCTCCCAAACGAATGGCTGAGTTTTTCATTCCCTTGCGATAAATCATCTGCCACAATGCCGTGAGTGGTCCTTTTTCCTTGGACCCCATGTTGGAATTGATGAGCAGTATGCAGCAAGATATTTTGATCAATTGGTCGCCGCAAGAGACCCGCGTCGCTGTTGTTGAGTTGGGCGCTGTTCAAGAACTCCATGTCGAGAGATCTTTAGAACGTGGATTGGTTGGCAACATCTACCTTGGAAAAGTTGCGCGCGTGTTGCCAGGCATGCAATCGGCCTTCATCGACATCGGGCTAGAGCGCGCTGCCTTTTTGCATGTGGCCGATGTGTGGCAAAGACAACCAGAGGGCGAGCCGCCGCAAGTGGCCAGAAGTTCTCAGCCCCTGGTGCCCATCGAAAAGCAAGTCTTTGAAGGACAAGCCTTGATGGTACAAGTGGTCAAAGACCCCATTGGTACCAAAGGCGCGCGTCTGTCGACCCAGATCAGCATTGCAGGTCGGCATTTGGTGTTCTTGCCGCAAGACGATCACATTGGTGTTTCGCAAAAGATTCCCACCGACCAACGCGATGCCTTGCGCCAACGTTTGCAAAACTTGGTGGGCTCGCAGGGCGGTGGATTTATTTTGCGCACCAATGCAGAAGATTCCAGCGACGTCGAGTTGGGCGAAGACATCGCCTATTTGCGAAAAACATGGGCGCGCATCAAAGATGCATCCACGCGATTACCAGTCCAGTCACTGTTGCATCAAGATTTGACCTTGCTCCAACGTGTGTTGCGCGATCTGGTTGGCGAATCTACACAAACCATTCGCATCGACTCCAAAGAGCAATTTGAAGGCTTGCTGACGTTTGCCAAAGAATTCATGCCAGCTGCCGCAGCCAGACTTCAACTTTACAAAGGCGAGCGTCCTATCTTTGACCTGTACGCCATTGATGAAGAAGTTGCCAAAGCTTTGGGTCGAAGGGTTGAGCTCAAATCGGGCGGGTACTTGATCATTGATCAAACCGAGGCACTGACCACAGTCGATGTCAACACAGGTGGCTATGTAGGCGCTCGAAACTTTGATGACACCATTTTCAAAACCAATCTAGAAGCCGCGCATGCCATTGCACGTCAGTTGCGCTTGCGCAACTTGGGCGGCATCATCATTGTTGACTTTATCGACATGGCCCGTGAAGAGCATCAAGCGGCGGTCTTGGACGAGTTCAAAAAGCAATTGGCGCGCGACCGAGTCAAAACCATGGCGGGTGGATTTTCTCAGTTGGGCTTGCTCGAAATGACGCGCAAGCGTACGCGTGAATCTTTGTCGCACATGTTGTGTGAACCGTGCCCAAGTTGCGAAGGTAAGGGCAGCGTTAAAACGACGCGCACAGTGGTTTACGACATTCTGCGAGAAATACTACGCGAGGCAAGGCAGTTCAATCCACGTGAATTCAGAGTTGTGGCGGCACCCTCTGTGATTGAGATGTTGCTAGATGAGGAAAGCCAACATTTGGCGGCTTTGTCAGATTTCATTGCCAAGCCCGTGTCACTTCAAAGTGAATCGGCCATGGGTCAAGAGCAATACGACATCGTTTTGCTTTAAAGGCTTGGCAGCGCCGACGTTCCAAGCTCACCTTTGTGGTGCAGTCTGGCATAGGCGCCGCCTGCTGCAAGTAAATCTGCATGCGTGCCTTGCTCCATGATTTCGCCTTGCGCCATGACCACCACGCGGTCGGCATGTTCGATGGTGCTCAAGCGATGTGCAATGATCAACGTGGTACGACCCTTCATAAGGTTTTGAAGTGCCTCTTGTACCAGCCGTTCTGACTCATTGTCTAAGGCTGAGGTGGCTTCATCCAAAATCAAAATGGGTGCGTTTTTATACAAGGCTCTGGCAATGGCCAAGCGTTGGCGCTGGCCTCCCGAAAGCTGTGTGGCGTTGTGGCCCAATATTGTGTCCATGCCTTGCGGCAGTCGTTCAATGTGCTCTAACAAATTGGCAGCACTGAGGCTGTCTACAATTCTTTGTTTATTTTGTGTTTGTCCCAATGCAATGTTGGCGGCAACAGTGTCATTGAGCATCACGACATCTTGGCTGACCATTGCAAATTGCGCACGCAATTCGGGCAAGGACCAATGCGCAATGTCTTGGCCGTTGAGCACAATGCGGCCTTGTGATGGCAATACAAATCGTGGCAGTAAATTTACCAAAGTGGTTTTGCCCGAACCCGAGGGGCCGACAAATGCAACAGTCTCACCAGGTTGAATGGTCAAACTAAAGTCTTTCAGGGCGGCAGGCGAATCGTGTTCGTATTGAACGCTGACGTTTTCAAACGCTAAGGGCTGTGCGTTTGATGTCCTTGCAGCTGTGCTTGCCGAAGGCTTGTGGGTTGTTGGGTGGGCACCTTCTTGCTCGATGGCCACTTCTTCAATCAAGCGTAAACCCCTTTCAAGTGCAGCCAATCCGCGTGTAATGGGGGTTGCAATATCGGCCAATCGTTTGATGGGGGAAACCAGCATCAGCATGGCTGTAATGAACGCAACAAAGCCACCAACCGTAGCCCCTTGCAGTCCAGAACGGCTTTGAATCAGGGCGATGACCAAAACGGATGACAGTGCAACAGCAGCCATCAATTGCGTGAGGGGCGACATGGCTGCCGAGGCAATGGTCGATTTAAGTGCCAGGCTTCGAAGTTTCTGGCTGAGCTTGCGAAATCGTTGTTCTTGCGAATCTTGTGCGCCATGCAGTCGAATGATGCGGTGGGCTAAAACATTTTCTTCCACCACATACGCCAGCTGGTCGGTGGCTGTTTGGCTGTCCTTGGTCAAGCTGTAAAGCCTTTTGGACAGTTTTTTCATGATCCAGGCCGAACCAGGTACCACGACAAATACCACCAGCGTGAGTTTCCAATTGAGAAACATCAAATAGCCAATGAGTGCCAACAGGGTGAAACCGTCGCGTGACAAGCCCAACAAGGCAGAAATCAGTTGAGTGGCGCCCGTTTGCACTTCGTAAACCAAGGTGTTGGACAGGGTGCTGGCAGATTGCTTGCCAAAAATGGACATTTCAGCGTGTATCAAGCGCTGAAACAAGGCCTCTCGCAGTGCCTGCATGCCATCGTTGGCAATTCTGGCCAAAGCGTATTGCGAGACGAAGAAAGCTGCGCCGCGAACGAGAAATATCCCGATGACAGCTGTGGGGACCCACCACAGGGGCAAAGACTTTTCTGCAAAGCCCTCATCTAGCAGTGGTTTGAAAAGGGCAGGGATGAGGGGTTCGGTGCAGGCTGCAACCAGGGTTGCCATGAAGGCCAGCAGCCATACACCCCGCAGTTTGCCAAAGAAAGGCCATAGACGTTGCATCCTTTTGAGGAATGAAATTTCCTGGGTTGCGCTGTCAAAGGCGGTTTGTGTCATTGTTTTGATTTTACTGCGTGTCACAATGCTAAATTATTGGCGTACTGACAGACTTTTCACATGAAAAAGACCACTTCTCCGACCCATTTCTCTCATATCAATCGGCGCTTGGGCATGGTTTGCCTTGGCCTGCTTTGCGTCAGCACGGCGGCCATGGCCCAGTTCAAAGTCGACGTTTCAGGCGTGGGCATGACCCAACTGCCCATTGCCATTGCAAGCTTCAAGGGCGAAGAATCATCTCCACAAAAGCCAGCTAGCATTGTTCAAGCCGATTTAGAGCGCAGCGGTCAATTCCGTTCAGTGTCTTTGGCAGGCACGGCCATGGACGAACTCACACGCCCTGATTTTGCTCAGATTCGACAGAAAAGTGCCGATGCACTCTTGGCTGGAAGCGCCACGCGACTTGCCGATGGCCGCTATGAAGTTCGTGCCAGATTATGGGATGTGGTGGCTGGGCAAGAAAAAGGTGATTACCGGGAGACTGTTGCCGCAGCCGATTTGCGCTTGTCGTCGCATCGCATGGCCGACTGGGTTTATGAAAAACTCACCGGCGAAAAAGGGGTGTTTGCAACACGCATTGCCTATGTCACCAAGACAAGCGGTAAGTACAGCCTTTGGATTGCAGACTCTGATGGTGAAAATGCGCAGTCAGCTTTGACCAGTTCCGAGCCCATCATTTCGCCAACTTGGTCACCCAAAGGCACGCAGTTGGCCTACGTGTCTTTTGAATCGCGCAAACCCGTCATTTACGTTCATGAATTGGCCACAGGTAAACGCAAAGTCATGGCCAATTTCAGGGGGTCTAACAGCGCGCCAGCCTGGTCGCCAGACAGCCGTACCTTGCTTGCAACTTTAAGTCGAGACGGTGGGTCGCAGTTGTACCAAATTGATGTGGCCAGTGGCGAAGCCAAGCGGCTGACTCAAACAGCAGGCATTGACACTGAGCCTACCTATGCGCAAGACGGATCTCAAATCTTTTTTGTCTCTGACCGCGGCGGCAGTCCTCAAATTTACAAAATGTCAGCCAGTGGGGGCTCGGCCGAAAGGGTCACTTTTGGTGGAAGTTACAATATCTCACCTGCACTAAGCCCAGATGGGCGGTGGTTGACTTACATCAGCCGTGTTGGGGGGCAGTTCAAAGTTCAAATTATGAACTTGAGCACCGGCCAATCTAGCGCCATCACTGAAACTTCAGCCGATGAACGCCCTAGCTTTGCACCCAATAGCAAACTGATTGTTTATGCCACTGTGTTTCAAGGTCGCGAGGCCCTCATGACCACCACCCTAGACGGCAAGATCAAAGCCAAGCTGTCTGGACAAAGTGGTGACATTCGTGAGCCCGCCTGGGGTCCTTACCGTTAATTTTTTATTTGGAGTATTTCATGATCAAACGCAGTCTTTGGATTTTGGCACTTACAGCTGTTTTGTCGGCCTGTTCTTCTGGCGTCAAATTAAGCGATGTGCCAGTTGAAGACAAAAACGCATCTGCATCATCTGCCGACGCTGCACAAAGCAGTGTTGCGTCTGTTGTCAGCGGCAAAGCCGGTACGCAAGGTGTTGCACCTGCCGGCGTCAACGTTATTTATTTTGATTACGACAGCTTTGCGTTGAAGCCAGAAGCACGCGCCGTACTCGAGCGCAATGCAGCGCATTTGCAAGCCAATAAACAATTCAAGGTTCAACTTGAAGGCCATACCGACGAGCGCGGTGGTCGCGAGTACAACTTGGCGTTGGGCCAAAAACGTGCAGAAACAGTTCGTCGCGCCCTGACATTGTTAGGTGTCAGCGATGCCCAACTCGAAGCCGTGAGTTTTGGCAAAGAGAAACCTGCGGCAGTTGGTGCAGACGAGTCTGCGTTTGCAAAAAACCGCCGTGTTGAAATCAAATATTGAATTTGAACTGAAGCTTAGTTTATGAGCCATCGGGTGATGTATCGATCTTTTCAGAGCAGCCTGGTGGTGCTCTTGGCAGCGTTCTGCGTCGTGGCCAACGCGGCCTTGTTCGAAGACACCGACGCTCGCCGAGCCATCTTGGACTTGCGTCAAAAACTTGAAGCCACGCAGCAAAGCAACAAATCGCAATTGGAAGAAATTTCTGTTTTGCGCAAAGCTTTGCTCGAACTTCAAAATCAGATTGATGCCCTAAAGGCAGAGCAGTCTTCACTCCGAGGCGCCAACGAGCAAGTCTTGCGTGCGCTGTCAGACGTTCAGCTGAAACAAAAAGACATACTCAAAGAGCTCGATTCTTTGCTTGGCAAAGTAGATTCCCGCCTCAGTAAGTTAGAGCCCATCAAGGTGGTTCTTGACGGGTTGGAATTTCAGGCCGATCCTGCAGAGAAGAGAGACTTTGAGGCAGCGTTAGCCGTTTTCAGAACTGCCGATTTTGCGGCTGCGCAAAACAGTTTGCTCAACTTTTTGCGTCGGTACCCTACCAGTGGTTATGCGTCTTCTAGCTTGTTTTGGTTGGGCAATGCGCAATACGCTACCAAAGACTACAAAGAGTCGATTGTGAATTTTCGCAAGCTGCTCAGCATTGCGCCTCAGCATGCGCGCGCGCCAGAAGCCATGTTGGCCATTTCCAACTGCCTGATCGAACTCAAAGACCTGAAGGCTGCCCGTAAAGCCATGGAAGATTTGATCAAGACACATCCTGGCACTGAGGCTGCTCAAACCGCCAAAGACCGACTGGCCCGTTTGCGTTAAACCTCGATGACCCTCGATCAACTTGCACAGTTGCATTGGATGGTATTAGGCGCTTCTGGCCTGGTCTCCATTGGTCTGGGTGCTTTGATGCACCGAACACATTTTTGCACCATGGGCGCTGTCAGTGATGCCGTTGTCATGGAAAGCTTTGATCGCCTTCGGCAGTGGGCGTTGGCCTTGATTGTGGCCATCTTAGGGTTTGCTGTGTTCACATGGGCCGGCTGGATCACACCGCTTCAAACTGTTTATGCCACCCCCAGCATCTTGTGGTTGTCTACCTCCTTGGGTGGGCTGATGTTTGGCTGGGGAATGGTACTGGCTTCTGGCTGTGGCGCAAAGTCTTTGGTACGTCTTGGCTCTGGCAACTTGAAGTCTTTCATTGTTTTACTCGTGATGGGCATGACGGCGTTGATGACCATCAAGGGCATTTTGGCAATACCTCGCGTCAAGTGGCTAGAGACCATGGCCTGGACACCCGTGCAGGGTGTTTTTTTGGGGCAATGGGCGGCGGATCTCTTTGAACTAGACATGCCGCAGGGCATGCTTGTGGCAGCCATGATCGTTGCCCTTGCATTGGCCATTTGGGTCTTCAAAGACAAAAATTTTATCAATGCTCAAAACCTGTTTGCTGGGGTGTCTGTGGGTGCGCTGCTTATTTTGATGTGGCTTATATCAGGCGTCTTAGGCCATGGGCTAGAACACCCCGAGACCTTAGAAGAATTTTTTGTCGCAACCAGTAGCCGCAAAATGGAAGCCTTCAGCCTGACTGCGCCCGTGGCTTTTGGATTGGATGCACTGATGTACTTCAGTGACGGCACCAAAAGATTAAGCCTCGGCATGGTCAGTGTGGTGGGCATTGCTTTGGGTGCTTTCATCAGCGCCAAAGCGGGCGGGCTTCTGAAATTGGAATCCTTTGTCAACCGCGCAGACTTGACCCGTCATATGGCGGGCGGAGCTTTGATGGGCGTGGGTGGGGTGTTGGCCATGGGTTGTTCACTAGGACAAGGTTTGAGTGGCATGTCCACCCTCAGCGTGGCCAGTGTTGTTGCAACGGCGGCGATGGTTCTTGGCGCTTATGCTGCGCTGAAGTTCGAACTTCGTCATCAAGACTGATCGACAAAGTAATGTCTGACATAAGTACACTGGCCGATCGTCGGTTTGGCGGTATGGCCAGGCTCTACGGTGTCACGGGCGCTGCACGTATTTCTGAATCTCATGTGATGGTTGTTGGCATAGGTGGCGTAGGTTCTTGGGTGGCAGAGTCTTTGGCCCGCAGTGGCGTCCAAGAACTGACCTTGGTCGACATGGATCACATTTCAGAATCCAACATCAATCGACAAATTCATGCTTTGGAATCTACTGTGGGTATGTCCAAAGTATTGGCCATGAAAGAGAGAATCTCTCAAATTAACCCTGAATGCATGGTTCATGTGATTGACGATTTTGTAACGCCAGACAATTGGACAGATCTTTTGAATCAAGTCCAGACTGAGGCTGTATGCCGTTGGCCCGTTCAGGCCGTGGTTGACGCGTGTGACCAAGTCAAGGCCAAGGTGGCCATGGCCGATTGGGCAATTCGAAACAAAAAGTATTTGGTCACCATGGGTGCCGCAGGCGGTAAACGTGAAGCTCACAAAGTAGAGCAGGGTGATTTATCTGCTGTGACACACGATCCATTGTTGGCCCAATTGCGATACCGTTTGCGAAAAGAAAAAGGCGCACCCAAAGACGGCAAGAAGATGGGGGTTCATTGTGTCTTCAGTCGTGAAAGCGTTGCACCGCCCGATGCATCATGCAATATTCAAGGAGATGGCAGCTTGAATTGCCATGGTTATGGCTCTGTTGTCACAGTCACCGCAAGCTTTGGCATGGTCGCTTCTTCAATGATCATTAACTTTCTTGCAACTGGGTTTGAAAAAGCCAAAAAATGACGCTATAATTTGAGGCTTGAGTAGGAGGGTCGGTAGCTCAGTCGGTAGAGCAGCGGACTTTTAATCCGTTGGTCGCGAGTTCGAATCTCGCCCGACCCACCAATTACTCAAACCCATACCAAAAACCCCAAGATGCTTGCGCTTCTTGGGGTTTTTTTCTTGCTTAAACAAAGTCTGTTTTTTTGGAGGGTTTGGAATTAAACAGTTTGCTCTATTCTCTCGAGCTCTTCCGACCACGCCAACCACTGAGCTTCCAAATCTTCCAAGGCCTTATTGACCGATTTTAATTGTTTTCCAGTTTCTGCAATGTCTGCGGGCGGCAAAGCCCGGGTGAGTTTTTCTTCGAGTGCCGCTTTCTCAGACTGAAGTTGCAGCATTTGTCCATCCGCTTTTTCAATTGATTTTTTCAAAGGCTTGGTGAGGGCAGATTTTTGTTGACGCAGCACGGCGTCTTCCTTTTTTTGCTCCGCTGTACGGTTGGGCGTTGGCACGCTGGGTTTGGCTGCAACTTCAAGCACAGCGGCCAAAGGTACTGAAGACGCCGCAGCTTCATTGGCCTTGGCCTCTTCTCGCAGTCGCTTTGATTCTTCCAGCAAATAGCGTTGATAGTCATCAAGATCACCATCAAATGGCTTGATCTCACCACGGCCCACCAGCCAAAATTCATCACAAACTGCACGCAGCAAAGCACGGTCGTGGCTGACCAACATGACAGTGCCTTCAAATTCGTTGAGCGCCATCGACAAAGCTTCTCGAGTGGCCAGGTCCAAGTGGTTGGTTGGCTCGTCAAGCAGCAACAGATTGGGGCGTTGCCACACAATCATGGCCAGTACCAATCGTGCTTTTTCTCCGCCACTCATGGAGCCAACACTTTGCTTCACCATGTCGCCCGTGAAGTTGAAGGTCCCTAAAAAGTTTCGCAAGTCTTGTTCACGTGATGATTGGCCGGGAATGCTGCCCAGTTCTTTCACCAATCGAATCATGTGTTCAAGGGGGTTGTCTGCGGGGTGCAGCACATCCAGTTCTTGTTGGGCAAAGTAACCAATGTTGAGACCTTTGCCTTCGGTCAATTCGCCAGACAAAGCTTTGATGCTGCGAGCGATGGTCTTGACCAAGGTTGATTTGCCTTGGCCATTAGCACCCAAAATGCCGATGCGCTGGCCCGCAAGAACAGACTTGTTGACTTGGCGAACAATGATCTTTTCTTGCCCTTCAATGGTGTATCCCAAGTTGGCGTCTGTGATAGCCAGCATGGGGTTGGGTAAGTTTTGAGGCTCTTTGAATTCAAACGTGAAATCGGCGTCTGCCAACACAGGCGCAATTTTTTCCATTCGCTCCAGTGCTTTGACACGGCTTTGGGCTTGCTTGGCTTTGCTGGCCTTGGCTTTGAAGCGATCAATGAACTTTTGCAAGTGGGCAATTTTGTCTTGCTGCTTTGAAAATGACGCTTGCTGTAACTCAAGCTGTTGCGCGCGAAGCGTTTCAAAGGCACTGTAGTTGCCACCGTAGCGGTTTAATTTGGCATGTTCGATGTGCAGGGTGACATCGGTCACGGCATCTAAAAACTCTCGATCGTGACTGATCACAATCATGGTGCCGTTGTAACGTTTTAACCAAGCCTCGAGCCAGACCAAGGCATCCAAGTCCAAGTGGTTGGTCGGCTCGTCCAAGATCAGCAAATCTGAAGGGCACATCAACGCACGTGCCAATTGCAAACGCATGCGCCAACCACCCGAAAAGCTGTTGACGGGATGGTTCAACTCAGAAGTGCGAAAGCCAAGGCCCAAAATGAGTGCCTGCGCGCGAGGTACAGCGTCGTGCTCACCGGCGTCTGCCAAATCAACGTGTGCATGTGCCATGGCCATGCCGTCTTCTGACAGCTCGGCCGCATGAAGTGCCGCTCTGAGCTCTGCCAAACGTGTGTCGCCACCCAATACAAAATCTGTGGCGCTTTCTTCTGTCTCAGGCATGTTTTGCGCAACTTGCGCCAAACGCCATTGTTTGGGCATTGAAAAATCGCCACCGTCTTCGTGAAGCGTGCCGTTAAAGAGTGCAAAGAGGGTCGATTTGCCTGCACCATTGCGGCCCACCAAGCCGACTTTTTCGCCAGGGTTCAGAGTGACGGAGGCTGCGTCGAGCAAGACTTTGGCGCTACGACGCAGCGTGACATTTTTAAGTTGAATCATGGAGAGGCTTGAGCATCGGCCGCATTGAGCATGCGGCCAAGAAAGATCAATTCAGAATTGGGATGAGATTTAAAGGAGGGTACAGGCACAAAGCCTAAGGCTTTGTAAAGGGCCAAGCCCGTTGTGTTGTGCTGCCATGTACTCAGAACTGCTTGATCATAGCCGCCGGCCTGCGCTAATTGCAAAAGTCGTCGAATCAATACTTTTGAGCCGCCTTTGCCGCGCAGATCTGGCTTGATGTAAAGTCGTTTGATTTCACAGGCGCCTGACAAATGCGTTGATGCAATAGCGCCACATCCAACGACTTGATTGAAATGATGGCTTTGGTCAGAAGTGCTCAACAAAATGGCCGTGCCATGGGGTGGGCCATATCGAGCAGGCAGGTCATTCAGGTCATTCCAGATACTGCTTAAATGAGGTTGATCTAAATCGGTTGTAGCGTAGTCTCTAAGAAGCGACTCAAAGTGTTGCCAATCTTGGGGTGCCTCTACAAGCTGTGTGCCAAATCTCGATGGCGCAAACATTTCCGTCATGGCTTGTTGCTGGCTTGGGTCAAGGCCTCTTTGGTGAGCAGCAGGACTTGATCCTCGCCTGCACTGGTGTCCAACCAGATGGCTTCAAGTCTAGGAAATGCCTTTTCAAAGTGCTCGCGTTCATTGCCAATTTCAAGAACCAAAATGGCTTTCTCGTTCATCCGGTCAGGCAAGTCAATCAACAATTGACGAACGAAATCCATACCGTCAGGTCCCCCTGCCAAAGCCAGAATTGGCTCTGCTTTGAACTCTTCGGGTAAGGCTTGCATGCTGGCTTCACACACATAAGGTGGATTGCAAACGATGCAATCAAACTTTTTCGTCAGTCCTTTGAGTCCATCGCTTTGAACAAGTTGAATGCGATTTGCCAGATGGTGTTTTTCAACATTGATTTTGGCAACGGCCAAGGCCTCTGTTGAGATGTCTGCACCCGTGACTTCAATGTCGGGGTAAGCCATGGCGCATAAAACGGCCAAGCTGCCATTGCCAGTACAGAGGTCTAAAAAGTGATGCGAGGTTTCGCTTAGCCAACCATCAAAGGCACCATCTGCAATCAGTTCTGCAATAAAGCTTCGCGGCACAATGCTGCGCTCATCCACATAAAACGGGATGCCTTGAAGCCAAGCTTCTTGGGTGAGGTAGGCGGCAGGTTTTCGCGTTTGAATGCGCTTTGAGACCAAAGCTTGGCACGCATCGACTTGCGCTGCAGAAATTTTGCTGACCTCAATGGCTGGTTGAATTTCTGCTACTTGTTGATTCAACTGATTTGTTTCTAGCGTTAAATCTAAATCCAAGGGGAGTTGGAGTTGCCACAAAACAAGCCAAGTCGCTTCATCGATGGCATTCAGTGTGCCGTGGCCATAAGCCACTTTGGCTTGTTCAAGTTGTTCAGCACATGATTGGATGAGTTGTTGTAAGTGCATGGCGATGGGGGCTTAAGCCTCTGGCGTCATGCCTAGCGCGCATGTTTGGTTCAAATTCAACAGCACTTGCTTGTAGATATTCTTCAATGGCTCGATGTCTGACAAAGCGACATGCTCGTCAATTTTGTGGATGGTGGCATTGGGAGGGCCTAGTTCAATCACCTCTGGGCAAGTTTGTGCAATGAACCGACCATCACTGGTGCCGCCCGTGGTGGACAACTCTGTTTGCAAACCAGTAATTTGATGAATGGCTGTTTGAACAGCCTTGACCAAGGTGCCCGGTGTGGTGAGAAACGGCAATCCGCCCAAGGTCCATTCAATGTTAAATTTCAATTGATGCTTGTTCAAAACCTCGGTGAGGCGCTGTTTCAGAGTGGTCTCTGTTGACTCTGTGCAAAAGCGGAAATTGAAGTCGATGATCATCTCGCCCGGAATGACATTGGTTGCACCCGTGCCCGCTTGAACATTGCTGATTTGCCAGCTGGTTGGCGGGAAAAATTCATTGCCTTCATCCCACACCATATTGGCCAACTCTGCCAGTGCAGGTGCTGCGCGGTGAACAGGGTTGTCGGCCAGTTGCGGGTAGGCAATGTGACCCTGAATGCCTTTGACAGTCAATTTGCCGCTGAGTGAACCACGTCGGCCATTTTTGATCATGTCACCCGTTTGTTTGACGGAGGTCGGCTCCCCAACAATACAAAAGTCAGGCGTTTCTTGTCGCTGGTGCAGCATTTCACAGACGCGCACTGTACCGTCGAGGGCTGGGCCTTCTTCGTCGCTGGTCAGCAAAAATGCAACGCCCAAAGCAGGATTGGGACATTCTTGATAAAACTCTTGTGTGGCCACCACCATGGCCGCCAAAGAAGTTTTCATGTCGCTTGCGCCTCGGCCAAACAACTTACCTTCTCTGTGAGTTGGGGTAAAAGGGTCACTGGTCCATTGAGCTAACGGACCTGTAGGAACCACATCAACATGGCCAGCAAAGGCCAAGGTCTGACCTGAAGAGCCGGCTCGTTTTGCCCACAGATTGCGCACCCTGAAATTGTCTGGGCCCAAATCAATGACTTCACAGTTGAAACCCAGTGGTTCCAGGTGGGAATTAATCAAAGTGGTGCATCCACCATCTTCTGGCGTGACGGAGGGCAGGGCAATGAGTTGCTCGGCCAAGCGAAGGGTTGCGCTCATGATGGACGTCCTGTGCGAACGAAGCGTGCAATGCGATGGGCAGCTTCCAGGCATTCTTCTGTTTCTGCGACCAAGGCCATGCGCACGCGTCCTTGTCCAGGGTTGTTGCCATTGGCAGTTCGGCCAATGTAGCTGCCAGGTAAAACGGTAACATGCTCGGCTGCATACAACTCGCGGGCAAAGTCCGTGTCGCTGTTGTTCCAAGCCGCGGGCACACCAGCCCATAAATAGAAACTGGCATCGGGCAGTTTGACGTCCATGACATCTGCTAAAACTGGCGTGACCTGCGAAAACTTGGTGCGGTACATGTTGCGGTTTTCAATGACATGTGCTTCATCGTTCCAAGCTGCAATGCTGGCGGCCTGTACCAATCCACTCATGGCACAACCGTGGTAAGTGCGGTAGAGCAAAAAGTCTTTGATGATGGCTGCATCGCCAGCCACAAAGCCGCTTCTTAAACCTGGCACATTGCTTCGCTTGGAGAGGCTGGTGAAAGAAATCAAGCGTTTGAATTCTTTGTAACCCAGTTGGTGGGCGGCTTCCAAGCCACCCAAGGGTGGCTCGTCGCGGAAATAAATTTCGCTGTAGCACTCATCAGAGGCAATGACGAAGCCATATTTTTCGCTCAATTCAAAAAGTTTTTTCCACTCTTGCAATGGCATGACTTTGCCAGTTGGATTGCCAGGTGAGCAGACAAAGACCAATTGTGTGTGCTCCCAAACCCTCTCGGGGACAGCATCCCAATCGGCTGAAAAGTCGTTTTCTGGGGCATTGGCCACGTAAAAGGGCTGCGCACTTCCCAATAGGGTGGCGCCTTCGTAAATTTGGTAAAAGGGGTTGGGGCTGACCACATAGGCGCCTGGTTGGGTAGGGTCAAGAACAGCTTGCGCCAAGGCAAACAGGGCTTCGCGCGAACCATTGACCGGCAAAATCTGAGTGGCTGGGTTGACGTCTACAGCGTAACGACGCTTCAACCAATTGGCGCAAGCTTCACGCATGCGCAATTCACCCACTGTGGCGGGATAGCCAGACAGGGCTGTGTCCAGAGACTGGATGAGCGCGGTTTTGATGAATTCTGGCGTGGCATGTTTGGGCTCACCAATGCCCAGACTGATGGGCTTGAGTTGGGCTGGAGGGGTGACGCCGGCAAACAGTTGACGAAGACGCTCGAAGGGGTAGGGCTGCAGGGAGGCCAATAAGGGATTCATCCCTCAATTATCCGGGATAGTTGGACCTAGTTTGAGGCCAATTTCAGTCCAATTTCGGGGGATTTCGGTGGCTGATGCTTGGTTCGGGTGGGTTAACATGGAGGCTTGAGGCACAAGGTGTGCCTTTTGACCTATTTCTGACTGCTGTGCGCCTTAATTCCATCAAATTATCAGGATTCAAATCCTTCGCAGAACCCACCAATTTTGTGCTGCCAGGCCAGTTGGTCGGTGTCGTAGGTCCCAATGGCTGCGGCAAGTCCAACATCATGGACGCTTGCCGATGGGTTTTGGGCGAGTCAAAAGCCTCTGAGTTGCGTGGCGAGTCCATGCAAGACGTGATTTTCAATGGCACCAACACACGCAAAGCCGCCAGTCGTGCCAGCGTCGAATTGGTGTTCGACAATGCCGACCACCGTGCTGGCGGTCAGTGGGGACAATTTGCAGAGATCGCCGTTAAACGTGTCCTTACCCGTGATGGCAACAGCAGCTACTTCATCAACAATCAGCCTGTGCGTCGCCGTGACGTACAAGACGTTTTTTTGGGCACAGGCCTTGGACCGCGCGCCTACGCCATCATTGGCCAAGGCACCATCAGCCGAATCATTGAGTCAAGGCCAGAAGAGTTGCGTCTCTTTTTGGAAGAGGCTGCGGGCGTTTCTAAGTACAAAGAGCGTCGCCGCGAAACTGAAAATCGACTGTCGGACACTCGTGAAAATCTGACGCGCGTTGAAGACATTTTGCGCGAACTCAATGCCAACTTGGAGAAGTTGGAAAAGCAGGCCGAGGTGGCCCAGCGCTTCAATGCTTTGAAAGCAGACAGCACCTTAAAACAACAACAGTTGTGGTTTTTCAAACGTGCCGATGCCGAAACGGATCAAGTCAAAATCAAGGCCGATGTAGACAAAGCCATGATTGATCTGGAATCTCGTATCGCCGATTTAAGGCATGTTGAGTCCGATCTTGAAACCGTTCGTCAAGCGCATTACGCCGCGGGCGACCAAGTTAATCAAGCGCAAGGATTACTCTACGAGGCAACAGCAGAAGTAGGGCGCTTAGAGGCCGAAATTCGTTTTGTGGTGGAAGGCCGTCAACGTGCCGAACAACGTTTGACCCAATTGCAATCACAAACAGCAGACTGGTCCGATCGACAAATACAGGCGCAAGCCGAACTTGAGTCATTGGCAGAGCAAGCATTGCAAGCTGAAGACCAAACCCTCACCTTGGCCGCCCAAGTGGAAGAGCAAGCTCAGGCTTTGCCAGACCTGGAAGATGCCTTGCGCCAAGCGCAAGCCAAAGCCAATGAGCAGCGCAGTAGCGTGGTTCAAGTGCAGCAACAAATTCAGGTGTTGGCTGCCGACCAGCGCAACATCGAAGATCAAACGCGTCAGTTGACATTGCGTCGTGAACGCTTGGTGGCAGACCGCAACGCCTTGGATGCGCCAGATGAACAACGGCTTTTGAATTTGCAAGCGCAACTTGCGCAAGCAGAGACACTGTCCAAAGAATCCAGTGCACGCTTGCAAGAGCTCGAAGAGCAGGCGCCCCGTTTAGACCAAGAGCGCCGTGACAAGCAACAAGCGGTGAACGATGAATCTGCCAAACTGGCCGACTTGTCCGCCAAAATTGAAGCCCTCAAGTCCTTGCAAGAAAAGGTCAAGACGGATGGCAAGCTCAAGCCTTGGTTGAACAAGCATGGCTTGGACAACTTACAAGGCTTGTGGAGCAAGATCCACATGGAGCCCGGTTGGGAAAATGCCATGGAGGCAGCGCTGCGCGAGCGTTTGTCTTCCCTTGAAGTTTCTCGTCTAGACATGGTCAAGGCATTTGCCTCAGACACGCCACCCGCCAAGCTCTCGTTTTACGCCCCTCCCAACGGTACGACCACTACAGCCCGAAAAGGCTTGCCAGCAGCATGCCGTCCGCTGTCCGATTTGTTGCGTCTGTCAGATGCAGGTTTGTCGGCCTTGTTGACCGATTGGTTGCAAGGCTGCTTCACAGCGCCATCTCTCGAAGATGCCATGGCATGGCGAGATCAATTGCAAGGCAGTGAATGTTTCGTAGTTCAAGCGGGTCACGCCATTGGCAAACACAGCGTTAGCTTTTATGCGCCAGATTCAGAACAAGCCGGTTTATTGGCGCGAGCGCAAGACATTGAGAATTTTGAAAAGCAATTGCGTGCCCAAACCTTGATCGCAGAAGAGACGCGATCAGCGTCTGTTCGCGCTGAAGCTGCTTATTCTGATGCGTCTCAACGTTTGGTTGCTGTTCGTCAAGAAGCGTCGGAAGCACAGTCGAAAGCCCACGAATTACAAGTTGAAACTTTGCGTTTGTCACAATGGGCCGAGCAAACACGTGCCCGCAGCGAGCAAATTGCAGGCGACATGGCCGAGGTCGATCTCAGCCTTGAAGATTTGCAAGAGCGCCGCATGACGGCTGAAGGTCGTTTTGAGGAGTTGGACATGCAATTGGCTGACAGCCAAGAGCGACATGCCCAGCTCGACGAACGTGTGATTGAATCTGAACGTAAATTGTCAGAGTGCCGCGAGCAACAGCGTACCCTTGAGCGATTGGCTCAAGAGGCAACCTTCTCTCAGCGCAGCTTGGATGCCCGCCGTTCTGAATTGCAACGAGGTCTTGAAACCGCCGCGCAGCAAATTCAGTCGATCGCTGCCGAGCAAGAGCGCGCCAAGGACGAGTTGTCGCGTTTGACGGATGCCGCCGCACAAGCAGGCTTGCAAAATGCATTGGCCATGAAGTTGGAGCGCGAACAAGTTTTGGGTGCCAAGCGCAGTGAATACGATGACTTGACGGCCAGGTTACGTGCCAATGACGAACGTCGCATGAGCTTTGAACGTGAGCTCGATCCCCTGCGTCAGCGCATCACAGAGCTTCAATTGAAAGAACAAGCCTCTCGTTTGGGCTTAGAGCAATACACGCAATTGTTGACTGATGCAGAAGCCGACCTCGAAGCTTTGGCCAAATCAATTGAAGAAGGAAATGTTCGCCTCACTGGCTTGCAATCTGAGATTGATCGCTTGAACCGCGAAATTGCGGCACTCGGCGCAGTCAACTTGGCAGCCCTCGATGAATTGAGCGCAGCAAGCGAACGCAAGGTTTTCTTGGATGCTCAAACTGCCGATTTAACAGAAGCCATGACCACCTTGGAAGACGCCATTAAGAAAATTGACGCCGAAACGCGCGATTTGCTGGGTGGCACTTTCAAAATTGTGAACGAGCATTTTGGCCGTATGTTCCCTGAATTATTTGGCGGTGGGAATGCACGATTGGTGATGACGGGCGACGAAATCTTAGATTCTGGTGTGCAAGTGATGGCCCAACCGCCAGGCAAGAAGAATCAAACCATTCACCTCTTGTCGGGTGGTGAGAAGGCGCTCACCGCCATTGCTTTGGTGTTTGCCATTTTTCAACTCAATCCCGCGCCGTTTTGCTTGCTCGACGAGGTCGATGCGCCGCTTGACGATACCAACACAGAACGCTACGCCAAGCTTGTTAAAAGCATGGGCAAAGAAACCCAATTCTTGTTCATCAGTCACAACAAGATTGCCATGGAAATGGCCGAGCAACTCATCGGCGTTACCATGCAAGAGCAGGGCGTGTCCCGCATAGTGGCGGTTGACATGGAAGCGGCAGTGACAATGGCCGAGTTGGCTTGATTGGATTCATCCTTACACCCTCTGAACACTCATGAGCTCTTTGCAAAACAGTTTGGCCTTGGTTGGGGGTTTAACCCTCGTCGGTGTGGTGCTCTACAACTTTTGGACAGCACGTCAAAACGCGCCGCGTCAAGCCGACCCCGAAAACTTGGCCAAAGAACCAGGGCTGCGAGAAGCTGATGCTTCTCCATCGGGCCCTCAAGACCCTGCGTTTTTTGAAGACGCCCTCGACGCATTGCCCACGCCAGATAAGAAGCCACCTTTGGATGCGTTGATTGATGTCATTGCACCCATCGAAGTAGACGTGGCGGTGTCGGGCGATGCCGCCTTGGCAGCCTTGCCAGCAACGCGTCGTGTAGGAACCAAACCTTTTGCCGTTGAGGGCTTGAGTGATATCACCGGTGAGTGGGAAATGCCTGTTGCCGGCCGTCGATACCACTCATTTCAAGCGGGCGTGCAATTGGCCAATCGCGTCGGTCCTTTGAATGAAATTGAATTTTCTGAATTTGTCATCAAGGCACAATCTTTTGCCGATGCCATCAATGGCTCGCCAGAGTTTCCAGACATGTTGGAAGAAGTGGCGCGTGGCCGCGAATTGGATCAGTTTGCCAGCGAGCACGATGCGCAATTAAGTTTCACCATTTGTGCAACAGCCTCAGCCTGGAGCCCTGGCTACATTCAGCAGCATGCTGCGCGGTGGGGATTTGTGGCGGGTGTTATTCCAGGACGAATGGTTTTGGCGGCACCCGTGCAAGGCTTACCACCTATTTTGTCTCTCTCGTTTGATTCTCAAGCGGCCATGGCCGATGACCCTGCCTTGTCTGCCATTCGAGAGTTCACGTTGAGCTTGGACGTGCCTCAAGTACCGCGAGAAGAGCATGCGTTTGCCCGTTTGCGAGAAGCTGCCCGAATCTTGGGCCAAGAAATGGACGGTGTCATCACCGATGGCGCTGGCCATGCGCTGACCGATCTCGATTTGAATGCCATTGCTGCCGATTTGGAACAACTTTATGACGCTTTGGATCAGCGTGAACTTTCTGCTGGCTCCCCACAAGCACGTCGTTTGTTTTCTTGATCCGTCTTTAATGTCATTGTGAATCTCGATTTATTTTCAGACGCCAACGACCGACCCGGCGTGCCCAACGCCGATCAACTTTCTGCGCAGGCGGCTGATTTAAGGCTGCAACTCCATCACCATGCGCATGCTTATTACACGCTTGATGCGCCAGAACTTCCAGATGCAGAATATGACAAACTGTTTCGGGCATTGCAGCTTTTGGAGTCTGAACATCCCCATCTGAAAACTGCAGACTCACCTACTCAGCGCGTAGGGGGTACGGTATTGCCAGAGTTTCAAACCGTGCGCCATCAGGTGCCTATGCTCAGCATTCGGACCGAAACAGACACGGAGTCGAGTGGGGCAATCGCCTTCGACTCAAGGGTTCGCAAAGAATTGGGCCTAGACGAATCGGCGCCTGGTGTTGCGTATGTGGCTGAACTCAAATTTGATGGCTTGGCCATGAGTCTGCGTTATGAAAAAGGAACCTTGGTTCAAGCTGCAACTCGGGGCGATGGCGAATTCGGTGAAGATGTGACGCACAACATTCGAACCATTGGTCAAATACCGCTTCAATTGCCTGCCGAAGTGCCCGGCGTCCTTGAAGTTCGCGGTGAGGTCTACATGGGACGCGCAGACTTCGAAAAGTTGAATGAGCGGCAGCGGCAAAAAATTAGCCAAGGCGCTAAAGGCGAAAAAACATTTGTTAATCCACGCAACGCGGCAGCAGGCGCCGTGCGTCAATTGGACTCCAACATTGCAGCGCAGCGGCCGCTGAGTTTTTTTGCTTATGGCTTAGGCGAAGTGTTAGATTGGCCAGCAAGCACGCCTTCGTTTCAAACACACTTTGAATTGCTTCAAACCTTGAAGCGCTGGGGGTTTCCCGTTGCTGAGCAAACCCGTTGTGTTCAGGGTGCTGAAGGTCTAATTCATTTTCACCAACAAATTGCCGCACAAAGGGATTCATTGCCTTATGACATTGACGGCGTGGTTTACAAAGTCAACGCCCTCAGTCTTCAAAACCAATTGGGCTTTGTGACCCGTGAACCGCGCTGGGCTGTGGCCCATAAATTTCCCGCTCAAGAAGAGTTGACGCAAGTCTTGGACATCGATGTGCAGGTGGGGCGGACTGGAAAATTGACGCCAGTTGCCAAATTGGCGCCTGTGTTTGTGGGCGGTGTCACCGTGACCAATGCCACGCTGCACAACGAAGACGAAGCGCGACGAAAAGATGTTCGCATAGGCGATACCGTGATTGTTCGTCGTGCTGGCGATGTTATTCCCGAGGTTGTGGGCGTGATCTTGGAAAAGCGTCAACTCCATGCGTCGGTTTTCAGCATGCCGCACGTGTGTCCTGTTTGCGGCAGTGCTGCCACACGCGATGATGGTGAAGCCGATTACCGTTGTACTGGCGGTCTGTTTTGTAAGGCCCAACAAAAACAAGCTTTTTTGCACTTTGCGCAGCGACGTGCGGTTGAAGTCGATGGTTTGGGTGAAAAATTAATCGACCAATTGGTTGATGCGGGCATTGTCAATACATTGCCAGATCTGTACAAATTAGGTCTGACATCGCTTGTGCAATTAGAGCGCATGGCAGAAAAATCGGCCCTGAACATTTTGTCAGCCTTGGAGGTATCCAAGTCGACCACTTTGCCGCGTTTTATTTATGGCCTGGGTATTCGACATGTTGGCGAAGCCACAGCCAAAGAGTTTGCCAAGCACTTTGGAACTCTTGATGCCTTCATGGCGGCCTCTGAAGAAGAGCTACTCAGTGTGGCCGATGTGGGCCCTGTGGTGGCCAAAAGCGTCTTGTCATTTTTTGAGCAACCGCACCACCAAGAAATTGTGGCCCAGCTGCGTGCCTGTGGCGTTCACTGGCAAGAAGGCCCGCCTGCAGACAAACAAGTCCAAATTCTTTCTGGCAAAACCGTGGTGCTCACCGGCACTTTGCCAACTTTAAGCCGAGACCAAGCAAAGGAGATGTTGGAAGCTGCAGGCGCCAAAGTAGCGGGTTCGGTGAGTCAAAAAACAAGTTATGTTGTGGCTGGTGCAGAGGCAGGCAGTAAGTTGGACAAAGCCAATTCACTGGGTATTCCTGTGTTGGATGAAACTGGCTTGCTTAAGTTGTTACAAGGAAATGAAAATGACAGTGCGTGAAATTTTAAAAATGGGCGATGAACGTTTGCTTCGCAAGGCACAGGCCATTGAGCATTTCAATACCCCAGAATTGCTGCAAGGCATTGCCGATATGAAAGAAACCATGTTGGCGGCCAACGGTGCAGGTTTGGCGGCTCCTCAAATTGGCTGGGATGTTCAGTTGGTGATGTTTGGTACCGGGCAAGTCATTTCTCGCTATCCCGATGCAGCGCCCATTCCCTTCACCGTGTTGATCAACCCCATCATCACGCCGCTAAGTGACGAAGAACAAAACGATTGGGAGGGCTGTTTGTCCGTGCCCGGGTTGCGTGCCGTGGTGCCGCGTTGGCAGTACATTCGTTACACAGGCTTTGACGAAAAGGGCGAAGTGATTGACCGAACAGCCGATGGTTTTCATGCCAAAGTGGTTCAGCATGAGTGCGATCATCTGGTGGGAATTTTGTACCCGCACCGCATTCGAGATTTCTCTAAGTTTGGATTCAATTCAATTTTGTTTCCAAACTTGGCGCCAGAAAAAGCCTCTTAAAGCTTGGCCAATCTTGACAGCGCGGCTTGCAGCGTGCTGTCTTTTTTTGCAAAGCAAAAGCGAATGACGTTTTGATCAAAACCATCGCCGTAAAACGCTGACATGGGAATGGCGGCTACGCCAATTTCTTTGGTAAGCCATTGGCAGAACAAAGATTCACCAAGATTCTTCTCGGGCACTGACAAATTTGAAATGTCAACGCACTGAAAATAAGTACCTTCACCTGGCAACAATTTGAACTGGGTCTTCGACAAGCCTTCTCTGAACAAGTCGCGTTTGCGCTGGTAAAACTGAGGCAGGTCGAGGTACGGGCGTGGGTCTTGCATGTACCTGGCCAGCGCATGTTGAACTGGGGTGTTGACCGTAAACACATTGAATTGATGAACCTTGCGAAACTCGGTGGTCAGGGCCGCAGGTGCAAGCACTGTGCCTACTTTCCAGCCAGTCACATGGTATGTTTTTCCAAAACTAGACACCACAAAGGCGCGCGCTGCCAAGCCAGGATAACTTGATGCGCTAAGGTGCTTCAGCGGTGCATAGACCATGTGCTCGTAAACTTCGTCGCTGATCAACAACACTTGCGTCGGTGTCAAAATTTCTTGAAGCTTTAGCATGTCTTCGTGGCGCCACACCATGCCACTCGGATTGTGCGGCGAGTTGATCAGAATGGCCCTTGTTTTGGGTGTGATGGCCGCCTGAATTTTGTCGAAGTCGGGCCTGAATGTGCCAGGCGTCAGCTTTACCCTAACAACCACACCACCTGCCATTTCTACATTGGGCACATAACTGTCGTAACAGGGATCCAACACAATGACTTCATCGCCAGGGTGCACGATGGCCAGCAGAATGGTCAGGATGGCCTGCGTTGCGCCCGCGGTCACGGTGATCTCAGTTTGGGCATCGTAGCGTTTGCCGTACAGCTTTTCAACTTTTTGAGAAACCGCTTCCCTTAAGGGCAATGCGCCTGGCATGGGTGGATATTGGTTGAGCCCTTCTTGCATGGCTTGCGTTACTTGTTGAACCAGTAAGGGGTCGCACTCAAAGTCGGGAAATCCTTGTCCCAAATTGACAGCGCCTGCTTCAGTGGCCAGCGCAGACATCACTGAAAAAATGGTGGTCCCCATTTTGGGGTGCTTGGAGATAAGTTGTGGCGTCATGGCAGCGTGAATTAGGCGATTAGAGTTCGTAATCATTGACATGACCTGTCATGGCTTTGGCTACCAAAGCCGCAGTCAGGCGATCACTCAGAAGTTCGGCAAATTGATAAACAAAGTTGCGCAAATAGGCGCCACGTTTGAATGCAACACGCGCAACGTTTTTTCCCAACAAGTCTCCCAATGGACGTGCCACCAAGTCACCGACAGGATCGTCTTTGACCGCCATTTCGGCCACGATGCCAACGCCCAAACCTAAGCGAACGTATGTTTTGATCACATCTGAGTCGATGGCTTCGAGGGCAATTCGAGGGTGAAGTTTCTTGCTGGCAAAGGCCGCATCAATTCGGGTTCTTCCTGTAAACGAAGGGTGATAGGTGATCAAGGGTTCTTTGGCAATGTCTTCCAAATGAAGATGCTTCTTTTTGGCCAATGGATGATCGGCATTTAAAACCAACATGTGCTGCCATTCGTAGCATGGCAATGTGACCAAGTCCTCATAGTCGGCCAAAGACTCTGTGGCCATGCCAATTTCGGCTGTGTCGTCCATCAACATCCGCGCCACCTGATCGGGCGATCCTTGATGCAAACTGATGTTGACGTGTGGGTATTGTTCTCGCAACTTGGCAACAGGCACCGGCAGTACATAGCGCGCTTGGGTATGTGTGGTTGCAATCGACAAAGTACCGTTGTCTTGTGCGCTGAATTGCTCGCCAATGCGTTTCAAGTTGCCAATTTCACGCATGATCACTTCGATGCTTTTGAGCACATGCTGCCCGGGTTCTGTGATGCGCTTTAAGCGTTTGCCATGCCGTGCAAAAATGTCGATGCCTAATTCTTGTTCTAACTCAATGATCGCCTTGGACACGCCCGGCTGTGATGTGTGCAATGCCTTGGCTGCTTCTGTCAGGTTCAGATTGCGCCGCGCAGCCTCTTGCACAAACTTAAATTGGTGTAAGTTCATATCAATAAACCTCAATAGATTGGGTTTATTATGCCTTACGGATCTAAAGAATTGGTCGCCTCAAATTATGCGAGCGCAGACAGTGCTATGTTTGCCATGGCTTGTGTGAGTTGAGGTTCTTCACCGATGGCGCGACGAAGGTCAAAGTGAATGTGGGGGTGTTGCACTTTGAGTTCAGTGACCAAACTGGGCAAATCCTCTCGGGCATGTCGACCTACGCCTAAAAACATGGGAACGATGGCGATATGGCGTAGACCCTTTTGAGCCATCAGTTGGGTGGTGGTTTGAAGGTCGGGTTCGGTCAACTCTAAAAAAGCACAAGCCACATCAACCTGCGGTGACTGTTGTTTAATCTGCAGGGCAACAGCTTCAATAGGCAGGCGCCAGAGTGGGTCGCGCGAACCGTGCGCAAACAAAATAATGCCCTTAAGCTCGGATTCAATCGTCATGGTGTGTGTCAGTTGTGTCAATCAATGTGGCGGTCATTACTGCCTGATCACCAGCCAACCAAAGGTGGCCAAAGAAACGAGGCTGTAAATGATGGCAGGCGCTGCGGCTGTTAACCACGGCTGCCAATTTTGCAAATTACCCATGAAGCCAAAAACATTGTTTAAAAGATAAAAACTGATGCCGGCCATCACACCACCAAACACATAGCCTGCAATGTTGCCTGATCTAAAGTGCAGATAAGCAAAAGGCAAAGCCAGGGTCAACATCACCCAGCAACTGAGCGGATAAAACACTTTTCGCCAAAACTCAATCTCATACCGCTGCGCACTTTGTCCATTGGCAGCCAAGTGGCGCATGTACTGAAACAAGTCCAGGGTCTTCATGCGATCTGGGCTGAGGAGGGCAGCGCTGATCATCTCTGATGTGATTTCTGTTTGCCATTTCCATTCAGGCATGTTGAGTATTTCAATGCGTGAGTTTTGTCCTTGAATCATGTGAAAGACACGACGGTCGACGGGCTTCAAAAGCCACGCGCCATCGTCGGTGAACTCTGCGTGGGGCGACAAGGTAATGGACTTTAATCTGCCCTCACTGTCAAACTCATTGATGCGGATGTTTTCAGGTTGACCAGTGCTGCTAAGTGCACGCACATTGACGGCAAATTGCGAGTCACCTTGTTTTTCTCGTAACCAAGCACCCGTTTGCCCCACGGTAATTTGACCTTGGTAATGGGCTTTGAGCAACTGAGCTTGTCGATCTGACCAAGGCGAAATGTAATCACCAAACATGAAGGTGACAAATACAAAAATCAAGCCCAGCTGAAACAGTGTTTGTAAAGCTCGCCAAGGCCCGAGGCCACCGGTTCGCAAAATGGTGAACTCAGAGCTTTGCGCAAATCGTGCCATCACAAAAATGGACCCGATCAGCACCGATATGGGAAGCAGCTCGTACAAATGATTGGGCATGAGAAGCGCCACATACATCAAGGCATGCTGAAGTTGATAGCCTTGATACTTGTTTTTACTCAGGGTTTGAAGTTGATCGACCAGGTCAAAAAATACAAACAGCGCTAAAAATCCAAGTACGACAAAGCTGACGGCTTTGATAATTTCGCCGTGTATCAACCTGCGAATGGTTTTCATGTTGCCACTCCTTTGGGTGCACCAGACGTCAACGGCAACAAGCTGCGCCAAGAAACATTGAAGTGCCTCACCATTAGCCAGCAAATGGCAAACACAAAAGCACCGCCATGCAGCATCACCATGAACGAGGGCAAAGTCGAGCGGCCTGACGCAATCCAATTCTGGCCCACATTGACCATGTTGTAGTAACCCACAAAACAAAACAAGGCCACAGCCAAGTGATAACTTTTGCCAACCCTAGGGTTGACGCTTGCCACGGCCAATCCCATGATCATCAGGTTGAAAGCTGCGAGGGCCAAGCCCAGTCGCCATGACAACTCGCCCATATTAAGAGGCGTGGGGTTCTTGATCAGGCCCAAGGTACTGATCATTTTGCTTTGAACGTCGGTGTTGGCGAGTTTGGACGAGGGGTCGATGAGCAACTGATAATCCTTAAACTCGGTCACCCTGACTTCGCCAGTTTGGTGATTTCGAAGCATTTGTTGCCCTTGCTTAAGGCTCAGATATCGCTCACCTTTGAGCCATTCAATTTGGCCTTGTTGAGCGGTGGTGATGGTTTCAATGGCGCCGTCTAAACTGGACACAAAAACATGCCGGCCCGTTTGATTATTGGGGCTGTCTTTGTCAATGAAAAACACGCGCTTACCGCCCGCAGACTCTTGAAACTGTCCGGGTGCCACGCGCTCTATGTCGTTGCGTTGTTCGTATCGGTCGCGCAAGTCTTGAATTTGTTGGTTACTCCATGGCCAAACGAGCAAGGCCAACAAAGCGATGCCTAAGAGGATGGGCCAGGCAAAACGAAACAAAGGCTTCGTAAAAAACATCAAGCCCTGCCCACTGGAAAACCAAATCACCATTTCACTGTCTGCATACATGCGAGACAATGTTGAAACCACAGCAATGAACAAACTCAGTGTCAAAATAGTGGTCAGGTGCCCAATCACGGTCAGGCCCATCACCAACATGACTTCTGAGGGATTCACAGACCCTCGAGTGGCTTGACCCAAAGTTCGGATCAAAATAATGGTCATCACGATGGTGGCCAAAACCACGACCGTGGCACCAAAACTTCGTGCCAAATCTTTTCGAATGGAAGAATGGAATAACATTGTTGCGCTGGAAAACCTCAATTATGAACTTCGAACTCAAAACACTTTCACTGGCAACTGCTGCCAAAACATCTACAGACACCCTCATTGTCCTCATTTCTGAGCACTTTCAGGCGGGTAAAGAACCACTTTCTTTGCTAATAGACAAAGCCATCAAGGCTAAAGATCTCAGCCACAAGGCTGGCCAGGCCCTTCAGGCATACGCCCATGCGGGTGTCTCAGCCTCCAAAATCATGCTTGTGAGCACAGGCGGCGGTACGCCAGCCGAAGTCAAAACTGCGATTGCAACTGCCGCTGGTGCCCTCAAGGCCGCAAGTACAGCCAAAGCGCTGATTGTGTTTACTGAATCTGTCTCTGCGCAAAGCTTGAGAGCAGCCCTGCTGGCTTTGGCAGACAACACCTATGTTTACACCGCGACCAAGTCCAAACCGATTCATCGTCACTTGAGCCAAGTGCAATGGGGCGTGACCGATGCTGATGCAGTCCTGAAGAGCGCTTTTGCCGCTGGCGTTGCCACAATTCAGGGCATCGAGTTTGCCAAGGAGTGGGCCAACCGTCCTGCCAACCACGCCACCCCCGCCATGCTTGGAAAAGCTGCACAAGCCTTGGCCAAATCGCCAGGTTTTTCTTGTGAAGTTTTAGGCCCCAAAGAAGTTGCCAAGCTTGGCATGGGCTCTTTCATGTCTGTTGCCCAAGGCTCGGCCGAACCTTTGCGTTTCATAGTTTTGAAGTACCAAGGTGCTGCCAAATCCACGCCACCCACTGTTTTGGTGGGCAAGGGCATCACCTTCGACACTGGCGGTATCTCTATCAAGCCAGCCCCAGAAATGGATGAAATGAAATTTGACATGGGGGGCGCGGCCAGTGTGCTGGGTGTATTCAAGTCACTGACTGTGTTGAAGCCTTCTGTCAATGTGATCGGCCTTATTCCAGCTTGCGAAAACATGCCTGATGGCATGGCCGTGAAGCCCGGCGATGTGGTGACCAGCATGAGCGGTCAGACCATTGAAATTTTGAACACAGATGCTGAAGGCCGATTGATTTTGTGCGATGCACTGACCTATGCCGAACGTTTCAAGCCACAAGCTGTGATTGACATTGCCACTTTGACGGGTGCCTGCGTCATTGCCTTAGGTGCTGTCCGAACCGGTATGTTTGCCACAGAAGATGGGCTGGCCGATGCCCTGCAGAATGCAGGCAACGAGGCCATGGACCCTTGCTGGCGTTTGCCCTTGGACGATGACTATGCTGACGCTTTGAAAAGTAATTTTGCCGATGTGGCCAACGTCGGCGGCCGCGCCGGCGGCGCCATCACAGCAGCCAAGTTCTTGCACCGTTTTGCGAACCAATACCCATGGGCCCATTTGGACATTGCCGGAACCGCATGGAAGGGTGGCGCGGCCAAAGGCGCCACCGGTCGACCCGTTGGCCTTTTGCTCCAGTATTTGATTGGCCAGCAAGCAGCGACCCAGCCCAAGTCGCCAGCTAAATCGACTAAACCTGTCAAACCAGCCAAAAAATAAATTTGGCCACCTTGTCAAGATGACCCAAGTCGACTTTCATTTCAATGCCCCAGACAAATGGCTCTACATCAGCCGTTTGTTGCGCAAGGCCAATGCCCAAGGCAAACGGGTCGGGGTTTGGTGTGATGCGCCGACTTCAGCGCAATTGAACCAAAGTTTGTGGCAATTGAGCGCCACCGACTTTGTGTCGCATTGCCTCATGAGCGATTCAGCCGAAATGGTCAATCGCTCCAGTGTGGTCATGTCTGACGACTGGTCCGATTTGTTGCAATGTCGAAAGCTAGATGTTTATTTAAATTTGAACCATGCTTCGCCCATTGACTTGGCCAATGTGTCCCGCCTCATTGAAGTGGTGGGCTCGGAGGAAGAAGATAAATCGAGTGCCCGGCAGCGCTGGAAACACTACACGCAGTTGGGTTTCACCATCAACCGTTACGATTTGTCCGCCTCAAACCCTGCTTAAGTCTTGTTTTTGCCAAAAAAAAGACCTGAGCTTGCAAAGGTACTTTCACGAGCTTCAATTTTGCGGTATTGTTATGCCTTGCTTGATTGAAGCAAACTTACAATTATTTCGGAGCTTTGAATGAACTTGTCTTCCCTTAAGACCCCCTTGACAGCAGTCGCCGTGGCCGCTGTTGCCCTGACACTGGTTGCCTGTGGCAAAAAAGCCGGCGATGACGTACAAGTCATCAAAATCGGTCACGTTGGTCCAACCAGCGGTGCCATTGCCCACTTGGGTAAAGACAACGAAAACGGCGCCAAAATGGCAATCGAAGAGTTGAATGCTGCTGGTATCAAAATTGGCGACAAAGCTGTCAAATTTGAATTGTTGGCTGAAGACGACGCTGCCGATCCCAAGCAAGGCACTGCCGCTGCTCAAAAATTGGTCGATGCCAAAGTTCAAGGCGTGATTGGTCACCTCAATTCCGGTACCACCATTCCTGCTTCACAGTTGTACAACGCAGCTGGCATTCCCCAAATTTCTCCCTCAGCCACCAATCCTAAGTACACACGCCAAGGTTACGCTGGTGCGTTCCGCGTTGTGGCTGACGACGTGCACTTGGGCGGTACATTGGGCAAATACGCGGTCGAAACACTCAAAGGCAAGAGCATTGCAGTCATTGACGACCGTACAGCTTACGGCCAAGGTGTTGCTGAAGAATTCGAAAAAGCTGTCAAAGCAGCTGGTGGCAATTTGGTTGCACACGAGTTCACAACGGACAAAGCATCTGACTTCAATGCCATCTTGACCACCATCAAAGGCAAGAAGCCTGACGTGGTTTTCTTCGGCGGCATGGACGCTGTTGCTGGCCCAATGCTCAAGCAAATGAAACAACTCGGCATCAGCGCCAAGTTCATGGGTGGCGACGGCATCTGCACATCAGAATTGGTCAAACTGGCAGCTGAAGGCATGGGCGATGAGAACGTGTTCTGCGCTGAAGCCGGTGGTGTTGAAGGCGAACAAAAAGCTGGCATGGACAAGTTCCGTGCTGACTTCAAAGCCAAGTTCAACGCTGACGTCCAAGTGTATGCACCTTATGTTTATGACGCCGTCAAAGTGATGGCACAAGCCATGGTGACTGCTGGTTCTTCTGATCCAGCCAAGTACTTGCCCGCTTTGAAAGCGATCAACTACAAGGGTGTTACAGGCAACATCGCTTTTGACGAAAAAGGCGACATCAAAAATGGCGCTTTGACTTTGTACACATACAAAGGCGGTCAGCGCGAGCAAATCGCTGTGGTGCGTTAATTCAAACCATCAGCCAGAAAAGAAGGCCCCTCGGGGCCTTCTGCAAGCCCCGACAGTATCGGGGCTTTTTTTCGTTTGGAATTTGACAGACTTGGGTCAAATTAGGACAAGCCGCGCTTGGCAAGCAAGGGCTTGACCGTGGGTGCACGGCCTCTAAATGCAATGTAAGCTTGCATTGGCTCTTGTTTGTTGCCCGCCGAATAAATGTGCTCGTAAAGTTTTTGTGCAGGCTCTGGGGCGAACAAATCGCCTGCTTCTAAAAATGCATCAAAGCCGTCGGCGTCCAATACCTCTGCCCACATGTAAACGTAATAGGCGGATGCATAACTGTTGGAAGAGAACAAATGGGAAAAGTGCGGCAATCGATGGCGCATGCCAATGGCAGGTGGCATCTGAATCGACTGCAGGGTCTTGTTTTCAAAGTCTTTGAAATTGATGCCATCAATGTGTGTTGTTTCGTGCAGAGCCAAATCTACCAGCGCAGATGAAACATATTCAACCGTGGAGAAACCTTGGTTGAATGTCTGCGCAGCCAAAATCTTTTCAATCAAAGGGTCGGGCATGGGCTGACCAGTTTCTGCATGCAATGCAAATTGTTTCAAAATTTGCGGCTGCATGAGCCAGTTTTCGTAGACTTGAGAGGGGAACTCAACGAAGTCTCTCAACACGCTGGTACCCGAAAGTCTGGGGTAGCGAACTTGAGACAAGAGGCCGTGCAGACCATGTCCAAATTCGTGGAACAAAGTTCGGGCATCGTCCAAACTGAGAAGGGTTGCTTGTCCTTCGGGGCCCTGTGAAAAATTATTGTTGTTGACCACAATGGGTCGCACAGAAGTTTGCAAGTGCATGGGATCTCGGTAGGTACTCATCCAAGCACCCGAGCGTTTGGTGCTGCGCGCAAAATTGTCGCTTAAGAACAAGCCAACATGCTGGCCTTGTGCATTGGTCACTTCCCAACCCGTGACAGTTTCGTGATATTTGGAGATGTCGTGCACTTGTTTAAAGTGCACACCAAACAATCGATTTGCCACGTAAAACATGGCTTCCATCATTTTGTGTAACTGCAGATAAGGTTTGATTTCGGCTTCGTTCAAGTCGAACTTTTCTTTTCGAACACGCTCTGTCCAAAAATGCCAATCCCAGGCTTGCAGATCATTCAGGCCAGAGAGCTTTTTCAGGTCTTCACTTTCTTCGATGGCTTTGAGTCTTGCAGGTTCCCAAACACGTGTGAGCAGTTCTCTGGCTTGTTGCGCGCTACCTGCCATGGTGTCAGCCAAGGCATATTCAGAGAAATCTTTGTAGCCTAGCAACTGCGCTTGTGCCAAGCGCAACTTCAAGATTTCTTTCATGACTGGCTCGTTGTGATGGGGGCCCTCATGTTCACCGCGTTGGCACCATGCTTGCCACATTTTCTGTCGAAGATCTCTGCGTTCAGAAAAGGTCATGAAAGGGGTAATGGACGAGCGTGAGAGGGTAAATGCGTGTGCATTGGCTTGCGTTAAACCACGGTCGTGTGCCAGTTTTTGTGCAGCTTGTCTGACAAATTCGGGCAGACCCTTCAGCTCTTCTTCTGTGCTAAGGGTGAGACAAAAGGAAGACTCATCGGCCAACACGTTTTGTGAAAAACGCGTGAAGCAACTTGCGAGTTGCTCTGCATTTTGTGCAAAAGTTTGCCTGTCTTGGTCTTTGAGTCTGGCGCCTGCCCGCACAAAATCCAAGTGGTATCGCTCTAGCAATCTGATGCTTTCTGCGTCCAGTTGCAACTGATGTTTTTTTGATGCGAGAGTTTCAATTCGTTCGAACAAGGCGGCGTTCAAATATAGCGCTGCACCATGAGCTGCTAACTTGGGGGCAATGTCTCTTTCGATTCGCTGAATGTCTGGGGAACTGTGTGAAGCACTCAGATTGAAAAACACATTTGACGTTTGATTTAACAAGTCACCGCTGGCCTCTAGCGCAAGCAATGTATTGTCAAAAGTGGCGGGGTCGGGGTTTTGCGAAATGGCGGCTATTTCAGCCTGATGCTGTGCCAATGCGGTTTCAAAGGCTGTTTCAAAGTGTGTTGCTTGAATGGCCTCAAAAGGAGGCATACCAAATGGCGTTTGCCATGTTTGCAGTAATGGATTTGTCATGTCTAAGGGGTCTGATGAATCGGAACGAGGGTTTAACTTTAAGGGCTTGACTTTAAGGGTTTACCTGATGAGGCGACGAATGACCCCAAATAAGCCTCTCAAAATTTTAAAATGTTACAGCAGTATGTCTGATTTAGATTATTCTTCGGGGCTTAAATACTGGGCCCAAAGAGAGTGCTTTGGGTCAGCGTCTTAACTACGTAGAGGATGTTTGTGCAGTTTGCAAAACGATTAGATCTGTTTGATCAAATGGACAAGCCCATTCAGCGCTTTTTCGAAGCCAGTCGAGGTCTCTTTTGTTTGGCCTATTTGTGCCTTGCGCAGTTGAGTTTTGCCGCTGCGTTACCCGATCCCAAAGCCAATCCCGCCGACCCTGCAAAGGTCTTGCGGATTGCATTTCCCAGCCCTGAAACAGGTTTTGACCCGGTGCGCGTGAATGATTTGTACTCGAACACCATCACAGGCGCCATTTTCCAACCCTTGGTCACATACGACTGGATGGCGATGCCAACCCGCATCGTGCCCCATGCCGCGGAGTCCCTGCCAGAAATTTCTGCCGATGGCAAAACCTACACCTTCAAAGTTAAAAAAGGTTTGTTCTTTACGCCCCATGATGTTTTCAAAGGGCAACGCCGAGAGCTGACAGCGCAAGATTTCGTGTACACCTTGTTGAGGCACGCAGACCCCAAAAATAGAAGCCCACAAGTATCTGATTTTGATGACAAGATTTTTGGCTTTGCCGATGCACGCAAAAAAGCTGTGGCCACAGGCAAATTTGATTACGACCAACGCCATCCCGGCATTTACGTCATTGACCGATTCACATTGGCCATTCAACTGAATCAGCCAGACCGCAATTTCTTGTCACTGTTAACCAACCCATTTGCGGGAGCCATGGCACGCGAAGTGGTTGAGAAATTTGGCTTTGAAGAATTGATGGCCAATCCCGTTGGTACAGGTCCCTACATTCTGGAAAAGTGGGTCAGGGGATCCAAAATCATCCTCAGAGCCAATCCAGAGTTTCAAGCATTTGAGTGGAATTTCCAAGCACCCGCCAACAACCCTGTAGAGCTGCGCATCGCCAACCAAATGCAAGGCCGCAAAATGCCTCAAATTGGTCGGGTCGAGGTGAGCATCATCGAAGAACCACAATCGATGTGGCTGGCTTTCAGTGGCAAAGAAATTGATGTGGTTGCTGTACCGCCATCCTTTATTGAGAAAGCCTTGACGCCTAAAAATGACTTACAGCAAACATGGGTGGCACAAGGTGTGAACATGTACCGAAGTGTCGAACCCGATATTCGTTATCAGTTCTTCAACATGCGCGACCCTGTCATCGGTGGTTACACCCCCGAAAAGATTGCTTTACGCAGAGCCATCATCATGGGGTTTGATGTCGACGAAGAAATTCGAGTCATCCGCAAAGGCCAAGCGGTCAAAGCGCAACAAATGGTCTCGCCAGTCATTGCTGGTCACGACCCCAATTACAAAAGCTTGGTGAAGTTCAGCCCCTTGTCTGCCAATGCCTTATTGGATGAGTTTGGATACAAAAAAGATGCAAAGGGCTATCGAACCATGCCCGATGGCAAGCCCTTGGTGTTCACCATTTATTCATCCACTTCGTCCATTGACCGTGAGCGAGACGAACTCTGGAAAAAATCCATGGACCGCATCGGCATTCGCTTGAAAGTCAAAAAAGACAAGTTCCCCGAAATGTTGAAGCAAGGCAAACAGTGCGCCATTCCTTCGTGGGCCCTGGGCTGGACGCGTTCGTCTGAAGCCGAATTTGTGATGAAGTTGCTGTATTCCAAAACCATTGGCCAAAACAATTACGCTTGTTTTGAAAATGAAGAATACGATGCCAACTTTGAAAAACTCAAAAGATTGCCAGATGGTCCAGAGCGTACCAAGGTACTGCACAACCTATACCGCTTGATGGAAGTCAATGGCGTACTCGGACTCAGTTCAACCGGCATAGCCACGCGCTTGAGTCACCAGCGCATAGAGGGCTACCGCAAGCACCCCCTTATTTTGGGTGATTGGATTTACTATGACATTCAAAAACCATAAGAAGGATTTCGCATGAGTGCTTATATCCTTCGACGCCTGTGGCAAATGATCCCAACTTTGGCGGGCGTCATATTGCTGGTATTTTTCTTGTTCAATTGGATTGGTGGCGATCCTGCTTATGTGTTGGCGGGTTTGTTTTCCAACCAAGAGCAAATCGACAGCATTCGTGCCGAGTTGGGTTTGGATCAGCCCCTCTACATTCAGCTGTGGATTTTTGTTCAACAAGTGGCTACCTTCAATTTTGGCAACAGTTGGACAACTGGCGAGTCAGTGTCTGCCATATTTGCCACGAGACTTCCTGCATCTTTAACCTTGATGGGCCCTTTGCTTGTCATTGAAACCCTGATTGCCTTGGTATTGGCGGTGGGCTTGGCTTGGGTGCGTGGCTCGTCTATTGATCGCGGCACCATGGTGGTCTTCACGGCTTTGATGTCTGTCAGCATCTTGGTGTTCATCATCGTGGGCCAATATGTGTTGGCCTATCGCTTGGGATGGTTTCCAGTACAAGGTTGGAGCGACAACTATTGGAAAAACATCACCACCTACGCGCCTCTGCCTATTTTGTTGGGTTTGTTGGTCAGCATTGCACCCAACACGCGTTTGTTTAGAAGCTTTGTGCTCGACGAGGTTGACCAAGATTACGTGCGCACTGCGCGTGCCAAAGGTTTGTCCGAGCCTCGGGTGATGTTCATTCATGTGCTGCGAAATGCATTGATACCTGTCATCACATTTGTCATCTCTAATTTGCCGGGCTTGTTGTTGGGTGCGTTTTTGTTGGAACGGTTTTTTGGTATACCTGGTGTAGGTCGTGAAATTATTTTGGCCGTTGAGCGAAGCGACTTTCCGGTCATCAAAGCTGTCACCATTTATGTCGCCATTGCCACGATGGTTTTCAATTTGATGGGTGATGTTTTGTATCGCCTCACCGATCCGCGCGTTCAGCTGCGTTGATGCACCACCGAAATTCTAGATTTATGCAAACAACTCTCTCAAATTCGGCAGCCATGCCACAAGCGCCCGCAAGTGAAGGCGCTTGGGCCTTGGCCTGGCGACGTTTCAAATCAGATCGTGTGGGTGTCTGGAGCGGCATCACGGTCATTCTCAGCTTGCTGCTTGTGTTGTCCACCTTGTTGGGTTCTGTGGCCTCCAATTGGGAAAAAGAAGTTGCCATCAGCCATGCGCCGCCTTCATGGGCTTTGGGCGACCTGCAAGCAACAACCGATGCCAAGTCATTGCCAGAAGTGGTTTTGTACGAACCAACACCCACAGACATCGCCGATCCCATTGCTGATCAATGGGCGTCCGCGCAAAAAGCGGTCAAACCCAGCGGTGACAAAGTGAATGCCTTGGCCACCAACTTGCCCATGGGGTCAGATAAGTGGGGGCGTGATGTTTTGTCTAAAACCATCAAGGGTGCAGAAACCAGTATTCTGGTTGGTTTGGCCGCTGCGCTCATGGCCACTTTGCTAGGTTCGGTGTTGGGCGCAGTCTCGGGGTGGTATGGCGGCCTTGTCGACGATTTAAGCAATTGGCTTTACAACGTGTTCCATTCCATTCCAGGCATCTTGCTGATTTTGGCCATCGCGGCTGTGCTCAATACCAAGGGCACCATGGCGGTGGTCATTATTTTGGGAACAACGGGTTGGACAGGTACCTACCGCCTGATGCGCGGTGAGTACATGAAGCACCGCAACCGTGAGTATGTGCGAGCCGCCGATGCCATTGGGGCTTCAAATAGCCGCCGTATGTTTGTGCACATTTTGCCTAACGTCAGCCACGTTATTTTGGTTCAGTTTTCACTGCTCACGGTTTCGTGCATCAAAGCCGAGGTCATTCTGTCTTTCTTGGGTTTTGGTGTACCAGTCGATGGCGTCTCCTGGGGAACCATGCTGACCGAGGCACAAAACGATTTGTTGGTGGGCATTTGGTGGCAGTTGCTGTCTGCAACTTTGGCCATGTCGATTTTTGTCACGGCTTTGTCTTTGCTGACCGATTCATTGCGTGACGCATTGGATCCTAAAGTGATTCATTGAGTTCTTTCATTCCAAAATATTTGAAGCATGGCAACCCGTCGTACACCCCCACCGCTGGCCCACATCTCTGACAATTTGTTGGAGGTTAAAAATCTTACCGTCGATTTCATCAGTGCATCCAAGGCGCCTGTTCGTGCTGTTGAAGAAGTCTCGTTTGTCATTCCACGAGAGCGCACGGTGGCGTTGGTTGGGGAGTCTGGCAGTGGCAAGTCTGTCAGTGCGCTGGCCATCATGGGCCTATTGCCCACTCAAAATGCCAAAGTTGCGTTGCATTCACGCATTGACTACGACGGCCGGTCTTTGTTGAACCTCAAACGACCCGATTGGCAATTGATTCGTGGCTCACGGATTGCCATGATCTTCCAAGATCCGATGACCTCACTGAACCCTGTTTACACAGTGGGATATCAGTTGGCCGAAATGCTGAGCACTCACAAAAGCATCGGTCGCAAAGAAGCCATACAGCGTGCGTGTGACTTGCTTCAAGAAGTTGGCATTCCTGAACCTCAAAAGCGCATCAAAGCTTATCCCCATGAGTTGTCAGGTGGACAACAACAGCGTGTCATGATTGCCATGGCACTGGCGTGTGAGCCCGAATTGCTGATTGCCGACGAACCTACCACGGCACTTGATGTCACCGTTCAACGACAAATCATGTTGTTGCTGGCCGAACTGCGTGAGCGCAGACGAATGGCCATGTTGTTCATTACCCATGACTTGGGCTTGGTCAGTGAAGTGGCCGATTATGCGGTGGTGATGCGCAAAGGAACGGTACGAGAGTCAGGGCCCGTCAAAACCATTTTCAGCGCGCCCCAAGACCCTTACACCAAAGCTTTGCTCAGTTGTCGCCCCAGTGTCGAGCGTCAAGGCAAACGTTTGTTGACCATTGACGATTGGATGGCAGCGCAGCCTGCAAACGCAGCGCAAACGACGCCAACATTGCAAACATCGCAAACGTCAGAAGCGGTCGTGACCAGCGTCATGCCTGCTGCGGCTGAAACTTCTTTGCTTTCAAATACGCCTGCACTTCTTGATGTTCAAAATTTGCGCAAAGTTTTTCCACGCACTGGACCTTGGTTCAAACGCGATGATTTTGTCGCTGTCGAAGATGTGAGTTTTCAATTGCATCGAGGCCAAACCGTTGGTTTGGTTGGCGAGTCTGGCTCAGGCAAAACCACCGTGGGTTTGTGTTTGCTCAAATTGCACGAAGCAACCTCAGGCAAGGTTTTGTTTGATGGTCAAAACTTGCTCGAAATGCAAAGCACCGAATTTGCAAAATACAAGCGACGTCTTCAAATTGTTTTCCAAAATCCTTATGCGTCTTTAAACCCTCGCTTTACGGTGGGTGAAATTTTGACGGAGCCCATGCAGTTGCACGGCATAGGCAAGGGGCCTGCCGATTGGGAAAAAAATGCCTTGGCTTTGCTTGACAAAGTTGGCATGCCAGCCTCCGCACTGAAACGTTATCCCTTCGAGTTTTCAGGGGGGCAACGCCAACGCATTGCCATTGCACGTTCACTGAGTTTGTCGCCCGAAGTGGTTGTGTTGGATGAGGCTGTATCGGCGCTCGACGTTTCGGTGCAAGCTCAGGTTCTCAATCTTTTGAAAGATTTGCAAAGAGAACTGGGCCTGAGCTATTTGTTCATCAGTCACGACTTGGAGGTGGTGCGCTACATGTCTGATACTTTGTTGGTGATGAACAAAGGTCAAGTGGTAGAGCAGGGTGACGCTGCCAGTATTTATGCAGCACCACAGCACACTTATACACAAGCCTTGTTGGCTGCTGGCCCCAAGATTCAAGAGGCGGCGGTCCTTTAAGCTGTCTTCACTTCAGGCAGTACTTTGAGGGTTTTTAAATAAGGCCGTGCGTAGGCAATGAGGGCAACCAAAAGTGTGCCAACGCCTGCAGCCCACAAAGAGCTGCGCATGCCCCAGTGCTCGGCCATCCAACCTCCCAATACTGCGCCCGGCCCTGCCGGCAACAAGATAAGCCAACGCATGGTGGTGGTCATTCGGCCCAACAAATATGTTGGTGTGAACGATTGCCTCAGTGACAAAAAGTTAACAAACAACAGTGTGGCGCCCCAACTAAAGCAGAGCAGCATCCAAGAGAACAAAATCAAGTTGGGCAGCAATCCTTCTAGAACCAACAAACTGATCCAGCCCACCGACGTGATGGCAATACCCAAAATAAGCGCGGGTCCAGGTCCAAAGCGACTGGAGAGTTTGGGGCCGGCCATGCCCCCTAAAACTGAGCCGATGCCCAAAGCCACAAAACTCATGGCAACCAAAGTTTCATCGAGTCCGAGGTCTTTGACCGCAAAAATGATTTGAACTGACAAGGCCAATTGCGCGAAGAATTGCCACGCGCCAACTGTGGCGGCCATTTCGATCAACATTTTTTGAGATTTGACAAAGTTCACGCCCTTCATTAACTCGTCCATGAAAGACCTGTCTTTCCATGTTGACCGCGGCGGAACCTCTTCGTGAATGCGGATGCCCCGCAGCATGACCACAGAGCCAATTAGCAAAAATGCATCCATGACCAAGGCCAAAGGGGCGCCAAAGACACGGATCAATAGACCCGCCATGCCAGGGCCCAAAACTTCGGCCATGGAGCCTGCAATTGCATTTTGTGAATAGGCTTCAACCAACTTTTCGCGGCCCACCAATTGGGTCAGCACAATTTGTGATGCAGAACCTGCAATGGTGTAAACCGTGCCCAACGCAAAACTGACTGCATACATCAAGGGCATGGTTAGCATGTCAATGGCCCAAGCCAGAGGGATGAGGAGCAAGGTGCAACCCATGAAAATTTCGCCAGCAATGTACAGCGGTAACTTGCGCATTCGGTCAATGAGCACACCACCTGGCAAGGACAACAAGACAAAAGGCGCTATCTCCATGGCTGTGAGCAGCCCCATTTGTGTAGGCGTTGCATCAAGCAAAAAGACGGCTGTCAGGGGCAGTGCCAGCATGGTAATTTGGCCGCCCAAATTGCTGAACAATATGGAAAACCACATTCGCCGGTAGCCGGGAATTTGAAAGAGAGAACTGCGAAAGATATTCAAATGAAAAAACCCCGCTAAAACAAGGTTCCAGCGGGGTTTAGATTTGGCGGAGCAGGCGGGATTCGAACCCGCGGTGGGCTATGAACCCACACACGCTTTCCAGGCGTGCGACTTAAACCACTCATCCACCGCTCCGAAGCCCGCAAGTATAGCAGTTAAGGAGTAGATTCTTCATCAAATTGACTTCTGAAGGGCCGTTTATTCATTACACTTTGCCCCTGTTGTTCAATTCTTGACCCAAGGCAGGTCCCCTATGAAATTCCGTTTCCCGATTGTCATCATTGACGAAGACTACCGGTCTGAGAACACCTCAGGTTTGGGAATTCGCGCCCTGGCGCAAGCCATCGAAACCGAAGGCTTTGAGGTCTTGGGCGTTACAAGCTACGGTGACTTGTCGCAGTTTGCCCAGCAGCAATCGCGCGCCAGTGCATTCATTTTGTCGATTGACGACGAAGAATTTACACCTGGCCCCGATCTCGATCCTGCCGTGCTCAGCTTGCGTGCATTCATTGAAGAAGTACGTCGCAAGAATGCAGATGTGCCTATCTATATTTATGGTGAAACCAAAACTTCACGCCACATTCCAAATGACATCTTGCGGGAATTGCATGGCTTCATTCACATGTTTGAAGACACGCCTGAGTTTGTGTCGCGTCACATCATCCGTGAAGCCAAGAGTTACTTGGAAGGTGTTCAGCCACCATTTTTCAAAGCCTTGCTCGACTATGCCGAAGATGGCTCTTACTCTTGGCATTGCCCGGGTCATTCAGGCGGTGTTGCATTTTTAAAGAGCCCCGTGGGTCAGATGTACCACCAGTTTTATGGTGAAAACATGCTGCGTGCAGACGTTTGCAATGCTGTTGAAGAGTTGGGCCAATTGCTCGATCACAACGGCGCCATTGGTGAGAGCGAGCGCAATGCTGCTCGCATTTTCAATGCAGACCATTGCTTCTTTGTCACCAACGGCACCAGCACTTCTAACAAAATGGTTTGGCACCACACCGTGGCGCCAGGTGATGTGGTGGTGGTCGACCGCAATTGCCACAAGTCTATTTTGCACGCCATCATCATGACGGGTGCCATTCCGGTTTTCCTAAAGCCCACTCGCAATCACTACGGCATCATTGGCCCCATTCCTCAAAGCGAATTTGAAGTGGCCAATATCCAAGCCAAAATCAAAGCCAATCCTTTGCTCAAAGGCGTCGATGCCAAAAAGGTCAAGCCTCGCGTGATGACCCTCACGCAATCGACTTACGACGGTGTGTTGTACAACACGGAAACCATCAAGGGCATGCTCGATGGTTATGTCGAGAACTTGCACTTTGACGAAGCCTGGTTGCCCCATGCTGCGTTCCATCCTTTTTATGGCACTTACCATGCCATGGGAAAGAAGCGGGCACGCCCCAAGAATTCGGTGGTTTATGCCACTCAGTCTATTCACAAATTGTTGGCAGGTATCAGTCAGGCCAGCCATGTGTTGATTCAAGATTCACAAAACACCAAATTGGACAGGCACTTGTTCAATGAGGCTTACTTGATGCACACCAGCACCAGCCCTCAGTACAGCATCATCGCAAGTTGCGATGTGGCTGCTGCCATGATGGAGCCACCAGGCGGCACGGCATTGGTTGAAGAAAGCATTGCCGAGGCTTTGGACTTCAGACGTGCCATGCGCAAAGTTGATGCAGAGTATGGCAAAGACTGGTGGTTCAAAGTTTGGGGCCCCGAGAATTTGGTTGAAGAAGGCATTGGCCGCGCAGAAGACTGGATCATTCGCAGCGATTCACGCAAAAAAGGCAGCAAGTGGCACGGTTTCGGTCAAATGGCCGATGGCTTCAACATGCTGGACCCCATCAAGTCCACCATCGTGACACCTGGTTTGAACCTGGATGGCAAGTTCGACAAGACGGGCATTCCTGCATCTGTGTTGACCAAGTTCCTCACTGAGCACGGTGTGGTGGTTGAAAAGACCGGCCTTTACAGCTTCTTCATCATGTTTACCATCGGCATTACCAAAGGCCGTTGGAACTCGCTATTAACGGCATTGCAGCAGTTTAAAGACGACTACGATCGCAACCAACCCATGTGGCGCATCATGCCGGAGTTTTGCCAAAAGCAGCCCAAGTACGAGCGCATGGGTTTGCGAGATTTGTGTCAGCACATTCACACGCTGTATGCCAAGTACGACATTGCGCGACTTACCACCGAAATGTATTTGTCCGATTTGACGCCTGCCATGACGCCAGCCGATGCCTATGCACAAATTGCGCGTCGCAAAACAGAGCGCGTTTCAATTGATGAGTTGGAAGGCCGTATCACCGTTGGTTTGGTTACGCCTTATCCACCTGGTATTCCTTTGCTGGTGCCTGGTGAGGTGTTCAACAAGAAGATCGTTGACTACTTGAAGTTCTCTCGCGAGTTCAATCTGCAATGTCCTGGTTTTGAAACCGACATTCACGGTTTGGTCGAAGAAAAGGGTGCAGATGGTGTCAAGCGTTACTACGCTGATTGCGTTCGCGTTTAACTTTGAAACAGTGCTGAAGGCTTCCATCGAGAAGTCTTCTGACCCCTCTGAACCTTCAGACATTTCCTAAGCAAAAAAAAACCGCTCTTACGAGCGGTTTTTTTCATGGTGAATCCCGGCGTTAAACCGGGACCATTGTGATTAGAACTTGTAGTTCGCTTTCACAACCACAGCACGACCCAGGGGGTCTGTGTAACGTGGGTCGTAACCTTGTTGGAAGGTTGCACCTTGGTTAGAGAAAGGTGGCTTCGCATCAAACACGTTGCGCACAACAGCGCCCAGTGTCAGGTTCTTCACGCCTGTGTAGCTCACGCCCAGGTCAACCAATGTGTAGGCTTTAACTTCATTGATGTATGAAGGATCGGCATTCTCATCGGTGTAGCCAGACATGTAACGCACGCCAGCACTGTAACGGTAGTTACCTTGTGCCATGGTGGTGCTCAGGTTGTGCTTCCAACGGAAGATGGGGCTTGCGTCTTTGTACTTGCCAGCGTTCTCAATGTACTCGCCATTGATTTCACGTTGGTATTTGTAGCTGTTGACGTAAGTACCGTCGTAGTTGAAGTTTGTCTTCAAACCAGCGATGGTCGTTGAGTAGGCAGCGCTGAAATCCAAGCCATTGGTCTTCACATTGCCCAAGTTGTCGGTCAATGTTTTGATGTAGGCGATGGCGTTAGAGCCTGCAACCACTTGGCAACGTTCCCAGTTGGCAGCTTCTGCAGCACTGATCGTGTTGCAACGAACAATTTTGCTAGCGTACTTTGCTGGATCGTCAAAAATGGTTTGCTCAGGGAACGAGCCAATTTGGCTGTTCACGCGAACGTTCCAGTAGTCAACGGTCATCAACAAGTTTTTAGCAGGTTGGAACGCTGTACCAATGCTGAAAGCCTTGGACTTCTCGGGTTGAACGTCGGGGTTGCCGCCATTCAAAGCTTGAGTTTGCTGACCGCAATCACGTGATGTGATGCCTGCAGCAGTTGGATTGCCGCCGGGACACAAGATAGGGTCGTTGTAGGGGTTGCTTGAGAAGGTGCGTGACTGAGGGCCAAACACGTCGTCCAAGGAAGGTGCACGGAAGCCGGTGTTAGCTGAACCACGAATGACTGCAGTGGGGGACACTGTGTAACGGAAGCCAACTTTAGGATTCACGCTGCTGCCAAAGTCGCTGTAATTGTCTGCGCGCAAAGCGGCTTGCAATTCCAACTGCTTGGAAACGGGGAACAAAGCTTCTGCAACTACGGCAGTCACAGTGCGTGATGCATCATCAACGCGGTAGGGACTACGGCCAGCCGATGGAACGCTGGTAACCAACGCATCGTCTGTGGCTGTGGAGTAGCCTTCGCGGCGAGCTTCAGCCCCCAAAGAAATGGCTGCATTGCCACCATCCATCTTGAACCAATCGCGGTTAAAGCGAGCGTCAACACCAGTAGCTGTACCACGACCGGTGGAGAACGTGCCACGCGCTTTGGCGGCATCGATGTAGTCCAATGCGGCTTGTGTGTTGTCACCCAATGGGTTCAGCAAACCGCTTGTGACACCTGCTTGAATTTTTGTCTTGCTAACGTAGCCGTTAGTAGGTCCATCAGACACTGTGCTGGAAGCTGAATAGAAACCAGTTTTGTAGTCCCATGCGCCTTCGACACCTGACAGATCAACCACAACACGGTTGGCAGATGCGTTTGACGTGTTTTCACGACGACCTGCGGGCACCATGCGCCAGCCAATACCAATCAAACCTTTGGTTGCGTCTAAACCAGAGAAACTCTTGGGGTAGTAGGGGCTGGTGGTGGGCATTGTCAAGCCAGTGACTGGATCTGGTGCCACACGTGCAACGTTGGTGTTCTCTGAGTGAACTGCTTCAACTGTCAGCAAACGGCTGTCGCTCAAACGGAACGTGCCTTTGGCATTGATGTTCAAGTTCTCTGTTTGAGGAATGATGTCAATGGCAGACGTGTAGTCATAGCGGCAAGTGACGCCACCTTGGTACAAAGAGCCTGGAGGCGCGCAATTGGGCGTTGTGATGTTGCCCGATTTGATCGCGCCAGCGGTGTTGTAGTAGTTGAAGTTGGCAGGGAATGTGGTGCCAGAAGTCTTGTTCAAACCATTGGCAGGAATTACACCTGTTGCGCCAAACGCGCGGTCTGTGGCTTTTGCAGAAGCTTGTGTCTTGTTGTCCATTGAGAACCACAAGTTGTAGCCGTCTTTAGACAAAGAGCCTTGGCCACCCGAGAAGGTGTAGCGCTTGATTTGACCACCAGACTGTGATGGGAATGTGTTCTCAACAGCCAAGTCAACGCCTTGGTAATCACGCTTGGTGATGAAGTTGATCACACCGCCGACAGCGTCTGTTCCGTAAATGGCTGAAGCGCCATCACGCAAAACTTCAATGCGGTCCAGCGCAGCAAAAGGAATGGCGTTCAAGTCAACAGCACTGGCACCAATACCGAAGAAAGCCAAACGACGGCCGTTCAACAAAATCAATGTTTTGTTAGAACCCAAACCACGCAAGCTGGCGTATGAACCACCGCCTGTGCCAGAGCCAATGCTTTGGCTACCGCCAGTGCTTGATTGGCTCGCTGTGATGCGCTGAACAATTTCTTCAGTAGACGTGACGCCCACAGATTTCAACTCATCGGCAGAGTAGATGGAGACGGGCAGGGCGCTTTGGTTTTCAATCGAACGTTTGATTGAAGAACCTGTGATGGTCACGGTTTCGACGGCTTGAGCTTGCACAGCTTGCATGCTCGCCATGGTCAAAGCAGTGCCACCGAAGGCCAGCCACAAGTGGCGGTTCAGGGTGCTGATTTTGAATCGAGGCATTTTTTAATCCTTTTGTAACTAAATGAATATGAGAATGAAATGAAAAATGGTCTTTTCAACTGGTCCAAACACACGTGTTTGGCAAAGAAAAGACCAAAAGTTACATTTCAGTTACCCATCCCCTAAATATCTGACAATTTCGTGAAAATTGCTATTCTGATTTTTGGCAATGTTAAAAAAAAACAACGCACCAAGGCGTTGTTTTTTGAAGAAGCTACAAAGTGTGCTTTTTTAGGTTTCTGTGATTCCTCCAACCACATGGCTAAAGCCACCGTCAACATACACAATCTCTGCCGAAATGCCGGCTGACAATGGGCTTAAAAGGAATGCCGCTGTGTTGCCAACATCCTCGATGGTGACGTTGCGCCTAATGGGAGAGCTTGCGGCAACAGCACTCAAAATTTTGCCAAAGTCTTTGATGCCACTGGCCGCCAAAGTTTTGATGGGGCCAGCACTGATGCCGTTGACGCGAATTTTTCTAGAGCCAAGCGAGTCGGCCAAATAACGAACGGAAGCTTCCAATGACGCTTTGGCAAGCCCCATGGTGTTGTAGTTGGGAACAACTTTGAGTGCGCCCAAATAGGTCAAGGTTAGCAACGCGGAGTTTTCACGCAAGTACGGCAGGGCTGCTTTTGCCATGGCTGGAAACGAATAGGCACTGATGTCATGTGCAATTTTGAAGCCTTCTCGGCTTAATCCTTCAATGAAATCGCCTGCAATGGCTTCACGTGGCGCGTAGCCAATGCTGTGAACAAAACCATCAAATTGTGGCCAATGAGCCGACAGGTCCTTGAACAGCTTGTCAATTTGTGCATCGTCACCGACATCGCAATCAAAAATAAGCTTGGAATTGAAGTCAGCTGCAAATTCTGTGATGCGGTCTTTGAATCGCTCACCCACGTAGCTGAAAGCCAATTCAGCGCCTTGTTCATGACAGGCTTTGGCAATGCCGTAAGCAATGGATCGGTTGGACAAAACCCCCGTGATGAGGATTTTTTTACCCTTTAAGAAACTCATGTTGTCGTTCTCTGTGTTCAAAAGCCTATTTTGACATGCTCGGTTTTGACACGAGGCAGCAATGGTGTTGGATTTGCGCAACATTTATTGCCATTGATCAACTGTGATGAGTAATTTAAATAAACTGTCAAATTAATCATTAACGACAAATTTGTCAGAGGTTCTCACGATGTTCAAGCCATCCAAGATCACCCTTGCTGTCATGGTGCTCATGACCACAGGTTTCAGCCAACTGTCCAACGCACAGTCCTCGGGATTGGCAGAAGTCACCATTACAGGTTCCAACCTGAAGCGTGCAGACAAAGAAGGCACGTCGCCCATCCAAACCATCACAGCGGAAGAAATTCAACAATCGGGGGCCAGCAATGCACTTCAATTGTTGAAAGCAGTGCCCTCCATGGGGGTCGGTGGCTACAACGACACACCCGATCAAAATGGTTTTTCACGTGGCGTGGCCACGGCCTCATTGCGGGCTTTGGGTTCAACGTCTACATTGATCTTGTTGAACGGCCGTCGCATGACGCCATCGGCTTACGCCAACCCAAACAATGGTCAATCTACTTTGTATGACCTCAACAGCATTCCAATTTCGGCCATTGATCGCATCGAAATTTTCAAAGATGGCGCTTCTGCGGTTTATGGCTCTGACGCCATGGCTGGCGTGATCAACTTCATCACCAAAACAGGATTTGTGGGTGGTCAAGTTTCGACCAGCATTGGGGCCAATGACAACCAAGAATTTGGTCGTAAAAATATCAACGGTACCATCGGTTTAGGTGATTACAAGTCAGATGGCAAAAGCCTGATGTTGTCATTTGATTTGTCAACACAAAATAAGACAACGGTACGTGATGGATCATTTGACATTCGTGCCTCTGAATATGCAGCGATGAACAATCGCTTGATTCCTTATTACAGCTACGTTACCGACCAGCCATTCTTTTTCAAAGAACGTGCACTCAATTCAAAATCGTTTTTCACGACTGGCAACGCCACGTCGCCCAACATTTTGAACACACTCAAATGCGACCCGTCCAAGCAATTGGTCGGCGGCTCTGCCTACGGTATTGCGGCCTCAAGCTTCTTGTCTGGCCGCACTTTCTGTAACTACGATGGCGATGCCTTTACCGACGTACAAACAGAGGGTGAAGACTTCAGCGTTTTGGGCATAGGTAAGTTCCGAATCAATGAGAACTTGTCGGCATTCAGTGAGTTTGCATTCAACGACACACGTCGTACTTACCGTTCACCAGCGCGAACGATCAGCGGCACTTCGCCAACGACCAACTTCCTGGTTGGCGGCATTGCTGAGCCCTTCCAAGCCATCTTGCCCATTGGCCATCCAGACAATCCATTCAAGGATGCAAGGACTGCAGTGGCTTACCGTTTTGAAAATCTCAGAACCGGCAATGACTTGCTGAATCAAAATGCGCGCGTCTTGGGCGGCTTGAAAGGTGTGCAAGGTGCCTGGGATTGGGAAAGTGCAGTGTTGTGGAATCAATCACGACGCGAAGAAACGGCTTATGGTTTCTTGTACTTGCCCACGCTGCGCAAGCTGGTTACAGAAAACCGTTCTTTGGCTTCCTTGGCAGCTGACCCCGCCATCACCAAAGATTTGACCAATGTGGGTGTGGCTGAAATTGTTCAGTGGGACGCCAAAGCTACCACTGAACTGGGCCAATTGGCTGGCGGCAAAATTGGTTTTGCAGCAGGTGTTGAAGCTCGTCAAGAACGACTGAGCATTGAACCCGATGCTGCCAACGCACGTGGCGATATTTTGGGTTTGTCTACAACGGCCATTCAAAGCAAGCGTGATGTCGTGTCTTCTTTCTTTGAGGTCCGTACGCCATTCACCAAAACTTTTGAAATGGACTTTGCCGGTCGTTTTGACAAGTACCCAAGCTTCAAAACCAACTTTGTGCCCAAGGTGGGCGCCAAGTGGATTGCACAAGAAGGCTTGGCTTTCCGTGGCACTTATTCTGAAGGCTTCCGCGCACCTGCGTTGTCGCAAGTGGCCTCTGGCGGCGCGCAATTCTTCTTGAACGGCACTGTCGACCCAATTCGCTGTCCTGATGGTGTGACACCTGTTACAGGCGCTGACCAAACAGACTGTTCGAAGAGTGTTTCTGGTGTGGGTGGCTCTAACCCTGAACTGAAGCCAGAGAAATCAAAAGGCTTCTCTTTGGGCATGATTTATTCACCGACCAAAGACATCGATGTCTTGGTTGACACCTACAAAGTGCGTCAAGAAAACGAAGTGGCCTTGGGCAGTGCCACCTACTTGTTGGAGCACCCTGAGCGCTTCCCTGCAGATGCCATCACCCGTGACACCAATCCTTTGAATCAATTGAAGGACGCTAACGGCAATCCTATTCCTGGCACGGGCCCCTTGATTGCTGTGAAGACACCTTGGGTCAACCAAGGCGCAACCGAGATTACAGGCATTGACTTTGAGTTGAAGTCTCGCAACAACTTGGGCCAGTACGGCCGCTTGACATCTTCTTTCAAGATGACGCATTTGATGTCCTACCTGCGTGCCGAAGCACCTGGTGATTACATGCGCAATGCGGTAGGTACCTACGGTGGTTTGAACGATTGGGCTACTTCTGTGGGCGCAATTCCACGTAACCGTTTCACCTTTTCGACAGCCTTGGAGCAAGGATCACACATCTTCTTGGCTGCCATGAAGATGACCACTTCCATTTCGATGATGCGTCGCTTTGACGGTGCCACAGAATATCCAGTGGCTTATTGCCACTATGGATCAGGTCAACCCAAAACAGCAACCTCCTTGGGTGGCGTGCCTTTGTACAACACCTACTACCCAGATTGCAAAGTGCCGTCTTGGAAAACGTTTGACGTGGGTTACATGTACAACGGTATCAAGAACCTCCAGTTGGGTGTGAACATTGCCAACGTGTTTGACAAACCTGCGCCTTACTACCCAGGCTCTAACACCAGCACCACGGTTCAACAAGGTTACAACTCGGGCCTCTACAACAACACTGGTCGCTACACACGTTTAACAGCCAAATACAGCTTTAACTGATCGCGCTCAGTGGTCCCTCAAAAACGCCTCGACTTCGAGGCGTTTTTCTTTGCCGCTTGAGATAAAGTACGGCATCTTTAGAAATACAACACCATGCTCAGTTCTTTTCATCGCCTTCAGCGCATCGCTGTCATTTGCGGGGTCGTTTTCCTGCTCAATGCTTGCGGCGGCGTCTCTAATGAGCCTGTGCCAAAAGCCCTGTTGGCAGAAAACGTTTTGTTCAGCTCCTATCAAGAGTCTCCCAAGTACTTAGATTCAACGTCTTCTTACAGCAACAACGAGACGCCTTGGACTTATGCAGTTTACGAGCCGCCTCTTAAGTACCATTATTTAAAGCGCCCTTACGAGTTAGAGCCCCGCACTTTGAGCGAGCTGCCAACGGTCACTTTCATTGGCAAGGATGGCAAAGAAGTACCTTTGCAAACACCTGCAGATCAAATTACCGAGAGTGTCTTCGAGCTAAAGATTCAGCCTGGCATTCAATACCAACCGCACCCTGCATTTGCCAAAACTCCCGATGGCAAACACCGGTATCTTTCTTTGAAAGAATCTGAATTGGAGGGCAAACGCCGCCCTTACGATTTTGAACACATGGGAACGCGTGAGCTTTTTGCTGAAGACTACGCTTACGCCATTAAGAGGTTGGCTACACCTCGTATCAAATCTCCCTCATTTGGATTTTTGTCTGAAAAGATAGTGGGCTTGGCTGAATATGGAAAGCAGATCAAAACTTTCAACGAAAAACTCAAAGAAGGCAAATCGGCTCGCGACATTGGCCCCTTTGGACATCTACCATGGTTGGATTTCAGAGAGCATGCCTTATCTGGCGTAGAGGTGATCAATGCCCACACTTTGAAAATTAGAGTGGTAGGCAAGTACCCTCAGTTTAAATATTGGCTGGCCATGACTTTCTTTGCACCTATTCCATGGGAAGTGGATGCTTTTTATGCCCAAGACGGCATGTCACGTCGCAATTTAAATCCAGACACGTGGCCTGTAGGCACTGGCCCCTACATGTTGACGGAGTATGTTCCCAATGCCCGCATGGAATTGGTGCGCAACCCCAATTACCGTGGCGTTCCTTACCCATGTGAAGGCGAGGCGGGAGACAAAGAAAAAGGCTTGTTGAAAGACTGTGGCCAGAAAACGCCCTTCGTCGACAAAGTGGTTTCTGTCATTGAAAAAGAAGGCACCTCAGTCGCCACCAAGTTCATTCAAGGCTATTACGACATTCCGCAGTTGGAGCGTGGCGAACCTGGAATTGGTTACCAAGTTTCTATTCAAGACGGTACGGGCCGTGCCAAAGAGTTGTTGGAGCGAAAGATTCAGTTGCCCAGCACCATTCAAGTGGGCTTTTGGCACTTTGGGTTTAACTGGTTAGACCCTGTGGTGGGGCTTGGCAAGACGCCTGAAGAAAGAGTTCGCAATAAAAAATTGCGTCAGGCCTTGGCCATCGCTTTTGACTTTGAAGAGTACGTTTCTATCTTTGAAGACGATCGCGCGCAAGTGAATCACAGTGCCGTAGTGCCAGGCTTGTTTGGCAACAATTTGTCCAAGCCTAACCCTGTCATTTACGACTTAAGCCCCGATGGCAAACACAAGCGCAAATCGATCGAGGTTGCCAAGAAGTTGTTGGCTGAAGCGGGATACCCCAACGGACGAGATGCCAAAACAGGTCAGGCTTTAATTTTGAACTATGACACGCAAGGTGTCGGTCCTGGTTACAAAGCGCGCCTAGATTGGGTGGCCAAACAATTTGCCAAGTTAAATATACAAATAGAAATTAGGAACACAGATTACAACCGCTTCCAGGACAAGATGCGCAAAGGCTCTGCCCAGTTTTTCTTCTGGGGTTGGTTGGCAGACTATCCCGATCCTGAGAACTTCTTGTTTTTGTTGTACGGACCCAATTCAAAAGCCAAGTTTGATGGTGAAAACTCCAGTAACTTTGCACACCCTGAATACGATCAACTGTTTGACCGCATGAAGGATTTAGACGACACACCTGAACGTGCTGCCATGATTGGTCGAATGATTGAGATCATGCAAGACGAAATGCCCATGCTGTATGGCTGGTCTGAAGAGTTTGGGGGGGCTTATCACCAATGGGTCAGCAATGGCAAACCTTCCAACATCATTCGTGACAGTCTGCCATATTTGAAAATTGACGCCGAACTTCGAACACGCAAAATCAAAGAATGGAATCAAGCCATCTGGTGGCCTTTGGCTGCGTTGCCTTTGTTGCTTTTGGCCTTGGCTTGGCCGGCATGGAAAGCTTGGCGCAGACGTCAGTCACAGAGAGCGGTGCAAAGCACCTCATCAACATCGAGGAGTCTGTGATGTTCAGATTTTTAACGCGTAAATTGACATACGGTCTTGCCATTTTGATTGGCATCAACTTGCTGACCTTTGTATTGTTCTTCAAAGTCAATACACCAGACGACATGGCGCGTATGCAGTTGGGTGGCAAGCGTGTCACGCCTGATGCCATTGAAAAATGGAAAGCTGAAAGAGGTTACGACAGACCTTTGTTTTTCAATGAAAAAGAAAGCGGCTTGGCGCAAATCACAAACACCTTGTTCTTAGACAGCTCTTTGAGAATGTTTGCATTTGATTTTGGCAGAGCCGACAGTGGTCGCGACATCGCTTCCGAAATTGTGCGCCGTGCCGGACCATCTATAGCCCTGGCCTTGCCAACATTTGTGGTGGGTCTGGGTATTTCCATCATTTTGGCATTGGGCTTGGCATTTTTCAGAGCCACCTACTTGGACTTTTGGGGAACCGTTTTGTGTGTGGTCTTCATGTCCATCTCGTCGCTGTTTTTCATTGTGATGGGCCAGTTTATTTTTTCCAGAGTTTTGCAGTTGATGCCTGTCTCTGGTTTTGCACCTGGTGTCGATGCGTGGCGATTTTTGGTCGTGCCCATTGCCGTGGGCATCTTGGCTCGTTTGGGCGGCGAAGTACGTTTTAACCGAACCTTGTTCATGGAAGAGATTGGCAAAGATTACGTTCGAACCGCGCGTTCAAAGGGTTTGTCAGAAGCTCGCGTCTTGTTGGTTCATGTCTTGCGCAATGCCCTCATTCCTATTTTGAGTGCTTCTGTTGCAGTCATCCCGTTGTTGTTCATGGGCAGTTTGATTACCGAATCGTTTTTTGCAATTCCGGGGCTTGGCAGTTATTTGATAGAGGCCATTTCGGGGCAAGACTTTGCCATCGTTAGAGCCATGGTTTTCATTGGTTCATTTTTGTACATCGTCGGTTTGATCTTGACCGATATCAGCTACACCTTGGCTGATCCTCGCATTCGTTTGCAGTAAGCCTATCATGCAACCCGTCTTCTTAATCACCGATTTGTTTGTTTACGGCATTTTGCTGTTTGTACTTTGGTACATGTGGCATGTGCGTTCTGATCGCAATCTCTTGGCCAATTGGCGTTTGGCCATGCGTCGACCTGTGGCCATGGTCAGCAGCATGGTTCTTGGTTTTTTCATGCTCGTGGCTTTGGTAGATTCCGTACATTACCGTGTGGCATTGCCTGACTCACCTGGCCAGACCACCAAGCAATACGCTGCAGAACCACAATCCTTGTTGGACAAAGTTTTGCAACCGCTGTCGTCAGCTCGTGAGCGGAGTTATTCTGAACCTTTGTCGGCTGTCGCATTTCGAAAAGAAACGTTTGAACGAGACGGTGTGTCGGTTCGTGACTATCCTCGCTTGCGTTTTGGCGGCAAGCACTTGTCTGATCCCGCCACAGAACTTTCCTCGGATGTGACGACCCAAACAGTCAGTGCATTGGGTATCGGTTTGACCATTGTTTTGACGACGCTGCTGTTAGGCCTTTCGATTGCAAAGGTTCAAACCGGTCAATCTTTTGCAACCGTCTTTTCTAGGTTCAAAGCAGGTCATACCGAGTGGCCTTGGCGGTCCATGGCCATCACTTTCACCTTGATGGTGCTTGCCATCTGCTGGGTGGTGATGCTGTCTCAGGGCTACCACGTGTTTGGTACAGACCGTACAGGCAATTCCGTGTTGGTCTTTGCCTTAAAAAGCGTTCGCACAGCCTTGGTCATTGGCGGCCTGACCACACTTGTGGTTTTGCCACTCGCCTTGCTCTTGGGCGTTACAGCGGGATATTTACGAGGTTGGGTCGATGAGGCCATTCAATACATCTACACCTTGTTGGCATCCATTCCCGATGTGTTGTTGATTGCAGCATCTGTGTTGTTGTTGCAAGTCTTCATCGACAAAAACCAAGGCGTTTTTGAAACAGCGCTTGAACGTGCAGACGCACGTTTGTTTTTCTTGTGTTTAATTTTGGGAATTACTTCTTTCACGGGTTTGTGCCGTTTGGTACGAGGCGAAACATTGAAGTTGCGAGAACTTGAGTACATTCAGTCTGCACGCGCTTTTGGCGTTTCGACGCCTCGCGTTTTGTGGCGCCACATTGTTCCCAATTTGATGCATTTGGTGTTGATTAATACGGTCATGCAGTTTTCTAGCTTTGTCTTGGCCGAAGCGGTTTTGTCTTATGTGGGGGTGGGTGTCGACCCCAAAACTGCAAGCTTTGGCGTGATGATCAACACGGCACGAGCGGAGTTGGCTGCCACGCCTTTGGTCTGGTGGTCCTTGGCAACTGCCTTTGGCTTTATGTTCTTGATCGTGCTCAGCGCCAACTTGTTGGCTGATGCCGTCCGCGATGCTTTTGATCCGCGAACCCGTTTGCGCAGTGCAAGCCCTGCGGCTTCTCAACCACAAGAGGTGGCCGCATGAGTCAGCAATTGAATGTTCAAAATTTGGTGGTCGACCTTCAAACCGAGGTGGGCATGGCCCGAGCTGTTGATGCCCTCAACATCACTTTGCAAAAAGGACAAACTTTTGCATTGGTCGGCGAGTCGGGTTGTGGCAAGTCGATGACAGCGTTGTCTTTGTTGCGATTGTTGCCAGACAATGCAGTGATTCAAAACGGCACAGTTAACTTGAGCGATGTGGATGTTTTTCAACTCAGTGAAAATCAAATGCGCACCATTCGGGGTCGCCGCATTTCGATCATTTTTCAAGAACCCTCAACCAGCCTGAATCCTGTCATGACGGTGGGTGACCAGATCTTGGAGGTGATCCACCAACATACCGAATTGCGAGCTGAGGCTGCGCGTTCGCGTGCCATTGACTGGTTAAAGAAAGTAGGTTTGCCTGAGCCCGAAAGGCGCATGGGCAGCTACCCTTTTGAAATGTCAGGTGGTCAGTTGCAACGTGTGATGATTGCCATTGCATTGGCCGCAGAGCCCGATTTATTGATTGCGGACGAACCCACGACCGCATTGGATGTCACCATTCAAGCCCAGATTTTGGACTTGCTTAAAAACCTTCAACAAGAGCGTGGCATGGCCATGCTGTTGATCACACATGATTTGGCCGTTGTCAGTGGCATGGCCGATCAAGTGGCTTTGATGTATGCTGGACAAATTGTCGAAGTTGCTTCTGCTGCTGATTTCTTTGTACGACCTTCTCATCCTTACGCCAAGTTGCTGCTGCAAGCGCTTCCTGGCGAAGACTTAAGGGGGCGTCAGTTGGCTGCCATTCATGGCACGGTGCCGCCGTTGACACAAGCCTTCAAGGGCTGTCGATTTGCGCCACGTTGCCCTTACCAAACAGACGCGTGTACCGAAAAAGCCGTTGTGATGACTGCCTTGTCTGAGTCTCACAATGTTCGTTGCGTTCGTGTCAACGATGTCACTCTTCAATCACTGAGCCTGCCACCTCTTTTGGAGCGTTTGCCTGAAAGTGCCCATGATCATTCTGTCTTGTTGACGGTCAAAGACTTGTCTGTCACTTATTCCATGGGCGGCGGTGTTTTAGGGGGCAAAAGGACGTTCCAAGCCGTCAAGAATGTCAGTTTTGAGATTCAAAAAGGTCAAACTTTAGCCTTGGTAGGCGAATCAGGTTGTGGCAAAACCACCATCGGAAAGGCCTTGCTGCAACTGCTCACGCCGCAAACCAAGGTAAGTGGTCAAGCCATGTTGCAAGGGCAAGATCTTTTCCAGTTGCAAGGTCAAGCACTGCAAGCGTCTCGCAAGCAGATGCAAATTATTTTCCAAAACCCCTTTGCATCTTTGAATCCACGCATGCGCGTTCAGGAAATTTTGGAGGAGGGCATGAAAAGCCTCCACCCGGAGTGGTCTGTTCAGCAACGGCAAGCCGACTTAAAAGTCCTCATGGACCAGGTGGGCTTGCGCGCAGATGCTTTAGATCGTTATCCACACGAGTTTTCGGGTGGTCAGCGACAACGCATTGCGATTGCACGCGCCTTGGCCGTTAAACCAAGCCTCATCGTGTGTGACGAACCAACTTCGGCGCTAGATGTGTCGGTTCAGGCCCAGATATTGAACTTACTGCGCGAACTGCAAGACCATCTTAGTGTCAGCTACTTGTTTGTGACCCACAACATTGGGGTGGTGGCTTATTTGGCCGACAAAGTAGCGGTGATGCATGCCGGTGAAATGGTCGAAATGGGCGATGCTTCTCAAATTTTGAACAATCCCCAAGACCCATACACAAAATCGCTGCTGTCCGCGGTTCCCAAACTGAACCAAGCACTGGCTTAATTTGGCGCTTTTTTCCAACAAATCCGTTCCAAATCAAGGATTTATGGATTAGAATCCGAGCTTCACGACCAAACGGGCGGGTTTTCACCGCCCGTTTTTTTTGGTCGATCGATTAATGAGCAGGGTTTGTACCTGCCATTGACCTTGTTCTGAAACCTCATTGAGAAGACCTATTTCGCGTGGCATTGCAGCAGATCGTTGAAGAAACCGTGGCCGGTTTGGGCTATGAACTGGTAGAGATTGAACGCTCTGCCGGTGGACTTATGCGCATCACCATTGACAACCCATGGCAGGAGGGTGTCGACCGGTTTGACATTCCATTTGTCACCGTTGAAGACTGCGAAAAGGTCAACCGTCAGTTGATGTTTGCTTTGGAAGTCGATGGCGTCGAGTACCGCCGCCTTGAAGTTTCTTCGCCCGGCATCGATCGTCCACTGCGCAATGAACGTGATTTGGCGCGCTTTGAAGGTGAGTTGATCGACATCACGCTCAAAGCCCCCATGGGTGAGGCTGCGGCTGGATTGGTCAATGCCTTGCGTAAGAAATTTCGCGGCACGCTTGAAAAAGCCGATGCCGACAACACGTGGCAAATTGTTTGGTCCGATGCCCCCGAGCCCAAACCGGGAGCGCGTGTTAGCAAAAAAAGACCCCCTGTGCCCATGCAAGTTTTGGGTTTCAGGTTGGATGAATTAAGAGAGGCGCGTTTAGCGCCTGTGGTTGATTTCAAGGGCCGCAAGCCCAAAATAGACTTAGGAGAGAATTAACATGAATCGCGAACTGTTGATGTTGGTTGAAGCCATCTCACGTGAAAAAAACGTGGAACGTGACATCGTGTTTGGTGCCGTTGAATCTGCACTGGCTCAGGCCACCAAAAAGATCTATGAAGGTGATGTGGACATTCGCGTGGCCATCGACCGCGACAGCGGCAACTACGAAACTTTCCGTCGTTGGCATGTTGTGCCCGATGAAGCCGGTCTTCAATTGCCTGATCAAGAAATTTTGTTGTTTGAAGCACTCGAGCAAATTCCTGACATCGAAGTCGATGAGTACATCGAAGAAGCCGTCGAGTCTTTGCCAATTGGCCGCATCGGTGCCATGGCTGCCAAACAAGTTATTTTGCAAAAGATTCGTGATGCCGAGCGCGAAATGTTGCTCAACGAATTCATGGCACGCGGCGAGAAAATCTTGGTGGGCACGGTCAAGCGCATGGACAAGGGCGACATCATTGTCGAATCGGGCCGTGTAGAAGGCCGTCTGCGTCGCAGCGAAATGATTCCCAAAGAGAACTTGCGCAACGGTGACCGTGTTCGCGCCATGATCATGGACGTGGACCTCACTTTGCGCGGTGCGCCCATTATTTTGTCCCGTTCAGCACCCGACTTCATGGTTGAGTTGTTCCGTCAAGAAGTGCCAGAAATTGAACAAGGCTTGTTGGAAATTAAATCGTGCGCTCGTGATGCAGGTTCGCGCGCCAAAATTGCCGTTCTGTCGCATGACAAACGTGTTGATCCCATCGGTACTTGTGTTGGTGTGCGCGGCACACGTGTCAATGCTGTCACCAATGAGTTGGCGGGTGAGCGCGTTGACATTGTGTTGTGGAGCGAGGACCCGGCCCAGTTCGTGATTGGCGCTTTGGCCCCCGCCAACGTTCAATCGATTGTGGTGGACGAAGAAAAGCACGCCATGGACGTGGTTGTCGACGAAGAGAATTTGGCCATTGCCATTGGCCGTGGCGGTCAAAACGTGCGCTTGGCTTCCGACCTGACCGGTTGGAAAATCAACATCATGGATGCAGCCGAGTCTGCACAAAAGCAAGCTGAAGAAACCACTGGCATCCGTGCATTGTTCATGGACAAGCTCGATGTCGACCAAGAAATTGCCGATATTTTGATCGAAGAAGGTTTCACCAGCTTGGAAGAAGTGGCCTATGTGCCCATCCAAGAAATGCTTGAAATTGAAAGTTTCGACGAAGACACGGTCAATGAACTTCGCACCCGTGCCAAGGATGCTTTGTTGACCCTTGAAATTGCGCGCGAAGAAAGTGTGGAAGATGTTTCACAAGATCTGCGTGACCTCGAAGGTTTGACACCCGAGTTGATTGCCAAATTGGCTGCAGCCGGCGTCAACACCCGTGACGACTTGGCCGATCTGGCCACAGATGAATTGACCGACATCACCGGACAAACCGATGGTGAAGCCACCGCCCTGATCATGAAAGCCCGTGAACATTGGTTCACTGGTCAGGCCTAAATTGAAGGAGGCAAGAACCCCATATGTCCAGTAACACCGTCGCCGAGTTCGCTAGCGAACTCAAAAAATCATCTGACACTCTGCTTGAGCAATTGCGCTCGGCAGGGGTTGAAAAATCTGCGGCATCCGATGCCTTGACAGAGACTGACAAACAAAAGCTTTTAAGCTATTTGCAAGCAAGCCACGGCACCGCTTCGGCCGAACGCAAAAAAATCACGCTGGTTAAGAAATCAACCAGCGAAATCAAACAAGCTGACTCATCAGGCAAAGCGCGCACCATCCAGGTTGAGGTGCGTAAAAAGCGCACCTTCATCAAACGCGATGATGAAGTTGAAGGCACTGTGCCTGCCGCTGCGTCAGAAGCTTCAGCGCCTCTGATTGATCACGCCGAATTGGCAAGACGTGAAGAAGAAGCGCGTAGCCAAGCAGAATTGCTGCGTCGCCAAGAAGAAGCCCTGACAGAGAAGCGTCTTGAGCGTGAAGCCAAAGAACGGGCCAAGCAAGAAGAAGCCAAAGCGCAAGAGGCTGCTGAAGTTGCTGCCAACGCAGTTCACAAAACACCTGAAGAAATCGCTGCCGATGTCGCTGCCATTCGCAGTGCCAAAGCAGCCGCTGCGCAACAAGAAGCCGACAGCATCAATGCGGCTTCAAAGCCAATAGATCCCAATATTGCAATATCCGCAGAAGCCGAGCGCGCCAACATCGAATCTGCAAAAGTTGCTGAAAAAGTAGCGCTCAAGAAGGCCGCCGAAGAGCAGGCCGATCAAGAAGCCAAAGCCATTGTTGCTGATGAGGCTGCACGCGAACGCGATCTGAATTTGCGTCGCAACAAGGCCTTGGCTGAAGCAGAGGCCATTCGTGCCATGATGAGCGGACCTGCCAAAAAAGCACCGCCCAAAGAAGCACCTAAGCCCGATCCAAAAGCTGCAAAAGGTACGCTTCACAAACCAGCGCAAGCTGCCGGTACTGCAGCCAAACGTCCTCCTGCAGGGACAGATGCCAAAGATGCTTCGCCTGGTGGCAACAAAGAAGTCAAGTCGGCTAAGCTTTCTTCAAGCTGGGCAGGTGATCCTGCTACTAAAAAGAAAGCCATTCCAACGCGTGGCGACACCAGTGGTGGAGTGGGCCGTAACAATTGGCGCGGTGGTCCTAAAAACCGTCGTGGCAACGATCGCGACCGTGAAGATCATGTTCAAGCAGCACCTGTTGAAGCCCGCGTTATTGAAGTGCACGTGCCCGAAACCATCACTGTGGCCGAGTTGGCACACAAGATGGCCGTTAAGGCTTCAGAGGTTATCAAGCAGTTGATGAAACTGGGCCAAATGGTCACGATCAATCAGCCCTTGGACCAAGACACCGCCATGATTTTGGTGGAAGAGCTGGGTCACAAAGCGGTCATTGCTGCTTTGGACGATCCTGAGGCCTTCACAGACGATGAAGTGTCGCAAAGCGACGCGCCGCTTATGCCACGTGCCCCAGTGGTCACGGTCATGGGTCACGTTGACCACGGTAAAACATCGTTGCTCGACTACATTCGCCGTGCCAAAGTGGCCTCTGGCGAAGCCGGCGGCATTACACAGCACATTGGCGCATATCACGTTGAAACAGCGCGTGGCATGGTGTCCTTCTTGGACACGCCAGGTCACGAGGCCTTCACGGCCATGCGTGCGCGTGGTGCACAAGCCACCGACATTGTCATCTTGGTGGTCGCTGCCGACGACGGCGTCATGCCGCAAACCAAAGAGGCGATCAAACACGCCAAGGCAGCGGGTGTGCCCATTGTTGTGGCCATCAACAAGATCGACAAGCCCGATGCCAACCTTGACCGTGTCAAAGGTGAATTGGTGGCCGAAGAAGTGGTACCTGAAGAATTCGGTGGAGATTCACCGTTCGTGGGCGCGTCCGCTAAAACCGGTGCTGGCATTGACGACTTGCTCGAACAAGTTTTGTTACAAGCTGAAGTGCTTGAGCTCAAAGCACCTGTGGAAGCAGCGGCCAAGGGCTTGGTCATTGAAGCGCGTTTGGACAAAGGCCGTGGTCCTGTGGCCACTGTGTTGGTTCAGTCCGGTACATTGGCGACAGGCGATGTGGTGTTGGCAGGTCAAACATTTGGTCGCGTTCGCGCCATGTTGGATGAAAATGGCAAGCCCATTAAGTCTGCCGGTCCTTCCATCCCTGTTGAAATTCAAGGTTTGACAGAAGTGCCCCAAGCGGGTGACGAATTCATGGTGCTAAGCGACGAACGCCGTGCCCGTGAAATCGCCACCTATCGCGCTGGTAAGTTCCGCAACACCAAACTGGCCAAGCAACAAGCCGCCAAATTGGAAAACATGTTCAGCGACATGAGCGCTGGCGAAGTCAAAACTTTGCCCATCATTGTCAAAGCCGACGTGCAAGGTTCGCAAGAAGCCTTGGCGGCATCCTTGCTCAAACTTTCTACCGACGAGATCAAAGTTCAATTGGTCTATGCAGCGGTGGGCGGTATCAGCGAGTCCGACATCAATTTGGCCATTGCGTCCAAAGCGGTGGTCATTGGCTTTAACGTGCGTGCCGATGCCGGTGCCCGCAAACAAGCCGAAGGCAACGGCGTCAGCATTCATTACTACAACATCATTTATGACGCTGTAGACGAATTGAAAGCCGCCATGTCTGGCATGTTGGCCCCCGAGCAGAAGGAAGAAGTCATTGGTATGGCCGAAATCCGCACGGTGTTTGTGGCGTCCAAAATCGGTACGGTTGCTGGCTGTATGGTCACCAACGGTCAGGTTACGCGCTCTTCCAAGTTCCGTTTGTTGCGCGACAACGTGGTCATTTACACCGGCGACATCGACTCCCTCAAACGCCTCAAAGACGACGTTCGCGAAGTCAAAGAAGGTTTCGAGTGCGGTATCAAACTCAAAAATTACAACGACATTGCAGTGGGCGACCAACTGGAATTCTTTGAAGTTAAAGAGATTGCCCGTACGCTGTAAACACAGAACCTGGCTCACATCCTTATGGCTCGCAAACCTACCAGCTCAGCACACCGCGGTTTCCGCGTTGCCGACCAGATCCAACGCGATCTGTCGGAGCTGATTGCGCGCGAGCTCAAGGATCCTCGTGTGGGCATGGTTACCTTGAATGCTGTTGAAGTCACACCCGACTATGCACATGCCAAAGTGTTTTTCAGCATCATCACGGGCAAGCCTGAAGAGGCCACCGCTGGGCTTAACGCCGCTGCTGGATTTCTGCGCAATGGCTTGTTCAAGCGTTTGCAGATTCACACCGTTCCCACGCTTCATTTCATATTTGATCGCACCACAGAGCGAGCATCCGATATGAACGCCTTGATTTCCAAGGCGGTTGCTTCGCGCTCAAAGGACGAGGAGTGATATGA
>CAZJAL010000003.1:0-166318 GCA_964544175.1 uncultured Limnohabitans sp.
ACAAAACCAAAGGCGAAACCTACGCCGCCATTTTGTGCGGCGCCAACATGAACTTTGACCGCTTGCGCTTTGTCGCAGAGCGAGCCGAAGTGGGTGAAGAACGGGAAGCCATTTTTGCAGTCACCATTCCAGAAGAGCGCGGCAGCTTCAAACGTTTTTGCGAACTGATTGGCAACCTGCCAGGCGGCCCACGCAATGTGACCGAATTCAACTACCGCATCAGCGATGCCGCCAAAGCGCACGTGTTTGTGGGCCTTACCACGCAAGGTGCTGGCGAAAGTACCAAGATTTCAAACAACTTCAAAAAGCATGGCTTCGAGAACATTGATTTGACGCACGACGACTTGGCCAAAGAGCACATTCGGCACATGGTGGGCGGCCACTCTGCTTTGGCGCAAAACGAGCGCCTCATGCGCTTTGTGTTCCCAGAGCGTCCTGGCGCCTTGCTCAAGTTTTTGAATTTGATGCGACCCGGTTGGAACATCAGCTTGTTCCACTATCGCAATCAAGGCGCCGATTACGGCCGCATTTTGGTGGGCTTGCAAGTGCCCGACAAAGACAACAAAGCGTTTGAAAAATTCTTAAGCACCTTGGGCTATCCGCACGTCGAGGAAACGCACAATCCTGTGTACAAGATGTTTCTGCAACAGTAAAAATGGGGCCGGCTTTTTACTGGCCCAACTTGGGCAGCTCCAAGGTGACACTGGCTGTGTCTTGTCCTTCGGGTGCCAATCGGGCCAAGCGATGGCCCACAGAATGCAACACCCAGCCTGGCGCCACGCTTTGACCTGGCAAAAAGGCTTTGGGCGCTTGGCCATCGACTGACAGCAAGGCGCTGCCTTTGCCGGAGGCACCGGCCACCACGCCTAACAAATTCCATTGATGCGCCGTATTGGCCACATTGCCGCTCGCGGCATCTGACGCCACTGGTGCGCCCAAGGCCTGCGCCACGCGTCCAGTGTCTACAGCCAAAGCACTTGATCCATTGATGGTTTGCGCCACAGGTGCCAAAGAAGCTGGCCCCGACAAACTTTGAAATTGCAAAAACCAACTGACCGCGCCATAGGCGGCCAATGCACCCAGGCCCAGCGCACACACAGCGGGTGCCCAAGATTTGGAAGGTGTATGACGGACTTGTAACATGAGGCGATTATGATGGAGAAGTGTCAGTTAATGCAGAGAGACTTTGCGCCATGAATTCGAGCTTAGAAAATTCAAACAACCACATGCCTACCTTGGCAGCCACGCCATCCACTGAAGGCAAAACCGTTCGCAAGCAGCGCGGCTTTACCCTGATTGAATTGATGGTGGTCTTGGCCATCATCGGCATCTTGGCCGCTTTGGTGGTGCCCAATGTCTTGAATCGCGCTGACGATGCCCGCATCACGGCAGCCCGCACCGACGTTGGCAATTTGATGCAAGCCCTCAAACTCTACAAACTCGACAACCAACGCTTTCCCTCGGCAGAACAAGGTTTGCAAGCGCTGGTGGTCAAACCCACAACCGAGCCGGTGCCCACCAATTGGAAAAGCTATTTGGACAAATTGCCAGCCGACCCCTGGGGCCGTCCTTACCAGTACCTCAACCCAGGCCTCAAAGGCGAAATTGATGTGATGTCTTGGGGCGCAGATGGTCAATCGGGTGGCGAGGGTGTGAATGCCGACGTCGGCAGCTGGCAATAAATCCGCCTTAGCACTTCAAACGAAATACCGGCGTATTTCGTCTGTGAACTTGCGCGTGCCTCGCGGCACACAAGCTGGTTTTACCCTGATTGAATTGTTGGTGGTCATTGCCTTGATCGCCATCGGCACAGCTGCGGTGAGTTTCAGCTTGCGAGATTCTGCCGAAACCGTTTTAGAGCGCGACGCAGAGCGCCTGGCCGCCTTGTTTGAATCGGCGCGCGCCCGATCGCGGGCCAGTGGCATGCCTGTCAAATGGCATCCTGTCGAAACAAGGGCCAACACCTTGGCCAACCAGACAGCCAGTGCATTTGTGTTTGAGGGCTTGCCTCCCAACACCTTGCCCGGGCAATGGTTGTCGCCCTTGACGCAAGTTCAGGGCTCACCTGTGGTGATTTTGGGGCCCGATCCCATCATTGGCCCTCAAAGTGTTGCATTGCGCGTCAAAGAAACACAGTTGTGGATCAGCACCGATGGGCTTCAGCCCTTCAAAGTGAAGCGTGCAGCGCCATGAAAGTGCGCACTCAAATTCAAACTCAAACGAAAGCGCGGCACTTACGCCAAAGGCATTCAGCTGCGGGCTTTACCTTGATTGAAGTCTTGGTGGCTCTGGGCATTGTGGCAATTGCGCTCATGGCCGGGCTACGCGCCACCGACGCCCTCACGCGCAATGCCTCGCGTCAATCGACGCAGTGGCTGGCGCAAATTTGCGCAGAAAACGAATTCAGTCGCTTGCGTTTGTCGCGCCAAGTGCCGCCTCTGGGTGAGAGCAGCATGAACTGCCTGCAAGCGGGCCTGAGTTTGCAAGTGAATTTGTCGGTACAAGTTACGCCCAACCCCAACTTCAGACGGGTTGATGCGCGTGTGGTGCAAATTGAGGGGCAAAACAGCACGCCCCTGCTGCAGCTGTCCACCGTGATGGGGCGCTATTGATGAAACGTGCTGCTGCGCTACAAAAATCTGGCGGCTTCACCTTGATTGAGGTGTTGGTGGCCAGTGCCATTTTGGCGCTGATGGCCCTCATCAGTTGGCGCGGATTGGACGGCATGGCCAAAGCGCAATTCAGTTTACAAAGTCGCAGCGATGCGCACCAAACTTTGCAAGTGGGCTTGTCGCAGTGGCGCACCGATCTCGACAACATGAGCAACTTGCCCAATGTGCCGGCCTTAGATTGGGACGGACGTGTTCTGCGCATCACACGTCAGCATTCACAAGACCCCCAAGCAGGGCTACAAGTGGTGGCATGGTCTTTGGGCAATGGCCAATGGACACGTTGGCAATCGGCCCCGCTCACACGCCGTGATGCTTGGTTGCTGGCTTGGACACAAGCTCAAGTTTGGGGCGAGTCTGCAGGCAACCCGACGTCAAGCAACAGCCATGAGGTCTTGGTGCAAGCACTGCGCAGTTGGCAAATTTATTACCACCGCGATGGCGCTTGGAGCAATGCCCTCTCGAGTTCGGGCGCCAGCCCCACAGGCACCCCGCTGGGCGCAAGCAATGTTTTACCCGAAGGCATTCGTTTAGTCATTGAGTTGCCTGACAATGCCGCCCTCTCTGGCAAAGTGACAATGGATTGGGTCCGTCCAAGCTTTACGGTGGCCAAGCAATGAAGCGCCATCCATCAAATGCCTCGCAAAGCGGGGCCGCACTCATCAGCGCCATGTTGGTCGTAACTTTGGTGGCCACCCTGGCCAGTGTGGCGCTGTGGCAGCAATGGCGCCATGTAGAAGTAGAGAGCGCCGAACGGCACCGTGTGCAGTCGGGGTGGCTGCTGAATGGCGCCTTAGATTGGTCTCGCCTGATTTTGCGAGAAGATGCATTGGCCAGCGGCAATAGCGGCGGGGCAGATCATTTGGCCGAGCCTTGGGCCCTTCCCCTTAAAGAAGCCAAGCTGTCGACCTTTTTGGCACAAGACCAGCAATTGCGAGAGGGCGACCCTGAGGTCTTTCTATCGGGTCAGGTCACCGACGCGCAGAGTCGCATCAATTTGCGCAATTGGCTGGAGGCCGTCGATGGCCAATTCGCAGGGCAGTTGAACCCCAACATGCAAGTGGCCATGAGCCGATTGTTCAATGTGCTGGGCTTGCCTGCTTCAGAGTTGCTTGTGTTGTCGCGCGAATGGCAAGTCGCGGCTCAGGCGGCCAAGGCCCCACTGGGCGCACAAGGCAATGCAGGTTCAGGCAATTCAAGTGCAGGCAGCCCCTCGGGCGCTGCCTTGTTGCCCCAGCAAATTGCCCAATTGCAGTGGCTGGGCCTCAGCCGAGAATCAGTGGAACGTTTGTCGCCTCATGTCACCATCTTGCCCGAGCTCACCCCCGTCAACTTGAACACGGCCAGCGCTGAAGTGATTTATGCCACGGTACCCGGACTGGACTTGGCCACTGCCCAGCAATTTGTGCAGCAAAGGACGCGCGCGCACTTTGGCAACCTGACCAATGCCAGCAAAGCACTGGGCGGCAAGCCACTCGAGGCGCGCTGGCACACCGTGGGTTCTCGATTTTTCCAAGTTTGGGGGCGTTTGCGCATGGAAGACCGTACCCAAGAAGAAACGGCCCTGATTTTGCGAGATGCTGGCAGTGTCAGTTTTGTTTGGCGCCAAAAAATTGCGGGAATTCTCCCCCCACCTAAGTCAGAGTCGCTTCTACAATCGAGTCAGCCATGAGCACTCAACTTTTTACGCTGCCAATGCAAGCTGCCAACGGCAGCGATTACCCCCAGCAGGTCTTGTCGACCGCAGAGGCTGGCGCCCGCGACAAAGAAATTTGGGCCATCGTGCCCGCTGCTGCGTTGTCTTGGCACAAGGTCAATTTGCCTGCAGGCTTGCAGCGTCAAACACAGAGGTTGCTCACTGCCTTGCAGAGTTTGCTAGAAGAACCTTTGCTAGATGACATTGACAATTTGCACGTGGCACTTCAACCCAATTGGCAAGCTGGCCAAACCGCTTGGGTGGCTGTGTGCAACAAAGCTTGGCTTCAAGGTCACCTCAACCAACTGCAAGCGCGAGGCAACTCGGTGCATCGCATCGTGCCCGAATGGCCGCCTGCCAGTGGCGCTGCATCGTCTGACTTCAGTGCATGGATCAGCGGCACGCCCGATGCCCCACAACTGTGGGTGCATGACGGCCAAGGCGCATGGCACTTGCCCTTGCAAGCAGGTCTGATGCACTTGCTTGAGCTGCTACAAAAAACAGCCAGCACCGACATTGGCAAGCTGCCTCGCCAAGTGACGGTTCAGACCGACCCCGCCGTGGCCGACTTGGCACTCAAAGCATTGAACAATTTACAAATTCAACAGCAAAGCCAAGCGCAAAATCACGCGTCAAGCCATTTGGCAGAGTGCTTGCAAACTTGGCGTGTGCAAGTGGTGCCTGCACTGTCTCGATATCGCCAAGCAGCAGAAACGCAATGGGATTTGGCGCAATTTGAATTTGCCGCACATGGCAGCGCCAGATGGCGGCAATCTGTGCAGCGTACATGGCAACAATTTTCTCGCAACCCCGAATGGCGTCCAGTCCGATGGTTTGCTGGCATTTTGCTGGTCACTCAGTTGCTTGGCCTCAACTTGGCGGCTTGGCAACTCAATGCACAAGTGGCTGCGCAAAAAGAATTGCACAAAATTATTTTGAAGCAAAGTTTTCCGCAGGTAACCGTGGTCGATGCGCCCTTGCAAATGGCCAGAGAAGTGCGCCAATTGCAAAGCACTTTGGGCACGGCAACACCGCGTGATTTGGAACATGCCTTGCAAGTGGTCGGTGCCGCATTGCCGGCAGGACAAAGCATCACCGCCATCGACTACCGGGCACAAGGCCAAGCCGAAACCAAACTACAAGGTTTGCAATTGAACAGCGCACAAGCACCCGCCTTTGTGCAAAGTCTGCGCGCCCAAGGGCTTGACGCTCAAAACAACGGCTCTCAATGGCGCGTCACGCCGCTCAAGGAGGCGCCATGAGCTTTAAATTCTTGGATGCCTTTCAACAAGCGTCTGCCAAAGAGCGACAGCTTTTCTTTTGGACAGCACTGGTTCTGGGGCTTGTTTTGTTAGGGTCGTTCAACATCGCGCCCGCCCTCAAAACTTTGCGTGAAGTGCCATCTCAGCTGTCACAACTGGAAGCACAAACACAAACACTCAAAAGCCTACAAGCGCAAGCGCAGGCTTTGCAAAAATCGCCACGCTTAAACCCAGCCGACGCGGCCAACCTATTGCAACAGAGTGCAACTGAAATTTTGGGTGCGGGCGCCAGTTTGAACATTCAAGGTGCAAGGGCCACCCTCACACTGAGCGGCGTGTCTGCCGACAGCTTGGCGCAGTTTTTGGCAATGGCCAGAAACAAATCTCATGCTCTGCCCATCGAAGCACACCTGCAGAAATTCTCGGGCACAAGCTCGGGCACAGCCTCGGGCAAAACTACCAGCGCCAAAGAACTTTGGCGAGGTGCACTCATTTTAAATTTGCCATCGCGCTGACCATGAACCAGCCACCGATCAACCTTCGCCCTTCTGCTCACAATGGCAGTCCTTCTGGCTGGGCTTGGGCATGGGCTGGCGCTTTTCTTGGCACCCTTGTTTCCTTGCTGGTCAATTGGCCCGCGCTGTGGCTTGCGCAAACCGTCCAGCAAGTCACCCACGGGCAAGTTCAATTGCAAGAAGCACAGGGCTCAGTATGGCAAGGCTCTGGCAAGTTGGTGCTTACCGGCGGCCAAGGCAGTCGCGATGCCATGGCCTTGCCGGGTCGCATCTCTTGGCAGTTAGGTCTAAAGCCACAAGGTTTGGCCTTGCCGCAGGTCAACTTACAGTTGATGGCGGCCTGCTGCATGACACAGCCGCTCCTTGTGCAAGGGCGCATTCAACTTAGCAATCAATTGAGCAGTCAAAGCACTTTGCAATTGCAAATTGACGATCACCGCTCGCAATGGCCAGCGCACTTGCTGACTGGCTTGGGGGCGCCCTGGAACACCATGCAACCCCAAGGCAACTTGGTCTTGGTCACCCAACAACTGTCGCTGCAAGTCATGCCAGGCCAAGCCGGCATGCAAGGTCAGATCAAGCTAACAGCCGAAAACATGTCCTCCACATTGAGCACCTTGCGGCCTATGGGCACTTACCAAGTCAGTCTTGGCAAAGCAGACGCCAACCACTCGGCGGCATCTGCTTTGCCGTCTCTCACCTTGTCAACGCTTTCTGGCAGCTTGCAACTCAGTGGCCAAGGCCAGTGGCAAGGACAAAAATTTCAATTTCGCGGGGAAGCATCTGCCGTGCCTGAGCACGCAGACGCTTTGTCAAATTTGCTGAACATCATTGGACGGCGCCAAGGCGCGCGCAGCTTGCTTTCATTGGGTTGAACATCATGGTCTTTTGCACACACACCTCTAAGTCAACGCCTCACAGCAAGCGACTCACGCAACTGCTGATCAGTTTGTGCGTCTGCTTGCCCTTGGCCTTTCTGGGCAGCAACGTCAACGCGCAAGCACCCAAGGTCAACAAAAAAGCAAACGCCAGCGCCCCTGCCAAGCCCGCACAAGAGCCCGTCACCCTCAACTTCAACAATGCTGAAATTGAAGCGGTGGCCAAAACCTTGGCCACGCTGTCGGGTCACAATGTGGTTGTCGATCCTCGCGTCAAAGGCACCATAACCCTGACCAGCACGGTGCCTGTTGCGCCTGCACAGGCACTGCGTTTGTTTGCTGCACAACTGCGCACACAAAGTTTTGCATTGGTGGAATCTGCAGGTTTGTATTTGGTCGTGCCCGAGGCCGATGCCAAGTTGCAAAGTGGTGGTGTGTCTGCAGGCGCTGTGCCTGCATCCAACGGGCAAATTCTGACGCAAATTTTTCAGCTCAACCACGAGAGTGCCAACAACTTGGTACCCATCTTGCGGCCGCTCATTAGCCCCAACAACACAGTCAATGTAAACCCTGGCACCAACGCTTTGGTCATCACCGACTACGCTGACAACTTGCAACGCTTGGGCCGCATCATTGCCGCGCTCGACGTGGCCAATGCCACTGGCGTCGAGGTGGTGCCCTTGAAGCACGCTTTGGCCAGCGACGTGGTGCCCATGTTGCAGCGTTTGCTTGACACAGGCGCCGCGAGCAGCGGCGCACCTGCTGCAGGTCAATCCGATGCCACTTTCAAAACCATGGTGATGGCCGAGGCACGCAGCAACTCACTCATTGTGCGCGCTGCCAATGCTGCGCGAGTCGCCTTGGCACGATCACTCATTGCCCAACTCGATCGCCCCTCTGATGCAGGACCCAATGCGGCCAGCGGCAACATTCATGTGGTGTATTTGAAAAATGCAGATGCCACCAAATTGGCGGCCACTTTGCGGGCAGCCATGTCGGCGCAAGGTAATACAGGCAACAGCACAGCACCCGCCAGCATGCCAAGCACTGGCAATGCCACCAACGCCAACAATGCAAGTGGCGCCAACGCCAGCTTCACAGCAGGCTCGCAGCCTTCTACGGGCGGTCAAATTCAAGCAGACCCTTCCACTAACGCCCTCATCATCACGGCGCCTGAACCCCAATATCGTCAATTGCGTGCCGTCATAGACAAACTCGATGCACGCCGCGCGCAGGTCTTTGTAGAAAGCCTGATTGCCGAAGTCAGCGCCGAAAAAGCGGCCGAATTTGGCGTGCAATGGCAAGGTCCAGTGGGCGGCAAAGGCGACACCAACATTGGCTTGTTGGGCACCAACTTCAGGGTCGGCGGCGCCAACCTTATTTCATTGGCCACGCAAGGTGCCAGCGGCAATGTGGCGCCTTCATCCGGCCTAAACGTTGGGGTAGCACACAACAGCAATGGCACGTATGTGCTGGGCTTCTTAGCGCGCTTTTTGCAAACCACTGGCGATGGCAACGTGTTGTCGACACCTAATTTGCTGACGCTGGACAACGAAGAAGCCAAAATTGTGATTGGCCAAAACGTACCCTTCGTGACAGGTCAATACACCAACAACAACACCAATGCGGGTTCGGTCAATCCGTTTCAAACCATTGAGCGCAAAGATGTGGGCCTAACCCTTCGCGTCAAGCCACAGATCAGCGAGAACGGCACCGTCAAGTTGCAAATTTACCAAGAGGTCAGTCGCCTTGACCCTGCGTCCATCAATTCGGCAACAGGTTTGATCACCAACAAACGCTCCATTGAATCCAGCGTACTGGTGGAAGATGGTGCCATTGTGGTCTTGGGCGGCTTGTTGCAAGACGATTACGGCAACAGCCAAGAGCGCGTGCCAGGTCTGGGTGATGTGCCTTTGTTTGGCAACCTGTTCCGCGCAGAATCTCGCGGCCGCAAAAAAACCAATTTGATGGTGTTCTTGCGGCCTGTCGTGGTGCGTGATGGGGCGTCTACTGAAAACCTGTCCTTGGGTCGCTACGAACAAATGCGCAGCGTGCAAATGGAAGCACAGCCCACCGCCAGCCCAGGCTTGCCCGTGACAGGCGCACCTGTATTGCCTGAAGCAACCCGCAAACCTTGATCCAGATGGCCTGCAAGTACCCTCTTCCTTATGCGTTTGCACGCAGTCACCAATTGTTGTTGGAAGACGATGGCACGCGTTTGACACTTTGGCTCTGTGCAGACAGTGTGGCCAACGCCATCGCCGAAGTGATGCGCAAGTGGCACCTGGACAACGCAGACTTCGAGATAGCCAGAGAAACGCCCGCACTTTTAAAGCAGCGCATCAGTCAGGCCTACACCCAGCAATACGGTCCGGGTGAATCCAGCGCCGCCGCTGTGGTGAGCGAAGTGGAATCGGCGGCCGACTTGTCTCGCATGATGCAAGAGCTGCCCGCCGTCGAAGATTTGCTAGAGACCAGCGACGATGCACCCATCATTCGGATGCTGAATGCACTGCTGACGCAAGCCGCGCGCGATGGCGCCAGCGACATTCACATCGAACCCTACGAGCGACACTCGAGTGTGCGCTTTCGGGTCGATGGCAATTTGCGCGAAGTGGTACAACCCAACCGCGCTTTGCATGCAGCCCTGATTTCTCGCTTGAAAATCATGGCCGAGCTCGACATTGCCGAAAAACGTTTGCCACAAGATGGCCGCATCAGTTTGCGCTTGGGCTCACGCGCAGTCGATGTGCGGGTCTCCACCTTGCCAAGTGCCCATGGCGAACGCGCCGTGCTGCGCTTGCTCGACAAATCGGAAACACGGCTTAGCTTGCCCTCGGTGGGCTTGCAAGGTCGCACCTTAGAGCGCTTCCAACAATTGGTCACCCAGCCGCATGGTTTGATTTTGGTCACAGGCCCTACTGGTTCTGGCAAAACCACCACGCTGTATGCCGCACTTCAGAGTTTGGACGCCACGGGCAGCAACATCATGACGGTGGAAGACCCGATTGAATATGAACTGGCGGGCGTGGGTCAAACGCAAGTCAATGCCAAAATTGATTTAACCTTTGCCAAAGCCTTGCGCGCCATTTTGCGACAAGACCCAGACATCATCATGATTGGCGAGATTCGCGATTTTGAAACCGCGCAAATTGCCATCCAAGCCTCCATGACAGGTCACTTGGTGCTGGCCACTTTGCACACCAACGATGCTGCCAGTGCCGTCACGCGCCTGACCGACATGGGCATTGAACCTTTCTTGCTTAGCTCTTCTTTGCTGGGAGTGTTGGCGCAGCGTTTGGTGCGAAAAGTTTGCACGCACTGCCAAGGCACAGGCTGCACACACTGCGGTCAAACAGGCTATGCAGGGCGCACTGGCATTTTTGAATTACTGGTCACAGACGACGCATTGCGGGCCCAAATTCATGCCAAACAAGCTGAAGCCAACATCCGCGAAGCAGCTGTCGCGGGCGGCATGGTGCTCATGCGCGAAGACGGCGAGCGCTTGGTTCAGTTGGGCATAACCAAAGCCGAAGAGTTGCTGCGCGTGACGCGCGACTGACCTCAGCATGCCAAGTCTGCGCACGCTCCGCCTCTCCTTGACTGGTTTGTTGAGTTTGTTTTGCGGCATCTGTCAGGCACAACCAAGCAGCATGGCCGATGCAACCGATGCACCCACTGCAAAGCCAGACACGCCCGAAGCAGCAACGCCATGGAACTACACACTGGGCATGCGCGTTCGTGCAGACGATATCAATCAAGCCTCTCGCAGCGCAAAACTTCGACCCGTTTTGGGTTTGCGCTATGGCCGATGGCGCGTCGGCATTGGCGATGGCCAAGAGTGGTTGCGCTTTAACAGTTTTCGAAAAGAACCCAGTCTCAGTTACCAATGGATTGAAAAAAACGACATCAGCTTAGGTTTGTCGATGCGAATTCACAACCTCAACACCAACGAGGGCTTTGATGTTTTTGAGCCTGGCCGAAAGACGCTTAGAAGCCGTGTCTTGGCCAATGTGCGCATCACCGACCGTTGGTCTGCAGGCGTAGAGTGGACGCAAGATTTACTCAACCGCGGCGACAGCAGCACTTTGGGGTTGGGGGTCTCCTATGCATGGCCGTTGTCCAGTCACAGCGAACTTAGCCTTAGCTCTGGCCTAACTTGGGCACCCGCAGAACATTGGCGAACCGCCGCCGGCATTCACCGCATTGGCGCTGGCGGTCTCACCACAGGCACGGGCTCTGTTGGCTCAGGCTTAAGTTACAAGCACAGCCTGTCGAGACAGTGGGCTTGGTACAGCACCCTGGGCATCAACAAAGAAGTGGGCAATGTGGCCAAATTGTCTGGGCCACACAGCTTGGTCAATGGTCAAATTGGCCTGCTTTACTTTGACCGATAAAGACACAGAACCTTCACCACGCCATGCCTGCTTATTCTTATGAAGCTCTGCAAAACGATGGCGCCTTGCGCAAAGGCGTGATCGAGGCCGACAGTGCCAAAGCAGCACGCAGCCAATTGCGTGCGCAAGCGTTGGTGCCGCTTTCGGTGCAGGCCTTGAGCGCAAATGCTACTGAAAAAAACACCCAAAGCATTTGGCAAACCAACATCGGTTCGCGCCAATGCTTCTCACCCAATGCCTTGGCTGTGTGGACTCGGCAGTTGGCCAGTCTGGTCAGCAGCGGGCTGCCACTAGAGCGCGCATTGGCCGCTTTAAGTGACGAAGCCGAATCCGAGAAGCAAGCCCACTTGGTGGCGCAATTGCGCGCTGAGGTCAATGCTGGCTTGGGCTTGGCCAAGGCCATGGCGCAACACCCCAAAGAATTTTCTTCGCTCTACACCGCGGTCATCAGTGCGGGCGAGCAAGGCGGCAATTTGGGCCAAGTCCTCACCCAATTGGCCGACGATTTACAAGACCAACAAACGCTCAAGGCCAAATTGCTCAGCGCGTCTTTGTACCCTGCCATCGTCAGTGCCATTGCCTTGCTGATTGTGATTTTCTTGCTGAGCACTGTGGTGCCGCAAGTGGCCCAAGTGTTCACTGGCAGCCAACGTAAGCTGCCTGGCCTTACCGTGGCCATGTTGGCCATCAGTGATTTTGTTCGCAACCATGGCTGGACGCTGGTTCTGCTGCTGGGCTTGTCGTGGCTGGGCATTCACCAAGCCTTAAAACGTCCGCGCTTGCGCATTCAATTTGATGCGGCGTTTTTGCAATTGCCCATTCTGGGCAGACTGGCCACGGGCTACAACACTGCGCGTTTTGCCAGCACCTTGGCCATGCTCACGGCTGCAGGCGTGCCCATCTTAAAGGCCATGCAATCTGCTGCCGACACCTTGTCTAACCAAGCCATGCGAGAAGACGTGCTCGATGCCTTGGTGTTGGTGCGAGAAGGTGCACCCTTGGCCATGGCCATGAGCCAAAAGAAACGCTTCCCCAGTTTGCTGGCCATGTTTGCGCGCTTGGGCGAGCAGACGGGGCAATTGCCCATCATGTTGCAACGCGCCGCGCAACAACTCTCGGCCGATGTACAACGCCGCGCTTTGGCGCTTGCCACCATCCTCGAGCCCTTGCTGATTGTGGCCATGGGCGCAGTGGTCATGCTCATTGTGCTGGCCGTCCTCATGCCCATCATGGAACTCAATCAATGGGTTCGTTGAACCTGCATCAACTTAGGAGCGCACCATGGCAGCCAGCTTAGACGGTCAATTGGTGGTGGCGATTTCATCGCGCGCCTTGTTTGATTTTGAAGAAGAGAACCAAGTCTTTGAACAAGGCGATGACCGCGCCTACATGAAGCTGCAACTTGAACGCTTAGAAGAGCCTGCCAAACCGGGTGTGTCTTTTTCTTTGGTCAAGAAATTGCTGGCCTTTAACGATGCGCAAACGCAGCGGGTTGAAGTGGTCATTTTGTCGCGCAACGATCCTGTATCTGGCATGCGGGTGTTCCGATCGGCACAGCACTACGGCCTGCCCATTCAGCGTGGCAGTTTCACTCGCGGCCAATCGCCCTGGCGGTATTTAAAGCCGCTCAACGCCAACTTGTTTTTGTCGACGCATTTGTCGGATGTCCGTGCGGCCCTCGATGCGGGTGTGCCCGCTGCGCAGGTCTATCCACATTCAGCGCATGCCTCCGAAGCACACCCCCACGAAGTGCGCATTGCATTCGACGGCGATGCCGTGTTGTTTTCTGATGAAGCCGAGCGGGTCTTTCAAGCAGAAGGCTTGTCGGCATTTCAAGCGCACGAGCGAGCCAAGGCTGCGCAGCCTTTGTTGGCCGGGCCGTTCAAACCCTTGCTGGCGGCGCTTCATCGACTGCAACAAGAGGGCACGCCGGCCATGCGCATTCGCACGGCCTTGGTCACAGCGCGCAGTGCACCTGCGCACGAGCGCGCCATTCGCACCCTCATGGAATGGAACATTGAAGTCGACGAGGCCATGTTCTTGGGCGGCTTGCCCAAAGGGGAATTTTTGAAAGAGTTCGAACCCGACTTTTTCTTTGACGACCAAACAGGCCACATTGAATCGGCTGCACAACATGTGCCCGCAGGCCATGTGGCCAGTGGCATCAGCAACCCGCCGCTAGACGCTTAAGTTTCTGAGGAGTTGGTCGCAGCAGGTGTTTCACGTCTGCGTCCTTCTCTGCGCGCAATCCACACAGTTGATAGCAAAATCACGAAGGCACCAATCCAAGTCCATTGACTGGGCACATCGCCAAACACCAACCAGCCCAGCAGTGAAGCCCACACCAAGTCTAAAAAGCGCAGAGACTGCGTGGCTGAAATATCGACAATGCTGAAAGCTTTGGTGAGGCTGTAGTGGCCCACCGTGCCTAAAACGCCTGCCACCATGAAGCCCACCCACTGCCACAAGGTGGGCGCTTGCCAATGCAGCAAGGCCAAAGGCAGGCTGAACAAGGTGACTGTGAGCGATTGCCACATCACAATGACACCCGGCTTTTCTGTGCGGGTTAGGTGCTTTGTAATGAGAAATGAAGCGGCAAAAACAGGCGATGAAGCCAGCATCACCAAGTTGTACCAGCCCCCCGAGCCTGAAAGATTGGGCACCACCACCACCAGCACGCCCAAAAACCCAATGCCGGCGGCAATCCAGCGGTCTTTGCGCATGGGCTCACCCAAAAACCAAGCGGCACCCAACATGATGAAGATGGGGCCGGTAAAACCAATGGCGGTCATGTCGGCCAGCGGAATTTGCGGCAACGCAATGAACCACAAAATGAGGCCGACCGTGTGCACACCCCCGCGCCAAAACTGGCCCTTGATGTCATTGGGCACATAAGCCGCCAAGCCTTGGTACCAAAGCAAGGGCAGCATGATGAGCAAACCGCAAAAGTAGCGCAAAAACTGCGCTTCGAACGGGTCCATTTGCATGGCAATGGACCGCGCGATGGTATTCAACAAAGAAAAAGAAATACCACCCAAAGCCATCCACACCATGCCTTTGACAGACGGCGGCAGCCGATCAAAACGCCGTGTGTTCTGCAATCGCGTGAGCGTGATCAGGCGTTGGAGGGGGGTCGGAAGAAATCTGGGCACCCCGCCACTATATCGGAGCGCTGACAGAGACAAAGTCTCTTGAGTTACCCGCCCGAAAAGACTTCACAGGCGAATGCTCAAAAAAAACGGGCCATCCAGGCCCGTTTTGGAACTTGCAAATGAAAAGATCAGCTGTTTTGCAAAGCGGCAATGCGTTCTTCAATGGGCGGGTGCGTTGAGAACAACTGACCAATGCCACCCGCAATGCCCATGGCAGCCACGCTCTTGGGCAATTCGGCGGTGTGCAAGCCGCCCAGACGGGCCAGTGCGTTCATCATGGGTTGCTTGCGACCCATCAAATCTGCGGCACCCGCATCGGCGCGGAACTCTCGCTGACGGCTGAACCAAGCCACAACAATGGCAGCGGCAAAGCCCAACACAATGTCCAACACGATGGTGGTAATCCAGTAGCCCATGCCTGGGCCGGTGTTTTCTTCGTCGTTTTTGCGCAAGAAGCTGTCGACTGCATAGCCCACCACGCGCGACAAGAAGACCACAAAGGTGTTCATGACGCCTTGGATGAGGGTCATGGTGACCATGTCACCGTTGGCAATGTGCGCCACTTCGTGCGCCAACACGGCCTCGATTTCTTCGTGCGTCATGTTTTGCAACAAGCCTGTCGACACGGCAACCAAGGCCGAGTTTTTGAAGGCGCCAGTGGCAAAGGCATTGGGGTCGCCTTCAAAGATACCCACTTCAGGCATGCCAATGCCTGATTTGTCTGCAAATTTACGAACGGTATCCACCAGCCATTTTTCGTCGGCATTGCTGGGCTGCTCAATGACGCGCACACCCGAACTCCATTTGGCCACGGGCTTGCTGATTAGCAAAGAGATGAAGGCACCGCCAAAACCCATGATCAAGGCATAGCCCAGCAGTGCGGTCAGGTCCAAACCATTGGAGGTGAGGAATCTGTTCACGCCCAACAAACTGGCCACCACACCCAACACCAGCACCACGGCCAAGTTGGTCAATACAAATAAAAGAATACGTTTCATGAGGAATAAAGTTCCACCGCCCAGCGAAGGCCAAGCGCACAGTTCGAATGTTAGGGGTCAGACCAACAAAATCAAGTGGGGGGTCTTAATTCCTCAAAATAGCACGGCTTTTAGGCCACTCTGGGCAAGCGAAAAACCTGGGTGTCTTGGTAAAAATCGGGGGCTTCATTGTCTGACCACCAGCCCGGAATGCCCAGCACAGGGGTAGGCAGAAACGGCTTGCTGGCCAGTTTTTCGGCCTGCAAGTCATGGGCCAACCATGCGTCCCACTCGGGCAAGGGCACTTGCTGGGGCACCCGCCACATGTGAACCGTGATGGCTTTGTAGGGCGCCACCAGTTTTTCCAAGGCCGCATGACCAAAAATTTGCATGTGCGCAGCGTCCCAAAGCCCTCGGTGTGCCACAAATGCCGCCTGCCAATCTCGTCTTATCAGCGCATCCCAAATGACATCGTCGACTTGCAACAAGCAGGCGTTTTCGTCAAACACCGTCACGGCATCGCGCACTGCGCCCCGCACTGCACCCACGCCTTGCGCTTGAATGGCGGCAGCTTGCACTTGGTTGAGTTGTTTTTTGGCCAGCGGAAAAGTCAACCAACACAAGGCATTGAAGAAGTCGTGCAAGCCATCGCGTGTGGGCACTGCAGCACGGTCATAAATGTATTGCTCGTAAGGCATGCCTTCGGGCAATTGATCTTGGGGCACAAATTGCACAGGGCACTGCGTCCGCGCGGCATTACAGGCTTCGGCCACAGATGCGCCTTGCGACACAGCTTGGGCAATGCGCTCGCCTGTGTTACGCCAAGGGAGAAGCCAAGGCGCAGACCAATCAATGCGGCTTAGGCCACACGCCATGGCAAAGCTTCACCCGAGCGCAAGGGTTTCAAATCAGCTTCACCAAATTGGAAACTCTCTGGCGGCGTCCAAGACTCACGCTTCAAGGTGATGGTGCCCGTGTTGCGTGGCAAGCCATAAAAATCGGCGCCATTGAAGCTGGCAAAGGCTTCGAGTTGGGCCAACTTGCCCACACTGTCAAAGGCTTCTGCGTACATCTCCATGGCGGCGTGTGCGGTGTAGCACCCAGCGCAGCCGGAGGCATGTTCTTTTAAATGTGCTGGGTGCGGCGCACTGTCGGTGCCCAGAAAGAAACGCGTATTGCCCGAGGTGGCTGCTTGGAGCAAGGCCACACGGTGCGTTTCGCGCTTGAGCACTGGCAAGCAGTAATAGTGCGGGCGAATGCCGCCCGTAAAGATGGCATTGCGGTTGTAGAGCAAGTGATGCGCGGTGAGCGTGGCGCCGACAAAGCGATCGGCTGACATGACATAGTCGGCGGCATCTTTGGTGGTGATGTGCTCGAACACAATTTTGAGTTCGGGAAAATCACGGCGCAATGGGATGAGTTGCGTGTCAATGAAGGCGGCTTCACGGTCGAACAAATCGATGTCGCTGCTGGTCACTTCGCCGTGCACCAACAACAACATGCCCACCTTTTGCATGGCTTCTAACGTGGGATAAATCTTTTTCAAATCGGTGACGCCAGCATCGCTGTTGGTGGTGGCACCTGCAGGATAAAGTTTGCAGGCCACCACGCCTGCGGCTTTGGCTTTGACGATTTCTTCAGGTGGCAAATTGTCAGTAAGGTACAAGGTCATGAGCGGCTCAAAGGCCACGCCCTTGGGCACGGCTGCCATGATGCGCGCCTTGTAGGCCACGGCCAACTCGGCCGTGGTGACGGGTGGCTTCAGGTTGGGCATGATGATGGCGCGGCCAAATTGGGCGGCGGTGTGCGGCACCACCGTTTGCAGAGCAGCGCCATCGCGCACATGCAAATGCCAATCATCGGGACGGGTCAGGGTTAAAGTTGAAGTCATGGTGTGTTGCCAATCAAGATTTTTGCGAAGAAGGGTCTAGCAAGGCCATCAGATCTTGCTCTGCCAAGCCTTGCAAGCGCACCGTGTCGCGCGTGTTGTGCAAGGACTGCAGAAGTTCCAATGCTTGTGCATAAAGCGTTTCACCTGCAGGCGTGAGGTGGGTGGGGTAAGAGCTGCGGTCGATCAATGCAACGCCGGCCCAAGCCTCGAGCGACTGAATGCGCCTGGAAAACGCAGGTTGTGTGACATGGCGAAGTTGCGCCGACCGGCTGAAACTTCGCGTTTCAGCCAAGCTCACAAAGTCTTCAAGCCACTTGGTTTCCATGCCTGCATTATCCCGCACCGGCTTCAGAGTTTTGCTGCAAAGCCCACATTTGCGCGTAACGGCCATTCAATTGCAACAGTTGGGCATGGTTGCCGCGCTCAATGATGTGACCCGCTTCCATGACCAAAATTTCGTGCGCATCGACCACCGTCGACAAACGGTGGGCAATGACCAGGGTGGTTTTGTTTTGGGCGGCATTGGCCAGCTCGGCCTGAATGGCGCGCTCATTGGCGGAGTCGAGTGCCGACGTGGCTTCATCAAAGACCAAGATGGGCGGATTTTTGAGCAAGGTACGGGCGATGGCCACGCGTTGTTTTTCACCGCCCGACAACTTCAGGCCGCGTTCGCCCACCGAGGTGGCATAGCCTTTGGGGGTTGACACAATGAAGTCATGAATGCGCGCAGCTTTGGCCGCCGTTTCAATGTCTTCCTGCGTGGCACCCGTTCTGCCGTAGCCAATGTTGTAAGCCACGGTGTCATTGAACAACACTGTGTCTTGCGGCACGATGCCCAAAGACTTGCGCACGCTGTGCTGCGTCACCTGCCGAATGTCTTGACCGTTGATGGTAATGCGGCCTTGCTGCACATCATAGAAACGAAACATCAATCGCGCCAGCGTCGATTTGCCAGAGCCAGAGGGGCCCACCACAGCAACAGTTTTACCCGAAGGAATTTCGAAGCTGATGTTGTGCAAGATGGGTCTGTCTGACTCATAGGCAAACGACACATTCTCAAACTTCAAGTGCGCGCTGTGCTGGCAATTGAGTTCGGGTGCGTTGGGCACATCGGCCACTTCACGCTCGCGGTCCATCAACACAAACATCTTGTCGAGATCGGTCAGGCTTTGTTTGATTTCGCGGTACAGCACACCCAGGAAGTTCAAGGGAATGTAGAGCTGAATCATGAAGGCATTGATCATGACCAAATCACCCAAGGTCATGCGGCCGTCCACCACACCTTGCGTGGCGCGCCACAGCATGGCCACCAATGCGGCCGCAATGATCAGTTGTTGGCCCGTGTTGAGAAGCGACAAGGAGGTTTGAGATTTCAAGCGCGCTTTTCTAAGGCGCTCCAAACTTTCGTCATAACGGTTGGCTTCGTAGGCCTCGTTGCCAAAGTACTTGACGGTTTCGTAGTTCAGCAAGGAGTCGATGGCTTTGGTGTGCGCCGCTGAATCAAATTCATTGGCTTGTTTTCTAAAGTGTGTACGCCACTCTGTTACCTGCACCGTGAAGAAAATGTAAAAGCCCAACGCCGCCAAGGTGATCCATGCAAACCATGCATCAAACTTGACCGCCAAAATTGTCAAGACCAAGGCCACCTCAATGAGGGTGGGCACGATGCTGTACAGCGAGTAAGAAATGAGCGACTCAATACCGCGCACGCCGCGCTCGATGTCACGCGTCATACCACCAGTCTGGCGGGCCAAATGGAAACGCAAGCTCAGGGCGTGCAAGTGCTGAAAGGTTTCTAGCGCAATGCTGCGTGCTGCGCCTTGAGTGGCTTTGGCAAACACCAACTCTCTGAGTTCTGTGAAGGCAGAGGTCATGAGGCGCAATGCGCCATAGCCCACCAGCAAGGCAGCTGGCACCACCAACACTTGCGCGGGATCACTTGGCTTGAAGCTCATGGCATCGACCAAGTTTTTGAGCAAAATAGGCACGCTGACGTTGGCCAGCTTGGCGCCCACCATGAAGGACAAAGCAGCAGCAACCCGCCATTTGTAAGCCAGCAAATAGGGCAACAAACGCTTCAGCGTACGGCCGTCAGAGTCTTGTTGAGGGGGCTGCGCAACGGCTGCGCCCGGTGAGGCGGGTGCTGTTTGGGCGGAAGAACTTTCACCGTGATGGCGCATGGGTCACAATCTGAATCAAAATCAAGCCAACATTGTGCTCCTGTATTGATGCAATCACCCAAGGCCCTCCTATGAACTTGCCAGAAAAAGTAGCTTTGCCCACCGATCAAGAGCTGGTGCTCAAGGTCATTCCCATGCCCGCTGACTGCAATGCCAATGGCGACATTTTTGGCGGCTGGGTCATGGCACAGGTTGACTTGGCGGGTGCCGTGTTGCCTGCCAGACGCGTGCGTGGCCGCATGGCTACCGTCGCGGTGAACGAGTTCATTTTCAAACAACCTGTGAAGGTGGGTGACTTGCTCTCGTTCTTTTCTAAGATCACACGCGTCGGCAAGACGTCTATCACGGTTCAAGTGGAAGTGTTTGCCGAACGTTTCTCCAACCAAGGCGAATTCATCAAGGTGACGGAAGCGCGTTTGACCTATGTGGCCATTGACGCCTCGGGCAAACCCACGCCCGTGCCTGCAGCTTAAGACGTGAGGTAAGCCGCGGTGCCTGTCGACAGCAATTTGCCGTCGGCTGCACGAAACTCCATGCGCGCATTGCCCACCCTAGCGCCTACGCGAACGGCCTCGGCATGAATGACAAATTGGTCGCCAATGCCAGGGCGCAAAAAGTCTACGCGCAAATCAATGGTGCTGTGCCGAGCGAAGCGCTCTAGCCTTTTGGCAGGCAATTCATCCATGTGCTTGGCGCCTAGCGCCGCCATCACCGCCAAGCTGCCCATGGCATCGAGAACGGCACTGATCACACCGCCATGAATGCGGTGGTACGCAAAGTGCCCCACCAACTCAGGCTTCATGCTGAGATGCGCCACGATGCCCGTGGGCTGAATGCTTTCAATCTTCAAACCCATCCATTGGTTGAAGAGAATTTTGTCTTCGTAGATCTCGCGCAAACCTTCGATGAACTCAGGTTCAAAGTTGACCTGAGGCGGGGTGTCTGCGCGAGAAGAAGTCATGGTGCAATCTAGGTTGGCGGTTCAACTTAGATTTTAGAGAAGTCGGGCTTGCGTTTTTCCATGAAGGCACCAAAAGCTTCGCGCGCAGCAGGCTCGGTCAGCATTCGGCGGAAACTTTGACCTTCTTCGCCCATCCGCTCAATCAAGGCTTTGGACTGACCACCCTTCATCAAGCGTTTGGTTTCAACCAAAGAGGACAAGGGTTTGGCCGCCAGTTTTTTGGCTTGTGCTTGCGCATAGCCATTGACTTCTGTGGGGGGCACTACGCGGTTGACCAAACCAATTTCGAGGGCGGCTTCAGCAAAGAAGGCTTCGCCCAAGAGCAAAGCTTCGGCAGCACGGTGATAGCCAAACATTTGCGGTGCCAATACGCTCGATGCAAACTCTGGGCACAAACCCAAATTCACAAAGGGCATAGAGAACGCAGCGTTGTCGCCTGCGTAGACCAAGTCGCAATGAAACAGCAATGTGGTGCCGATGCCCACAGCAGGGCCCGCGACAGCGGCAATGGCCGGCTTCTCAAAGGTGCTGAGTGCGCGCATGAAATGAAACACTGGCGAGTCGACTGTCGAAGGTGGCTTGTTCAAAAAGTCACCAATGTCATTGCCCGCACTGAAGATGGACTCATGGCCTTGTATCACCAACACGCGGGTGGCGGGGTCGGCTTGGGCCTGATCAATGGCCTGCGCCATGGCGGCGTACATGTCGCCAGTGATAGAGTTCTTTTTGTCAAGGCGGTTGAGAGTGAGGGTCATCACTCCGCCATCGAGGTGGGTCAAGATGTCTGACATGCTGTTGTGTCTTTCGTTTGGATCAATGATTTCAATTGGTACCGGGTACGCGAACCCAAGTTTGGGTACGGCCAAAGGGGCCGATCGAACCGCGCACTTCTAATTTCGCGCCATTTTCAATAGGGGTCAGGCGAAGGCCATACGTTTTGCCGTTTTCAGGGTCCAAAATTTCACCGTCTTCCCAGACATTTTTGCCACCGGCTTTTTTGGCACCCCGAATGATCTCCATGCCCACCACGGGCTGGTTTTTCCGGTCATCGCTGCACTTCTCACATTTAGCAGAGGGGTCGGCATCTTTGCGCAACACCTTTTCAACACGCCCACGGACAACACCTTGTTGCTCATAAATCACAACCATGCTTTTCAGCTCACCGGTTTTGTCATCCAGCGTGTGCCATTGACCCACGGGTGAATTGGCCATGGCCAAGGCAGCAAAAGCAGACGCGGCCAACACCACACTGGACTTCAATAAAAACTGCAAATGAATCGAACGACGCATCAAGGTCTCCTTCAAGATTGATCAATGAATGTCACTTAGGCCAAAGCCAAGTCAGTGTCCATGAGCACATCGGCGCCAGAGCGCGCGGTGTTCATGAGACTCAATGTTTCTGGCAACAGACGCGCAAAGTAGAAACGCGCTGTTTGCAGCTTGGCTTTGTAAAACGGATCGGGGCGCTGTGCTTCTTCTTCGGCCGCTGCAATTTTGGCCAAAGCCACTTGCGCCATGCGAGCCCAGAAATAAGCAAACACCAAGTGCCCGGCCACACGCAAATAATCGACCGAGGCTGCGCCCACTTCGTCGGCATTGCCCATGGCTTTCATGCCAATTTCGGTGGTGAACTGCGTCATCTTTTGACCCAGGTCGGCCAAAGGTTTGATGAACTCGGCCATGGCTTCGTTGCCCATTTCTTGGGCCACCAATTTGCCAATCAGCTTGCCAAATTTTTGCAAGCTGGCACCTTGGTTGCCCAACACCTTGCGGCCCAACAAGTCGAGTGACTGAATGCCGTTGGTGCCTTCGTAAATCATGTTGATGCGCGCATCGCGCACATACTGCTCCATGCCCCACTCTTTGATGTAACCATGGCCACCAAACACTTGTTGGCACATGGTGGTGGCTTGGTAACCGTTGTCGGTTAAGAAGGCTTTCACGATGGGGGTTAACAGTGCCAAAATTTCGGCAGAATCGGCCCGAACTTTTTCATCAGGGTGGTTCAATTCTTTGTCGATCAACAAAGCGCCGTAGCACGCCAATGCGCGGCCGCCTTCGGCATAGGCCTTGGCAGTTAGCAACATGCGGCGAACATCAGGGTGAACCAAAATAGGATCTGCAGGTTTGGCAGGCGCCTTTACGCCAGACAAGCTGCGCATTTGAATGCGGTCTTTGGCATACGCCAATGCGTTTTGATAGGCCACTTCTGTCAAGCCCAACGATTGGTTGCCCACGCCCAAACGCGCACCGTTCATCATCACGAACATGGCGGCCAAACCTTTGTTGGGCTGGCCCACCATGTCGCCTACAGCGCCATCCAGCACCATCTGGCAGGTGGCGTTACCATGGATGCCCATCTTGTGCTCCAAGCCGCCACAGTAAATGCCATTGCGTTCGCCAATCGAGCCATCGGCCTTCACGTTGAACTTGGGCACCACAAACAAACTGATGCCTTTGCTACCTACGGGCGCATCGGGCAAACGTGCCAACACCAAGTGAACAATGTTGCCCGCCAAATCGTGCTCGCCCGCGCTGATGAAAATTTTCTGACCGGTTAAGCGATACGTGCCATCGGCTTGCGGTTCGGCTTTGGTACGCAGCATGCCCAAATCGGTGCCGCAATGGGGTTCGGTCAGGCACATGGTGCCGGTCCACTCGCCGCTGGTGAGCTTTGGCAAGTAGGTGCTCTTTTGAGCGGGTGAACCATGCGCCGACAAGCAGGCGTGCGCGCCATGTGACAAGCCTGGATACATGGTCCAAGCTTGGTTGGCCGAGTTGAGCATTTCAAAGAAACACTGATTGACCACCATGGGCAATCCTTGACCGCCGTATTCTTCTTCAGCGCTGAGTGCAGCCCATCCGCCTTCGACGTATTTGGCATAGGCGTCTTTGAAGCCTGCCGGTGCCGTCACATCGTGTGTGTCGCGGTTAAGTTTGCAGCCTTCTTCGTCGCCCGACAAATTCAAGGGAAAAACCACCTCGGCCGCGAATTTACCGCCCTCTTCCAACACCGCATTGATGGTGTCGGCATCGGTGTCGGCATGCTTGGGCATGGCCTTGAGTTCATTTTCTAAATCAAGCAGCTCGTGCAACACAAATTGAAGGTCGCGCAGGGGTGGGGTGTAGCTGGGCATATTTAACTTTCAAAAAAATGCATGGAGTGAATGAGGGTGCGTCGGCAGCTCAGGGCTGATTGCGCGCCACGATGGTGTTGAATCCTTGGCGCGCTCGGTCAACGGCGCCAGGATTGCGTAAAAAACGAGCTTCATAGTGCAAGGCCAAAATGAGGCCGTGAATTTCAAAGGCAACTTGCAACGGATCGGCTTGCGCGTTCAGATGTTTTTCGGCCTGGGCTTGCGCCACAGCGCGCTGCAATGCGTTTTGCCATGTATTGACCGACGAGGCCAAGGCGTCTCGCACCAAACCTGGCCGATCGTCAAACTCTACGGCACCGCTGATGTAGATGCAGCCCGAATCAATTTCGGTGGAGGTGCGTTGCATCCAGTTGTCAAACAAAGATTGCAACCGTGGCAGGCCACGTTTGCAACTCAAGGCCGGATAAAACACTTCGCTTTCAAAGCGGTCGTGGTACTCCCGGATGACTGAAATTTGCAATTCTTCGCGGGAGCCAAAGTGCGCAAACACGCCCGATTTGCTCATGCCGGTCACCTCTGCCAAAGCGCCGATGGACAAGCCTTCTAAGCCGATTTGAGACGCAAGCCCCAGGGCGGCATCGACAATGGTTGCTTTGGTTTGGCGCCCTTTGATCAAGGTGCGGCTGCTGCCATCGTCAGACGCACGATGGGCACTGGCAACTGCACCTGCAGAGGAACCCGATGTGATGTGTCGTACTGTCATGCCTTGAACATTTGAAAAATAGAACGCTCGTTCTATTTTGCATGAAAATGCCCAACTCGGCAAAAACAAAAGGCGAATCAGGGTTAATCCTGACTCGCCTTGTGAGGCCTTGCTAAGCCTTGTGCGAGACGCAAAAGGCTGAAACGCGTGAGCCTTAAGCCTTGCGCTTGAAGGCCACCACTTTTTGGGTTTGCTCGCCCAAGCCTTCAATGCCAAGGTGCATGACGTCGCCCTTTTTGAGGTACACGGGTGCTGGCTTGCCATCTTTTTTGATGCCCATGCCCACACCGGGTGGTGTGCCCGTGGTGATGATGTCACCAGGCTCGAGGGTCATGAACTGGCTGACGTAACTCACCAACTTGGTGACACCAAAAATCATGGTTTTGGTGGTGCCGGTTTGCATGCGTTGACCGTTGACGTCCAAGAACATTTTGAGGTTTTGGACATTGGGCACTTCGTCTTTGGTGACCATCCAAGGGCCGATGGGGCCGAAGGTGTCGCAACCCTTGCCCTTGTCCCATGTGCCGCCGCGCTCGATTTGGTATTCGCGCTCGCTGACGTCGTTGATGGTGCAATAGCCGGCCACATAGTCGAGAGCTTCTTTTTGTGACACGTAGCTGGCGTGCTTGCCAATGACAATGCCCAGTTCCACTTCCCAATCGGTTTTGACAGAGCCTTTCGGCAACATCACTTCGTCGTTGGGGCCTTGAATGCAAGAGGTGGCCTTCATGAACACGATCGGTTCTTTGGGCACGGGCAAGTTGGATTCGGCGGCGTGGTCGGCATAGTTCAAACCAATGGCAATGAACTTGCGCACGTTGGCCACGGGGCAACCCATGCGCGGCTTGCCTTTGACCAAAGGCAGCTTGTCGGTTTTGAGCTTGGCCAGTTTGGCCAGGACCTTATCGGACAGTTGGTCGGGGCCGATATCGGACACCACACCGCTCAGGTCGCGCAGCTTGCCTGCGGCGTCAATAAGACCTGGTTTTTCTTTGCCGGGCTGGCCATAACGCACGAGTTTCATGAAAACTTCCTTTGAGTCAAAAAATCAGTGAATGAAAAATAGATTGGGAGTGATTGTGATCGAAAACGCCTCAATACGTTGAGCGGCCACCCGACAAATCAAACACAGCGCCCGTCGAGAACGAACAATCTTCAGTCAGCAACCACGTCACCATGGCCGCCACTTCTTCGGGCGTGCCAAAACGGCCCATGGGAATTTTGGACAACATGAACTGAATGTGCTCGGGCGTCATCTGATCGAAGATGGCGGTTTTGACAGCCGCCGGTGTGACGCAGTTCACGCGCACATTGGTATTGGCCAATTCTTTGCCCAGCGATTTGGTGATGGCCATGACAGCGGCCTTGCTGGCACTGTAGGCACTGGCATTGGGGTTGCCATCCTTGCCCGCCACCGACGCGATGTTAACGATGCGACCTGCTGGACGGTCTTTGAGGTGAGGCGCCCATTCGCGGCAGCAATAAAAAACACCATTGACATTGACGTCCATCACTTGCTGCCACGCGTCAACGGGATAGTTCCAAACTTGTGTGTTGGGACCAGTGATACCAGCGCAGTTGACCACGGCATCGACAGGGCCGTTTTTCAAAGTGGACGCCGTGGCTGCCGCAACAGAAGCGTGTTGTGCCACATCGACTTTGACGGTCTGAACCTTGCCTGGATGGTTCAAACTGGCCGCGGCTTTTGCCATGCCCGCTTCATCGCGATCCCACAAGGTAACGCTGCCGCCAGAGGCCAGCACGCGTTCGGCAATGGCGTAGCCCAAACCTGTGGCGCCGCCGGTGATGACCGCGTGGCGGCCTTTCATGTCGTATTGGTTCATGGATTTCTTAGAAAGTTAAAGTGATAAGAACGGGTGGCTCGATTGGCTTAAATGGTCATGCCGCCATCGACCATGTAGGCATTGCCTGTGGCAAACGCCGCTTCATCGGAGGCCAAGAAGACCACGATGGGTGCAATTTCGTGCGCTTGTGCAATGCGGCCCATGGGTTGGCGAGCCACAAAGTTTTTGCGCGCTTGCACAGGATCGGCTTCAGAGTTAATACGGTCTTGCAAAGAAGGTGTGTCGACCGTGCCAGGGCAAATGGCATTGCAACGAATGCCTTTGGCCACAAAGTCTGCGGCCACACTTTTGGTCAAACCAATGACGGCCGCTTTGGATGCGCCGTAGATAAATCGGTTGGGCAAACCTTTGACACTGGAGCACACACTGGCCATGTTGATGATGCTGCCGCCACCCTGCTCAAGCATTTTGGGCAACACGGCTTGAATCATCCAAAACTGGCCACGCGCATTGAGATTAAAAGCAAAGTCCCAGTCTTTGTCGGTGGCTTGCAAAATAGTACCGCCGTGCACCACACCTGCACAATTGAACAAGGCATCGATGCGCGGAATGAGGGCCACTTGTTTTTGAATATCGTCTTTGTTCATGACATCCAACACGGCCGTGTGCACATTGGCCACACCCGCATAAGCCTTGAGCAATTCTGGGTTGACATCGGTGGCCCATACCGTGGCACCTTCGGCCACCATGGCCATGACGGCGGCATGTCCAATGCCTTGTCCGGCTGCGGTCACCAAGATGTTTTTGTTCTTCAATCTCATGCTTTGATCTCCAAATGAATCTGTTGTCGTTTTTCAATGGCTTGCCAATCCCAGTCGATGCCCAAACCAGGTGTTTCGGGCGGATGGGCAAAGCCATCTTTGACCTTCATGCGTGAATGCGTGATGTCGTCCAATTGCGGAATGTATTCCACCCACGTGGCATTGGGCACTGCGGCGCACAAACTGACATGCAACTCCATCAAAAAGTGCGGGCACACCGGTACATCAAAGGTTTCGGCCAAGTGAGCTGTTTTGATCCAGGGCGTGATGCCGCCAATGCGCGCCACATCGGGCTGCACCACGCTGCAGGCGCCTTGCTCTAAATATTCTCTGAATTGCATTGGGTGGTACATCGACTCGCCCACCGCAACAGGAATGCTGGTGTGCTCGCGCAATTGACGGTGTCCAGAAACGTCTTCGGCAGGCAAGGGTTCTTCTAACCACGCCAAATCAAGTCCATCGAAGGCCATGGCTCTTCTGACCACTTCGGCGCGATTGAAGCCTTGGTTGGCGTCGGTCATGATGTCAAAACCAGGGCCGACCGCGTCACGCACAGCCGACAGGCGCGCCACATCTTCGCTGACATGCGGCCTTCCGATTTTGATCTTGGCCCCTTTGAAACCGTCGGCTTTGGCCTGCAAAGTTTGCGTCACCAATTCTTCGGGCGACAAATGCAGCCACCCGCCTTCGGTGGTGTAAAGCGGTACCCTGCTTTGCGCGCCGCCGAGCAATTGCCACAAAGGCAGTTGTTGGCTCTTGGCGCGCCAGTCCCAGAGGGCTGTATCGACGCATGCCAGCGCCAAACTGGTCATGGCACCGACGGCCGTGGCGTGCGTGTGAAAAAACAAATCTTTCCAGATGGCTTCAACGTGCACTGGGTTTTTGCCAAGGAGGCGCGGCACCAAATGATCCTTCAACAAGGCAATGACCGAGCTGCCACCCGTGCCGATGGTGTACGCATAGCCTGTGGCCTCTATGCCATCGCTGCACACCAAGGTAAGCAAAATGGTTTCTTGCGTCACAAAGGATTGAATGGCATCGGTGCGAACCACCTTGGGCGGCAAATTGACTTGACGCAAAAAAACGCGATCGATGGTGACTGAAGTCATGATGAAAAATGTTGTGAAGAGTTCGGGTTTATGCGTATCAAAACTGGCTTGACCCTCGCTCAGGTTCCATGTGAAGATTGTGCAACTGGTCTGACCAATTGTCCAATCCTCGTATTCCCTGAGCTTTGAAAACTTCAGAACCCCAAAGGCTGTATCGCCAGATTGCCAAGCAAATCCAAGGATTGATTTCCTCGGGCGAATTTGCCGTGGGATCACGTTTGCCGGCCGAACGCGACCTGGCCACCCAGATGGGTTTTAGCCGCCCCTCTGTGCGCGAGGCGCTCATTGCGTTGGAAGTTGAAGGCGTCATAGAAGTACGCACAGGCTCTGGCATTTACGTCCAATCTTTGGGCAAGAAAAAAACCAGCACATCAAGCCCCCTCAACACCCCTGCTGAATGGGGCCCACTCGAAGTCATGCGCGCGCGCTCTTTGATCGAAGCAGAAATGGCAGCGCTGGCTGCTGAATACGCCGAAGTCAAAGACATGAAGGCCATGAACGTGGCGCTCAAGGCCATGCAGAAAGACGCCAAAGCAGGCCGCATTCCCCGCGACAGCGACATTGCATTTCACATGGCCATTGCCAATGCCTGCGCCAACAGCGTCATGCACGACACCCTCGAGCTTTATTTAGAAGCCCGCAATGGCCCCTTGTTTGAACGCTTGGGCGATTACTTTGAGTCCCCCGCTTCTTGGGCCGCCGCCATTGCAGAGCACCAAGAAGTTTTGGATGCCATCGAAGCGCGCGACCCACAGCGCGCACGCAAAACCATGCAAAAGCATTTGAACCAAGCTCACAAACGATTCAGCGCTAGCTGGCGAAGCGCGCCTTCTCGTCTTTAGTTTTTCGCCAGCACCTTCTCATTTCAACACCTCAACAGGAGACAACATGAAAACGAAACGCAACACCCTCAAAGCACTGGCCAGTGCCAGCATGGTGGCCATTGGCCTTGTCGCCGCATTGGGCAGCACCATGGCACAAGCGCAAACCAAGCTCAAGTGGGCACACGTGTACGAAACGTCCGAGCCCTATCACACGGAGTCAGTTTGGGCCGGTGAAGAAATCAAAAAACGCACCAACGGCAAATACGAAATTCAAGTGTTTCCAGCCTCTACGCTGGGCAAAGAAACCGACATCAACCAAGGCCTCACATTGGGCACCGTTGACATGATCATCAGCGGCCCCTCATTTGCCGCGCGCGCTTACCCCCGCTTTGGCATTGCCTACTACCCCTTCATCTTCCGTGATGGCGACCACCTAATTGCTTATTCCAAGAGCCCCGTGTTTGCCGAAATGGTCAATGAGTTCCGCGCCAAGACCGGTATTCAAGTAACGGCCTACACGTATTACGGCGCACGTCACACCACCGCCCAGAAAGCCTTCACCAACTGCGCCGGCATGAAGGGCATCAAGATTCGCGTGCCCGACGTACCTGCGTACCGTGCCACGCCCGAGGCTTGCGGCGCCAACCCCACGCCAATTGCATTTGCCGAAGTTTATTTGGCCCTGCAAAACGGCACGGTTGAAGCGCAAGAAAATCCTTTAACCACCATCGAAGCCAAGAAGTTTTTTGAAGTGCAAAAGGCCATCATGCTGACCGGTCACATCGTGGACGGCTTGACCACACAAATTGCGCCTCACGTTTGGAACAAACTGTCTGATGCCGAAAAGAAAATTTTCACAGACGTCACCCAAGAAGCAGCGGTTCGCGCCACCAACAAAATCAAAGCACGTGAAGCCGAGTTGGTCGACGAGTTCAAGAAAAAAGGTTTGCAAATTGTGCAAGTCGATCGCAAGTCTTTCCAAGACGCTGTCTTGAAAAACAAGCCACTCGAGTCTATGGGCTTTACCAAGGCTGACTTCGACAAGATTCAAGCAGCCAAGTAATCGCATCGGTATTTCGATACAGGTGTGCCAAGGGCACACTCCACACAGGTTGAGCCTTTTGCTCAACCTGTGATTTGTTTGACTAGGAATTCCACATGAGCAACCTGCCCGACCTCGACGCCATGCCCAAAGTCATGGGCGACGATGGCCAGTTTCACGCGACCGACGAAGAAGTTGATTTGTCTGGCACCCCCATCGAAGCTTGGGTTGCCTTAGGCTTCTTTTGGGTTTTGGGTGCCACCGTTTTCTACCAATTCTTCACCCGTTACGTGCTGAACAATTCGGCCTCGTGGACGGAAGAGATTGCCCGCTATCTTTTGATTGCCGTTGTGTTCACAGGCGCCACCATTGGCGTGGCCAAAAACAACCACATTCAAGTGGACTTCTTTTACAAGTTCATGCCGGTGTGGCTTTCCAAATTCATGAACACCTTGGTCGACATCATGCGCATAGGCTTTTTTGGTGCAGCCACTTTTCTCACCTATCAAATGATGGAGAAACTTGGTAACTACAAAATGACCATTGTCGACTTGCCCATGAACTTGGTTTACGGCGTGGTGTTGGTTGGCTTTGCCGCCATGTGCATCCGGGCCATTTGGGTCATGCGGATTCATTTGCAGCGAGGCTACACCGTGCTGCAGCGCCCTGAGTCAGAAATGACCGACCGTTAAGTCACAGTTTCAAGATCTGAAAGAAATTCGATGTTAAAAATTTTGTTCTTGTTGCTGATGAGTGGTGGCATTCCGGTTGCCATTGCCATGGCAGGCGCCTCTCTCATTTATTTGTTCTGGACACAAAGCTCGCCCCCCTTTGTGGTGATTCACCGCATGGTGTCGGGCATTGACAGTTTTCCCTTGCTGGCCGTGCCCTTCTTTATTTTGGCCGGCAATCTCATGAACAATGCCGGCATTACCAACCGCATCTACAACTACGCCTTGGCTTTGGTAGGTTGGATGAAAGGCGGCTTGGGCCACGTCAATGTGGTGGGCTCTGTTGTGTTCGCGGGCATGAGCGGCACCGCCATTGCCGACGCTGCAGGCCTTGGCACCATTGAAATCAAGGCCATGAAAGACCATGGCTACAGCACCGAGTTTGCAGTGGGCGTCACAGCCGCATCTGCCACCTTGGGCCCCATCATTCCACCCAGCTTGCCCTTTGTGATTTACGGCATGATGGCCAACGTGTCAGTAGGCTCCTTGTTCTTAGCGGGCATCTTGCCTGGCGCCTTGATGGCCTTGCTCATGATGGTCACCGTGGCCTACTTTGCCCACAAAAACAATTGGGGAGCAGACGTTAAGTTTGAATGGCCACGTGTCTTAAAGGCTCTGGCAGAAACAGCCGTTGTCATTGGCTGGCCCGTGGGTGTTTGGGGTTTGGTTACCTTATTTGAAACACCCCCTCAATTGACCGTGTTTATTGCACTGGGATTCTTGTTCATCGCCGACAAACTTTTCAAGTTTCAAGCCGTACTGCCCATCATGACCCCCGTGTTGCTCATCGGCGGCATGACCACCGGTGTATTTACCCCCACCGAAGGTGCTATTGCAGCTTGCATCTGGGCCATTATTTTGGGATTCTTCTGGTACCGCACACTTCACTTCAAAATGTTTGTGAAGATTTGCTTAGACACCGTCGAAACCACGGCCACAGTCATGTTCATTGTGGCGGCCGCCAGTATTTTTGGCTGGATGCTAACCGCTACTGGCGTGACGGCGGCCATCAGCGATTGGGTCTTGGGTTTCACGCAAGACCCCTGGAAGTTTTTACTCTTGGCCAACTTGCTGATGTTGTTTGTGGGTTGCTTCTTAGAGCCCACCGCAGCCATCACCATCTTGGTTCCCATCCTTGTTCCCATCTGCCAAAAGCTGGGCATTGACTTGGTTCACTTTGGTTTGGTCATGGTGCTCAACCTCATGATTGGTTTGCTGCACCCGCCCATGGGCATGGTTTTGTTTGTGTTGGCACGTGTGGCCAAACTCAGCGTTGAACGGACTACCGCGGCCATCTTGCCTTGGCTGTTTCCCTTGCTGGGCAGCTTGGCCGTCATTACCTATTTTCCTGGCCTTGTGCTGTGGTTGCCTAAACAGTTTTATTGAGTTGAAACCATGAGTCTTTTCATTCGTCTCCATCCCGCCGATGACGTGGTCATTGCGCGTTCGCAACTGATGAGCGGCAGCAGTGTCGATGGGGTCGCCGTGCGTGGCTTGGTGCCGCCGGGTCACAAAGTAGCCACGCGCGCCATTCAAGTGGGCGAGCCCGTTCGTCGTTACAACCAAATCATTGGCTTTGCCAGTGCCGTCATTCAACCTGGCGAGCATGTGCACACGCACAACCTCAACATGGGGCCTGAGAAAGGCAACTTTGAACGTGACTACGCCATTGGTCAAGACGTGAAGCCCGAAGCGGCGCGCAAACAGGCCACCTTCATGGGCATCAAGCGCAGCGATGGCCGCGTCGCCACACGCAACTACATTGGCGTGCTGTCTAGTGTCAATTGTTCAGCCACAGCAGCGCGTGCCATTGCCGATCATTTTTCCAAACGCAACAACCCTGCCGCACTGGCTAACTTTCCCAACGTCGACGGCGTGGTCGCTTTAACGCACGGTACAGGCTGCGGCATGGACACCGAAGGCTTGGGTATGAAGCTACTAGAGCGCACCTTGGCTGGCTATGCCACACATGCCAACTTCTGGGGCGTGGTGGTGGTAGGCTTGGGCTGCGAAACCAACCAACTCAACACCTGGCTGGCTCACAGCAGTTTGCGTGAAGGCGACACCCTCAAGGTGTTCAACATTCAAGACACCGGCGGCACTCGCCTCACAGTTGAAAAAGGCATTGCCCTCATTGAAGAAATGTTGCCGCGTGCCAATCAAGTGAAGCGCGAGCCATGCAGTGCAGAACACATCACCGTAGGCCTTCAATGCGGTGGCTCCGATGGTTACTCAGGCATCAGCGCCAACCCAGCATTGGGTGCTGCTGTCGACTTGTTGGTACAACACGGCGGCACGGCCATTCTCAGTGAAACACCCGAAATTTATGGCGCTGAACACTTGCTCACACGTCGCGCCGTGAAACCAGAAGTGGCACAAAAGCTGATTGACCGCATCCACTGGTGGGAGAAATACACCGAAATCAACGGCGGTGAGATGAACAACAACCCCTCGCCTGGCAACAAAGCGGGTGGCCTCACCACCATCTTAGAAAAATCGCTGGGCGCTGTGGCCAAAGGTGGCACCAGCAACTTGCAAGCAGTTTATGAATATGCAGAACCCGTCAACACGCATGGCTTCGTCTACATGGACACGCCCGGTTACGACCCCGTCAGTGCTACAGGCCAAGTGGCTGGCGGCGCCAACCTCATTTGTTTCACCACAGGCCGCGGCAGTGCCTATGGCTGCGCCCCATCACCTAGCTTGAAGTTTTCCACCAACTCAGCCTTGTGGAAAAAACAAGAAGAGGACATGGACCTCAACTGCGGTGAGATCGTGGACGGCGGTGTCAGCATTGCCGAGATGGGTCAGCGCATTTTCGAAATGATTTTGAAGGCGGCTTCAGGCGAACCCACCAAGAGCGAACGGCATGGCTATGGCCAAAACGAATTTGTACCTTGGCAAGTTGGCGCAGTGATGTAAGCCACTTCTGTTGCCATGCCATCTGTATAGCGCCTCACGGATAGAAAGTTTTTATGAGTCAATGCATTCCCGCCGCACAACTGCAACAACAAATTGCCGGCATCATTCAAATGGCCGGCAGTGAGGCGGCAGAAGCCGAGCAAGTGGCCGACAATTTGGTCATGGCCCATTCAAGCGGTCATGCCTCGCATGGTGTGGGCATGGTGCCGCGCCATGTCGATGCCGTTTTGGACGGTGGTTTGAACCCCAACACCGGCGTCAAAGTGGTACTCGACACCGGCCCCTTGCTCAACTTGGACGGCCAGCGTGGTTACGGCCAAATCACAGGTGTGCAAGCCATACAGATGGGCATCGAGCGCGCCAAGCAATACGGTGTGTGCACGGTGGCGCTCAGTCGCTCACATCACCTGGGCCGCATTGGTCACTTTGCCGAAATGGCGGTGGCGCAAGGCTTGGTATCGGTGCATTTTGTCAATGTCTTGTCTCGCCCAGTGGTGGCGCCCTTTGGCGGGGGTGATGGTCGCTTTGGCACCAACCCTTGCTGCATTGGCGTACCGATGGGCAACCGAAAACCCTTCGTGCTTGACTTTGCCACCAGCCGGGTGGCACAAGGCAAGATGCGCGTGGCGCACAACAAAGGCGAGCAAGTGCCCGATGGTTATTTGATCGATGAAAAAGGCCATCCCACCAACAACCCCGGTGTGGTGGTGGTGCCGCAATCGAATGGTTTGTTTGGCGCTCTCATGACTTTTGGCGACCACAAAGGCTTTGGCATGGCCATGGCCTGCGAGTTGTTGGGCGGCGCGTTGACGGGTAGCGGCACCTGGCACCGCGAAGCCGACGACAAACGCGCTGTGCTCAATGGCATGCTGACGATGATCATCGATCCTGTGCGTTTAGGCACTCAAGACAGTTTTGAAAAAGAAGCTTTGGCCTTTGAAGATTGGTTGCGTCAAAGTCCCGATGCACCAGGCACCGAAGGCGTGGTCTTGGCCGGTGAACCCGAGCGCACAGCACGTGCTGACCGCACGCAAAACGGCATTTGGATTGACGACGCCACATGGTCAGAAATTCAAGCCTCCGAAGCCAAACTGAAAAACTGACATGTCTGAACACAAGCTCTCGCGCACTACGCTTCACCAAGTTTCTGATTCCGTCAAAACACCGGGCTATATACCCAAGTCCACAGAAACAGGCGTTGTGCATTTGGGCTTAGGTGCATTTCATCGCGCACACCAAGCCATGGTGTTTGATCAACTGCTGCGCGAGGGCGATTCGCGTTGGGGCATTCATGGCGTGGGCATGACACAACCGGGTTTGGTCAACAAACTGCGCGCCCAAGACGGCTTGTATGCCGTGCGCATTGCAGGTGCTGCTGGCGTTGAGTGGCAAGTGCCCGGCGCCCTTTGGCAAACCAGTGTGGCCACCACAGAACGACACAGCGTGGTGAATGCCATTGCGGCACCAAGCACCCGCTGGATCACTCTCACCGTTACAGAAAAAGGCTACACGCCAGCCCTTGCGCAATTGCTGATTGACGGCTTGCGTTTGCGCCATGCAGCAGGCCATGCAGGTCTCACCATTGCTTCTTGCGACAACCTGCAAGGCAACGGCCACAAACTTCAAGTCTTGATTCACGCCACGGCAACTGCACAAGATGCAGCGCTCGTGGAATGGATGGACACCCACTGCGCCTTCCCCTGCAGCATGGTCGATCGCATCGTGCCTGCAGCAACAGACGAGGTTGCCACGGCAGCCAAAGACGCTTTGGGCTTGATCGACGACTGCGCCCTCAGCACCGAAACATTTTGGGAATGGGTCATTGAAGATAAGTTTGTAGACCCCGCCGATGCCGCCTTGCTGGCCAAGTGCGGTGTTCGCGTTACACCCGATGTGCACAGCTACGAAGAGGCCAAGCTACGAATGCTCAATGGCAGCCACTCGGCCATGGCATTGATGGGCGCCATCACGGGACGACCTTACATTGCGTCATGCATTGGCGCCGATCACATTCGAGAATATGTACAGCGCTTGATGAGCCATGAAGTGGCGCCACATTTAAGCCGTACCGATTGGGCCGATTACCGCGACGCACTCATCCAGCGTTTTGGCAATCCGTACTTGAAGCACAGCGTGCATCAAATTGCCACCGACAGTTCGCAAAAGATTCCACAACGCTGGCCACCTTCTGTCTTGGGTCAAATGGTCAAAGGTCAATCGTTTGAACACCATGCATTGGCGGCGGCCATCTTTCTGCGTTACACCTTGGCCATTGATGAACAAGGGCACACCTACAGCGTGAACGATCCGCAAGCCGAGAGCTTGTTGGCCATTGGGAAAACTCAAGTGGCAGATGCAGCGGGCAGCTTGAAAGCTTTGTTGTCGAGGTCAGATTTATGGGGCACCGAGTTGCCCCACAACACACAATGGTTTGAACGCGTTGCCTATTGGCACGATCAAGTGATTCATCAAGGGGTAGATGCCACTGTGAAATTTGCCATCACCTTAGATGTTTAAGTTGCACTCTTGCTCAAAAATTAATTATGAAAATCACTGCTGCCCGTGTCATTGTTTGCTGCCCTGGCCGCAATTTCGTCACGCTCAAAATTGAAACCGACGAAGGCCTGACGGGCATTGGTGACGCCACATTGAATGGTCGCGAACTGTCCGTGGTGAGCTACTTAGAAGAGCATGTCATTCCTTGCTTGATTGGTCGTGATCCGCAACAAATTGAAGACATCTGGCAATACCTCTACAAAGGTGCTTACTGGCGCAGAGGCCCTGTCACCATGACCGCCATTGCCGCAGTCGACACGGCGCTGTGGGACATCAAAGCCAAAATTGCTGGGCAACCCCTTTACCAATTGTTGGGGGGCCGCAGCCGCACCGGCATCATGTCCTATGCCCACGCCACCGGTCGCGATACCGCCGAAACCGTGGACGAAGTCTTGCGCCACAAAGAGATGGGCTACTTGGCCATTCGTGCACAAAGCGGCATTCCGGGTCTGAACAAAGTTTATGGCGTGAGTGGCAACGGCCGCATGTACGAACCCGCCGACGGTCCCTTGCCTGGCGAGCACGATTGGAGCACCGAAAAGTATTTGCGTCACACACCCGGCTTGTTCCAAGCCGTGCGCGAAGCGGTAGGACCCGATACGCATTTGTTGCACGACGCACATCACCGTCTCACGCCCATTGAGGCGGGCCGCTTGGGCAAAGAACTGGAGCCCTTCCACTTGTTCTGGCTAGAAGACCCCACACCCGCTGAGAACCAAGAAGCCTTCAAGCTCATTCGCCATCACACCACCACACCTTTGGCGGTAGGCGAGATTTTCAACACAGTATGGGATTGCAAAGATTTGATCGAGCAGCAACTGATCGACTACATCCGTACCACCGTCACGCACGCGGGCGGCATCACGCATCTGCGCGTCATTGCCAATTTGGCCAGCCTGTACCAAGTGCGCACCGGTTGCCACGGCGCCACCGACATGTCACCCGTTTGCATGGGCGCTGCCTTGCACTTTGACACTTGGGTACCCAACTTTGGCATTCAAGAACACATGGCGCACAGCGAAGAAATGCTGTCGGTGTTTCCGCACGACTGGCGCTTTGAAAAAGGCATGCTGTATTGCGGCGAGTCACCTGGCCACGGCGTGGACATTGATGAAAAACTGGCGGCCAAGTATCCATACCAGCGCGCCTATTTGCCCGTCAACCGGCTGCAACATGACGGCACACTTTGGAGTTGGTGATTCGAATAATGACCGATACAAAAAAGGCACCTTGCGGTGCCTTTTTTTCTTGGGGGCTTGGGTTTACAAAATGCGCGCTAAGGTGGCCTGCAAGTTCTCTGAAGGCAAACGCTTAAATCCAGAGCGTGCAAAGCGCTGCATGCGGCCCATCATGAAGGCTACCAACAAAGAGGCCGTCACTTGCGCATCCACAGTGGGCGTATCGCTTTGAATGCCACCATCGCGCAAGGATTGCTTGAAGGTGCTCTCGAGTTTGTCGAACAATAAATTCATACGCTCTTGCAAACGCTCGTTTTCAAACACCAGCGCATCGCCTGTCATGACGCGCGCCATGCCAGGATTCTTTTCGGCAAATTGCAAAATGAGCGCCACAGTGCGTGCCACTTGCGCTGGGCCAGCAGGTTCGCGGTCTGCTATTTGACGCACAAACGCAAACACCGACTGCTCGACAAAATCAATCAGTCCTTCAAACATTTGCGCTTTGCTGGCAAAGTGACGGTACAAAGCTGCCTCACTCACACCCAACTTGGCAGACAAGGCCGCAGTGGTAATGCGCTCGGCGCCAGGCTGCTCCAGCATGCCCGCCAAGGTTTGCAAAATTTGCAAACGACGCTCGCCCGGCTTGGGACGCTTGCGTGTGGGCGCAGCGCCAGCCTCTTCATTCTCAGGCATGTTGTCTTCGTGACTTGTCTCGGTGGTCATGGTGGTGTTCCTGCTCAGTGGCTGCGAATCATGGTGCCGAAGGCTTGGTCGGTCAAAATCTCTAACAACATGGCGTGCGGTACACGGCCATCGATGATGTGCACAGCATTCACACCACTCTTCGCGGCATCCAAGGCGCCACTGATTTTGGGCAACATGCCACCACTGATGGTGCCATCGGCAAACAACTCGTCAATGCGGCGTGCGCTGAGGTCGGTCAACAAATTGCCTGCTTTGTCCAACACGCCAGGCGTGTTGGTGAGCAGCACCAACTTCTCGGCTTTGAGCACACTGGCCAATTTGCCGGCCACCACATCGGCGTTGATGTTGTAGCTTTCGTTGTTTTCACCAAAGCCAATGGGGCTGATCACCGGAATGAACGCATCGTCTTGCAAGGCTCTGACTACACTGGGGTCAATCGATTCAATGTCGCCCACTTGGCCCACGTCATACTCTTTGTTGGGGTCTGCGTTGTCTAGCATTTTTAATTTTTTGGCACGAATCAGACCGCCATCACGCCCCGTCAAACCCACGGCCTTGCCGCCTGCTTGGTTGATCAAGCCCACTATGTCTTGCTGCACTTCTCCGGCCAAGACCCATTCCACCACTTCCATGGTTTCGGCATCGGTCACGCGCATGCCTTGAATGAACTCGCCTTTTTTGCCCAAACGCTTCAAGGCAGTTTCAATTTGCGGTCCACCGCCGTGAACCACCACAGGGTTCATGCCCACCAACTTGAGCAGCACCACGTCTTCAGCAAAGTCGGCCTGCAAAGCAGGGTCGGTCATGGCGTTGCCACCGTATTTGATGACCAAGGTCTTGCCGTGAAACTTGCGAATGTAGGGCAAAGCCTGCGCCAAAATTTCTGCTTTGTCGCGGGGTGCAATGTGGGCCAAAGAATCAATGTCTGTCATGACTGCTCCGTCAAAGAAAAAACATGCAAGTCAGTACTTGCTCATGTGAGGGAAGGCTTTTAGAGCCGTATTGTGAACACTTTTAAGGCGCTTGGGCCGTTGCCCAAGGCTCAATTTACAAAATTTTTGCCAGCAACTGGTCTACGCCCGTTTGCCAAGCGGGCAACTGCACCTGAAGCGCCTGCGATAAGCGCGCGCAATTCAGCCTAGAGTTCAGCGGACGTTGCGCCGGGGTCGGAAATTCAGACGTGGGCACAGGCAGAACTTCTTTGACCGCATAGTTCAAACTGGGCTTGATGCGTTTGGCCTGGGCCAACACATGGTTGGCATATTCAAACCATGTGGTTTGGCCAGCCGCAGCCAAGTGATAGATGCCCGACAAGGGCTGCGAAGCTTGGAGGGCCATGGCCGTGATATCAGCCAACAGACTTGCACCGGTAGGCGCGCCAACCTGATCGTTGATGACGGTCATTTTGTCGCGCTCTTGCGCCAAGCGCAGCATGGTCTTGGCAAAGTTACCGCCTTCGGTGCCATACACCCAGCTGGTTCTAAAGATGATGTGCTTGGCCCCTTGCTTGGCAATGCCTTGCTCACCGGCCAACTTGCTGTGGCCATAAACATTGCGCGGCCCTGTTGGATCGGTTTCAGTCCAAGGCAGATGTCCGCTGCCATCAAAAACATAGTCTGTGGAATAGTGAATCAAGCTTGCGCCAATGGCAGCGCAAGCGCGCGCCAACACTTCTGGCGCCAGCGCATTGACCAAGTGGGCCGTCTGCTGATCGGTTTCAGCTTTGTCAACTGCGGTGTAGGCCGCCGCATTGACCACCACATCTGGGCGGTACAGGCGAACTGTGTTGGCCAAGCCTTCTAAATTGGACAGGTCTCCACAATGCGACGTGCTGTGTCGGTCTAAGGCCAGCGACTCGCCCAAGGGCGCCAAGCTGCGCTGCAACTCCCAGCCCACCTGGCCATTTTTGCCGAGCAATAAAATTTTCATGCCGCTCAAGCCGTGTATTGCTTTGAAACCCACTCGCGGTAAGCACCGCTTTGCACATGCACCACCCATTCGGTGTTTTGCAAATACCAAGCCACTGTTTTGCGAATGCCGGTTTCAAAGGTCTCGGCTGGTTTCCATCCCAATTCTTTTTCCAGTTTGCGCGCATCAATGGCATAACGACGGTCGTGGCCAGGCCGATCTTTCACATAGCTGATTTGCGATTGATAAGACTGGCCATCCGCACGGGGCCGCATTTCGTCGAGCAAAGCACACACCGTGTTCACAATCTCAATGTTGGGCTTCTCGTTCCAGCCACCCACGTTGTAGGTTTCACCCAAACGGCCGCCCTCTAATACACGTCGAATGGCACTGCAATGGTCTTTGACATACAGCCAATCGCGCACTTGCATGCCATCGCCGTACACGGGCAGCGGCTTGCCAGCCAAGGCATTCACAATCATCAATGGAATGAGCTTTTCAGGAAAGTGCAAAGGCCCATAGTTGTTGCTGCAATTGGTGGTGAGCACTGGCAAGCCATACGTGTGGTGCCACGCGCGCACCAAGTGGTCGCTGGCCGCCTTGCTGGCACTGTACGGGCTGTTGGGCTCGTACTTGTTGTCTTCACTGAAGGCCGGATCTTGTGGCGTGAGGCTGCCGTACACCTCATCGGTTGACACATGCAGAAAGCGAAATTGTGATTGCGCCTCTGCACCTAAGGCTTGCCAATAACCGCGCACCGACTCTAACAAACGGAAGGTGCCCACAATGTTGGTTTCAATGAAATCACCGGGGCCATGAATCGAGCGGTCCACATGGCTTTCTGCCGCAAAGTTCAAGACTGCACGGGGCTGATGCTCTGCCAACAAGGCCGGCAACAAGGTGTCATCGCCAATATCGCCTTGTACAAAGACATGTTGCGGGTTGTTCTGTAGCGATGCCAAGGACTCCAAATTGCCTGCGTAGGTCAACTTGTCCAAGTTGATGATTTTTTCATCTGTGTGTGCCACCCAGTCCAACACAAAGTTGGCACCAATGAAGCCCGCCCCGCCAGTAATCAGAACAGCCATGCTTTTTCTTTCAAAAACTGTATTTTAGAAGCCTTGGCAGTCACTTCGACAGCGGTTAAAGTGAGGTTTTGCTGAACCAACCCAGAAGTACGGAGTTCTCATGGCCACTAAAGCCGCAACCAAACCAAGTGCCAAGACCTCATCGAAGTCTGCCCAAGCCCAGGCCAAGGCTCAAACCAAGGCCAACGACTCCTTGCACAGCACCGCTTCCAAAGACATTTGGCTGGCGGGCCTCGGCGCCATGGCCCAAGCACAAGCTCAGGCGCGCGCTCAAGGCAGCAAAGCTTTTGAATCATTGGTGGCCGACGGTTTGGCCTTTCAGCGCAAGTCGCAAGCTGCAGCCCAAGAAAAACTGCATGAGGCCACCGCCCACTTCAACCAATTGGCACAGGGCATCACCTCTGGCATCAACACCACCCTTGTACAACCGGCCGGGGTCAAGGTTGACCGCTTAGAACACATGTTTGAAGACCGTGTTGCACGCGCCCTCAAAAGCTTAGGCCTGCCCACCGCACAAGAAGTGGCCGAACTGCAAGAGCGGGTAGCGGCATTGGAGGCGGCACTCAAAGACAAGCAGCCCCAAACTGCGCCGCGCAAACGCGCCAGCCCAACAGCAGCCAAAGCCAAACGATAAAACCTGGCATGGCAAAAAAAGCACCTCGCCGCACCGCGGAGCGCATCGCCACCGTGGCATTGGACTTGTTCAATCGCTATGGCGAGCCCAATGTGTCGACCACGCTTATTTCCTCGGAGCTGAGCATCAGTCCGGGCAATTTGTACTATCACTTTCCAGCCAAAGATCAGTTGGTCAGCCACCTGTTTGACGACTACAAAGAGCGCATCTTGAAGTTGTTAGACGCCAGCCAAGATGTGAAAGATGTCGAGGACGCTTGGTTCTTTTTGCACTCCTTGTTTGAACTCATTTGGGACCATCGGTTTTTGTACCGTGACTTGAATGATTTGCTGTCTAAAAACAGACACTTGGAAATGCATTTCAAAAACATCTTAGAAGCCAAAACTGCGTCGCTGAATGCGTTGCTGCAGGCCTTGGCCAGACAGGGCCACATTCGCAACGAGCCGGCCACCTTTAGCACCTTGTCGGCCAGCATGTCGGTGGTGGTGACCTATTGGCTCAGCTACGAATATGTGCGCAACCCGCGCCATGCCATGGAGCCCGAAAGTGCTGGCGATGCCTTAGCCCGTGGGGCGCGTCATGTGCTTTTGTTGTTGGCGCCTTATTTAGAAAACGCTGAAGAACGCGCACACCTCATGCAATTGACACAAGCCTACGAGGCCAGTGCCAAGTAAAAAGCTCTTTTAGGTGCTAAGTTAATGTTAATTTGAGGCTTAGGCAAAGCGCGTTTGCGCCAGCTTCAACAAGCCGTCAAAAATAAGGCTGTCGACCAACTCAAATTGAATGGCCATGCTGGGCGCCATTTTCCAGCCCGCGCCACCCGTCATGACACAAGCAGGCATCATGCCTGTGTGATCTTTCAAGTGCTGCACCATGCGCTCACAGGCGCCGGCAATGGCGTAGGTTCCGCCACTGGTCAAGGCATCGCTGGTGTTGGTAGGAAAGGGGCGAACTTCGCCAGTAGGCACATGCAAACCAGCAGTACCCGATTCCAATGCACGCAGCATGATGCCGTGGCCGGGCAAGATCAAGCCCCCCAAGAATTTGCCGTGCTGGTCTAGGGCTTCTACAGTGACGGCTGTGCCTACCATGACAACCACCAAAGGCTTCTGTAGGCCTTGAAGCAGCAAGCGGTGCCTTGCACCAATCATGGCCACCCATCGGTCAGAGCCTAAACGTGTAGGGTGGTCGTAACCATTGGTCACGCCAGCCTCTTCATTAGAAGACACCACCCACTGAGGTGCCACATCCCACAATTCCATTTGTTCCTGAACGCGGCGCTTGACGGCGTCGCCAGCCACCACGCAACCGAGCATCTGATCGGGCACCGGCAATTGTGACCAAGGGCCTTCGGCCAAGGTCTCGATGTTTTCTAAGAATTCTGCGCCCTGTGCCAGCACAGTGGCTTGGGTGTGGGGACGATCGTAAAGTGCCCACTTCAAGCGAGTGTTGCCGACGTCGATGGCCAAAAAAGTCATAGGGGGAATGATAATGACTTTTTGACAGCATCGCGCTTAGAACTTCAACAGAAAGCTTCGCATGGTTATTCCAAATATGTCTGCCCTCGATTTGTCGCAGGCCATTCACAGCAAGGCTGTGTCTTGCCGTGAAGTGGCCCTGGCTTATTTGAAACAAATCGACACCCACAACCCTGCCAGCAACGCCATCGTCAGCCTTGCACCGCCCGAACTTGTTTTACAACAAGCAGACGAGAGAGATGCCCAACTGGCGCGCGGCAAATCGATGGGATGGCTGCACGGCATTCCACAGGCCGTCAAAGACTTGGTCGATGTAGCGGGCTTCCCTACTCGCCATGGCTCACCCCTCACCGACGCCTTGCCTGCCACCACAGACAACCTGATGTCAGCCCGCATGCGTGCAGCAGGTTGCATTTTTGTAGGCAAAACCAACACACCCGAATTTGGTTTGGGCTCGCACACCTTCAACGAAGTGTTTGGCGCTACGCACAATGCTTGGAACCGCACCAAAAGTGCTGGCGGCAGCAGTGGCGGTGCGGCAGTGGCTTTGGCGCAGCGCATGTTGCCTGTGGCCGATGGGTCTGACTTCATGGGCAGTTTACGCAACCCTGCAGGCTGGAACCATGTGTTTGGCATGCGGCCCTCACAAGGCCGACTGCCGCGATACCCAGTACCCGATGCGTTCATTGCACAGTTGAGTACCGAAGGGCCCATGGCCAGAAACGTCCGTGACCTGGCCATGCTCTTGTCAACACAAGCGGGTTATGACGCACGTTCGCCCTTGTCAATTGCAGAATCAGGCCATGCATTCACACAAAACTTAGACGCGTCGGTGAAGCATCGACGCATCGGTTGGTTGGGCAATTTGAATGCTTATTTAGCGGTGGAAGACGGCATTTTGCCGGTCTGTGAAAGTGCCTTAAAAACATTCGAGACCATTGGCGCTGATGTGGTCACTGCGCAGCTGGGCATGGCCCCTGAAGAAATTTGGGAGGCCTGGCTGGTTTGGCGCAAAGCATTGGCTGGTCGCAACATCGGCTCCTATACGCACCACGCCAATTGGCGAGACAAAGTCAAAGTCGAAGGTCAGTGGGAATACGATCAATCGCTTGGCCTCACAGGCAGTCAACTGATGCAAGCCAGTGTGACGCGCACGCGCTACTACCAAAGCATGCTCAAACTGTTTGAATCCTTTGATGTGCTGGCTTTGCCTGTGGCCCAAGTCTGGCCTTTTGATGTCACTGAACGCTGGCCAAAGCACATCAACGGACAAGCCATGGACACTTATCACCGCTGGATGGAGGTGGTGATCTACGCTACTTTTGCAGGCTTGCCCGCCATCAGCGTCCCCGCAGGATTCAATGCGCAAGGCCTGCCCATGGGTCTGCAATTGATTGGCAAACCTCAAGGCGATTTTGAATTGCTACAAATTGCGCACGCTTATGAACAGGCTGCGCAAGATCTGATTCAAAAACGGCCGCCAGGCATTTAATTTTTGAATCAGCGCATGGCGCCTGTCAACGTGAGGCTGGCCAAAGCCATCACTTTGGCCGAATCCACCAACTCTTGAATGCCCACATACTCATTGGGTTGGTGCGCCAAATCAAGAATGCCAGGACCGTAGGCAATGCAGTCCTTCAGCTTGCCCGTTCGAACAATGTGTTTTTGATCGTAGGTACCTGGACTGGCAATGTAGGAAGGCTCACGCCCTAACACGCGTGCAATGGCGCGCGCTGTGGCATCTACCACCGGTGCATCGCGTGGCGTGGCCGTTGGCACAAAGCTCATGATCTCGCGAATGCCGTAATCAAAACCAGGTCGCGTGCGTTTCAGTTCATCTAGCATGTCGATGATTTCTTGTTTCACTGCTTCTAAATTTTCTTCGGCAATGAAGCGTCTGTCGAGCACTGTGCGGCAACTGTGCGCCACCACAGGCGAAGGCGTATCGGCCGTGGGCCAACCGCGCTCGTCATTGGCATACCGCTGCTCTACCTGACCCCCATGAATGCTGTTGATATTCAAAGTGCTGACGCGTGCGCCCGGTGGCTCAACGGGTTCTGAAGTTCGGCGTTGGTTCAACTGCGGTTGCAATTGTGTTTCGAGCAAATGAATGAATGCGCTCATGTGGTTGATGGCGCTGTCACCCAAAAACGGCATGGAGCCATGCGCAATGCGCCCTTTGGTTTCTACCTCGCCCCACCAGACACCACGGTGCCCCAAGCAAATGCGGTCTACACCCAAGGGCTCAGGAATGATCACGTGGTGCACGCGCGGTTTGCTGAAGTAACCGCGTTCGGCCAAATAGCCCACACCCGCAAAGCCGCCTGATTCTTCGTCTACAGTGCCACTGATTTCAAGGGCACCAGGAATGGGCAAGCCCGATTCAATCAGCGCCTCGCACGCAATGATGCTGGCCGCCAAACCCCCCTTCATGTCGCAGGTACCGCGGCCATAAATTTTGCCATCGCGGATTTCTGCGCCAAAGGGATCAGAGGTCCAACCAGTACCCGCTTCCACCACGTCGATGTGGCTGTTGAAGTGAACACACTCACCGCCTGTAGCGCCTTGCCAACGTGCCACCACATTGACCCGTGGTTTGGCATCGGAGTCGCCTGGCGCACCGTGTGCGCGAACATATTCAACGGCAAAGCCGCGGGGCTTGAGACGTTCGCCAATGAAACGTGCACACGCCTCATATGCATCACCTGGTGGATTGACCGTGGGGATGCGCACCAAGGCTTGCGTGAGCGCCACCACCTCATCTTGCTTGGCCTCGATGCGCGCCAACAAAGCTTGCACTTGGGGGCTGAGGTCGGGCGAGGTGGTTTTTAAATTCATCAGTTTTGCCTCCAAGGCAAGCCCCGTTTGCGCCAGCCACCCAACATACCGCGGTGAGCGTTGGCATCGGGATCGCCTTCAAAGCCTTCCAAAATGTTGTAAGCCTCAAGGCCCAATTGCGTTGCACGCTGCGCAGCCGCTACCGATCGAACACCACTGCGGCACAACAACACAATCTTTTTACCTTCTGCGCCAATGGCTTGAATGCTGGCATCAAACGCCGGATTGACATCGACCACAGGCCATTGCTTCCAAGCCAGCGGCTTGGCTTCGGGCACAAAGCCCACCCATGCACGTTCAGCATCTGAACGCACATCGACCAGCACCGCCTCTCCCGATTGCACCCAATGCCATGCCAACTCGGGCAAAACATCACCGGCATAGCCTTGTGCGGCCTTCACACTCAAAACATCGTTGGACACAACTTCTCCTCCTGCGTCGTGGCGCAAGCCCGACGTTAAATTTGCAGGAACCGCTTCATCGATTCGCTTGGGTTTGGGTAAATTCAAATTCAGCATGATGGCTTCAAACTGCGCCAAAGATTTGCCCGCCACGCGCTGGTTGTGCTGCATTTCATGGCCAATGCTGGAATGCGTGCGACCCTGGTAATCATGGCCTGGCCAAACTGTGGTGCTGGCAGGCAACTTGAACAAAATGTTTGTCAGGCTGTTGAACATGTCTTTGGCGCTGCCCGACTGAAAATCGGTGCGGCCACACCCCCCAATCAACAAGGTATCGCCGGTAAATACATGACTGGCTTGGTCTGCATTCACATAAAAGCACATGCTGCCGCCCGTGTGTCCTGGCGTGTGGAGTGCCTTCAAAACAAAGGCGCCAAACGGAATCATTTGCCCGTCGATCAACTGCACAGCCGCTGTGCCAATGTGGCAGCCTTCGGGTGCGGCAGTTTGCGCACCCAAGTGCTCGGCCAACAAACCAGCGCTGGTGATGTGATCGGCATGGGCATGTGTCTCCAATGCCCATTTGAGTTTCAAGCCCAAGCTTTGAATGGTTTTTTGATCGCGTTCAAGCTGGGTGTCAACAGGATCAATGATGACGGCTTCCAGACTTTGTGCGTCGTACACCACATAGGTGTAGGTGCTGGACGCTGTGTCAAACAGCTGAACAATTTGGGGGGCGTTGGATGTCATGCAAGGTCTAGCGATTAAGCAAACTTGGTTAGCATTTCGGCAACGTGTTCTGCCGATTGATCGCCTTGTTCAATCATGCAGCCCACCATCGAGAAGAAGGCTTTGTCCAAGGCTTTGCGCGAGGCGGCCATTTGCTGGGCAATCTTTTCACAATCGGCATCGGTGTCGATGAGTTTTTGCAAGCCTCGCAATTGGCCTTCAATACGGGCCAGACGGGCACAAAGGGCTTTCTTTTTTTCGGGATCTGCTATGCGGCTCATGCTGTTCTTTCTAGGGGTATGCAAATTATGATAACTTTTGCCACCTTTTGAGAACATATTTCAGGAACTCTCTTTGATGTTTGCCAATTTACAACCTTATTTCATTGCCGCCATAGGCGGCGTTCTGATTGGCTTGGCCAGCTGGCTGCTTTGGTGGGGCTTGGGCCGCATTGCCGGCATCAGCAGCATCACATCGGAGGTCTTGTCGGCACCCGCCAACCCAGACAACTGGCGTTGGGCCTTTTTAGCGGGGCTGATCATTGGCGGCTGCCTGTTGGGCCAGGGCTTGGACATTCCCAGTTTGCCCACTCGGCCTTTGTATTTGCTCATTCCGGCAGGCTTGTTGGTGGGCTTTGGCACCGTGTGGGGAAGTGGCTGTACCAGCGGTCACGGCGTCTGCGGCTTGGGGCGGCTGTCTGTGCGCTCCTTGGTGGCTGTTGGCACATTCATGGCCACCGGCATGATCGCGGTCACTTTGATGCGAGGTGCAGCATGAGCACGACTGATCCATCAAGCCCCTACCGCGCCGGCCGTCTAGGTCTGGCGTTTTCGGCCGGCCTCGTCTTTGCGGCTGGCCTTGTTGTGTCTGGCATGACACAACCTCTTAAAGTGATGGGCTTCCTCGACATCACCGCCATCAACAAAGGTGCATTTCCTGGCCTTTGGGACCCAACTTTGGCCTTTGTCATGGGCGGTGCGGTTTGCGTCACGCTGCTGGCGTTTGCTTGGACACCGCGCTTGGCCCCATCACCTCTGTTTGCCAATCAATTTCACGAGCCCCGTCAAAGCCAAATCGACGTGCCCTTGGTTGGCGGCGCCGTCTTGTTTGGTGCTGGATGGGGCTTAGCAGGCTATTGCCCCGGACCAGCCTTGGCCTCCGCTCTGCTCAGCGTGGACGCACTCATTTTTACTGGCGCCATGCTGGTCGGCATGTTGATTTGTAAGGCTTTTCTACGCAAAAAAGTTGCCGCCTGAAAGTTGACGTTTACGTCAACGTCAATTAGACTGAGGCGCTTCGCTTAGCGACTCTATTGATCCTTTACTGGAACCCTGCCATGACCGACTTGTCTGCCGAATTCAAAGCCCTCGCCGAATACCGCCCCACCCACAAAGTACGCTTTGTCACGGCGGCCAGCTTGTTCGACGGCCACGACGCTGCCATCAACATCATGCGCCGCATCTTGCAAAGCATGGGCGCTGAAGTGATTCACTTGGGCCACAACCGATCGGTCGATGAAGTGGTGACCGCTGCTTTACAAGAAGACGCGCAAGGCATTGCGATCAGCTCTTACCAAGGCGGCCACGTTGAGTATTTCAAATACATGGTCGACTTGCTGCGCCAGCGCGGGGGCGAACACATTCAAGTCTTTGGCGGCGGCGGCGGTGTGATTGTTCCAGCCGAAATTCGCGAGCTGCATGCCTATGGCGTGGGCCGCATTTACTCGCCAGAAGACGGTCAGCGAATGGGCTTGGCTGGCATGATTGGTGAGATGGTGATGCGCTGCGACAAAGACATCAGCGCTTACGCCCCCAAAGATTTGAAAGCCATTCAAGGTGGCACAGAGGCCAACTGGCGTTCGTTGTCACAGCTCATCACGGTGTTGGAAAACGGCAATGCCTCGGCCGACATGGTGGCCGCATTGCGCACCGAAGCCGCCAAACACAAAGTTCCCGTGCTGGGCATCACGGGCACAGGCGGTGCTGGTAAATCTTCTTTGACCGACGAACTGATTCGCCGTTTGCGTTTGGACCAAGGCGACGACCTGCGCATTGCCGTGGTGTCGATCGATCCTTCACGCCGCAAAAGCGGTGGCGCTTTGCTAGGCGACCGCATTCGCATGAACGCCATCAACCCCTGGCGCAATGGTGCACGCGTGTTCATGCGCAGCTTGGCCACGCGCGATTTTGGCAGCGAAATTTCTGCTGCTTTGCCCGATGTGGTGGCTGCTTGCAAAGTGGCAGGCTTTGATGTGGTGGTGGTGGAAACGTCTGGCATTGGACAAGGCGATGCCGCCATCGTGCCGCATGTGGATGTGCCCATGTACGTCATGACGCCCGAATTTGGCGCTGCTAGCCAATTAGAAAAAATCGACATGCTCGACTTTGCCGAGTTTGTGGCCATCAACAAGTTTGACCGCAAAGGCGCCAGCGATGCACTGCGCGATGTGGCCAAACAAGTTCAGCGCAACAAAGAAGCGTGGACCGTGCCCACCGAACAAATGCCCGTGTTTGGCACCATGGCCGCGCGCTTCAACGACGATGGCGTGACGGCTTTGTACCAAGCGCTCAAAGTGCGTTTGGGTGAATTGGGTTTGAAATTGAAAGAGGGCTTGTTACCCGCAGTTAATGTGCGTCACAGCACCAACCAAACGCCTGTTGTGCCTGCCGCACGCACCCGATACTTGGCCGAAATTACCGACACGGTTCGTGGCTACAAAAAACAAGCCCGTGCCCAGGCCAAATTGGCGCGTGAAATTCAACAACTGCGCGCTGCCGCTGTGATGTTGGAAGTGGACAAACCGGGTCGCGCCAAAGCGGCCGAAGCCGCCATCGACTTGGCTGCTCGCCGTGAAGAAACACAAGACCCAAGTGCTAAAAAACTTTTGGCCCAATGGCCCGAAATGCAAAAAGCTTATGCGGGCGACGAGTACGTGGTCAAAATTCGCGACAAAGAAATTCGCACGGCACTCACTTCTAAAACCTTGTCAGGCACCACCATTCGTAAAGTGTCTTTACCCACCTACGAAGACCACGGCGAAATTTTGAAATGGTTGATGCTGGACAACGTGCCTGGCAGCTTCCCCTACACAGCGGGCACCTTTGCTTTCAAACGCGAAGGCGAAGACCCCACACGCATGTTTGCGGGTGAAGGTGATGCCTTCCGCACCAACACACGCTTCAAACTCTTGAGCGAAGGCATGCCTGCCAAGCGTTTGTCCACTGCCTTTGACTCCGTTACTTTGTACGGCAACGACCCCGATCCGCGTCCCGACATCTACGGCAAAGTGGGTAACTCCGGTGTGAGCATTGCCACACTGGACGACATGAAAGTCTTGTATGGCGGCTTCGACTTGTGCAACCCCAGCACCAGCGTGTCCATGACCATCAATGGACCTGCGCCCTCCATCTTGGCCATGTTCATGAACACCGCCATCGATCAAAACTTGGAAAAGTTCAAAGCTGACAACGGCCGTGACCCTACCGACACCGAAGCTGCCAAAATTCGCGAATGGGTGTTGGCCAATGTGCGCGGTACCGTGCAAGCCGACATCTTGAAAGAAGACCAAGGCCAAAACACCTGCATCTTTAGCACCGAGTTCAGCCTGAAGGTGATGGGCGACATTGCACAGTACTTTGTCCACAATGACGTGCGCAACTTCTATTCGGTTTCCATCAGCGGCTATCACATCGCCGAGGCGGGCGCCAACCCCATCAGCCAGCTGGCCTTCACGCTGTCCAACGGCTTTACGTTTGTAGAAGCCTACTTGGCGCGCGGCATGCACATCGATGACTTTGCGCCCAACCTCAGCTTCTTCTTCAGCAATGGTATGGACCCCGAGTACACCGTGCTAGGCCGCGTGGCGCGCCGCATCTGGGCTGTGGCCATGAAGAACAAGTACGGCGCCAATGAGCGCAGCCAGAAGTTGAAGTACCACATTCAAACTTCAGGTCGTTCTTTGCACGCACAAGAAATTCAGTTCAATGACATTCGCACCACACTGCAAGCGCTGATTGCCATTTACGACAATTGCAACTCACTGCACACCAATGCGTTTGACGAAGCCATCACCACGCCTACCGAAGACAGCGTGCGCCGCGCCATGGCCATTCAGCTCATCATCAACCGCGAGTGGGGCTTGGCCAAAAACGAAAACCCCAACCAAGGCGCATTCATCATTGAAGAGCTCACCGAGTTGGTCGAAGAAGCCGTACTCACTGAGTTTGAAAAGATTGCAGACCGCGGGGGCGTCTTGGGCGCCATGGAAACCGGCTATCAGCGCGGCAAGATTCAAGACGAATCGATGCACTACGAGATGCTGAAGCATACCGGCGAGTACCCCATCATTGGCGTCAACACCTTCCGCAATCCTAAAGGCGACGAAGTGCTCGAGAAGCTGGAACTGGCGCGCTCTACGGAAGACGAGAAGAAATCTCAACTCGACCGTTTGCATGCCTTCCACGCCAAACATGCCAAAGAATCGCCTGCCATGTTGGCCCGTTTGCAACAGGCCGTGATTCACAACGACAACGTGTTTGAAGTTTTGATGGATGCCGTGCGCGTTTGCTCATTGGGTCAAATTACCAACGCCTTATTTGAAGTTGGCGGTCAGTACCGCAGAAATATGTAATTTGTGTGAATGCGTTTTCCTGGTGACATCAGCAGGTTGAAAGCCCTGCTGATTTACTTTGGTTTGCGCTTTGTGCGACATTACGCGCATGAACATCCTTTTCATTGTTGACCCCCTCGCCTCCTTCAAGATTAAGAAGGACACCAGCTTTGCCATGATGCGCGAAGCGCAAAAGCGAGGCCACCAAGTGAGCGCCTGTGAAGTGCCACACATTCAGTGGCAGCGCGGGGAATGCGTCAAAGCGCAAGTGCAAGACCTGCATTTAACCGGCGACGCCACCACGTGGTTCGAGGTCACGGCATCGCGCGAAGCATGGCTCAAGGACTTTGACGCCATCATCATGCGCAAAGACCCGCCCTTCGACAGCGAATATTTCTACGCCACACATTTGCTCAGCCAAGCCGAGCGCGAAGGCGCCAAGGTCTTCAACAAAGCCTCTGCTTTGCGCGACCATCCTGAAAAATTGGCCATCATGGAGTTCCCTCAATTCATTGGGCCCACCTTGGTCACACGTTCAGCCGATGCCATCAAAGCCTTTCATGCAGAACACCAAGACATCATCTTGAAGCCACTGGATGGCATGGGCGGCATGGGCATTTTCCGCGTGGGTGCCGATGGTTTGAATTTGGGCTCGATCATCGAGACCTTGAATTTGGATGGCGCGCAGTCGGTCATGGTGCAAAAGTTTTTGCCCGCCATTGCGCAAGGCGACAAGCGCGTGCTGATCATTGGCGGCAAACCTGTGCCCTTCTGTTTGGCCCGTATTCCGCAAGGCGGCGAAGTGCGCGGCAACTTGGCGGCGGGCGGCAAAGGTGTGGCGCAACCCATTACCGACAACGACCGCTCTATTGCGGAAGCCATTGGCCCCATCTTGGCGGCGCGTGGTTTGCTATTGATTGGCCTCGATGTCATTGGCACCAGCGTGACCGAAATCAACGTTACCAGCCCCACTTGCTTCCAAGAGATTTTTGATCAAACCGGTTGTGATGTGGCGGCGATTTTCATCGACGCCTTGGAAGCAGCGGTCAAGGCTTCGGCTTAAAGTAAAGCACCGTCTCTAAACACCATCACCTCACCGGGTACAAAAGCCGTCCACGGCTCGTCCAGCGTGAGGGGGGCGGTGACCACCACCGCCACACGATCGGTGGGGTTGGTTTTTTCGGCAAAGTTCACCTGCACATCTTCGTCTTTGAGCGTAGCCGTTTTGAACGGGTATTGCCGCAGCACATAGTGCAAATTGGTAGACGCGTGTGCCCACAGCGCTTGGCCATTGGACAGCAAAAAATTGAAGGTGCCGTGCTTGGCAATGGTTGGCACCAACTCACGCAACGTCAGTGTGAGTTCTTCCACACTGGGCACCGAAGCATGCGACTTGGACAGCTCTTGCATGATCCAACAAAACGCTCTTTCGCTGTCGGTTTGGCCCACGGGGTGAAAGCTGCCATGCAAACGCGGGTTGAAGTTTTCTAAGTTGCCATTGTGCGCAAACACCCAATAGCGCCCCCACAATTCACGCACAAACGGATGGCAGTTTTCCAGCGACACCACGCCTTGCGTGGCTTTGCGAATGTGCGCAATGACATTCTGACTTTTAATCGGATAGCGCCTGATCAGTTCGGCCACAGGCGACTTGCTGGCCTCTTGGTGGTCCACAAAATGCCGCACCCCCACCCCTTCGAAAAATGCAATGCCCCAACCATCTGAATGATGGTCGGTGATACCGCCCCGTTGCGAAAAGCCACTGAAACTGAAGGTGGCGTCGGTGGGCGTGTTGCAATTCATGCCCAAGAGTTGGCACATGTTCAAGGCTCTCCAGTTACTGCCGATGGCTCATGATACTGGCAACGCTGTCTTGTCCATGCCAGTTAAGGCCTCTTGCCAAATGGCCAGGCCACGCGTCATGGCTTTCGCGCGCCACTCAGGCGTGTCAACAAAAAATGCATCGCGCACTTGTTGGCGTATGGCCAAACCTTGTGACGACAGAGGTTGGCCTTTTTGATACAACCAATTGTCAGCAAACAATGCCAGCATCACTTGCGTTTGCGCTTGGGTTCCTACTTCCATGGCAATCGACACCACGGTTGCTTGTGGGCACAAATGCCCAAAGGCCATGCGCACATTGCCATCAATCACTTCAGAAGCGGATTCGCCTGAGGCAGGCGAGGTGACGTCTGCGCCCCACCACTTGCGCGCCAATGCCAAAGAAGGTGAATCAACGGGGTGACGACAAATTAATTCGGTATGCCCACTTGGCCCCAGACCCGTATGGTGGTCTAGCACCGTCATGAGTTTGGCCTGCTGCAAATACTTGTGGGCCAATTGATTCAACTGTCGATTGGACCAACACAGCTCAGTGCCGCCATAAAAGATGCCATCGGCATGTCGGTACTGGCCGCCTGTCACAGCGCGCGTGCCTGCTCGCACACCCTTTTGGGCCAAGTAGCCCATGATGTTTTGTTGCAAATTCAACTGACTGGCTGGTGTCCATTCATTAGGCAACAACCATGCATGGATGTCTTCATACCCCTCATTGGCAGGCGGGCCCGTCTCAAAGTTAACATGGTTGCGATTGATGTCCATGTTGTCTACGTTGACCCGGCGCAGCCAAGAGAAGCCATAAGGGTTCAGCGCGTGGATCACCATCACTGCAGTATCGGCAGGCAAGCTGCTAGGTGTGAACTGTTGCAGCCATGCCGTTTGACAACCGCTGCCATACAAACCTTCCACACCATGGGTGGCAGAAATGGCGACCAGCACTTTGACGGCATCACGCGGCCCCAGCCACGCTACATCGATGGCCATCTCTTCGCCTTGAAAGCCTTTTTGGGGATGCAGGCAAACATCCATCTGCGCCCCCACCGCATGGGCGGCCTTCAAAAAAGACTGACGCGCTTCTTGATAGTTGGGGGGAAATGAATGCGTCAAGTCATGCTCCGGTTGAATGCCGATGGGTTGTGACGAATTAAGCCGCAGCCTTCACCTTCAATCGCCATGCGTGCAACAAAGGCTCGGTGTAACCACTCGGTTGCTCTTTGCCTTTGAACACCAAGTCGCATGCCGCTTGATAGGCCTTGGATGTTTTGAAATTACCAGCCATCTTTTGGTACAAAGGATCGCCAGCATTTTGCTGATCCACCACCGCGGCCATGCGCTCCATGGTGGCTTTCACTTGCGCTTCGGTCACAACGCCATGGGCCAACCAGTTGGCAATGTGTTGGCTGCTGATGCGCAGTGTGGCCCGGTCTTCCATCAAACCCACGCCATGGATGTCGGGCACTTTAGAGCAACCCACACCTTGGTCTACCCAACGCACCACGTAGCCCAAGATACCTTGCGCGTTGTTGTCGAGTTCGTCTTGCTTTTCTTTGGCCGTCCACTCTGCCGCCTGTGCTTGGGTCACCACAGGGAATTGCAACAGCTTGTTCAAGGTGTCTTCACGCAGTTCTTTGGCGCTTTGCTTGGCAATGGTTTTTTCCATTTGCTTTTGCAATGCGGGCACGTTCACTTGGTGATAGTGCATAGCGTGCAAAGTCGCGGCTGTGGGGCTAGGCACCCATGCCGTATTGGCGCCCGCATTGGGGTGCACAATTTTTTGCTTCAACATGTCGGCCATCAAATCAGGCATGGCCCACATGCCCTTGCCAATTTGTGCGCGACCGCGCAGACCGGCTTGCAAGCCCACGGCCACGTTGGCCTTCTCGTAAGCACCCAGCCAAGTGCTGCCCTTGATGTCGCCCTTGCGCATCACGGGGCCGGCCAACATACAAGTGTGCATTTCGTCGCCGGTGCGGTCTAAGAAACCAGTGTTGATGAAGGCCACGCGAGATTTGGCAGCGGCAATGCAAGCAGCCAAGTTGGCGCTGGTGCGGCGCTCTTCGTCCATGATGCCCAGCTTGACAGTAGAAGGCTTCAAGCACAAGACTTTTTCCACACGGCCAAACAGCGTGTCGGCAAAGCCCACTTCTTTGGGGCCGTGCATTTTGGGCTTCACGATGTACACGCTACCTGTGCGGCTGTTGCGGAAGTTGGCGCCCTTCTTTTTCTGCAAGTCCACCATGGCACAGGTGGTGGTGATCATGGCATCCATGATGCCTTCAGGAATTTCTTTTTGAGTACCGTCAGCGGCGTTATACAAAATGGCAGGGTTGGTCATGAGGTGACCCACATTGCGAACGAACAACAAGGAGCGGCCATGCAGCACTTCAGTGCCTTTGCCGCTGGGCTTGGTGTACACGCGGTCTGCGTTCAAAGTGCGCTTGAATGTTTTGCCACCCTTTTGCACGTCTTCAGACAAGCTGCCTTGCAAGATGCCCAGCCAATTGCTGTAGGCCAACACTTTGTCTTCTGAGTCCACAGCGGCCACAGAATCTTCCAAGTCAAGGATGGTGGAGAGCGCAGACTCGGCCACCAAATCGGACACGCCCGCAGGGTCTGTTTTGCCAATGGGGTGTGACTTGTTAATTTGCAAATCAAGGTGCAAACCGTTGTGCTTGAACAGTAAAGATGTGGGCGCTTTGGCATCGCCTTGGAAACCTACAAACTGTTTGGCATCAGCCAAAGTGGTGTTGCCCGACTTCAGGCTGACCACCAACTTGCCACCCTTCACGCTGTAGCCTGTGCTGTCAATGTGCGAACCCTTTTTCAAAGGCGCGCAACGGTCGAGCACATAACGGCAGTACTCAATCACTTTGGCGCCGCGCTTGGGGTTGTAGCCCGTGCCTTTTTCGCAACCATTGGCTTCGCTCAATGCGTCAGTGCCATACAAAGCGTCGTACATAGAACCCCAACGCGCATTGGCGGCGTTCAAGGCATAGCGCGCATTCAAAATAGGCACCACCAATTGCGGGCCAGCCAACACGGCCAACTCTGCGTCCACGTTTTGTGTGGTCGCTTTGGGGCTTTTGGGTTCGGGCACCAAGTAACCAATCGAAGTTAAATGTTTGCGATAAGCCTTCATGGCTTTGGCATCGGCAATGGGACCAGGGTTGGCGGCATGCCATTTGTCCATGTCCAACTGAATGCGATCGCGTTCGGCCAGCAGCGCAATGTTCACAGGCGCTAAGTCTTTCACGATGGCATCAAAGCCAGACCAAAAGGTCTTGCTCTTCACGCCCACGGCCGGCAAGACCTGGTCTTCAATGAATTGGTACAAATCGGTGGCCACGTGCAGGCCGTGAATGCTGGTGCGTTGGGTCATGAGAGCCTCTTAAAAGTAAAAAATGAATGTGTTTGGGAGTTGCCAACAAAGGGCTTTTTCTCCTATGGCGTCCACTGTATTCGATGTTTCAATGTTTATAAATTAGCGAAATGGCTTTTGACTTGTGACTTTTTTGCAAAGATTGGCGCAAAAAGCACCAAAATTAGAGAAAATAGAGTCACTTAAATTCGCAACTTCTGCCCTCTTGCACATCCACAACATGGCCACAGAACGCATTTTGATCAGCGAAGTCGGACCGCGTGACGGTTTGCAGTCGGTCAAGCAAACCATGCCCACGGCGCACAAGCTGCGCTGGATTGACGCTTTGGTGGCGTCAGGCCTTCAAGAAATAGAAGTGGCTTCATTTGTGCCCGCGCATTTGCTGCCTCAAATGGCCGATGCCGCCCAGGTGGTGCAACACGCCCTTCAGTACAAGCACCTGACTGTGATGGCTTTGGTGCCCAACCGAAAAGGTGCAGAAGCGGCCTTAAAGGCCGGCGCCCAAAAACTCACCATCCCCGTTTCTGCCAGCGAAGCCCATTCCATGGCCAATGTTCGCAAGTCACGCGAAGCCATGGTGGACGAGGTCCGCGCCATTGTTCAAATTAGAAATGAATTAGCGCCGCACGTGCCTGTAGAAGCCGGCATCTCAACCGCGTTTGGTTGCACGCTACAAGGCCATGTGGCCGAAGACGATGTGGTCAAACTGGCCGCAGCCGTCATTGAAGCGGGCGCCGACGAGTCGGGCTTGTCAGACACCACGGGTATGGCCAACCCCGCGCAAGTGCGCAGAATTTTCAAACGTGTGTTTGCCGAAATTGGCCACAAAACAGGCGCAGCCCACATGCACAACACACGCGGTTTGGGCTTGGCCAATTGTTTGGCCGCTTACGACGTGGGTGTTCGCACCTTCGACAGCTCCCTGGCCGGCTTGGGCGGGTGCCCTTACGCACCAGGCGCATCGGGCAACGTGGTCACAGAAGACTTGGTCTTCATGTTTGAAGCCATGGGCGTGCAGACCGGTGTTGACATTCAAAAACTCATTTCAGCCCGCCAAGCCTTGATCGATGGACTGCCTGGCGAGCCGCTGTACGGCATGACGCCGGATGCTGGCTTGCCCAAAGGATGGGCCTTTGAATCCATTCAAAATTAATCAGATGAGTACCTCAAAACCATTGCCCTACGAAGGCCTACGCGTTGTTGAATTCACCCACATGGTGATGGGCCCGACTTGCGGCATGGTGTTGGCTGACTTGGGCGCTGAGGTGATCAAAGTAGAACCCATCGGCCACGGCCATGAAGGCGACGGCACACGCAAGCTGTTGGGTTCTGGCGCCGGTTTTTACCCCTTGTTCAATCGCAATAAAAAAAGCTTGGCCTTGGACTTGAAAACACCCGAGGGCAAAGAAGCGGTGTTGCGTTTGATTGCCACCGCCGACATCGTCAGCGAAAACTTCAAACCTGGCACCATGAAAAAACTGGGCCTCGATTACGAGACCCTGAAAAAAATCAACCCGCGCCTGATTTATGTGTCGCTCAAGGGTTTCCTACCGGGCCCTTACGAACATCGCACCGCTTTGGATGAAGTGGTGCAAATGATGGGCGGCTTGGCCTACATGACAGGCCGCCGCGGCGACCCGCTGCGCGCAGGCACCAGCGTCAACGACATCATGGGCGGCATGTTTGGTGCCATCGGTGCCATGGCCGCGTTGGCACAACGTGCGCAAACTGGCGAAGGCCAAGAAGTACAAAGCGCTTTGTTTGAAAACAATGTGTTCTTGGTGGCGCAGCACATGATGCAGTATCAAGTGACAGGCAAACCGGCGGCCCCTATGCCCGAACGCATTTCTGCATGGGCCGTGTACGACGTCTTTGTGGTCAAAGATGGCGAGCAAATTTTCTTGGCTGTGGTCAGTGACACCGCTTGGAAAATTTTCTGCGATGTGTTCAATTACCCCGATTTATTCGAGGACCCTCGCTTGGTGACCAACAACGACCGCGTGGTGGCGCGGGACTGGTTGATCCCTTTGCTACGCGAGCGTCTTAAAGAATTTTCTGCGCAATACCTCAGCGACGTATTTGAGAAAAATGCCTTGCCCTATGCGCCGATTACCGCACCGCACGACTTGCTGGATGACCCACACTTAAAAGCAACAGGCGGCTTGGCACCCGTTGAATTGAACGATGGCCGTACCATTAATACGGTGTTGTTGCCACTCAGCATGAACCAAGCGCGCTTGATAGTTCGCCATTCAGCACCGCACCTGGGCGAGCACAACGAGAGCTTGCTCAGCAGCTTGGGCTACAGCGCCGAAGAGATCCAAAAACTCAGCAACCCCGCCGACTGAAACACGACACATTGACACCATGGACAAACTCAAAGTTTTTGAATCATTTGTGTCGGTGGCCACGCGTGGCAGCTTAAGTGCTGCTGCGCGCGCAGAAGGTGTGGCGCCGGCCATCATTGGCAGGCGCCTGGATGCACTCGAATCTCACCTGGGCGTGAAGCTGCTGCTGCGCACCACCCGACGCATCAGCCTCACCCATGAAGGCAGCGCTTTTTTAGAAAATTGCCAACGCCTTTTGAGTGATGTGGCCAATGCAGAAGACAGCGTGTCGGCCGGCGGCCTCAAAGCCAGTGGCCATTTGCGCATCACAGCGCCAGCTGGTTTCGGTCGACGGCACGTGGCCCCCTTGGCGCCCTTGTTTCATGCGCAAAACCCCGACGTCAAATTGTCTTTGAACCTCAGCGATCGGGTGATCGACTTGGCGGCTGAAGGGTTTGACTTTGCGGTGCGCGTAGGCGACTTGCCCGACTCGTCTTTGGTCAGCGTGCGTTTGGCAGACAACCGCCGTCTTTGCGTGGCAACACCGGCCTACTTGGCGCAGCACGGCACGCCGCAACACCCTTCAGAGTTGTTGCAACACAACTGCCTCACCCTGTCCAGCGACGCCTCGCAAACACGCGGCTGGGCTTTCAAAGTACCGCCCAGTGACAGCTCAGAAGGACCCGAGGTGGTTCATTTAAGACCCAACGGCCCACTAGACTGCTCAGACGGCCAGGTGTTGCACAGTTGGTGCTTGGCCGGCATGGGCATTGCCTGGCGCAGCACTTGGGAGGTGGAAAACGACATCCAATCGGGCCAATTGGTCGAGGTTTTGGCCGATTTTGCAGCCCCGCCCAACGGCATTTACGGCGTTTTCCCCCAACGCAAGCATTTGCCCCTCCGATTGCGCCTTTGGATCGACTTTTTAAAGCATCACTACAGCTTGCCTGCAACTTGGCAAAGCGCCCCGTAAAATCGGGGGATGCTTCAAGCCAAACAAGAATTACTCTCGGCCCTCGCCGCCGAACTCGAACGCCTGCACGCTGGTGCCGGTGCCAAAGCCGTTTTTGAATCGCCCAAGGTGGCCGCCCATGGCGACCTGGCCTGCACGGCCGCCATGCACTTGGCCAAACCGTTGGGCCAAAACCCCAGACAAGTGGGCGAGGCCTTGCGCACCGCACTCATGGCCACACCCGCGTTTACGCAATGGGTTGAGAGCATCGACATTGCAGGTCCAGGCTTTTTAAATCTCAAACTGAAGCCAAGCGCCAAACAAGCCGTGGTCAAAGAAGTGCTGCACGCAGCCTCTTGCTTTGGCAAGCAAGCCGAGCGCAACGAAAAAGTCTTGGTGGAGTTTGTGTCCGCCAACCCCACAGGCCCGCTGCATGTGGGCCATGGCCGACAAGCAGCTTTGGGCGATGCCATTTGCAATTTGTTTGCAACGCAGGGATGGTCTGTTTACCGCGAGTTTTATTACAACGACGCGGGCGTGCAAATCAACACCTTGGCCACCTCCACGCAATTGCGCGCGCAAGGTTTCAAGCCCGGTGATGCGCAGTGGCCAAGCGGCGAAAACGCAGCCGCCTACAACGGCGACTACATCCAAGACATTGCGCAAGATTTTTTGGCCAAGAAAACCGTCAAGTCAGACGACCGCGAATTTACAGGCAGTGGCGACCTGAACGATTTGAATGGCATGCGCGAATTTGCAGTGGCCTATTTGCGCCACGAGCAAGACCTCGACCTCAAAGCCTTCGACGTTAAGTTTGACAACTACTACCTCGAGTCCAGCCTCTACACCAGCGGCCGTGTCGACAGTGCAGTCAAAAAATTACAAGAAGCAGGCAAGACCTACGAGCAAGACGGCGCACTGTGGCTCAAGTCCACCGACTATGGTGACGACAAAGACCGCGTGATGCGCAAAGGCGACGGCACCTACACTTACTTTGTACCCGATGTGGCCTATCACATCACCAAGTGGGAGCGCGGCTTTACCAAGGTGGTCAACATTCAGGGCACCGATCACCACGGCACCATTGCCCGCGTGCGTGCTGGCTTGCAGGCTGCTGGCGTGGGCATTCCACAAGGTTACCCCGACTACGTGCTGCACACCATGGTGCGCGTCATGCGCGGTGGCGAAGAAGTCAAAATTTCAAAACGCGCAGGCAGCTACGTCACCTTGCGCGACCTCATTGAGTGGACCAGCAAAGACGCCGTGCGCTTCTTCTTGCTGAGCCGCAAGCCCGACACCGAGTACGTGTTTGACATTGATTTGGCCTTGGCGCAAAACAACGATAACCCGGTGTACTACGTGCAATATGCCCACGCGCGCATTCATTCCATCTTGCGCACATGGGGTGGCGATGTGGCCAGCTTGGCCAAAGCCGATTTGTCCAGTTTGGAAAATCCCAAAGCGCAAGCGCTCATGTTGCTGTTGGCCAAGTACCCAGAGATGTTGACGGCTGCTGCGCAAGACTTTGCACCGCACGATGTCACTTTCTACTTGCGCGATTTGGCCGCCAGCTATCACAGCTACTACGATGCCGAGCGCATTTTGGTGGACGATGAGAATCAAAAATTGGCGCGTTTGGCCTTGGTTGCAGCATGCGCCCAAGTCTTGCAAAATGGTCTGAAGATTTTGGGTGTTTCTGCGCCTGAGCAAATGTAAATCGCCTAGAAGGTCGAACTTTGAAAAAGCACAACAACATGTCATCTCCCCAAATTCACCCGCAACACGGCGGCACCTTTCTCGGATTTGTTCTGGGCTTGGTCATTGGCCTTACGGTGGCTTTGGGTGTGGCCATGTACGTCACCAAAGTGCCGATGCCTTTCAGCAACAAAAACCAATCGCGGTCTGCCGAACAAGACGCGGTAGAAACACAAAAGAACAAAGACTGGAATCCGAACGGCGCTTTGCAAAGCAAGCCCACCGCTCCAGAAGCGCCTGCCGAGGGCAATGCTGGCACAGTTGCAACGCCTGGAGCCGGCACACCAACGCCAGCAGTTGCGGCCGATCCGCTGGCCGATTTGATGAAAAAATCGGGTGCTGCGCCTGCATCACCGCCACCGCCGGCAGCCACGCCACAATCAACGGCTCCTGCTGAACAACCGACTGCGGCCAAGGCTGCGGGCAACAACGATCCTTTCACTTACTTTGTTCAGGCTGGGGCCTTCAAATCTGCAGCCGATGCAGACGGTCAAAAAGCCAAGCTGTCGATGATGGGCATTGAAGCCAAAGTCAGTGAACGCGAGCAAGCAGGTCGCACCATCTTCCGCGTTCGCAGCGGCCCCTTTGACGACAAAGATCAAGCCGAAAAAATCAAAGCACGCTTAGATGCCACAGGCATGGACGCCGCATTGGTTCGCGTACAACGCTGATCTTCTTGCAAAACGATTTTCATATCAGGAGTTACCATGAAACGCCGTGATTTTTCTCTAGCCACTTTGGGCACTGCCGCAACAATTGGCGGCCTGGGTTTGCAAACCGCCGCATGGGCCCAAGGCCCCTCCAAGTTTGCAGAAGGCAAAGACTATTTCAAGCTCAACCGTGCCGTGCCCGTTGATTCAGAGGCCGGCAAGATTCAAGTCATCGAGTTTTTTTGGTACAGCTGCTCTCATTGCAATGCCTTTGAGCCGGCCTTTGCGCAATGGGTCAAAAATGCGCCCAAAGATGTGGTGGTTCAGCGCATTCCCGTCGCATTCCGAGAAGATTTCGCCCCTCAGCAACGACTGTTTTTTGCCTTGGAGGCAATGGGCCTGCTCGAAAAATTGCACGTCAAAGTATTTCAAGCCATTCACGTTGAGCGCCTGACCTTGAACACCGATGCCAGCATCTTGTCTTGGATAGAGAAGCAAGGCGTCGACAAAACCAAATTTGCAGATGTTGCCAAATCGTTTGGTGTTGCCAGCAAACTCAAGCGCGCGGTACAACTCCAAAATGATTTCAAAATTGAAGGCGTGCCTTCCTTGGGTGTGGCAGGCAAGTACTATGTTGACGGCACCACGGCCGGCAGCATGGACCGTGCCTTGCAAGTGACCGACTCTTTATTGGCGCAAGTTCGCCAAGGCCGCGCCTGAGGTTTTTCGGGGTGTTGCACATCAGCCCGCTTCGGCGGGCTTTTTTGTGCAATTTTTTGTGCAAATCAGCTTGACCTCACCTTGAACACCTACAATTAAGCAAGATTCGCGCCTTTATGAAACCCTTCACCCTTTTTTTGCTCAGTTGTTTGATCACCGTCTTCACGGTGACAAGCGCTCACGCCGAAAAAGCAGACCGCGACAAACCCATGAACATTGAGGCCGACGCGCTCAAGCACGACGACCAACAACAACTCACCACCTTTACTGGCAAAGTGCAAATGACCAAGGGCAGCCTGGTACTCAAAGCACATCGCATGGAAGTTAGACAAGACAATCAAGGCAACCAAGTTGCAAAGTTGTGGTCAGAGGCGGGCGAGCGGGTTTTCTTTCGCCAAAAGCGTGAAGGCCTTGATGAGTTCACAGAAGGCGAAGCCGAAACGGTGGTTTACAACAGCCAAGCAGATACCCTGACGCTGACCAACCGCGCAGAACTGCGCTTGCTGCGTGGCACTGTGGTGGCCGATCGCATACAAGGCCAACAAATTGTGGTCAACAACACCACCGAAGTGTTCACGGTCGATGGCAAACCTAATGCCAACGCCAATGCATCTTCGGGCAATCAGCGTGTCAAAGCCACCATCACACCGAGGCCCAAAACGCCTGAGGCTTCTGCACCGCCAGTTGGCACCTCCCTCAAGTCCAGCCCCCGCGTTGGCAACGACAAACCATGAGCCAAGACTTGCCCATCAGCAGCCTAGAAGCTCGCCATCTTCAAAAGTCTTATGGCAGCCGCCAAGTGGTGTTTGACGTTTCGGTCAAAGTTCAAAAAGGCGAAGTGGTCGGTTTGCTTGGCCCCAACGGCGCTGGCAAAACCACCTCGTTCTACATGATTGTGGGTTTGGTGCGCACCGACGGTGGCCAAATTTTGATCGACGGGCAAGACGTTACACGCATGCCTATTCATCGCCGCTCACGCATGGGCTTGTCTTACCTGCCGCAAGAAGCTTCTATTTTTAGAAAACTGACCGTGGCCGAAAACGTTCGCGCAGTGCTGGAGTTGCAACACAACGCCGAAGGCAAGCCACTCAGCGAAGCCGAGATCAAAGACCGCTTGCAAGCCCTGTTAAAAGACCTGCGCGTAGACCATCTGCACGACTCACCCTCTTTGGCACTGTCGGGCGGCGAGCGTCGCCGTGTCGAAATTGCACGCGCCTTGGCCACAGGCCCTCGCTTCATTTTGTTGGACGAGCCCTTTGCGGGCATCGACCCCATTGCGGTCATTGAAATTCAACGCATCATTGCTTTCTTAAAGGAACGTGGCATTGGCGTTTTGATCACCGACCACAATGTGCGCGAAACGCTGGGCATCTGCGACCACGCTTACATCATCAGCGAAGGCCGCGTGTTGGCCCAAGGCACGCCCACCGAAATCGTCGACAACGCCGATGTGCGCCGCGTCTACTTGGGCGAACATTTCCGAATGTGATGGCTGAACCAACATGAAGCAAAGCCTCTCCCTTCGGATGTCCCAGCACTTGGCGCTGACGCCCCAATTGCAACAATCGATCCGACTGCTTCAACTCTCTACCCTAGAGCTCAGTCAAGAAGTTGAGCAAATGCTCGACGAAAATCCATTTCTGGAACGCAGCACCGACGACGCACCGCAAGAAGATTTTGGCTTACCTGAAGCCGATGCCCGCGTGAGCTTGGGCGATCGAGTGTCTGAGGCAGCGAGTGATGCCAGTTCCGACTCGCGCGATGCCGCCAGCGAATCGAGTGCCTCCGTGTCCAACGACGAAGCTGTGACCGATGTGGCCGACAGCTGGGACGGCGATGGCAGCGTCGACATGGCGCCCGACGACAGCGAATGGGGCACCGATGCAGGTGCGCGCAAAAACAACACCAACAACGATTCTGAAGGCGCAGACGCCATTGAATTGGCACGCGGCTTGGGCTCGCTCACGGAATATTTGCACCGACAAGCTTTGTCAATGCGCCTGTCCGAAATTGACCGCGCAGCGCTGCGCTTCCTCATCGAGTCCTTGAACGACGATGGTTATTTGGAAGACAGCCTTGAATCATTGGCCCAAGGCTTGGCCGGCACCGACGACATCGAACAACTGGAAGAATTGGTCCACCGTTTTACGGTGGCCTTGAGCTTGTTGCAATCGCTTGAACCCGTGGGCATTGGCGCACGCGATTTGGGCGAATGCTTGCGCATCCAGCTCAAAGCCATTTTGAAAGACGAGCCCGACCACGAAGTGGCGTCTGTCGGCCTCAAAATTTGTGCACTGCCTTTGGAGTTGTTGGCCAAACGCGATTTCAAACGTCTGGCGGTTCAATGCGGTGAAGACGAAGCCATTGTCAAACAAGCACTGACCTTTATCACGCGCCTCGAGCCCAAACCAGGCCGACCTTTTGCCAACGCCGAGCAGCACGTCATCGTGCCCGATGTGTTGGTCATTGGCACGCGCAAAGGCGGCGAGCCGCACTTTAGAGTGCAGCTCAACCCCGATGTCATGCCCAAGCTAAGGGTCCACGACATTTATGCCAACGCCCTGCGCGGTGGCAAAGGCGAAGGCCACTTGGGTTTGCAACAACGTCTTCAAGAAGCGCGCTGGTTTATTAAAAATATTCAACAGCGCTTCGACACCATCTTGCGTGTGTCCACCGCCATTGTGGAACGTCAGCGCAACTTCTTCATTCACGGCGAGCTGGCCATGCGGCCTTTGGTTTTGCGCGAAATTGCCGATGAGTTGGGCCTGCACGAGTCCACCATCAGCCGCGTTACCACGGCCAAATACATGACCACGCCCATGGGCACATTCGAGCTGAAGTTTTTCTTTGGATCGGGCCTGGGCACCGACAGCGGCAGCGCTGCATCTAGCACAGCTGTGCGTGCACTCATCAAACAATTGGTGGCGGCCGAAAACCCCAACAAACCCCTCTCAGACAACCAACTGTCTGAGATGCTCAAAGAACAAGGCATCGACTGCGCCCGCCGCACCGTTGCCAAATACCGCGAGGCGCTCAAAATTGCGCCCGCCAACTTGCGTAAAACTCTGTGAACTCGCTTCAACTTTTCATGCCTTGCGCCGCCGGCGTTGAAGGCTTGCTGGCCGATGAGGTCCATCAACTGACGGGCCTAACGGGCAACGACTTGCTCACCGGCCGTGGTGGTGTGATGGCCAATGCGTCGTGGCGCGATGCCATGCGCTTGAACTTGCACAGCCGCCTCACGCAACGTGTGCTGATTCAACTGTCGCAAACCTTTTACCGCAGCGAAAAAGATTTGTACGATGCAGCCAGTGCCGTGGCTTGGGAAATCTGGTTCACCACCAAGCAAACTTTCAAGATTGAAATTACTGCGCAGCACAGCCCGCTCACCAGCCTCAACTTTGCGGCGCTCAAAATCAAAGATGCAGTGGCCGATCGATTCCGCGCCAAACGCGGTGAGCGCCCCGACGTCAACACACAGTGGCCCGATGTGCGCATTTATGTGCACCTCACCACCGACAGTTGCACGCTGTACATGGACACTTCAGGTGAGCCTTTGTTCAAACGCGGTTGGCGCGAAGACAAGGGCGATGCGCCCCTCAAAGAAACCTTGGCCGCCGCCATGTTGGCCGCCAGCGGGTGGGATGCACAAACGCCTTTGTACGACCCTTGCTGCGGCAGTGGCACCATTGCCATTGAAGCTGCACAAATTGCCTGCGGTATTGCGCCCGGCATCATGCGCCGCTTTGCCTTTGAAAAACTGCTGCCCTATCAGCCGCACGTTTGGCAAGCCTTGCAAGACGATGCACGCGCACAAGAGCACGCGCCCACTGCCGAAATTCACGCCTCCGATGTGGCATTTCGAATGGTGGACTTTACACAGCGCAATGCCGAGCGAGCAGGCGTAGGCCAAGTGGTGCAAGCCCGTGGTGGCGACGCATTGCAACGCATGCCGCCTTGCGAAACACCTGGCATCATGCTGCTCAACCCACCTTATGGCGAGCGCATTGCAGCAGCGGGTGTGGCTGGTGTTTCAAGCCGAGACAGAAACCGCGAACCCGGTGGAATTGGCCGATCACGCGACAACGTTGACCTCAGCCGCGCACGTGAAATTGCTGAAGGCGATGATGGCGGCGAGTTCTTTGCTCAACTGGCCTCGCATTGGAAAAAGAATTACAACGGCTGGACGGCTTGGATGCTGACTCCCGATTTGAAATTGCCTTCCAAAATGCGCCTGAAAGAATCACGCAGAGTGCCGATGTGGAACGGCCCCATTGAGTGCCGTATGTTCCGCTTCGACCTCATGAAGGGCTCAGTGCGTGACAAGCTCTGAGGCTCACCCTTCACAGCCATGGGTGATCGACACCAACATCGTGCTCGACCTGTGGTTGTTTGAAGATCCGGCCACAGTGCCATTGCGCGCTGCTTTGCAAAGTGGCTTGATTACTCATTTGGCCACTGACAGCATGCGCGAAGAATTGGCGCGGGTGCTGACCTACCCCCACATCGTCAAGCGCATGGCCAAGTCCAACATTCAAGCGCAAGACATCTTGAATCGCTTTGATGAACATTGCGTCTCAGCAGAACCCGCTGCCAAAGCACCCTGTACTTGCAAAGACCCAGACGACCAAAAGTTCATCGACTTGGCGGTGGCCCATGCTGCGCCTTTGCTCAGCAAAGATGCCGCCATTTTGTGCATGAAAAAGCGCTTGTTTCAATCTGGCGTGGTGCTCAATCCGACAGATATCCCCGCGCATTGAGTGCACAGACTTTACCCAACACACTGACCTCTTACATCACAGGAACACCCATGACTGGCCTGCAACCCGAAGACTTCGACGCCCTTGACGACATCTTGGATGACTTGCGCACACGCTACGAAGAAACACCCCAGTGGGAGTTTTGTGAAGGCTTTTTGGTGGCACTGATTTGCTGCCGGCGCGCCATTCCAGAAACAGAATGGTTGCCGGTTTTGTTGGGCCTTGACGATGACGGCGCAGGGTTTTCAGACGAAGCGCAAAAAATCAAATTCTTGAGCTTGTGGCAACAACGCTACGACGAAGTCAAGACAGCGCTAGACACCGAAATCAAAGCCCTTGATGAAGACAGCGCCTATGCACCCGAAGTGATGGATGTGCGCGGCGCCATTGCCAGTTTGCCGCCCGAAGAACGCGCAGAAATTGACAGCGCAGAAATACCCGCCTTTGCGCAAGTTTGGGCATTGGGCTTCATGTTCGTTGTTGAAAACTGGCCCGATGAATGGACTGCACCCAAAGACAAAGACGCCGCTCAGTGGCACGACACCGCACTAGAAGCCATTGTGGCACTGACAGAAGATGACACAGACGAGCCCACATTGTCAGCCCTGAGCGAAGACGGACCATTAAGCGTGAGCGAAGCGCGTCTGAACACCTATGGTGAAGCGCTTTGGGCGGTTTACGATCTGCGCGAAATTTGGCGCAGCATTGGCCCCCGCGTGACGCAGGTCATCAAAGAAGCCACGCCAGGTCGCAACGATGTTTGCAGTTGCGGCAGCGGCAAGAAGTACAAGAAGTGCTGCGGCGCCAATTGACTTCTTAGACCATGAACTCACGAAGTGATGTCACCGTCACTTCGGGCAGTTCTTCTGGAATGAAGTGACCCGAGGGCACCACATGGCCCGATACTTCGCCAGCGCACTGCGCTTGCCACAGGCGAATGGGCGCAAACATTTTGTGAACCACGCCACGCTCGCCCCATAAAACCATGGTGTCGCACATGATTTTTTGTTCTTGTGCTCGGCTGGCTTTGTCATGCAGCAAATCAATGCCAGCGCTGGCCCTGTAATCTTCACAAGCCGTGTGCACAGCAGGCATCAAGTCGCCGGGCTGTTCTGGCGCCATGGTCATGCAGCGCTCATATTCCGCCATGGCCTCGGGTTCAATGAATGACGTGCCATCCGATCCCCAGCCACCCAGTTTGGTGTGCAGGTAATTCAGCACATTGCCCGCAATCATTTTTTCGGGCAAGGGACTGGGCTGAATCAAATGGAACCAGTGGTAATAGGCACGCGCAAAGTCCATGTCGGTGCGGTTGTACATGTCCAAGGTAGGCGCGATGTCGAGCACACACAAACGGCGCACGCGTGTGGGGTGGTCTACTGCCAATCGGTGCGCCACGCGGCCGCCACGATCGTGGCCGCACAAGAAAAATTGATCGACATTCAATTGGTCTAGCAAGCCCACCACGTCTTGCGCCATGGCGCGCTTGCTGTAATTGCTGTGATCCGGCAAGCCTGGCAAATGCGATGAATCGCCATAGCCTCGCAAATCGGGCAAGACCAAGCGGTAGTTGTTTTTCAAGGCTTGCGCCACCCGATGCCACATCACATGGGTTTGAGGAAAGCCGTGCAGCAACACCAGCACAGGCAAGTCCATTTGCGTGAGCCAATTGGCAGAAATGCGTGCGCAGACCACCACGCCATTCACATTGAATTGGCGTTTTTCAAAGCCGTCAAACCAAGTGACTGGCGTCGGTGACATAGCGGATGAATCGTCTATTGGAGATGTACTCATAGGTGCATTTTGCAACTTGTTAGGTGGCTTGACAATCAGGCTTTGGCAAGGGCAACAAGGTGACCGAAATAACAGGCATGTGAAGCTCTCTTTTTAGGACAAGGGGGCCACGCCAATCCACTTGGCATGCAACACAAAGGTGAAGAGCGCCCACAACCCGCCGCCCACTGCAAGGGTCACAAGGGTGGCCATGACATTGGGAGCCAGAATTGATGGATTTGCTTCTTCTGAAGCATCCTCTGGTAGCGCATGGAGGCGATCCCGCGCACGAGCAGCTCTAAAGTTGAGCACCGCCCAAATCAAAAAACTGCCAAACAAAATGACATCTGCCAGATTGCCATTGGCCAGCAAATGCGACAAGGCCCAAACTTTGACCGACAACACCATGGGGTGTTTTAAGCGCAACTTCAGGTGATTGCGCGGCACGTAAGTGGCCACCAACAGCACGCTGGCAAACAACATCAGCAAGATGCTGACATGGCGAGTGGCAATGGGCGGCGTCCACAACGCCAAAGGCTGCAACCTGGCTTCGCTGTAGCCCAGGATGAGGGCCACAAAGCCCAAGACAGACACCACGGTATAGGCGCCCTTGAAAGGCAACTCGCCCCAAGCTTCACGTTTTTGTGTGCGCCAGTCTTCGGCAAAGATGCGAACAGAATGCGCGCCTAAAAACAACACCAATCCGACAATCAACCAAATCATGCGAACTCCTTCTTGAAAGCTCAAGCATGCATTGTCTAGGAATTTTCGTCTATCAATTGCCGTTGCAACAAAGGTTTTTGAACCTTGCCCAAGGCGCTTTTGGGTAACTGTGCTTGAAACAAGATGCGTCTGGGCAACTTGAACCGTGCAATCTGTTGCTGTAAGTGCAGCAACACTGCCTCAGCCTGAAGTGCACCTCCTTGTTCATTGGCCTGCCGCACCAGTACCAGCACGGGCACCTCGCCCCATCGTTCATCTGGCAAGCCAATCACAGCACACTCGGCCAAACCAGGAAATGAGGCCAGCGCATTTTCGATTTCAGCAGGGTAAATGTTTTCCCCGCCAGAGATGATCATGTCTTTGTTGCGCCCCACAATTTGCAAGCAAGCGTCTTTGTCCAGGTAACCCATGTCACCTGAATGAAACCAGCCCTGATGCAATCCCGACAACTCTTTTGGATTGACGGCATTCCAATAACCTCGCATCACATTGGGGGCCTTAACGCACACTTCGCCGGTCTCACCTGGTTTAACTTCATGGCCTTGTGCATCGATCAATTTCAGAGACAAGTTGGCATGTGGCCAGCCTGCAAAACCAATGCGCTGCACAGCGTCCTCAAATTTCAAAACGACGCTGACAGGCCCAGTTTCTGTCGTGCCATAAATTTGACCCACCGGAATGCCGCGCTGGTGAAACTTTTCCAAATACGAAGTGGGCAAGGTCGATGAGCCGGCCATGATGCCGCGCAAACTTTGCAAATCTGCATGGCACCAATCGGGATGTTCGAGGACCGCTCTCAAAGTGGCCGGCACCAACAAGGACAAGCTAGGACGCTGTTCAAGGGGCCCTTGTGTGACGGCTTCCAGCCAAGCTGCCACATCAAAGCGTGGATGCAAATGCACGGAGACGCCAGACAGCAAAGCTGGCAATGTTTGTATGCACAAGCCCCCGACGTGAAACATCGGCAAAGTGGACAAAACAATGTCATGTGACTTGAAGTCATGCGCAGCCTGGCTGGCCTGTACATTGGCCATCAAGCCCGCTTGGGTGTGTACTGCGCCTTTCGGTAAACCTGTTGTACCTGAGGTGTAAACCAGCAACACATCTGCCTGTGCTGACACAACAGGCAAGCGCAAGTCTTTAGAAGAAGGTGTTGCAATCAAGTCCTCAAGTGAAATTGACTTCAACGAAAAACCAAGCGCTTCTCTTTGCAGCGTTGAGGCTGTCTCCGCATGCATGTCATCGTGGACCAACACACTGGGCTGCGCGTCTTGCAGCACCGACTTCAGCTCCGCAACAGCCAAGCGAAAATTGAGCGGCATGAAAATAAGGCCTAACCTTGCACAAGCCACCAAGGTGACGCACTGCAAATCATGGTTTAAGCCGAGCCAAGCCACACGCTGACCGGCTTGCAAACTTAAGCTTGCCTGAAGATGCCCCGTCACACGTTCGACCCGTCGCCAAAACTTGGCATAGTCATAGTCTTCCGTTTGACCTGGCATGCCAAAACGAAGGGCCAGGTGATGAGGCTGACTTTGCGCAAGCGCCTTAAAGCCCTGCGCCAAGCTTGAACTCTCGTTCATTCGTCTTTCTCACCTGCTTCGTAAAGGGTTTCACGGCCTAAACGGTCTAGGCACAGCTCGGCGGTCCAGGGCAACATCAGTGAGCCGCAGCGTGCATCGCGGTACAAACGTTCTAACGGCAAAGACTTGAGCATCGATTGGCCGCCACACGTGCGAATGGCCAAGCGCGCAATGTCTTGGGCATTTTCCATGATGGTGTATTGGGCAGCGTAGGCACGCAGGCGCGAAGATTTGGGCGGGTCAATTTTTGCGTCTTCAATAGCCCGTAAATACAAATTGCGTGTTTGCTCCAGCTTCACAAACATTTCGGCCACGGCAATTTGCTTGGTGGCAAATTGACGGCGCTTCACCGGGCCTGTACCCGGAATTTCACCGCGCAAATATGCCACGGTGAAATCGTAGGCAGCCTGTGCAATGCCCATGTAGGTGGGCGACAAGGTCATGAACATGTGCGGCCAACGACTGGCAGCTTGGAAGTACACGCCTTGGGGCATGAGGGCTGCGTCTTCAGACACAAAAACATCTTTGAAAATCAAGTTACGCGAGACGGTTGCACGCATGCCCAAGGGATCCCAATCACCCTCTACTGTGAGGCCTGGCGCAGTGCGAGGGATTGCCAAGTAGAGCGTGTCGCGCCGAGACAAATCGGCATCGGGTTTTTTCTCGGTACACAGCACGCCAAAAAAATCTGCCGCATCGGACAAAGACGCAAAAATCTTTTTGCCATTGATAAGCCAACCCCCATCAACTTTGACAGCCTGCGTACCAAACGGCTGTGCACCTGCAGCGGCAGCCCCCCCTTCAGAAAAGGGCTGTGCATAAATGGCACCGTCGTTGACCACACGGGCAAAGTGTGACTTTTGATGCACGCGGTGCAAAGCACGCTGCTCAGGCGTCATGTCCAAGTCTTCAGACAACAAACCACTCCACATCATGGTGCAGACATGCATGTTGAACGTGAGCGCAGTGGCCCCGCACCAGCGACCAATTTCTGCAGACACCATGGCGTAGGTGGCATAGTCGGCGCCCAAGCCACCATGTGCTTCAGGCACACACAAAGCCAGCAAGCCACTGTCTTTCATGTCTTTGTAATTTGCAAATGGAAATTGCGCATCTCGATCGAGTTGCGCTGCACGAGGCGCGAACTTGTTCTTGCCCAAGTCGTAGGCCATGGCCATCAGTTTTTTTTGTTTGTCGGTCAGTGGGTAATCGTCGCCACAGATCGGCATGTATTTTTCTGTGCTGTTGCTCATCAAAATCTCCTGCAACTTAAAAATGATTTCGAACAAAGTTCAATACGGCTTGGTGGAAAGGCGTCTCTTGCTCGAACCCCATCAGATGACCCACGCCAGGAATGCATTCGAATTGCGCACCGGGAATTTTTTGAGCCATGCGGCGCAGCACTTCTGGCGGGGCAGTTTTGTCATGCTCTCCAGCCAAACACAAGGTGGGCACTGAAATACTGGGCAAAGCAGCACGTTGCTCAAAGGTTACCAAGGCTTGCAATGAAGCCCGATATGTATTGGGCGGCACCGCCGCCATACAAGCATGCGCCAAGGCCAAGCCTGGGGGAAAGTCCTTCAAGGTGGCGCCTGCAGGCAAGGCATTGGGCGCTACCATGCTGGGCACCAATCGATCGGCCACTTGCGCCATTGTTTTGCCCGCATTCAAGGGCGCCAATCGCTGCGCCACAAACTGCTGCTGAAAATCGCCATCTTGTTGACCAAAGGCTGGGCTGCTGGCAGCAATGACCAAGCCTTCAATGCGCTGCGGGCATTGCGTCCAGGCTTGCAGTGCCACCATGCCGCCCATGCTGTGGCCCACCAGCACCGCCTTTGTTACTTGGGCTTTGTCTAGCAACTGTTCTAGCGATTGCGCGAGGTTGGAAAAACTCAGTGCGCCATTCAAGGCGCTGTCACCGTAGCCTGGCATGTCCCAAGCCAGCGCGCGATAGCCCAAGCTGGCAAAGTAATCGACGGAGGATTGAAATCCCATCTTGCCGCCGCCAATGCCATGCAAAAACACCAAGGTGGTTTTGGCATTGATGGGGCCAGCCTCAAGCCAAGCAGGTGTATCGACCATCATGCAGCAGGACTTTCAAACACACCCTTGACCAGGGCCCCTTCACTTACCACGCACTGCCCGTCCAAATGAATGGTGCATCCGCGCATGGGCAAGTCAAAGTGGCCTAAGGTGTGCCGCCCTGCAACTTCATTGGCGCCTGTAGAGTACAAAAAGTTACCGGCAAACGCACGCAACTCCGTGCCATTGCAATCGCGCTTGTCGTAAAAGGTCATGGCATCCCAGCGAGCAGCGGGGTTCAAGCCAAAGCCCACATGCGATACGGCGCAGGCATCGCGATGACCCTCTTTGTCAATCCATGCTTGGTAATAAGAGCGCATCATGTCTACGTCTACGCCATCGCCTTCAATGCGCGTGATGGTGTCGTTTTCAATGGTCAGGTGAATGGTGTCACGCAAATATCGTTTGAACGTGAGATTGACATCACCTGGGGCCATCACCAGTGTGCCATTGACACTGCCTGCAGCGGGAAAGGCCAAAGCCAAACCGCCCGGCCAGTGCGACACCATGCCAGGCTTGCTGCAAAAACCCCACACACCGCCTACCACAGCGGACTTCAACTGAATGTTCAAATCGGTACCCGCTTTTGACGTCACGTTCATGTGCTGCGTACCGCGCAACTTTTTCATGGCATTTCGCACCACTGACTCCAGCGCTGGATCGGGTACGGTGCGTTCCAATATTTCGGGGTGCTCGTTGGAGATCATGAACAAGCGTGGAACCACACCCTCCGCTCCCTTAAGGATGGCGGGCAATTCTGGCGCATGCAACATGCCCTCGACAGTGCAATCAATGACCACGTTGGCGCGTTGCAGAGCGGCAACCACAGGCGCTAGGTTTTGAATTACATCGGTTGCGCCTGTGGAGCGAACTGGCGCTGGGGCTGAAAGCGCAGGCGTTGGCAAACACACTTCAAAGATTTTGGCGCCCATGCGCTGCAAAGTGATGCGAGCCAAATCCACATTGACTCGGCGGGACTGACTTTCGGTGAGCAAGGCCACGACGTCGCCTGGTTGAATTTTGCACAGCGCAAAGGTGCGCTCAAAAGCATTTAACCAGCGGTGTTCTATTTGCTCTATCAGCATGACAACTCCTTGTGGCAAACTGCTTGGAGAGCTTGCCTTTTCAATGTTTCTGCAAGTTTATATGAAATTTCATACAATTAATTCATGACTTCCCCTAACCCCACCTTCGATACCCAGCACTTCAAGCAAGCGCTTTCGCGCTTTCCAACAGGTGTGTCGGTCATTACCACCCATCAATTGGGTGACGCCAATCCAGCAGAGTGGGGACATCAATTTGCAGGCCTCACAGCCAGCTCGTTCAACAGCGTGTCCCTGACGCCTCCCCTTGTGGTCTGGAGTTTGGGCTTAAAGTCGCGCACCTTGCCCTCATTTCAAAAGACATCTCACTATGTGATCAATATCTTGAGCGAGCAGCAGTTGTCTTTGTGCCAGCAATTTGCGTTTGGGCAAGGCGATCGATTCGGTGGTGTGGACTATGCACTAGGCGCTGCCGGATTACCCATCTTGAAGGGCGCTTTGGCATGGTTTGAATGCCGCAATCGCAGCCAGTACACCGAAGGTGATCACATCATCTTTGTGGGTGAGGTCGAGGCATGCGGTTTTGCCGATGGCTCACCGCTGGTACATCAACAAGGCGGCTTTTACAGCGCACAAAAATTACCGGACTGAATGGGGCTGGCCAGCCATGGAGAAAAAAGAATTCGTTGACAGCTACCTGCCCTACTTACTTGCGCGGGCCAGCTTCACCATTTCTTCAGAGTTTCATGCCCAAGTCGAAGCAACAGGATTGACCGTCTCGGAATGGCGAATATTGGCTTCCTTGTCTGGGGTCAAGCAGCGCACGGTGGGTGAGTTGGCAGAAATTGTGTTGGCCAAACAACCGACGGTGACCAAGATGGTCCTTCGAATGGCGTCCGACAATTTGGTCACACGCACGCCCTGCACGCAAGACAAACGACAAGCTTGGGTTAGCCTGACGCCTGCTGGGCAAAAACTGGTAAGGCCTCTTTTGAAAAAAGCAGCGCAGCACGAGCAAAAAGTATTGGCCTTGCTAGGCAATGCACAAAGTGCATCACTCAAAACCACATTGCAACAGCTGATCCTTAAGGCTTAACCGCCGTCACTTCAATCTCAACCAAAGCACGGTCTTCCACCAAGTCGGCCACTTGAACCAAGGTCATGGCAGGATAGTTTTTGCCCATCACCTCTTGGTACACCTTGCCCAACTCGCGACCCCTGGCCACATACTCTTTTTTGTCTTTGACGTACCAGGTCATGCGTGCCATGTGCTCTGGTCCTGCGCCAGCACACGCCAACGTGGCCACAATGTTTTGCAGCGCTTGCTTGCACTGCGCCACAAAGTCATCAGTCTCAAATTGGCATTGACCGTTCCAGCCAATCATGCCAGCCACAAAAATCATTTCGCCGCGTGCGGCGATGCCATTGGCATAACCTTTGGCAGGCGCCCATCCTTCTGGCTGAAGTACTCGCAACATATTGTGTGACATCTTCTGCTCCTTAATTTTTTGAATTCAAAGCAGGCGCTTGCTGCCGTAATTTAAAGCGCTGCAATTTGCCGGTCTCGGTACGCGGCAGTGCGTCTAAAAACACCACACGCCTTGGATACTTGAAGGGTGCAATGGTTTGCTTCACGAACTCTTGTATCTCTTTTTCTAAGTCGAGCGACCCTACATGGCCAGGCTTCAGCACCACGAAGGCCATCACGACTTGGCCACGCTCAATGTCATCGGCGCCCACCACCCCACACTCAGCCACGGCAGGGTGCTGCATCAAAGCGCTTTCCACCTCAGGCCCTGCAATGTTGTAGCCCGCTGAAATGATCATGTCGTCGTTGCGCGCTTGATAACTGAAGTACCCATCGGCATCCATCACAAACGTATCGCCTGGCAAATTCCAACCCTCTTTCACGTAATCTTTTTGGCGTGGGTCGTCTAAGTAACGGCAACCCGTTGGGCCCCGCACAGCTAAGCGGCCCACAACCCCAGGCGCCACTGGCTGCATCTCGTCGTCCACAATTTGTGCTTGGTAACCAGGCACCACTTTGCCAATGCTGCCTGCACGTACGTCTTGACCCGCGCTAGAGATGTAAATGTGAATTACCTCCGTGCCGCCAATGCCATCGGTCATTTCGAGGCCTGTGGCTTTTTTCCACATTTGACGCGTGGCATCGGGCAAAGCTTCGCCCGCAGACACCGTGTGCTTCAACGATTTCAAATTGAAAGTTTCTGGCTTGTCAGAAACCAGCATGGCCATTTGACGGTACATGGTGGGTGCTGTGTAGCACTGCGTGGCGCCATAGTGACCAACAGCATGCAACAAAGATTCGGGGGTGTACTTTTCAAGCAGCACCGCACAAGCACCATGGCGCAAAGGGAATGCCAACAAACCGCCAAGGCCAAATGTAAAGGCAATAGGAGGGGTGCCGCAGACTATGTCGTTGGCATCCATTTTCAAGACATGCTGTGGAAATAAATCGCACATGGCCAACACGTCTCGATGGAAGTGCATCGTGCCTTTGGGCTGGCCCGTCGTGCCACTGGTAAATGCAATCAAGCACACATCATCACGGCTGGTGGGGTGCGCCTCAAACGTCGCTTGATGTTGGGCCATGCGCGCTTCAATGCCATCGACTGCTTCAGCTGGGTCAGACCTGAACCACAGCACCTGCTTCAAGGTCGGTGCATGGTGTGCATGCGAAGCATCTGTGCAATGATGAAGTTCTTCTGCCAACAAACGGTCACACAATGCAGCACTCACCTGCGCCTTGTCCACAATTTGCTTCAATTCTGCAGCGCGCAACAAGGGCATGGTGGGCACAACCACCAAGCCTGCCTTGAGCGCAGCCAAGAAACAAGCTGCCATCATGGGGCTGTTGCCCCCGCGCAGCAACAAACGCTGACCGGACTTCAAGCCCATATCGGCCGTTAACACATGTGCAATTTGATTGACCTTGGCTTGTAACTGCGCATAAGTCCAACAAATGTCGCCTGCGGCATCTTTGCCTCGCACAGCTACACGGTCACCATGCCCCTTCGTCACATGATCGTCGAGCAAGCCCTGCACGCAATTGAGTTGCGCCGGATACTGAAGCTCGGGGCGGTCAAAAACAAATACAGGCCATTGATCTTGCGGTGGCAAACGGTCGCGCGTGAATGTGTCAGCGTGCGATGAAGGCGCCAAAGAAGAAAAGGAGGAAGAAGGAACTTGCGCCATGTCGTACCTCACTTCAGTAAATCACGACCAATGATCAGTTGCTGCACTTCGGTTGCACCTTCGTAAATGCGCAAGGCCCGAATCTCTCTGTACAGCGACTCCACGATGCAGCCCTTTTTAACGCCCATGCCCCCATGCATTTGAACGGCCATGTCAATGATTTGCTGCGCATTTTCGGTGGCGGTCATTTTGGCCATGGCCGCTTCTTGTGTGATGCGTTGACCTTGATCACGCAGCCACGCGGCGCGGTAGGTCAACAAAGTGGCGGCATCGAGCAAGGTCGCCATCTGCGCCAACTTGCTTTGTGTGATTTGGAAATCGGCCAAGGCTTGACCAAACATCTTGCGCTGTTTGGCCCATGCAATCGATTCGTCCAATGCGCGACGGGCAAAGCCCAACGACGCAGCCGCCACCGAGGTTCTGAACACATCCAAAGTGGCCATGGCCACTTTGAAACCTTCGCCAGCGGCACCAATGCGCTTGGCATGCGGCACCAATGCATTGTTGAAATGCAACTTGGCCAAAGGATGCGGCGCCACCACATCAATGCGCTCGGCAATTTCCAAACCAGGAGTGTTGGCATCGACAATAAAAGCACTGATGCCACGCGCACCAGGTGCTTCGCCAGTGCGCGCAAACACCACATAAAAATCGGCAATGCCGCCATTGGAAATCCAGGTTTTGAATCCATTCAAGCGATAGCCTTCATCGGTTTCAACAGCACTGCATTGCATGGCTGCCACGTCTGAGCCGGCATCGGGCTCACTCAGTGCAAACGCTGCAAGGGCCTCGCCTTTTGCAACGCGGGGCAAATAGGCCGCTTGTTGTTCTGGCGTGCCCTTCAAGCTGATGGCACCAGAGCCCAAACCTTGCATGGCAAAAGCAAAATCGGCCAAACCGTGATGCCAGGCCAATTCTTCACGCAACATGCAGATGGTGCGAGTGTCAATCACATCGGCAGCACCGCCATGCTGCTGGCCTGCAATGGCAGGTTTTAACCACCCACCTTGACCCAAAGCTTTGACCAAGCTCACACATTCACGGTCAATGGCATCGCGCGATTCATCGTGACCCTGAAAGCCCGCAAACTGTTGATGCGTCCACGTTTGCAGATTGGATTTAAAGACGCGGTGCGATTCATCAAAAAATGGCCATGCTAAATGCGTAGCAGAATTCATGCTCAATCTCCTTCAAACACGGGTGTTTGTTTGGCAACAAAGGCGTGATAGGCCCGGTGGAAGTCGTTGGTGGCCATGCAAATGGCTTGCGCTTGGGCTTCTGCCTCAATGGCCTCGTCCACACCCATGTTCCACTCTTGCTGCAACATCTTCTTGGTCATGCCATTGGCAAATGTTGGACCACTCTCCAACACTTTTGCCATGGCTTGCGCTTCTGCCAACACGCTCTCAGGTGTGCACACACGGTTGTAAAAACCCCAGCGCTCTGCTTCTTCACCTGGCAAACCCCGGCCTGTGTACAACAGTTCTGATGCGCGACCTTGTCCAATCACACGGGGTAACAAGGCGCACGCACCCATGTCACATCCAGCCAAGCCTACTTTGTTGAACAAGAAATAGGTTTTGCTGCGGGCCGTACCGTAACGCATGTCGGACGCCAACGCCAGCAGTGCACCCGCGCCTGCGCAAATGCCATCAATAGCCGAAATGATTGGCTGAGGGCAAGCACGCATGGCCTTGACCAAATCACCTGTCATGCGGGTGAATGTCAATAGGCCTGGCATGTCCAGCTTGGTAAGCGGCCCAATGATTTCATGCACATCGCCGCCCGAACAAAAATTACCACCGGCACCCGTGACCACCACCGCATGCACATCGTCTGCATACGCCAAAGCACGAAACAAGTCACGCATCTCTGCATACGATTCAAACGACAAAGGATTCTTGCGCTCGGGACGGTTGAGCGTGAGTGTGGCCACCCCGTCTTTCACCTCAAACAACACATGTTCAGCTTTGTAGTTGGCCAGCTTGTTGCCATGACGAGGCAATTGGTGCGGTTCACCCGGTAAATATTTTTGACTCATGCCATCTCCTCCTGTTTTTGTAAATTCTGTTTCAGTGCACCCAATAATGTGTACAGCTGACTTTGTTGGCTCTCGGTCAAGCCAGAAAACATATTGGCCACCCATGCTTCGTGCGCCACGGCCATGTCGACAAATGCGTCTCGTCCTGCCTGGGTTAACTTGACCGTAAAAGAACGGCGATCATTCACGCCGACTTGGCGTTGTACCAATTTTTCTTTTTCGAGCTGGTCCACAATGTTGGTGATGTTGCCGCCCGTCACCATCATGCGGCGCGACAGCTCACCCATGGTGAGACCCTCTGGATGACGTTCTAGTTGTGCCATCAAGTCAAAGCGTGGCAAGGTGATGTCAAAGGACTCGCGCAGTTTTTGGCGAACCTTGTCTTCCACGCGTGTGGTGCAAGACAACAAACGCAGCCACAAACGCAAAGACGCATGCTGATCGGCGTGTGCTCTGTACTCATGGTCGGCATTGATTTGCAAGCTCTCATACTGCATCACATCGTCTCCCCGCCATCGACGGCAATTGATTGACCATTGACAGACCCAGCAGCAGGACTGCACAGCCACATCACAGTCTGCGCCACCTCATCTGGCTGAATCATTTTTTTCTGGGGGTTGTGCGCCACCAAGGCCTCACGCGCTTGCGTTTCGCTTTGACCCGTCTTGGCCACAATGTTGGCAATTGAGTCACGCACGATGTCGGTCTCGGTAAAGCCTGGACACACCGCATTCACAGTCACACCTTTGCGTGCCAGCTCCAAAGCCAAGCTTCGTGTTAAGCCAATAACACCATGCTTTGCAGCAGCGTAGGCGGACACATAGGCATAGCCTTTCAAGCCGGCCGTACTGGCAATGTTGACGATTCGCGCCGCTTGTCCCTTTGCGCCTTGCGCCAAAAGATCAGGCAATGCCGCCTGAATGCATAAATAGGTGCCGGTTAAATTCACACTCAACATGTGTTGCCAGAGTTGCAAGTCTGTTTTGGCAAAAGGCTGACTGAGCGCTTGCCCCGCGTTGTTGACCAAGACTGTGACAGGGCCTAAAGCCTTTTGATTAGTCTGATAGGCCGACCGCACCGAGTCGGCATCACTCACGTCCATGACACTCAGGTTTAAGCGAACACCTGGACAAGCTTTGCGCAATTCAGCTGCTTGCATTTCCAAGGTTTGCAGATGGCGCCCCGACAAACTCAGTGCTGCCCCCTCACGCGCAAAGGCCTGCGCAATGGCTGCACCAATGCCACGTCCTGCACCTGTGATCCAAACGTGCCGCATCAATTTTCTCCTTTGGCAGCGGCTGGCGAAGCGCTCACAGCAGCCATGGCAGCAGCACGTTCAAAGTTGCTTTCCATTTGGCGTTTGCCCGACACATAAGCTTTGTGCCAGTGCAAGTCTGTGTAACCAATGCGCGCCGCCTCTTGCATTGTCCAAGAGGGATTGGCCAGGTGGGGTCGCGCCACAGCACACAAGTCAGCACGACCTGCTGCAATGATGCTGTTCACATGGTCCGCTTCTGAAATTGCCCCTACCGCAATGGTGCGCACACCTGCTTCGTTGCGAATGCGATCGGCAAATGGCGTTTGGAACATGCGGCCATACACAGGTTTTTCGCGCTTATCCACTTGCCCAGACGAGCAGTCGACAAAGTCAACGCCAGCCGCTTTGAATTGTTTGGCAATGTCGATGGCATCGTCTGGCGTAATGCCGCCTTCCACCCAATCATGCGCAGAGATTCGGACGGACATTGGCTTGTCTTGCGGCCACACTTTGCGCAGTGCTGTAAACACGGCCAGCGGAAAGCGCAATCGATTCTCTAAGGAGCCGCCATATTTGTCCGTTCGCAGGTTGGTCAATGGTGAAATAAAGCCGGACAACAAATAGCCGTGCGCGCAGTGCAACTCCAACCAATCGAATCCTGCTTTGGCACCCCGCTCTGCCGCTGACACAAACGCAGCCAACACAGCGTCCATGTCGGCTTGCGTCATTTCATGCGGCACTTGGCTCACGCCTTCCATGTAAGGCAAGGCTGAAGGCGCCACCAACGGCCAGTTATGCCCATCACGTTCAAGGTCATTCAAGGGCATGTCAATGCCATCCCAGGCACGTCGCGTCGACCCCTTGCGCCCTGCATGGCCAAGTTGCAAAGCCATCTTGGCATCGGACTGCGAATGCACAAAATTCACAATGCGTGCCCAAGCGTCTGTCTGTGCGTCGTTCCACAAGCCAGGGCAGCCAGGCGTGATGCGGCCCTCTGGCGTGACACAAGTCATTTCAGTGAACACAATGGCCGCACCACCAATGGCACGCGCGCCGTAATGCATCAAATGAAAATCACCCGGTACGCCGTCCACTGCTGAGTAAGTGGCCATGGGCGACACCATCACTCGGTTTTTCAAGGTCAAGCTGCGCGCTTGAAGTGGCAAGAACATGGGCGGCGTTGACTTGGCACGTGCACTGTCATCAAAGTTGACCAATGACGCCATGAAGCGCTCGTATGCCGCCACAAATTGGTCATCGCGCAAACGCAAGTTTTCGTGCGAGATGCGCTGACTTCGTGTGAGCAACGAATAGGCAAATTGCTGCGGCGGCAAATTGACATAGCGCGCCACATTTTCAAACCACTCCGTAGAGTTGCGCGCTGCGTTTTGAATTTTCAAGACCTCGACAGAGCGTGTGGCTTGGTAAGACATCATCACTTCTTTCATGCCATGCACACCATGCCCCACTCGCTCAAAGGTATCGGCCAATTCAATGGCATCTTCTAGCGCCAGCTTGGTCCCTGAACCAATCGAGAAGTGCGCGGTATGCGCTGCATCGCCCATCAACACATAGGGCACCTCACGCCCATCCGCCGACCTGTCCCAATGCACCCACTGATCACAGATGACTCGCGGAAACTTGATCCAATGCGCAGAGCCTCGCAAATGTTTGGCATTGGTCATGAGGGGATTGCCATCCAAGTACTTGGCAAACAACTTTTCACAAAACGCTATCGACTCTTCCTGCGTCATGCTCTCGAAACCTGCCGCCTTCCACACTTGCTCGGGCGTTTCCACAATGAAGGTCGATGTGTCGCCATCAAATTGATAGGCATGCGCCTGAAACCAGCCATGTTCTGTTTCTTCAATGGCAAACGTGAAGGCATCAAACAACTTGCGTGTTCCCAGCCATACAAAGCGACATTTGCGTTCATCAATGTCTGGCTTGTAGGTTGCTTCAAAGCGTGTGCGCACTTTGGAATTGATGCCGTCACACGCAATGACCAAATCGGCGTTGTACAGTGAACCGATGTCGGCGTTGGCATCGACTTCAGACTCAAACACCAAGTCAACGCCCAATTCTTCACTGCGTTTTTGCAAAATATTCAGCAAACGCTTGCGCCCAATGCCACAAAACCCATGGCCGCCTGATCGCATGGTTTCGCCTTTGAAATGCACCGCAATGTCATCCCAATGGTTGAACGAACCCAAAATTTCGGAGGCGGTGATGGGGTCGGCCACTTGCAACTTGGACATGGTGGCATCCGAAAACACCACACCCCAACCAAAGGTGTCGTAAGGCTTGTTGCGCTCTAGGACGGTGATGCGATGTTCTGGATGACGCAGCTTCATCAACAAACCGAAATACAAACCAGCGGGGCCGCCGCCTAGGCAGACGATGTTCATGACGAAGTTCCTTGTCCCTGATGTCAAATTGTTTCAACTTAAATAGTTGAAGTTTGAAATAATTATGAGGAAACTTACGGCATGGGTCAAGCCAATAAAAAAGCAGCCTGAAAAAGCTGCTTTTTTTGAGAGGTTTACTGGTTCATCACCGTGATGCTGATTCGCCGGTTTCGAGGATCTTTGGGGTCGCTGGGGTTGTAAGGCGCGGTATCGGCCACCCCTTCAATTTTGGCAAACCGATTCACTGGAATGCCTTTTTTCTCAATGATCTTGCGAGTTTCCTCGGCACGCTCGGCCGACAAGGACCAGTTGTTGCGATCGTCGGTATTGGCAAACTGCACGCTGTCGGTGTGCCCTCGAATGGCCACTTTGTTGGGCAATGCCGCCAAAGTTTTGGACACCTCACCCAACAAAGCTTGGGCCCTGGGCGTCATGCTGGTAGTGCCCAATCCAAACATGGCGAAGTCGGCTTTGTCGATGATTTCAATGCGCAAACCGTCTTGGTCGCGGGCAAACTGAACTTGGTCTTTGAGCTTGTCCAGTTTGGGGTTCTTGGCCAGCGCCTCTTTGATCTCTTTTTCCATCTTCTCAAAGTTGGCAGCGTCTGCCGCTGCAGCAGATTTCTTGCCTGGATCGCCGTCTTGGCCCGACTCTTTGCTGTCAGAACCGTTCGGTGATGGGTCGTTTTCTGTTGGGCCACCTTGCGAACGCGGCGTGACCATGTTCAGGCTGCTGGTTTGCTTGGCTGAAAAGGGAAAACCATCGGGGTCAATGACAGAGCGTCCACCGAACATGCCATCGGAACCTGCTAATTTGCCCATGGTGACATTGCTGTGAGACGTGGGCTTGAAATAATCGGCCACGCTTTTGCGCTGGTCGGCATTGGAGGCACCCAACAACCACATCAACAAGAAGAAGGCCATCATGGCGGTCATCATGTCGGCCAGGGCAATTTTCCAAGCACCACCGTGCGCGCCGCCGTGGCCATCGTCCATGACCTTCTTGATGACAATCGTGGGTGCGACAACAGTCGGTGCGTCAGGCGCAGCCTCGTCTGGAATGAGCGGCGCAGCCTCCGCTTGCGCAGCGGCGGCATCAGCACTCGCGGCCTCAGGAACGGCAACTTCGTTTGGAGCTTCTGCGACAGCCTCAGCCATGTTTAGGCACCTCGCAAGCCGTCAAAGACTTCTGCAAAACTAGGCTGATTGTGGTGACTGATGCTCACCCTGGCTGCCTCAATGATGAGGGGCATGGGGTGGCCGTGCATGGTGCCAATGATGATTTGCTTCACCACTTTGTAAATTTGACCTTCATCGTCAATGATCTGCGCCAAGCGTGAGGCCATGGGTTCGACAAAACCGTAGGCCATGAACACGCCCAAGAACGTGCCCACCAAGGCGCCACCAATCATGGCACCCAGAACAGCTGGCGGTTGGTCAATCGCATCCATGGTTTTAACCACGCCCAACACGCAAGCCACAATACCCAGGGCAGGCAAAGCACCCGCCAACGTGGCCAAGGCCGCTTGGGGTTTGAGTGCGTCGTGGTGATGCGTTTTGATGGACTGGTCCATCACCTCTTCCACCGCATAGGGGCTGAGCGTGCTGGTTGAAACCACCATCAAACGAACGGTGTTACAGATCAAATCCAATAGCGCATGATCGTGCAAAATTTTGGGGTATTCACCAAAAATAGCACTGGACTCTGGGTTTTCAATGTGCGCCTCTAGCGCCACGGCGCCCTCGGTTTTGAGGGTCTTCATGATTTTGGAAACCACAAAGATGGTGCTGAGGTAATCCTCTTTTTTGTAGGCAGGTCCTTTGAACACTTTGCCCATGCCGGCCAATGCACCTTTGAAAATTTCCATGCTGTTGCCCACCAGCATGCCGCCAATACCCGCACCCAAAATAATGAAAGTTTCAATCGGCGCAGATTTGATAATCGGCTTCATGCTGCCGCCGGCCATGATAAAGCCGCCGAACACACAGATCATCAAAACCACGATACCAATAATCGCATTCATATTTCTCTCCAAAAACGAACAAACGGGCGGCTGGCTTCCCAGCAGCGCCCGTCATTGTTCCCTCAAAGCCTTGCCCTTTCAGGCAAAAGCTCAATGCATTGAAGACATTGCAACACCTGAAGCAGGTGCCGTTTTGGGTAACAAATTAGGAACATCACGCCAAGCTTGGCGAATTTCATTCAACAAGGTGTGAACTTCTTGCAATGCATCGAGGTCATTGCGGGCATTCACATGCACCAAACGGCGTGTCACGTAGCTGTACAACTCGTACAAATTGCGCGCCAAATCGCCGCCTTTGTCCAAGTCCAATGCACCCTGCAAACCGATCACGATTCGACCAGCGCGCATCAAACTCTTGTTTTTATCTTCAATGGAACCACGCTGGATATGACCCTTGGCCGTAACCAAGCTGTCAATCAAGCCGTCAAACAGCATTTGAATAAGCTCTACCTTGTCGGCCACCATCGCTTGTGATGTTTGGCTTCCTTCGCCGTAGCTTTCCATTGCCTTGAAATGTAAACGCATGATGTCTTGTTCCTTTTGATCCTGACACTGCAGGAATCGGAGGGACATCGGGAAACTTGAGCCTTGACTTACAAAAGAAGGCATAAAAGTAGGCTTATAAGCGTTAACCCCAGAAAAAGCGACGTGCACTGGCATCAGTCTCCCTTTCCTGATTTGGGTTTGGCCACATGGGCAGGCTCGACCTTGAGGGTGCCTCGGAGTTTTTTCACCACGCCTGACAACAATTGACTGACGCGCGACTCGGTCACACCCAGCACTTCGCCAATTTCCTTCAAGTTGAGTTCTTCTACGTAATACAAATTCATTAACAATTGATCGCGTTCGGGCAAATCGGCAATGGCATCTGTCAGAGCGCCCATGAATTGCTCGTGCTCCACAATGGCTTCTGGCTGCTGAGACGTGTCGGTGGCAATGTTCATCACCTCTTCGGTGACAACCTCCATCGAGTAGGTCTCAAAGCGTCGCGCTTGCGTACGCTCTTTGTGGAAAAGCTCAATGTCTTTGCCCATGTAGTCAGCTAATTCGGACTGTGTGGGCGTGCGGCCCAACTCAGCCCCCAACTCGTGGGTGGCTTCGCTGTGCGATTTGTTGATGGCAACCGCAGAGCGGGGCAAAAACGACAACCTGCGCACTTCGTCCAAAATGGCACCACGCACACGGCTGTGCGCAAAATTCTCAAACTCAATGCCTTTGCCAGGGTTGTAGGCACGGGCAGCTTCCAAGAGGCCAATCATGCCTACTTGAATAAGCTCGTCCAACTCCATAAAGGGCGGCAATCTCACCTTCAGGTGCAAAGCCACGCGCTTGACCATGCCCAAATGGGCCATGACCAGCGCTTCGCTGTTGTTTTGAACCTGTTCGTAAAGGCGAGTGGAGTTGGCCATGTTCAGTTGCCGGTTTTCACCAGGCGCTCCACAAAAAACTGCAAACCACCCGAAGCCTCGTCTATAGGCTCGAGTTGGCGAATGGCTTCGGCCAAACGCCTAAAGTCACGTGCGCCAGCACTGCCCGGGGCAAACTCGGCCACAGGTTGGTATTTTTTCAAGGCTGCCAAAATGAGTTCATCGTTTTCAATCGAACCCAAATAGCGGACGGTTCTGTTTAAGAAGCGCGCACACACTTGGTTGATGCGTTCAAACAACTGATAGCCCTCTTGGGCGCTGTAAACACCGTTGGGAATGAGGTAAATCTCATCCAGACCTTGGTCTTGAATGAGCACCTTGATGGTGGCATAGGCGTCTGCAATAGAAGACGGATCGTCGCGCACCACCACAAAGCGGCGCGAACAAGCTGACATGAATGCCAACACTTCTGGAGAAATTCCCGCGGCCATGTCGACGATCAAATAATCGATGTCGTCGGTGATGGCGCTGAAGGCTCGCACAATGTTGGCAGCCTGAATGTCGCCCAAAGCGGCCATCTGTTGAATGCCCGAAGCGCCCGGCACCAGCTTGATGCCTTGGCGGGTGGTAACAATGATTTCGGCCAAGGTTTTCTCACCACTCATAAAGTGGCTGAGGTTAAACGGGCAGCGGCAGCCTAAAGCAATTTGGGCATTGGCCAAGCTCATGTCGGCGTCAAACAACATGACGCGGTGACCCATGGCTTGCAGCGCAACAGCCAAGTTCACAGAGACCGTGGTTTTACCCACCCCTCCTTTGCCACTGGCGATGCCAATGACTTGGGTACTTTTTGCTTTATCCATGAAGCTCACTTTGAGGAATTTCGACGGACCAACGCGGACGGCTCAAACCCATCGCATGGGTGAGGGGTTCATTGGCAGCCTCTGCCTCCTGAACCTGAGGGTCTAGTGTCGCAGGTTTTGCGGCAGCTTCGATCACGTTCTCTCCCAAAGTCTCTGAAACTGGCGTCAATTGGGCCATGGCAATGTGAATGAGTTTCTGCAAGCCAGATGATTTCAAGCCATCTGAAACCCGGTCAGACCCACCCCCAGCCGATACCACGCATTGAGCGCCTTCTGCGATCAAAAATTGTATCAGTGGCCAAGGCGCATTCGACTCGTCCAGCTTGCTAATCATGAGGCTCTGCCAGGTCAAGTTAGATTTCAACATGATGCGCGACAAGCTAACACCTGAAGCGTCGGCCGGCACCACAGCATGCAAGCCCGCTTCTGGGCAAACCTGCACAATTTCAGCCAAGCGTTCGTTCATTTGGACACCAGGGGTGTCGATCAAAATCAAGCGACGTGTAGAGAGCTCACTCAACAACAAAGACAATGTTTCGGTGTCTGCAGCGCGGAAGCATTCCACGCCCAACTGTGCGCACAACATTTGGGTTTGTGCCCAAGCGCCAGCGCGCATGTCGTGGTAGCTCACCACGGCCACATATTCAGCGCCAAATTGCATCGCCACTTGTTGGGCCGCTTTGGCCACCATCAAGCTTTTGCCAGAACCCGACAAACCGGCCATCACTTGTACGCCGCGATTGGGAAAGCCTTCCTGTGGACGCTCCAAATTGTGGGTAAGTTGGGAACGAATGCTGGAAAGTGCGCTTTCCAAGCTGGGTTGCTCGCGCAAGCCTTCTTGCAACAAAGCGCGCAATGCAGTGGGCACACCCGCTTCTGCCATGGCTTCCACCAAGGGTTGAATATGGGCCGGCCAGTATTGGTTCATTTGCCAGCTGGCTGTTTGCTGGCTTAAGCGAAACTCTTGGCGCAGTGCGGCCAACTCTTCGCGCACCAAAGACACAATTTCTTGGCTGCGAACTTGCTCACGGCCCTGCGTCAACAGGTGCTCTGTGGTGGACTTCTCTGCAAGTGACGAACCTAACTTTGCGTCTGTTTTGATCGCAGTTTGTGCGCTGGGCTTCAACAAATGGTGCAAGTGGTCGCTGAAGGGCTGATTCACTGAAGACGGCGTGCTGGACAAACGCTTGGTTGGCGTCGAGGCTGGCTGCTGAACTGCTGGCATTGCCAACTCTTCGTCTTGCATCAATTCTTCTGCGCTGACCTCGGCCACTTCCAAAGCCACGATCAATTCAGTTTGACCTTCAACGCGTTGATTCGAGATGATCAACACATCGGGACCATACAAAGCCATCGCCTTTTCTGTGGCGCTGCGCGTATCGCGGGCTAAGATGCGTTTAAGTTCCATGGTGCTATCTCTTCATCAATCTAAGGGTTGAATCTTTTGTATTCGGTATTTATGCAAGTGGTATTTCAGCGTGTTTCTGCGTGCACGGTGTGAACCACTTTGACGGTCTGATCGTCTGGAATTTCGCTGTAAGACAACAAGGTCAAATCATTCACGCGGTAGCGCACAGCCTTTGACAACCAAGGACGAATGAGTGGCGACACCACCAACACAGCGGGGTGACCCATTTCTTCTACAGCGCGTGCGCCATCGCGCAAAGCACCAAACAAACGCTCTGCCAAACCTGGCTCCATGGCAATGCTTTGGCCAGGAGCGGTTTGCTGCAAAATGTTGTGAATCAACTGCTCAAGGCTAGGGTCCAGTGTCATGACAGACAAGCTGTTGGCGTCGTCCACCAAGCTCTGAACAATCATGCGGCCCAACTTGGGGCGAACCAAGGCAGTCAACTGCTCGGGCTCTTGTGTACGGTTGGCCACTTCAGACAAGGTCTCGGCAATGGTGCGCATGTCACGAATCGACACAGACTCGTTCAACAAGTTCTGCAAAGTACGTGTCACCACGCCCAAAGACAGCTTGCCAGGCACCAAGTCTTCGACCAACTTAGGCGATTTGGCGGCCAACTTGTCGAGCAACTGCTGCACTTCGTCGTGGCTGAGCAAATCGGATGCGTTGTCACGCAAAACCTTGTTCAAGTGCGTGGCCACGGCTGTGCTGGCGTCTACCACTGTGTAGCCCAAGGTACGGGCCAAGTCGCGCTGTGAAGGATCAATCCAAACGGCTTCCAAACCAAAAGCGGGCTCTTGTGTGGCTTGGCCTTCCAAGGGACCGTAAACCTGACCGGGATTGATGGCCAACTCTTTGCCCACCTTGATTTGACCTTTCCCGCGAACCACGCCTTTTAAGACGATGTGATAGGCATCGGGGTCGATGGTGAGGGCATCGCGGATGCGCACGGGCTGAACCAAAAAGCCCAATTCAGCCGACAATTTTTTACGCACGCCTTTGACGCGGTTCATCAACTGGCCACCCGTTTCAGGGTTGACCAAAGGAATCAAACCGTAACCAATTTCAAGGCCAATCAAGTCAACTTGATCAACATCGTCCCAGTCCAATTCTTTGGGCTCGTCCAAAGCAGCTTGTGCCGCTTGTTCTGCCGGGGAACTGACAGGCAACGCTTGTTTGAGCGTAATTCGATAAGCCAAGGCTGCACTGGCCACAGCCAAGGTGATGAACACCAAGTGAGGCATGCCAGGCACGAGGCCCAAAATTCCTAGAATTGCAGCCGACATGTACAAAGCGGTCGGGTTGGACAACTGAGACGTGGCTTGCTCGGTCATGGACTCAGAGGTTGTCACACGCGTCACGATGATGGCGGTTGCCAGAGACAAAAACAAAGCAGGAATCTGAGCCACCAAGCCATCACCGATGGTCAGCAAGGTGTAAATGCGGCCCGCTTCAGACAAGGATAAATCGTGCTGCGCTACACCAATTGTGAGGCCGCCAATCAAGTTGATGACCAAAATAAGCAAACCAGCCACGGCGTCACCAGACACAAACTTTGAGGCACCGTCCATGGAGCCAAAAAAGTCAGATTCTTGCGAAAGCTCTTCGCGGCGTTTTTTGGCTGTATCTTGGTCAATCACGCCTGCATTCAAGTCAGCGTCAATCGACATTTGCTTGCCAGGCATGGCGTCCAATGTAAAACGGGCGTTCACTTCAGACACACGGCCCGCGCCTTTGGTCACCACAATGAAGTTGATGATCATCAGGATGGCGAAGATGATGAAACCGACCACATAGTTGCCGCCAATCACAAACTCACCGAAAGCCGCAACCACTTTGCCAGCCGCTTCGTGGCCTTCATGGCCATTGACCAAAATGACGCGGGTTGAAGCCACGTTCAAGCCCAAGCGAAGCATGGTGGCAAACAACAAAACAGAAGGAAAAGACGAAAACTCCAAGGGCTTGCGAGTGCCAATGGCAATCATGATGATCAACAAGCTAATGGCAATGTTGAAAGTAAACAAGATATCCAACATCAAGGCAGGCAGAGGCACCACCAACATGGCCATGATCAACAACACCATGGCGGGCAAGCCGAGGCCGGTGTAATCGAATTTGGACAGGTTCTGTCGAACCGTTGACAGGGTCAAGGTGCTCATGGGTGGCCTAAATGGCTGTTTACAGGGTTAAAACAATCAAACTGCATGGTTTTCTTCAATAGTTCAGCTTGTCTTGCAAAGACCATGCCACCCAATATCCCGACACCCACCGGCCTTTGATACAACACCCAAAGCGGCAAGCCCTCACCTGTCACGGTTTTTGCTAACTCAAGGTATACCCGACCAAAAAACCGGGGTTGCAACATCAATCTGAAGATGGAAATACCATGGACGCCAAGCTCAACTTTTTGACCGCACCTGTCTCGAACCCCACATCCGTTGGGGCTTCCAGCAGCTCCGGGGGGCTCGACCCCAACCTCGCCAAGCCCATGAATGGGCAGGAATTTGCAGGTGTGATGCGCGAACTGATGGCCAAAGGTGAGCGGCAAGATATTGCCGGAACTGCTTCAGGCGAGACAAGCGATGCCGCTGGAAGTTCACTGCAAACGCTCAATTTAGGCGACCAGTTTTCTGTCATCACTGCGGCATCCCCTCTGCCCGACCCCAATAGCTTGGCGCAATTTGCCCGCGCCCAAGGCTTAAGTGAACAAGCAGTTCAGACGCTTTTCGGCGACTTGACCAGCACACCCGGTACGGACTCTCAAATGGCGCAAATGGGTGGGCTCTTCGGATTTCCAGCAAACCCATTGGGTGCCTCACCAGTTAGCAGCTTACCAAGCAACGACACCCTGACACTTTTGCCCTCTGCTGCCGCTCTGGGTTGGATTCAGGCACATCCCGGCAGTTTGACCATTTCAGATCAAGTCGCTACGTCGGCTTGGGCTGAAGCCCCCCAATTGGCAAGCTCTGCTGCAGGACCCAAGGCCTCTGATGTTTCCGCCTTGATGAGCGCAGCAGGCGCTACCGGCGTTTTACAAGCGCTGGGCGGTTTGGGAAGCGGTGCGCCATCTCAAGCATTAGGCAGTGCCGACAACCTGGGTGAAATTCCACCTGAGTTGGGCCCCTTAGATGCTATGCGCATGCGCATGGTCCCCGGATGGGAAAACATGACGCGCCAGTTGGCCCAATTGAAAGGCAGCGATCAAGCAGCGGCCTGGGGCCAACTGACCAGCAACATCTTGAACAGCAAAGCGGAAGGCGGTGAGTGCCCAGAAGTACTGCTGGACTTGGACATCAATGACCCGTCACTGATGTCTGCACTCGATGCACTCCAAGACCAAAGTAGCAATTTACTCAGCCTTGATTCGGCCCGTAACACGGCCAGTACAGGTTCCCTGGGCGCATCGGCTACCAGTGCGGCACTGGCCAACCCCGAGATGACAGACCGCGCCGCCCAAATTCAGGACTTGGCCGATAAACTGGGCAAAGCCATGGGTGAGCGGCTCCAAGACCAGTTGGAACGAGGGGAATGGAAGCTTCAGTTGAAACTCAATCCAGCGCATTTGGGCAAAATTGATGTCGAACTCGACATGAGCAAGGCTGGATTGGACGCTGTTTTCAAGACCGATAACGCCGTCACGCGAGAATTGATTGCCCAAGGCATGAACAAATTGAAGGATAGCTTGGCACAATCGGGCATGACAGTTGCTAATGTCTGGGTGAACAGTGAAAACCAGCAAAAGTCTGGCGGAAACTCGACACCGAATCAAAACTCGGGCTCTGAGACACATGCCAGTGCCCCTGTGACGGTAGTTGCTTCCGCTGAGTCGCGCATCAAAGAACTTAGATCTTCTGATGCATGGGACACACTGGCCTGACATGTAAACTGAAAACGCCCGGTACGTCCGGTGTTAAATTGAATAGATAGAGGTGCCCCATGGCAACAGCAGCCCCAGAAGAAGCAACAGAAGTCTCTGAAGAAGAGCCGAAAAAGAAGAAACCCATTCTGCTGATCATTGGCGGCGTGGTGGGCCTGATTGTGCTCATCGTGGCCATTGTGATGGGCACGCTGTTTTTCACGGGTTATTTCAACCCTAAGCCTGTAGCCGAGCCTGAGCACGCCGAAGCGGATGCACATGGCGACAAAAAGGACGACAAAAAACCTGGCAAGAAAACCAAAGACTCGCCAGAGCTCACACGTTTTGAGTACACCTACATGCAAATTGAACGCGAGTTCTTGGTCAATGTGAGTGGCTCCAAAAAAGTGATGTCTGTCCAAATAGCCGTCATGACACACTACGACGAGCGTGTCTTTGAAAACGTCAAAAAACACGACTTTGCCATTCGCTCTGCCGTGATGGATGTGATGCGCATGACCACCGATGCTGACTTGGTCAAACCCGATTTCCGCAAAGAGTTGGCTGTCAAAATTCGCGATGCCATCAACACTTTGCTAGAAAAGTACGAAGACTTTGGCGGTATTGAAGAGATTCATTTCACCAATTTCGTTGTGCAGTAAACAGACCAAGACGCCAAAGCATTTATGGCCACCAATTTATTAACACCCGACGAACTCGCCGCCCTGACGGAAGGCGTGATGGACGGTTCGATTCCAGTTGACACTGGTTTCAACACCACCGCCCGGGTGAAAAAACACGACCTGGCCAGCGAAGACAGCAGCTTGGGGGTGAACATCACCTCCATCGACATGATCAACGAGCGCTTCATTCGAACGTTTCGCTTGGGCTTGGTCGAGATGCTGCGCACCAGCCCCAAGGTCAATCCCAATCAAGTTGAAATTGTTCGATTTGGCGACTATCTCAAAGGTTTAAAAGCACCGCTGTCTGTGAATGTGGTGCGCATGTCGCCGCTGCGAGGCAACTCCATTGTGGTCATTGACCCAACGGTGGTGTTTAGCTCGCTGGACAGCTTCTTTGGTGGCTTTGGCAAAGGCGTTGGCAACTTGCCCCCTGGCCGTTTGTTCACGCCCACCGAATCGCGAATCATCAACATGATCTTGGAAGTGTTTTTCAAATCACTCCAAGAAGCATGGTCTGCAGTGTTGCCCGTTGAATTTGAATTGGTCAGCTCAGAGATCAACCCTCAGTTTGCGCAAATTGCCGACGAAAACGATTTGGTCATCTTGACCCGCTTTGAAGCTGAAGGCAACCAAAATTCGCAAGGCTTCATCGACTTGGTTTACCCCTACGCATCACTCAAACCCATTCGCGAACGCCTCAGAAGCCGCGTTCAGTCGGGTGATGGCAATGACGAATCAGACAAGCAATGGCGCGTCGAGCTGGAAGAGGCTGTTGACTCTGCCAGCCTTGAAGCACGCGTGATCTTGGGCAGCATTGACTCCTCCTTTGGCGAAATCAAGGCCATGAAAGAAGGCGATGTGCTGTTCTTTAAAAAGCCAGAACTGGCCCGTTTGAATGTCAATGGCTTGCCTGCCTTTGATGTGCAGGTAGGAAGCATTGGCGCCCAAACTGCTGTCCAAATTGAACGGGCTTGCATTCCCGGTGTGCATTAAATTTTCAGGAAATAGACATGACCGACAACTCCTCCGACGCCCTGCAAAACGAGGCATTACAGCGCCAGATCAATCCTGAAGTGTTGCAAAACATCAATGTGACTTTGTCCATTGAGGTGGGCCGCGCCATGATCAAAATTCGTGACCTGATGCGCCTGACCCAAGGCAGCGTGGTTGAGCTTGACCGCATTGCGGGCGAGCCCCTAGACCTATTGGTCAACAACACCGTGGTAGCCCAAGGCGAGATTGTGTTGGTCAACGATCGTTATGGTGTTCGCCTGACGCGTGTGGCACCGGCGTCAGAACGCATGAAGAACTTATAAACTACGTGCTTTAGACGACAAGAAACGAGAACCTCATGGCACCCGGCTTTGGTAGCGCCGACCTGTTTCGGATGATCGGCAGCTTTGCCTTGGTGCTGGCCCTTATGGCCGCCCTGCTATGGGCGCTGCGCCGTCTGCAATCACGCATGGCCACCCAAAACTCTGGGCGCCGTCTGCAAATCGTTGAATCTTTGAGTATTGGCCCCAGGCAAAAAATTGCACTCATTCGCGTGGGTGATAACGAAGTCATGGTGGGCATCACAGCTTCACAAATTACCGCGTTGGCCCAGTGGCAAGATCGCGCATCACAAACCACCGCCTCACCCTCATCCCTGCAGAATGAACTGAGCCAGCTCAGCGCAAGCTTGTCTGCCAATGGAGACACCCATGTTGCGTAATTTATTCAAACAGCCCTTGGTTTTGGCCAGTGCCATCATTGCACTGGCCCTTCTGGCTTTTCCCTTCGCAGCCTCTGCGCAGGGTATCCCCATGGTCAACGTGACGGGTGGTCCTAAAGGCCAACAGCAGTACAGTTTGTCGCTGCAACTGTTGGCCTTGATGACATCGCTGACGCTGCTGCCCTCGTTCTTGCTCATGATGACGGCGTTTGTCCGCATCATCATTGTGTTGTCCATCTTGCGCCAGGCTTTGGGTACGGGTCAAACACCGCCCAACACGGTGTTGGTGGGGCTGGCTTTGTTTCTCACTTTGTTCATCATGTCTCCTGTGCTAACCGACATCTACAACAACGCCTTGGTGCCCTACATGCAAAAAGGCTTGGCTTTTGACAAAGCCTTGGCAGCGGCCGAAGAGCCCTTGCGCAACTTCATGATGAAGCAAACCCGCGAAGACGACATTGGTCTGTTCATGCAAATGGCCAACAAAGGCGAACCCGCCAATGCGGCGGCAGTACCATTCTCAACCTTGGTGCCTGCGTTCATCACCTCCGAGCTCAAGAGCGCTTTCACCATCGGCTTTCTCATTTACATTCCGTTTGTGGTCATCGACCTCATTGTGTCCAGCGTGCTCATGTCGATGGGCATGATGATGTTGTCGCCCATGATGATCTCGATGCCCTTCAAACTCATGTTGTTTGTGTTGGTTGACGGTTGGAGCTTGATCTTGGGATCGCTTGCCGCTAGCTTTGCCACTTAAGCTTGGAGACATTACATGGACACCGCAACCGTTGTTGACCTGGGTCGCCAAGCGCTCTGGATGACCGTCTTAATTTCAGCGCCCTTGTTGGGTGTGGCACTCTTTGTTGGCTTGATCATCGGTATTTTGCAAGCCGCCACATCCATCAATGAGGCGACGCTCAGCTTCATTCCCAAGCTGGCCGCATTGGCCATTACGCTGGCTGTTGTAGGTGGTTGGCAACTCACCACCTTGGTCGATTACACGCGCAGCATTTTCCAGCGCATACCTGGGCTGTTTACCTGATATGGACATTGCAGTCACCGAACTGATGGAGCGCTTTTATGGGCTCCTCTGGCCGATGCTGCGAATCTCGGCCCTGTTGGTGGCCGCCCCTATTTTTTCTTTGCGTGCCCTCAACTTGCGCATTCGCATTGTGTTGGCCATGGCCCTCACTTGGCTGGTCTACCCACTGCACGATTGGCCCGTCATTGACCCTCTTTCACCGAGCGGTCTGCTGGAAATTGTGAATCAGCTCATGATTGGCTTGTTGATGGGTTTGATGCTGCAAGTGGTCACGGCCGCCATCGTAGTCGCTGGTCAATCTATTGCCAATGCCATCGGCCTGTCGATGGCCACCATGATCGACCCCAACATGGGCAACGTACCCGTCATTTCGCAATTCTTGTTGGTTATGGCCACCCTCATCTTTGTCGGCTTGGGCGGACACGCGCTGCTCTTGAACCTGGTCGTCGAGAGCTTTAACAGCCTACCTATCGGAAGCAATTTGATGGGCGCCGAAGCCATGAAGCAGGTCATCGCGTGGAGCTCTATGCTGTTCTTGGGCGCTTTGCTCACGGCACTGCCTGTGATGGTGGCTCTTCTGTTCATCAACATTGGCTTGGGCGTGGCCACGCGTGCTGCGCCCAGCTTGAACATTTTTTCTGTGGGTTTTCCGGCCATGATCTTTGCCGGATTTGGCGTGCTCATTCTGGCATTGCCCAGCATTGGCGCACGCATTCAATGGCTTTGGATGCAGGGCTTTTTGCAAGTCCGCATCTTGGTCGGCATCAGTTGAAGGATGTAAAGCATGGCGGAAAAATCCAGCGCTGAACAAACCGAAGAGCCGACGGCGCGAAAACTTCGCAACGCCCGCGACGAAGGTCAAGTTGCCCGATCGGCAGAGTTGCCAGCTGCGGCCGTCACCATTGGCGCTATCTTGGCCATGTTCATGATGGGCGGCTATTGGATGACGCAAATGACCGAAATTTTTGCTTCAGGCTTTAAGTTCGATCGCAAAACAATCGACAACCCAGACCTGATGGTGACCACCTTTGCCCATCATTTAGGGCAAAGCTTCTTACTGATTGTGCCCATCTTGCTGGTGACCGCCATCTTGGCAGTTTTGTCCAGCGGCGCAACCGGTGGCTATTTGTTTTCTTTAAAAGGCATCATGCCCAAAGCCAGCAAGCTTAGCTTGATGGCTGGATTCAAACGCATGTTTGGCGCTCACGCAGCCATTGAATTGTTGAAATCCATTTTGAAATTTACGCTGGTTGCAACTGTTCTCTGGGCATTGGTCAGCAGGCAGATGGATCAAATGATGCAGCTCGGACAAATGGCGCTAGAGCCCGCACTGGCTGCAGCAGGCTGGATGATTGGCGAATCTGCCCTTTGGCTTTCTTTGAGCTTGTTGGTCATTGCGCTGATTGATGCGCCTTATCAGCGCTATTCTTTCATCAAGCAAATGCGCATGACCAAGCAAGAGGTCAAGGACGAGATGAAGGACATGGAAGGCCGCCCTGAGGTGAAGCAGCAAATTCGCCGACGTCAACGCGAAATGGCCAATAACCGCATGCTGCAAAAAGTCAAAGATGCGGATGTGATCATCACCAATCCAGAACACTTTGCTGTAGCCTTATCCTATGATCCCACCGGCGACGGCGCCCCTGTGCTTTTGGCCAAAGGCTCCGATCACATGGCGGCACGAATTCGCGAAGAAGCCCAAAAGCATGGCGTTGAAATGTTTGCAGCACCGCCTTTGGCGCGTGCACTTTATTTCAGCACTGAGGTCGATCATCCTGTGCCGGAAGCCCTGTATTTGGCTGTGGCGCAAGTGATTGCCTATGTCTTTGGTCTGGCTGATGTTCGCCCTGGCATGGCACCCATCACCAAACCACAACCTAAAGTGCCGGCATCCATGATGTTTGATACCAACGGCAAATTAATGTCCTCCTAAATTCAGGAACCTGTATGAGCGATAACTCCAATCAAGACGAACCGATGATCATTAAGACAGATCGGCCGCATTCTGTCTCCATGTCTGAAGGCTCCAACGTTGCCGTTGGCAAAAAAGCCGAAGCCAGTGCGCCTGCCATTCGCAAAGTGATGGCTGAAGGTGAGAAGTTTGACTTTGAAGAAAACAACGTCGTCGATGGCGGACAAGACCCCGACAAAGAGCCTAGCAAAGACGTTTATGCAAAGGGTGAAACCTTCAAAGGCCATCAAAACGTTGCCGATGTCGAAGAAAACATCAAGGGTTATCAAAGCGCCGCAGATGCCCCAGATCGTTTTGTCAATGTTCCCCAGGACGCTCCAGTCCCACCGCCCATCAGCAAGCCTCTTGCGGTCACTGAACTTGACAGCGCCATTGACATTAAAGACGAGCCAGTTGGTGCCGATACTGTAGCCAAGACTGAAGAAATTTTGGCGGCCATTGCTGAGGACATTCCCAACGCAATGGCACAACCGATGCCAGAAATGAATTTTCCAGCGCGCGTGATCAAGGTCAAAATTGAAAACGACTTGGTTCGTGTGCGCCTGGACAAGCTTGAAGAATAAAGGAACACGCCATGAGCACCCAACCCACTACGGGCGGTAACGACAAACCGCAGCAAGCGAGCCATGACACGTCAAGTGATCATGCTGCGCAGTCTGCGGCATCCGATGCGGAGGAGCTCGAAGGCCTGAAAATGCTGGCTCTGGATTCGGCAGAATTGGCCACACGATCGGCCAATGTGGCTGCAGGCGTCGCAGAGAACATGAAAAAAGCCACGCTGGGCTTGCACGACCTGTTCAAGGTCAGCAAAAAACAGCACCTCATCATGATGGGCATTGCCGGTGGATTCATGTTCATCACAGCCATCATTTTTGCGACAACTATTTTCACGTTGAAGTCTCGCATTAATCAAATGGACACCATGTTGGCATCGCTCAGCAAACGCGTGGTTGAGTTGGACGAGTCCATGGAAATGGTGGCCTCTGTCAACGAAGGCCTCCAAGCCATGGTGGCCAAACAAGATGGCATTGCCAAAATTCAAGGCACGCTTGAAGCGCGATTAACAGAAGTCATCAAAGAAGCCGAAAGTGTGCCCGCCAAAACAGCCCAGCAAGTCGGTGAAAAAGGCGACGCATTGGCAGCCCAGGTAAAGTCACTTGAAGGTCGCTTTGTGCAGCAATCTCGCGCCATGAATGCACTGGCCAACCAGGTGGGAGGCCTACAAGGCGCAGTAGGCGAAACTGGCACCTTCAAGAAAGAAATGGAAGCTCTGGCGAGATTGCAAAAAGAACGTCAAGCCGCAGAAAACGCAGCGGCCGCAAAAGCCGCAGCACAAGCGGCAGCTTCTGCAAATGCCGCCAATGCAGCAGCCGTCAATGCCGCCAAGCAACGAGAAAAAATGGTGCAGTATCCGCGCGCTCAACAAGATACATCGCCAGCAGGTTCAAGCGGGGTTCTGAGCAGCAAACCTTGAAGATTGGCCGTCTAGTTGACGGCCTTTTTTCATGGGTCAATCGGCCTGCTTTTCGGCGTCTGAACTGGCCACGGGCAATGTGCCTTGCCTCAAATCGTACTTGTTCAACTTTTCGATCAAGGTGGTGCGTTGTAAATTCAATAGCCGCGCTGTTTGAGACACATTGCCGTCGGTTCGCGCCAAAGCCTGAACAATCAAATCGCGCTCAATGTCGGCCAATCTGTCTTTCAAAGACAAGCCCTCAGGCGGCAAGCTGGGCAAGCCTTGCGCCAGCATGATGATGTCTTCAACTTCGTTGTGCATGTCCATCATCAAAGGCGATACAGGATTGGCAAACGGATTCATCACATCGGCATTGGCACTGTGATGAGCGTCTTTTTTGCTCAGTGGCGCCACAATTTCTAAGTCGTCCACAATGGGTGTACTGACACGCTCAGCTTGCAAGGCGCGCAAGCCCTTAGGAAGCAAAGATGACGGGACGCTGCCCAAACTTAACATTTGGCCGCTGAACAAGGTGTTGAATCGGTCGACTAAATTGGACAATTCGCGCACATTGCCAGGCCACGCATAGTCTTTTAAAGCTTCTACAAAATCAACCGCAAAGGTGATGGGCGTTTGACCCTTGGCTGCAAAGTGCGCCGCAAAGTGCGTCAACAAAGCGGGTACATCTTGCGCTCTTTGACGGAGGGCGGGGGTGTTCAAGGGCAGCACATTCAAGCGGTAATACAAGTCTTCTCTAAACCTGCCCGCTTCAATTTCGGCTTCTAAATCTCTGTGTGTGGCAGCTACCACGCGCACATCAACCGCCACAGATTTGAGCGCGCCAACAGGGTCCACTGTGCGCTCTTGCAAAACGCGCAGCAACTTGACCTGCATATCAAGCGACAAATCGCCAATTTCATCTAAGAAAATGGTGCCGCCGTGAGCCAATTCAAAGCGACCAATCCGATCGGCCATGGCGCCCGTGAAGGCGCCTTTGCGATGGCCAAACAGCTCGCTTTCCAATAGGTCTTTGGGAATGGCCGCGCAGTTGATGGGGACAAAGTTGCCACCACTTCGGTCCGATTGGTCGTGCAACGCACGCGCTACCAACTCCTTGCCCGTGCCACTCTCTCCGGTTATGAGTACTGTGGCTGTGGAAGAAGCCACGCGTTCAATTAAATGACGGATGGCTTCAGCGCTGGCACTGGCACCAATGAAAGCTTTTGAAGGAGTTTTATGCGCCATAGGGCCAAACAAGAACGGATGGGTTGGATTTCAAGACACCAATGTATTGCAAATTTCAACAAAATTAGCTGAAATGTCGGAAAACCGACAATTAAAACTGCATTTTTGCAACACCTCAGTTCTGACAACTCATGGCTTTTGACTGCTTCGCTCGAATTCAATCGCAAAAGGGCTCAAGCTTCTCAAGTTAATGCCGAATCAGAGGGTGTAGGACTTCGAGTCCCTCTCTTACAAGGAATCGCCAATGAAACGCACAGCTGTATCTCTTCTGGTTTTAAGCATGGTTGCCCTGACGGGTTGCAAATCTATCAACCTTTCTATGCCCAGCTCGTCAAGAGACGCCTCGTCTTTGGTTCCGCCGGTTGTTGAAAAGCGCGAAACCATCACGGCTACGGGCTATGCGGTGGTCACTGTGCAAAACCACAAAAATCCTGCACAGCAACGCCTCATGGCCATTCGCGCCTCCAAGCTAGACGCCTACCGCAACTTAACTGAACAAGTCTATGGACAGCAATTAGATGCCAGCTCTACGGTTGCAGACATGGTTGTCACAAACGACACCTTCCGCACCAAAGTAGAAGGCGTGATTTACGGCGCACGTTTGGTCAGCATCACGCCTGTTGGCGAGGATACCTATGAAACCACCTTGTCACTAGACCGTGATGTGGTGCAAGATTTGCGTATTTTGTACATGGGTCAAGTGGCCGCCAAAGGACGTTGATCATGATGGGTCGCAACGCACACTCCAAATCACTGCTAAATGGCTTGGCCATTTTGGCTTGTGTCTTTGCGACCAATGCCGCCGCACAGCTGAATGCGCAAGAGCGTTTGGACGCCATTCGCCAAGGCTTGGTAGACGCTTCATTGCAAACACCCACGCGTGTTCAAACCACCACTTGGATAGACAGCCAAGGAAGCTTGCGTGAAAGCAACAGCTTTCAAAATGGCATGGAAGTCCGGGGTGTTCGCGTCTTGTCCTATGGCCGCGACGAAACCGGTCAACCCAAAGCCAAACTGCAGTACCCCGTTGCGGTGCCAGAGAAACCTCTTCAACGGCCTGAGCCCAACATCATCAAGGGTGCCTTGCAAAAAATCAACAAAGCCGTCAACAAGGCCACAGACTTTGCAAAAGACTTAGCACCCAAGCCTACGTTAGCATTGGCGGATCAACCCTTGTGCAAAATCAAGGTGGGCGAAAAACTCAAGCACGTGATGAGCTTGGATTTACAAATTGACAACGCAGCCCATCCATTGTTTGTGTCTGCATTTTTGCCTTTGGTCCAGTCGCAGTGGATGGCCAACGCCAAAGCCGTGGGTGGATGGCGCATGGTCAACTCATTGCCTGCAGCCTCTATGTCCAACAGCATGACGACCTACGAGCGCGCATTGCTTGGCAACCGCCCAGACCAATTGCCTTGGACAGCCAAGCTTCAGGTTCGCACAGAGCAACTTGAAGCGACAGGCCTGGCGGGTCTTCGCGGCGAAAAAGGAAATGCTTTGTTGGTTCACATGCGCCTGCAAGTGACTGGCGCTGAAGGTCAAAATGCAGGCTTCGAAGATCAAACCAGCTTTGCTGTTGAGTTAGATGTACCTGCATGGTCTCAGCCCAAATTGAGCCTGAGCAGCGTCACCACATTGCAAAGTCAAATTGATGAAATGCGCAGCCAAGCGGAAGAATGGTTGGCTTGCCAATCCGTGCACCCTGTTGTGACGGCTGTAGCTGCCAAGCAAGTTGAAATCAATGCCGGTTCATTGGCCGGTGTCAAAAAAGGCGATGAGTGGTTAGTGGCCAACCCTGCCCGCTTCCCGGCTGAGCTGATGAGCAAAGACGGCGCACCTCAAACATTGTTGGCCCAGGTTCAGTCAGTGACGCCTTACAACTCACAGTTGGTGATATTGGCAGGACCGGCTCAAGCTGCACAAGCCAACTGGCGCGCATGGCCTACAGAAACACTGACCAAAGAGCCCAAAGTTCAGCCCACCACTGCGGGTGTCACAAGTTCTAAGCGCATCTCAAAGTCCATGATCATCCCAGACGTTGTCATGACCCCTTATTGAAAAACAAGCTTGCCATGAAATTTTCACGATTCAAATCATTTGCGCTGACGACTGCTTTGGCGCTGGCCTGCCATGCACATGCCGCTGATGCACCTGCCGCACAACCAGCGACACCTAGCACGCAACACAAAGTAGCAGAAAGCATTGCCATCGACAGGCTGGTGCAAAAAGTCTATGCCAACAGCCCCTTGAATACAGCACTGCTTCGCAAGACGCTGGTCGATGCCAACCCCAAAGTGATCACAGGCAATCCACAGCAACGTGTCAAAGCTGGCACCACCATTGTGGTGCCCGATCACAGTGAAGTCGTTCGACTGACACTGGCCCCCTTTGCAGCCGCCGCACAAGAAGCGCACGACAACAACCCAGGTGCACGCGACTACCAAGCTCGCAAGCAATGGGTTAGGTTCCCTTGATCTCTGGGGCCGAGGCGCGTGTTGCGCCTGGCCGAACTCAGCCTATTTTTCTGGAAGGCAAACTGCTGTCCTTCCAGCCCAACAGTGCGGCCGATTTAGGTCTCAAAGACGGACAAATTGTTCAAGCGTCGGTGCGTTTGCAAAACGAACAGCCCATGCTGATGTTGCAAGGACGTCTGTTGCCTGCACCGGGTTTGCAGATGTCGCAAGTTGGCGAATCGATTTGGCTCAAGGCCCAAGGCGGCGCTCTGGTTCCGATCAATGCACCGCCCATCATTTCACGCATTGCCAGCTTGCTATATCGGCCCAGTGTTGGCTCTGAATTGCCTCAACTCTTTCAACCCGGCACCCTAGATGCGTTGCTAAAGACCATTCAACGACCAGACCTACAGGCGCAATGGCGTTCTTTGCAGCTGTCCGCCAACCAACTCACGCCTGGCGCTTTAAAACAAGCGATGTTGGGCGCCATGGGTGCAGAGGTGTGGCTGGCCAGAGGCCAGCAAGCACCTGCCCCCGACCCCAAGCAAATCCTCAGAAAACTCATTGCCGAATTGAATTTGGGCGACACCGATGACATCAGTGATTCGGGCATCGTTGAAAAACTGACCAAAGCCGTTGACGACATTGAGGCCCGACAAGTGCAAGCCGTGCAAGCGCAAGCGCAACAAGAGGTTTTGTTCAGCATGACCTTGCCTTTTGTCGATTCAAATCCCATTGAGCTTTCCATCCGGCGCGGCCCTAGGCAAGAAGGCGAGCAAGCCATTTTGACTGTCAACATCCATTCTCAAAGCGAAGACTTGGGCCCTGTCTGGCTCAAAACGCAATTGATGAACGCGCAGCAAATAGAACTCACGATGTGGGCAGAAAAAGAAAGTGTGGTGGCAGAGGCCAGGTCGCGCGCTCACTTGCTGGACAATGAGTTGAGCGAAGCGGGGCTCAACATGCGTTCTTTCAACGTGGTGCATGGCACCCGGCCCACCGAGCCCAGCAACTGGACACCTTCAGGCCGTGGTCTGGTGGTGGATGTGTCGGCATGAGCCGCTACATGCGTCAAGCCGTGGCTCTGGCTTATGGCAACAACCCAACGCCTGTGGTGACAGCCAAAGGCGATGGCGAGCTTGCTAGGCGAATGCTCGAAGAGGCGCGCAAAGAAGGGGTCTTTGTTTCGGAAGACCCGCAGCTTCTTGCCTTGTTAAGTCGTTTAGACGTCGATGAAGAAATTCCACAAGAGCTCTACACAGCAGTGGCCGTTGTCTTGTCTTGGGTGTATTGGCTCAAGGGCATGCGCCCGGGCGATGAAAAAGCAACGACCTCTGACGACCCAGAGTCGGGGACTAATTAAACGTCTTGATATCCGCGGCCTCGGCCGAAACGTGCCATTTGACCCAAGCGGTCATAAACTTCAACGGTACTGCCTGCATCGCCCACACGCAGGCTGTTGAGTGTGCCTCGTATGGTGTCGAGTTTGCGTTCAATCAAAATGGCATTGCGTCTGTGCAGGTCGCGACATTCGATGAGCATCTCTCGCAAGTTTTCCCACTCGGGCAAATCTTGCAGGTCTTTTGCGGGGGGACATTTCTCGGTCAGTTCTTGGAGCAAGTCATTTTTGCCGGGCTGCAATGACTCAAACCGGTCCAGGTCTTGGCTTTTAAGAGCGTCAAACTCCAAAGCCAACAGCTGGGCCAGCTGCGCAGTCAGTGTAAGTACACGCTCACTCACGGATCATTTGTTCAATGGCATGAAAGCTCTCGGCAATCTTGCGGGGGTTCAAGGGGTATTGGCCGTTTTGAATGGCTTCTTTGATGGACTCTACTTTGACGCGGTCAAAGTCGGGCTCGGCCATGGCACGCGCTGCCACGTTGCTTAAGTGCACTTGGTCACCAGAAGCCTTTGGCGCGGGTGCAGAGGCTGACGCATTGTCCAAGGCTTTGGCCAAGGCACTGGCTTTGCGATCCGTTTTGTCCAAGGCACTGCGCAGCGTAGGATCCGACTGGGCACGTCGTCCATAGTTTGAAATTGCATCGGTCATAGCTGGCTCACTTTCTTATCTCTTCACACATCAACCCACAAAAAGGGGGTTGGACATGCTCAGTATCGACAGTACATTCTAGAACTTGAATCACTTTTTTCAAATATTTTGAATTATTTGCAAAAAAGGCTGCATTCCAAGCCTTTTAAAGGCCCTTCACCATGTTCGGCCCCGTCACCACGCCAGACACTTGCCTGCCAGATTCCGGGTTTTTCAGCTTCACCTGATCTCCCATGCGACCATCTTGCATCGCCTCCATTCTGATCGTGATCTGAAAATCTGCACTGTTGCCCACTGACATCATCACCGTTTGACCTTGCTTCACCAGCACAGCCCGACGAATGTCGGACATTCTCAAAGGCTGGCCAGCAGGTATATCTCGGGTCAACTCAGCTTGTTGGGCATCTTTCAACTTACTCAGTATCTGTGTATCGGCATTTCCTGGGGAAGCTTGAACCTCTTCCAGCATGTCGGCTTGCAAAATAGTGCCTCTTTGCAACAAACGTCGCGTAATCAACATGGTTCTGACTGTTTGGCCAGTATTTTGACTGCTTGCATTTGTTGAGCTTGCAGCAGGCGCAAAGCTGCTGCTAGGCAAACTGACTTGTAAATAGAGTTGCCAAACGGGCTCAGCGCATCTCACCCTAACAGTCTCTTTGGACGCAAATGGATGGTCCACCATCAAAGGTTTTTGACAAGCTTGCACTTTCAATCGTTCATCCAAAGGCGCAATAACGACTTCTTTTGAATTCACTCCATGTGTTTGTGACAACCATTGTGTTACCTGCGTCCTCATACTCTCTGCCGGCGCAAGCGACTGTGCGCCTACGGGCAATGGCTGACCTGAAAAGAGCAGCCAAAAAACCGTCAGGCACAAGATTTGCATCAAGGTGTGAGCAGGTGTAGAGGTTTTGACACTTGGTTTGAACATACCGGAGTTCATGCAATAAAGATGCCATCACTATGAGAATTGAGTCTAATTTACCGAATGCGCCTTTGGGCAATTCTGGCAATGCGCCCAACAGCGTAGTGGCTTTGTCACGCCCTGGTTTTAACAAGGCTTTAGAACAGGTTCAACAAACCTCGTTCACTCGAACCATTCAACCTGGCGACACCCTGACCAGCATCGTTCGTGAGCAGGCTCAAATGCACGGCGTCAAGTTGACCCCCTCTGAGGAATTCAGATGGACCCAGGCCTTGGCCGCCGACAGCGGCATTCAAAATGCTAACGCCATTTTTCCTGGGCAAAAAGTTCAAATGCAAAACATGTTGAGTCGATGGCAAGCGGGCCAAACTCAACCATTGACCACCGCACAAAACGGATCCACGTCTAACGCGATTCCTGCTAACACCAACGAACCCATTCCCACCTTAGTGGTCACAGCAGCTCGTCCTCAACAGCTGCCCAAGTCCAATTACATCAATGCTGTGGCGCATCCAGTTTTAAGCCAAACATTGGACCGGGCTGTGTCTAGGGGGTTCATTCCTAAAGTAGAGCAGCAAGACGTTTACAACAAAGTATTGCAAGTTGCCAACAAACACAACTTCTCACCCGATGACTTTGCCCGCCTAACACTGATGGAAAGCGACGGCATGAACCCACAGGCCAGCAACACGCGTTGCCACGGCATCATTCAATTTTGTGATGGACCCGACCGAGGTGCAGCCGAAGTAGGTTTTGGCAAATCGCCCAAATCGATTTTGGGTTTGAGTGTTTACCAACAACTGCACTTGGTCGATACATACTTTGAAAAGGTGGGCCTGAAAAAAGCAGGGGCAGTGCCCTTGGACGAACTTTATTTAGCCGTGTTGCAACCTGCAGCACGCGGGGAGAAACGTGCTGAAGAGCCCTTGGGCATTCCAGGAAAACAAGCCAAGTACTTGTATGAAGGCCGAGACCCACAAGCCCCCATGACGCGCGCATCGATTACGCAAGGCTTGCTTCAAAACGCCAGCGATCGTCTGGGGCTCAAGAGCATGAAGACGCAAACCTCGGGCAACCCCGTGAGCAATGCCATCAACAATGCGCTAAACCCGACCGACCCCAACCCCAACTCTGCAGCACGCATTCGCTTGCAGGTGCAAAAAGCCGCCGATTACGACGCTATTGAAGCACCCAAAATTTGGTTGCGATAAGCCCATACAAAGCTATTCATGAACAAGCGGCAAAACATTGCCGCTTGTTCTCAAGCCATCTGTCTATGACGCGAATGGCCTGAAAACCGCATATTTCCTAGCAATTCCCCACATGGCAGCTTACCGAAGCTGTCGAAAAACAGCCGAAATAGCATGGCACGGGTCTTGCAATCGAACTCTTTGCAAAGAACTTTAATTCTTTGGGCTGTCGGGTAACCGGCATTAAGAGTGACGCGAAGGAAAGCACATCATGAACATGATTGACAACGCACTGGGAGTACATGCTCAGGCTTTGGGATTGCGCAGTAAGCGCATGGAAGTACTGGCGCGCAACATTGCCAATGCCGACACCCCTCACTTCAAAGCCAAAGACCTCGACTTCAAGTCTGTCTTAAAGCAAACCAAAGAAGCCGTGCTGAACACCACCAGCAATCTTCACATGCCCATGCCCATGGAAGAAAACCCCAGCGGCGAAAAGTACCGTATTCCTTTCAATGCGTCATTTGACGGCAACACCGTTGAGATGAACGTCGAACAAGCCAAGTTTGGTCAAGTGGCGGCCGATTACCAAACGACTTTGAACATCCTAGAAAACCGCGTCAGTGGTATTCGCCGTGCATTGCGTGGAGATTAATTTAAATGGCTTTAGACAACATTTTTAACATTGCGGGTTCTGCGCTCAATGCGCAAACCACCCGCATGAACACCACCGCTTCTAACTTGGCCAATGCGGGCACCGTTTCTGGCAATGAAGGCGAAGCCTTTCGCGCCAAACGGGCTATGTTCAAAACCATTTTGCAAGAACAACAAAAAGCACACGAGCAGGGATATGCAGGAGGTGTGCGTGTTGAAAAGATCACAGACGATCCCTCTCCCATCCGAAAAATGTCAGATCCAGGCAACCCTATGGCCGATAAAGACGGCTATGTTTACTTGGCAAATGTGAACGAAATGACCGAGATGGTTGAGATGATGGCTGCGGCCCGCTCTTACCAAAACAACGTGGAAGTGGTGAACACCACACGACAGATGTTGATGCGCACCATCGACATCATCAAGACTTAACCATTACACAGATAAGAAAGCTTGAACCATGTTTTTGGCAACCAATAACAGTCTGAACGCAGCGGCAACAGCCGCCAACGCTGGAAGCAAGATCAATGCGCCCGCTGGTCTTAAAACTACTGCAGATGCAGCCAACGAAGCCTTGACGGCCAAGTCTGGCACATCGGCCAGCATGGGACAAAAAGATTTTCTGACATTGTTCACAACACAATTGAAGTGTCAGGATCCACTGGACCCAGTTAAGAACGAAGCCTTCGTGGCGCAGTTGGCGCAGTTCTCTCAACTTGAAGCTACCACAGGCATGTCTGAAACCCTCAAGACTTACGTTGAGAGCATGTCGGGCGAGCGCATGATGAGCAGCACCAGCATGATTGGCAAGACGGTTGCAGTACCAGGTGCACTTGCTGTTGTTCAAGAGGGCAAACCAGTTCAAGGCTTTGTTTCTTTGCCAACAGGCGCAGAAGGCGTGAAGCTACAAGTGTTCAATGACAAAGGTCAGTCAGTGGCCACCCAAACTTTGGGCTCACAGAAGATTGGCGACATGCCATTGGTCTGGGACGGCAAGAGCGACGCAGGCACTCAAGTTCCTGATGGCAATTACACCTTCAAAGCCACTGTGGTCAGCCAAGGCAAAACCACCAACCCCGCCGTCAATGTCTTGTCGGTGGTCACAGGTGTCAATCAGCAAGCTGACAAAACCATTTTGTTGGAAGTTGCAGGCGGCAAGTCTGTCAAGTTATCCGACGTGCAACGAATTGGCAGTTAAGCCGTTTAAAGCAAACATTTTTCATTCGCAAGACCCCACCCATCTTTAGGAGTTCTTCACCATGTCTTTCTATACCTCGCTAACCGGACTGAATGCTGCCACCGCCATGTTGGGCGTGACCAGTAACAACATCTCCAACGTGGGCACCACCGGTTTCAAGCGCTCACGCGCTGACTTCGGCGATATTTTTGCGACATCACCACTGCAAAAAGCTTCTTCTACAGTGGGTCAGGGTGTGTCTCTGAAACAAGTGTCACAAGAGTTTAGCCAGGGTAATATTTCTTTCTCTTCCAATGCGCTGGACTTGGCCATTACCGGTGACGGTTTCTTCCCGCTGCGATCAGCGGATGGCTTGCAAGAATTGTTTACACGTAACGGTTCTTTCTTGTTGAATGAACAATTTAACGTTGTGAACTCTTCGGGTCAGCGCTTGATGGCAGCGACAGTTGACTCGACTGGTTCTGCGAACGTGAATGAACGTGTGGTGTTGACCATTCCTCAAAAAACTTCTGGTGAAGCCAAGCAAACCTCAGAAGTTTCTTTGGGCCTGAACTTTCCTGCGGATGCTGAAGTCATTCGCGAACCCTTTAACCGTGCCAACCCTGCAACATACAACAAGAGTACTGCTTTTACTGTGTATGACAACGGTGGCAATGGTTATTTGGCAACCATCTATTACGTCAAAACAGACAACGCCAGTCAGAACACCCCCTTCAACAAATGGCAAACCCATGTGTTTGTGGGCGAGGATGCCGTGGCAGCCTCATTGGTGCAGGCCACAAATGACAATGGTGAAAAGATTTACGTCAACCAGTATGGTCAGATCAAACCTTACAGCGAAGTCAAAGATGAATTGACGACTGCCAAAACGCAACTGTTCTCTTTGGATGAATTGACAGACAAAAGGACATCTGTTGCTGCTTCAAGTAAAGGCGCAGCAGTGAGTCTGACGGAGTTAACGACAGGTATTAATTTTTCTACAGATGACCGGTTTACGCCTGCAAATTTAAAAGACCTTATTACGCTCGACATTGATGAAAGTGGCAAAAAAGAATCCATTGATTTGAGTTTTCTGAAGGACCTTGACAAGAAGATTACTGGCAATGACCTCGCCATTGAAATGACAAATCAGCTGAATCGAAAGTTTGGTGATCAAGCCGACTTTGAGATAGCTGAAAACCAAGATTTCAAAATTACAGTGGCCACATCGCCCAGCCCCATCATTGAAACAATTTCAATTGATAAAGGTTCCTACTCCATCGATGAATTAGAAGCTGAAATTCAAACACAGTTGGAAGGTACGACCATTTCAGCTCATTACGATTACGCCACTCAAGGCTTTAAATTTACGGACGAGTCGAAAAAACCAATTAACCTGAGTACAGCAGCGCCTACAGCTGGAAATGCCAACCCTACAGCAAGCTTCTTTGGTATCTCAACGACGCCGACTGTATTGGCTGATGATGGTGGCTACGACTACAAATGCATTCCTAACGGTACGGCTTATCGTGCGTTGAGTGAACAACGATATGGCATGAAAGTCACTTACGACTCAGTCAATAGAATCTTTACAGTGTCGTCTGGTAAGACCGGAGACAAATCGAGCATTAACATTTCTGCGCTCACTGAAACTGGCAAGACCTTGCTGGGCCTTAAAGAAGATGAGGTCACAACCAGCAATTTAGCCGTACGTGGCATTGAGTCATCGCCTGCAGTTGCATTCGGCACAACGCCTACTATCAATTTGGCGAATAACTTTGCAGTTGACAGTTCCAACAACAAGTTTGTGGTCACGGTAGACGGTATCAAGGGTACCGTTGTCTTGCCGCCTTCTTCGACATATTCACTGTCGACCTTCATGGCCAACCTTGAAAAAGGCATCAACTCATTGGGCGGCAACAATGCCAATGGAACACCGACATCTGTCAATGGCGTTAAGGTCTCTTACGATGCACTGAAGAACCACTTTGTCTTTACAACTGGCACAACAGGTTCAGAATCTTTCATCAAAATTTCGGGCAGTTCCAACTGGGGTTTAGAAACAGTTGAAGCCGGTCGTGGCACCACATCCACTTGGATCAACCCAACACAACACAAAGACGTTGTGAGTGGTGCTTTGCAGCCCAAATACATCGATGGCGCTGGCAATGAGACCACCAACGGTGACGGCTTTACAACTTTGCCAGCATGGTCACCCATTTACCTTGACAAAGGTGAGTTGACTTTTGACACCGGTGGTAACTTGGTGTCGCCAGTTGAAGGTACGCAGTTGGAAACTGTTTACTTGGCGGGTGGTAAAGGTGCTTTGACCATCAACATTGACTACTCTGCTTCTACTCAGTTCTCATCTGCTTTTGCTGTTTTGTCTCAATCTCAAGACGGTGCACCAGAGGGTGACTTGGTGGGCGTAACCATTGCCAACGACGGCTTGGTCAGTGCTTCGTTCTCAAATGGTTCGCAAAAGTCATTGGCCAAAATTCTGCTGGTTAACTTCTCAAGCCCAGGTGGCTTGCGACAGATTGGCGACTCCAGCTTCTTGGCTTCTGCTGCCTCTGGCAATCCTATTTTGGGTACGGCGGGTAGTGCTGGTTTCGGAACCTTGCGAGCTGGTGCGACTGAACGTGCCAACGTGGACTTGACACAAGAATTGGTGGACTTGATTACCGCGCAACGTAACTTCCAGGCCAATGCCAAAGCGATTGAAACGTCTAGCACGATGACATCGGCCATCATTAACTTGCGCTCTTAATCAGCCCGCTGATTTAACACCAGGAATTCAACATGGATCGTTTAGCCTTTAACGCCGCGGCCGCCATCAATGAAGGGCGAACTGCCCGTCAAATGACGACCAACGAGTTGGCCAACGTGGCAACACCTGGCTTCAAGCGAAGCTTTGAAGCCGCCATGTTGACATTGAAAGTTCAGGGTGCCGGTTTTGAGTCACGTTTGCAACCGCAAGCCTTCGCTACCGACAACATCAACATGAAACCCGGTGTGATTATCAAAACAGGCCGTGACTTGGATGTTGCTATGGACGATCAAGCTGTGATGGGCGTTACAGCCCCCAATGGCGAATTGGCGTTCACACGTCGCGGTGACTTGCGCTTGAGTGGCTCGGGTGTTTTAGAAATGGGTACAGGTGCCATGGTTCGTGGTCAAGGCGCCGGTCCCATCACCATTCCTCCAGGCTTCTTTGTCAGAATTAGCAAAGATGGCTCTGTGTATGCAACCAATCCAGCACAAGCGGGTGTTGCAGCACCGGTATTGATTGACAGAATTTTATTGCGTGATGCAAGCCAAGTGTCATTAGAGCGTCGCGAAGACAGTTTGTACCGTGTTGTGGGCAAGCCCAACGAAGACATTCCTGTTACGGGCAAATTGGTTAGCCTGACGCCAGAAACATTAGAAGGTTCGAACGTGAACGCCATGGAAGTCATGGTGAAACTCATGGACCAAAGTCGTTCATTTGAAATGCAAGTGAACGTGATTAAACAAAGCAAAGACGTAGATGAATCGGGTGGCAGCATGATGCGCGCCAACGGTTAATCACGGCTTATTGAACTGAACAATTGAAAGGAGCTCGCCATGGACGCTAGCATGTGGGTTGCCAAAACTGGCTTGGATGCGCAACAGACGCGCATGAATGTTATTTCCAATAACTTGGCCAACGTCAACACAACGGGTTTCAAACGCGACCGTGCGGTATTTGAAGACTTGCTCTATCAAAACATTCGCCAAGCGGGTGGCCAAACTGGCGCCAATACACAATCGCCTACGGGTTTGATGTTGGGTACCGGTGTGCGTGTAGTCTCCACAGAAAAGCAACATGCACAGGGCAACATGGTCAATACCCAGAACCCTTTGGACATGGCCATTGCGGGTGAAGGTTTCTTCCAAATTTCACAACCCGACGGCACCATTGCTTACACGCGTGACGGTAATTTCAAGTTGTCCAATACTGGCCAACTTGTGACCGCATCAGGTGCACTTTTGCAACCTGCCATTACGGTTCCACCCAATGCGTCCAGCGTCACGTTCGGTCGCGATGGCACCGTATCCGTTGAGCTGGTAGGCGGTGGCGCTCAGATCATTGGTCAAATTCAGCTGGCTCGTTTTGTGAATCCAAGCGGTCTTGAAGCCAAAGGTCAAAACCTGATGAAAGAAACATCAGCATCAGGTGCACCGCAAGTTTTGCAGCCAGGTGTGACAGGAGCAGGCACTTTGATGCAAGGCACCTTAGAAGCCTCTAACGTGAACGTGGTGGAAGAAATGGTCAACATGATCGAAACCCAACGCGCTTACGAGATTAACTCTAAAGCAATTTCTGCCGTCGACGGCATGCTGAAGTTCATTAACAACAACCTTTAAGAAGCGCCTTATGAAATTACTTTCAAAAAGTTGGTTGTTGGGTGTGAGCGTTTTTGCCGGCATTCTGTCAGGCTGCTCTTCTGTATCACCCCCACAGGCCATGACGCATTCGCCTCAATTTGAACCGGTCTACCCGATTCAAAATGCGCGCGAAACCATGGCCACTGGCGCCATCTACGTCGGCCGCCAAAGCGACAGCTGGTTTGGAAAAGGTCGAAACTTTCAAGTAGGCGACGTCATTACGGTTTTGCTAAATGAGTCCACGCAAGCTGCACGCACACAAAACGGCAGCATTACAAGAGACTCTAGCAACACCCTCATTCCAGATGGCCTTAAAAATTATGGCGCTGGCTTGGGTGGCTTCATGAAGGGCATCAACATGACGGGCGGATCTGTGTCCAATAAAGGTACAGGCGCTGCGGATCAACAGGCCAGCTTGAGTGGCTCAGTGGCTGTAGCGGTCGTGGAAGTCATGCCCAATGGCAACTTGGTTTTGCGCGGAGAAAAGCAATTGGCGCTCACAGAAGGCTCTGAAGTGATTCAAGTGGCAGGCATCATTCGCCCAGACGACGTGGCGCCCAACAATACCGTGCAATCTAGGCGCTTGGCCAATGCACAAATTGCATATCGCGGTACTGGCGACCTTGCCAATGCCACGCGCGCAGGCTGGGGAACCAGTGCGCTTCTCAAAATCTGGCCTTTCTAACATTTCATTTTGAAGTCACAAGTTATGAACCTGTCTGTCAAACGTTTAGGTGCTTTCTTTTTGCTGATGTTGGTCAGCATGACCAGCGCCTATGCCGATCGCATCAAGGACCTCACCACGGTTGCCGCCATGCGAACCAATCAATTGATCGGTTATGGTTTGGTGGTTGGCTTGCAAGGAACTGGCGACGGCTCTGACGTGTCATTCACAGCCCAAAGCATGAAAACACTGCTCAACCGTTTGGGTGTTAGCTTGGAAGGTCCTTTGTCCGATTTTGAAACTGCCACCAGTGCGGGCAAGATTGACATTAAAAACGTTGCTGCCGTCATGGTGACGGCTGAGCTGCCTGGTTTTGCCAAGCCTGGCCAAAAAATCGATGTCAATGTGTCTGCCATTGGCAAAGCCAGCAATCTGCGAGGCGGTACTTTGTTGCTCAGCAGCTTGCGCGGTGTGGACGGCGAAATCTATGCTTTAGCCCAAGGCTCCCTTACAGCAACTGGTATCGATGCCAGTGCTGCGGGTTCCAAGGTTGCCATTGGCATTCCAACAGCTGCACGCATTCCATCTGGCGCCACCGTGGAGCGAATCGTTGACAACCCTTTTGACAAAGCAGAACGCATTGTTTTGAATGTCCGTGAAAGTGATTTCACAACCACCAACGCCATCGTAAGCGCTATCAATGGTCGGTTTGGCGCAGATGTAGCCCGCGCTTTGGATGGTGTCTCCATTACCCTGCAAGCCCCCCAAGATTTGACGCAGCGGGTGGCTTTCATGAGCATGATTGAAAACATGGACGTGATGCCCGGCGAACCCCCTGCCCGCGTGGTGATCAATGCCAGAACTGGCACTGTGGTCATTAGCCGAAACGTTCGGGTGACGGCTGCCGCGGTTACGCACGGCACCATTTCTGTGGCCATTGCAGCCACCAATGAAGTATCTCAGCCCGGCGCCTTCAGCCAAGGCCAAACCACGCCAGTCCAAAATGCGGACGTCAAGGTGAGCGAACCCAACAAGCCGATGTTCTTGTTTCAGCCTGGCGTCGATTTGCGTCAAATTGTGGACGCTGTGAACCAAGTGGGCGCCTCGCCCTCCTCTCTCATTGCCATCCTTGAAGCCCTCAAGAGCTCCGGCAGCTTGAGAGCCGAATTGGTCATTATTTAAGCAGGCACGAGTTTTGCAACTCATGCTTGCCGGTGTTGACGTTTTGACACTTTAAGAGGCTCATTGTGAGACTCGGGCACCCAAATTTGGAACCGCTTAAAGAGTCTCATCATGGATGCGCTAAAACCTCCTTCCACCAATTCCTACCTGGACTTTGACGGCCTGGGTCAGCTGAAGGGTCAAGCGCGCCAGAACGCCAAGGGCGCCATTCGAGAGACTGCCCAGCAATTTGAGGCACTTTTCCTGCAAATGATGATGAAGTCCATGCGGGAATCGATCGTCAAAAGCGAAATGTCTGAGTCGAGCACCATGGAAACCTTTGAAGGCATGTTCGACAAAGAAGTGTCGGTTCAGTTGGCCAAGAAAAACACCATGGGCTTGGCCGACATGCTGGTCAAAAACCTAGAACAACAACAAGCCAACCTTGCCACAACGGCAGACATGCTGAAACAGCGGCAAGACCCTGCCGCTTTCAATGCCGCTGCCAAGGGCATCGCATTGAATCCCAAAGCGGCCGGCATCTCATTAGACAATCTCAACCCAAAAGCTGCAGGCATTGCACTTCCCCAAGCTCCCAAGTTTGAATTGAACTTGCCGGCCAAACCTCTTAACGGGAGCGGCTCATGACCGACTTAGTCAGCGTTGCTTCCAATGCCGTGGCGTCTTATCAGCGCGCCCTAGGCACCGTCAGTAACAACATTGCCAACGTGGCAACAGAGGGTTACTCGCGTCAAGAAGTGGTGCTGCAAGCCAACCCAACAGCCAGGATTGGCAATGTGTATTTGGGCACGGGTGTCACCATTGACCGCGTCAAGCGTCAATACGACACCTTTGCCGAACTGAACTTGCGCAACAGCAACAGCGAACTTGCCAGTCAAGAACCCATGGTCAATTACGCCAATCGGGTGATTGACATCATGGGCAGCGGGTCCATGGGCCTGAACAGTTCATTGGATCAATTTTTTAACACGGCACGGGAACTTTCTGCAGATCCCGCCTCAACCGTTCGTAGAAGCAGTTTTATTCGTGATGCCGAAGGCGTAGCCTCGCGTTTTTCACAGCTCTCATCGCAACTGGACTTGGTGCAGCAAGAAACCAACGATGCCATGAACAGCTATGTGAACGATGTCAACACCTTGACAAAGCAACTGGCTGAAGTCAATCAGCAAATGACAAAGCACCAGAATGCAGAGTCGCAACCGCCGGATTTGCTGGATCAACGTGACTTGCTACTGAAGTCTTTGTCTAGCTATGCGCACATCAAAACCCAGTTCAATACCAACGGCTCGGTTAACGTCAGTTTGGGCGCGTCTTTTACACGTGAGGTTATTCTAGAAGGCAACAAAGCTTATCAACTTCAAGTGACTTTAGACGACAAGGTGCCCGAGAAAATCAATCTCATTCTTGACCCATACGGCGAGAAACCTCAGCCCTTGACAGGCATTAGCAGCGGCAAGATTTCGGGCATGTTGTCGTTCAGGGAACAAATTCTGGGCAGCAGTCGCAACGCCATCAATGACCTCGCCACCAAGTTGGCCACAGAAATCAACAAGCTACACGAAGCTGGCATTGATGCTTACGGCAATGCAGGGGTTGCACTTTTCAAAATCAGTGACGCCTCGAGCAATGCTGCTGCCAACTTGCAAGTGACCTTTGACGATCCATTGCGCGTTGCCGCAGCCAATCAGTTTCGTGCCATTGAAGCATCGGAAAACACCAGCGGTGTCGATGCGTCATTGGTCTACGTCGAGCCCACTTATACAGGCCCAGCACCGCTTCAATCCATCTTGGCAAACAGCGCCGACCCAGGTTCAGCGTTACCGGTCAAAATTGGGTCAACAAGCACTATCGCAGCTGTAGCAACCATTCCAAATGGCTTGCATGATGTTTCTCTTTATTTGTCAGCAACTGACAGCAACCAACAGCTTCAAATTTTCACCAGGGATGGTCGTCAAATTGCGGGCAAAGCCATTACGAATGAAGAATGGAGCGCCTACAACGTCAAGGGCAACGGCTTTGTAGCAGAAGCCAAACTGAATACTGAATACATCAATAAGAGTGGTACCGACACATACAAAGATTTTGAAGTCTTTTATGGTGCAAAGGCCGAGGTGAAGTTAGCACCGCAGTGGGACATGGGCAATACAGACCCCACAATTCACACGTCATTGCTAAGTACAGCTGTTCCAGCCACATTGACTGGACAGCGTATTCCAGCAGATCAAGCGTTTCTGCCTGGCGGAAGACTCAAACTAAACGGCGTGACTTTGGGAGAGATTACTTCAGTTAACACTCCCACTCTGCAGGCCAATGATTTTGCCAGAGGCATCAATGAATTAACCGAGAGTACAGATGACAGGCCAGGCACGGGCGTGACTGCAGTTGCTCAGAACTCAATTTCTGTTCCGGCATCTCAACTCAACTTGAATTACTCACTGGCATTGATTGGTATTTATGGGCAATCAGTTTCTATTGCAGATGGCAGTACTGATGACAGGCCGAGCGATATCAATGCTTTAATTGCCAGAATCAATGCAAAAACTGATGAGACAAATGTGATTGCCAAGCTTAGCGCTATTGGCGAATTGGTTTTGACCAATGCAGCCGGTTACGAAGGCGAGAACATTTCAATTGATGGAACCATTAGTACCAATATCTTAGGTGTCAAAGCACAAACCTACACAGGCTGGCTAACGCTTAGCCGCCCTCTGTCTGAGAACGGTCAAGACTCTTCTATTGTTTTAGAGTTCGAGGGCGAAGGCACACCTGCAGATTTAAGCCAAATAGGCATCAGTACTGCTGCCTATATTCGCAATAAACCAGCGCCAGCAATTTTGACTGGCGAGCGCATTACCGCAGGTCTGCAATCTATTGCAGGTGGAAAACTTCAACTCAATGGCATCCGACTGGCCAATACTATTACGCCAGCCGACTCCAACACGCTGCAAGCCACTGATTTTGCAAATGCAATCAATGCTATCAAAACCGCAACGGGTGTAACAGCTGCTGCTGAAAACTACATCACCGTACCTGCCTCTCAAATTAATCTCAATAACAGACTGGCTTTTTTATCACCAGAAGGCACCAGCATTGACATATTGGGCGGCACAGTTTCAGACAAGGCAAACGATATCGACGAATTGATTTGGATGATCAATTCAAAAACATCCGATACGCATGTCGTTGCTGAAAAAACGTCCAATGGTGATTTGTTGCTGACCAATAGTTCTGACGACAAAGGCAAAGACATCAAGCTGGATGCAACAGCCACACCCAACGCATTAGGACTTAAATCTGCAACTTATACCGGCTGGCTTACATTAAGTCGACCACAGTCCACCACCGGCGAAGACGATGACATTGTCTTAACACACACCACAACAGGGACGCCTGCCGACTTAACGAAATTGGGCATTAGCCTTAGCTCTTACGCTCGAGTTCGATCTGGACAAAATTTTGGTGAAGACTTGCTGGTGTTTGTCACTGGCAATAGCGGAAGTACAGCCAGTGTTTCGGCAACCTATGAGGGTGCACCCACTAGCGCCAAAACATTGCTAAGAGAACAACAACTGGAAGTTAAATTCCAATCGCCCACCGACTACACCATCTTCGATACGGCAACTAACACTCAGGTGGCGTCAAGATCGTTTGATCCTCTCCAACTGACACCTGGTATCAATTACTTAGGTTTGCAGATTTCATTCAGCAGCCCACCTAAGGCCGGTGATGTCTATCGAATTGACGGCAACAAAGACGGCACAGGCAACAACGAAAACATATTGCTGATTGCAGCATTAGAAACTGAACCTGTGGCCAGCAGCGGCAAAACGATTGGTGCCGCATACATTGACCACGTCAATGACATTGGCAACATTGCGCGGCAAGCCGCCATTGCCAAAGAGGCACTGACTGTGGTTCACGATCAAGCTGTAGCAGCCAGAGACCAAGTGTCGGGTGTGAGCTTGGACGACGAGGCAGCAGAACTGATCAGGTATCAACAAGCCTACCAAGCTGCTGCAAAGATATTGCAAATTTCAAGTCAGCTGTTTGACAGCGTCTTGCAAGTTCGTTGAACGTCAGGATTAGGGTAACCCCATGAAAATTTCTACCAAACTACTCTTTGACCGAGCTTCCAATCAAATGAGCTTGGTGCAAAACAAGCTGGCAGATAGCCAGGCGCAATTGGCACAAGGCAAGCAAATATTGAAGCCAAGTGACTCGCCTGACCAGGCGGCCATTGTGCAACGACTCAAATCTTTGTTGAGCAAACAAGACAGCTTTCAAAATTCTTTGTCGACCATGCGCTCGCGACTTGAATTAGAAGACTCGACTTTGAGAAGTGCCACGGGTTTGTTAGTCAGAGCTAAGGAAATTGCTGTTCAAGCGGCCAACGACACATTGTCAACCGTTAACCGTCAAGCATTGGGCTCTGAGTTAAGCGCAGTTCGCGATCAACTCTTGAGCTTGGCGAATACAACTGACACCAATGGCACTTTTTTGTTTTCAGGCAGTCGATCCAAATACCCCCCGTTTGCACCCAAAAATGCTGGCGAACCGCCAACCTATAGAGGTGACCAAACAAAGATGTCTGTCATGGTGGGCGAGCAACGCAGTATTCCCATTAACCGAACAGGCACTGAAACATTTGTGTCCATTAATCGCACAGGTTCTAATCAGGCGGTAGGTTTCTTTGAAGTAATGGACGACTTGGTCAACGGCATTTACAGCTCAGACGGCGCAGCCATGCAGCAAGGCATCAAAGAAATGACCGACTTGATGAACGGTTTAACGCTTGCGCATGCAGACATTGGTACTGACATGAATGTTGTTGACCAGCAAAGCAGCGTTGTAGACGACACCATTTTGAATTTGAAGACAACCGTCTCTAGCGTTGAAGACCTTGATTACGCAGCCGCCATTACCAAAATGAACCAACAGATGTTGAGCCTAGAAGCTGCGCAAAGCAGCTTTAGCAAAATGGCCCAACTGACTTTGTTCAATTATTTGAAATAAAGGCTTAAGTTTTCGAATGATCTGCCGATTCTTTAACGTCAAAATTTATTTGACATTTTCTTGGATTAACTGATGGCGACCACATCATCTGTTTCAAGCAATGCCATCAGCGCTTTAGGTGCTGGCTCTGGCATGGATGTCAAGGCACTGGCTACCAGCCTAGTAGAAGCGGAGCGTGCGCCCCGTAAAGATGTCATTGATAAAAAGATTTCTAAAGCCGAAGGTGGAATTTCTGGTTATTCCGCCATCAAGTTTGTTCTGGATGGCATCAAAACATCATTGATGGACCTGAAAGATCAAAGTGATTTTCAGTCATTAACTTCGCGCAACAGTCAATCAAACGCCTTCAACATTACAGCCAGCGCCACTGCCAGCGCTGGAACGCACAGCATTACGGTCAACAGCTTGGCCAAAGCACAGCGTAATTTGTCGTCTGGATTTGCCAATACAACAACTGCTGTTTCGGGCACAGACATCAGCTTGTCTTTGGCCGTCAATGGTGGCGCAGCGCAATCCATTGTTGTGCCGGCGGACAAAACCACACCAGGCGGCATTGTCTCTGCCATCAACACAGCCAATTTGGGCATCAAAGCGCAGTTGATCAATACAGGGGAAGCAGGAACACCTCATCGCATCCTTATTACAGGCGCAACTGGCCGCGACAACAGTTTTACGTTAAGCAGCAACTCCGCGAACGTTGATTTCGATGTAGGCCCCACTGACCCCAACATTGCAGGGTATGACGCGCTAAAGGTCTCTGCGTTTCAGGCTGCGGCCAACGGCAATGTGGTTGTGAATGGTGTTCCCATACAACCATCAAATAATCAACTGACTGAGGTCATTCCAGGCGTCACCATCGACTTATACACACCTACCTCTGGCGGTGCAGCCTCGGTTGAATTGGTGCGTGACACCTCTGCCGTCAAAACAAAAATGGAATCTTTGGTGAAGGCTTACAACGATGCCAACACCATGCTAAACACGGTGTATGACCCAAAATCAACTGTTGAAACCTACGGGGCTACTTTGGCTGGCAACACCATCGTCAACAGCATTCGAACCCAAATGCGCGAAATTATTTTCCCGCAAGTATCGACTGGTTCAAGTGATCTGCGAGGATTTAGAGACATGGGCTTGTCTTTAGACAAGGATGGGGTGATGACGCTAGACAGCGGCAAGTTGGACGAGGTACTCAATACAAAGTTTGATGAAGCAGTCACCATGCTGACTGGCAACTCTGAAAACTTAAGTGCTTACAGCTCAGCGCCCTCAGGTGCGGTGGGTAGTGCTTTTAAGTCGATTTCAGCCATGTTGACGAGCACGGGCACCATTGCAACACAAAGCGCCAACCTAACAAAACGCATTACAGAATACAAAGATGAGCTAACTAAACTGGAAACGCGCATGACCCAACTCATGGAGCGTTACAACACCCAATTTGGCGCCATGGAGAACATTGTGGGCCAGAGTAAGAGCCTTAGAACAAGCCTGACAAGCACGTTTGAAGGCATGATGGCAGCCTACACCAAGGGTTAACCCTTGAAAAAGAGCTATTTCTGTACTTTTCATGAAAAGCATTCAAGTTTTGAAAACAACTGCCGATTCCCTGATCACGGAACTTCTCACTGCGCATGGTGCCCAGAGAGAAACGGGTATCTGCATGAGATTCATGCTTTTTTGAAAAAGGACGGACGACAATGGCTTCCGAAATATCAAGTATCACTGCTGGTGGCGCAGTTGCGGCGATGAGTCGCATGCCTGCTTCTGCGCCTTCGGTTCAATCGGCCTCATCGCAAGCATCCTCTGGGATTAGAAAACCAGAAGTTGCCGTGCCTGAAAAACCAGCTATTTCTTTACCGAAAAGGCCGGAGCTTCAGTTCAATGCAGCTGAAAACAGGAAAAACTTACAAGAAGCAGTTTCACTACTGAATGAACAAGTAGCCTCTCACAAGAACGGCTTGGGCTTCAGCATCAATGAAAGCATTGATGTACCTGTGGTAACTGTCAAAAACACCGTGACTGGGGAAGTGGTTCGCCAAATTCCTAATGAAGTTGTGATTCGTGTGGCCCAGAACATTGACACTGTTCAAAAGGGTTTACTGCATAACTCCAAAGTTTGAACACAAATATTTTCAAACTTCACCTCAAGTTAAACCTCAACGAACCGAATCATTTTTTAACAAGACGTCAAAGTTGATTCTTGTCAACCTCTTAGATTTCTTTAAGGAGAAACCAAAATGTCAGTGATCAATACCAATGTGAATTCTTTAGCTGCACAAAACGCCGTGACAGTTAACGCCCGCTCTTTGTCAAAAGCAATGGAGCAACTCTCCACCGGCAAACGCATTAACGGCTCTAAAGATGACGCCGCTGGTTTGTCTATCAGCCAAATCATGACTGCACAAATTCGCGGTTTGAATCAGGCAGTTCGAAATGCTAATGATGGCATCTCTTTGTTGCAAACTGCTGATGGCGCCATGATTGAGCAATCCAACATGTTGCAACGCATGCGTGAGTTGGCCGTTCAGTCTGCTTCAGACACTGTTACTCCAGATCAAAAAGTTTATTTGGACAAAGAGTTTCAAGCTTTGTTGACTGAAGTCGACCGCATCGGTGGCGCAACACAGTGGAACGGTAAGAATTTGCTCGATGCCACAGGTGGCGCTGGCGGTGCTGGAACATATGTATTCCAAGTCGGTGCCAACGCTAGCCAAAACATATCAGTTGCAGTCGGAAAAGCTGCCACTACCGGTATTTACTCAGACATTGCTGGTGCAAAAATCGTTGATAACTCGGGTGCGCCTACGACATCTACGTCTGATGCCACTACAGCCATCACAAACATCGACAAAGCCTTGAAAGCAGCAAACAATCAGCGCGCTGCAATTGGCGCCGGCATTAATCAGCTAACTTACGCAGCTGACAACTTGTCTAATATTTCAATGAATACTGCTGCTTCACGCAGCCGTATTGAAGACACTGACTATGCTCAAGCCTCCACAGAGCTTGCACGCACCCAAATCATCCAACAAGCAGCCACTGCCATGTTGGCCCAAGCAAATCAATCACCCCAATCGGTGTTAGCTTTGCTCAAATAAAAGCATGAAAAAACAATGAGATTGTGTAAAAACACAAACTTTTTAATTACAAACAACAGCCCAGGCAAGCCCTGGGCTTTTGTGCTTTCCGAAGTGCTTCTTAAAGCACGCTCAAGTATTCAGTTTTACTGTCGATATATTAAAAAATGGCAAGTTTGCCACCGGGTCCGTATTTTGCATACGGACCTACACCTGTTAGGAATTTGACATGCCCACTATCAATAGCACAACCGACATCAGCACTCTGTCCACTGCAGACGTGTCGTCTTTGACACTTGCTCAAATGAGTGGCCTGACGACGGCTCAGGTGGCAGCATTTACGACGGCACAAATTCCATTACTGAACATCAGCAAACTGAATGCCTTAAGTAGCGCCCAATTTGCAGCATTAGACAACGCTGACATTGCCCAAATTTCAGCCAGTAATTTCAGCCAATTGGGGTCAGCCGCATTGATAGGCATGACAACTGGACAGGTAGAAGCCATTACCAGCGCTCAAGCAGCCAGATTGGCCTTTGCACAGTTGGACAAAATGACCAAAATTGCCGCACTCGAAACGGCAGATTTGGTCAAAGTGGTTGCGACTGAGTTTGGCTCGATGAGCACAGCCCAGTTGGTCAATTTGAGTACCTCGCAAGCTGCGTCTTTAACCGTAGCGCAAATTGCTGCACTTTCAACGGCCAAACTTTCAAAATTAGCACCTGAAGATCTCGGTGCATTAAATACGACCACGTTTGCAAGCCTTACGAACAACCAATTGGCTGGACTAACAACGGCTCAAGCCGCTCAAATTACGTCCAATCAAATTAAGGCCTTGAGTGCAACGCAGCTAGCAGCGATGGCTACTGATGATTTGAATGCCATCACCGTAGAAACAGCATTGAGCGTTTCACAATTAGCAAAACTATCTGCAGCACAAACAGCTGTACTTGGAGCGTTAACTCAGCAACAAAAAGACGGTTACTCAACAATCAGTGTCGCATCCAATTCGACAACATCCGGCATAGGTGGCTTAACCACAGCACAATTTGCTGCATACAGCAGTGATCAATTGGCTGGATTTCAACCAGAGCAAGTTCGATTTTTCACGACTGCACAAATTAAATCAATCCTAGGCACTTCTTTGCCGGGACTCTCGACTGATGCCATCAAGTCTCTTAATGCAACGCAAGTTGCTGCGCTAACAACAGCTCAAATACAGGCGCTGACTAGTTCTCAGTTCAAAACTCTCGAAGCTGATGATTTCAAGGCTTTTAGCTCCGCTCAAATTAATGCATTGACGACTGCTCAAATCGCACAATTGAGCTCGGTTCAATTACAAGCAATTGACGCCACTGACCTAAAGGCCATGAATACGGCCAACATTGCAGCTTTAGACTCAGCTCAAATCCAGAAATTAACAGCTGAACAACTGACAAATTTAACCAGTGCTCAGATTGGTGCGTTTACAGCTGGTGAAATTGGGGCTTTGACTGCATCTCAGGTTCGCATGCTTACAACGGCGCAGACAGCGGGCTTGGATACAACGCTGATTGCTGGCATGGAGACGGCCGACATAGCCGTGTTGAGCCCTACGGCATTCAAAGGTTTAAGCACTGCAAGTTTGGCTGCGCTTTCAACCGCTCAAGCCGCTGCATTGACCGCCGGTCAAATCAATGGACTCGCCACGGCACAACTGCAAAAACTTGACGATGCCGATATCACAGCACTTTCAACTGCAACTGTTAGCGGCTTGTCCAATACTGTCTTGGGCAAACTCAGTGCGTCACAGCTAACAGCATTAAGCTCGACACAGTTACTGGCTTTAACAGAATCGCAGATTCCGGGTTTACCAGTTGCCGCTCTTGAAGCGGGCATGATTGCCAGCCTCAACTCAAAGCAAGTTGCTGCGCTGACTGCTGCTCAATTGACGGCCATGGCCACTGGCGACCTGTTCAACTCTTTGACATCGACTCAAATTTCAAAGATCAATGTCAATTCAATTTCTGGCATAGCAACAGCATCCATTGCAAGCCTTACTGAAGACGAAGTCGGACAACTAACTGCAAGTCAACTTCGCCAATTTTCAACTTCACAAGTAGTTGCATTAACAGAAGCTCAAATTGCCAAAATTGGTACTGCAGCAATATCAGGTTTGTCCAATGCTTCGCTCATTGCGATGGACACCGCAGAGATCGCAGCTCTGACGTCTGTCCAAATCGCCAATTTATCTGCAGGTCAAATCAGTGCGTTCAGCACTGCGGATTTGGCCCAATTTACAGCTGCCGAATTGCAAGCCTTGACAACTGCTCATGCAGCAGTATTGAGCGCAACACAATTGAGCAGCCTTACTGCTGGTAATTTCCAAGCCCTAGAAACCGCTGATGTCAAAGCACTAAGCGTCACCTCTTTGGCCGCTATGGGCACAGCACAGATCGTCAACTTGACTACTGCTCAGGCTGCCGCACTGACCGCCGATCAAGTGTCTGGTTTGACCACCTCGCAAATAGCTAACTTTGAAGTCGCTGATCTGGCAGCAATTGCACCAGCCTCTTTGAAGAAGTTGGCCGCTGCACAAATCAAGTCCTTGACAACCGCACAAATTGCTAGCTTAACCGTTGATCAGGTTAAAGCACTCAGCGGTAGCCAATTGGCAGCCATGGAAACAGCTGACTTAAGCGCTTTGGCAGGGCAAGCTAGCTTAAAAGCAGCACTGACCAATACTCAGCTCGTTTCTTTGTCTACAGCACAACAAGCATTGCTGACTTTGGCTGGCGATCAAGCAGTCGGCTACAGCATTGGTACCAAAACAGCTGCAGACATCAAGCTGCTGACCAACAGTACTTTGCAATCTTGGACAACTACACAGACCACAGGCTTGCAACCTGGACAAGCGCCATCGCTGACAGTGACACAACTGCAGAATTTGAGTACCAGTGCATTGACTGGCATTTCAAATTCAGTTTTGACAGCACTGACACCGGCACAAGTTGCAGGTTTAACTGCTGCACAGCTAGCGGCGTTGACCACTGACCAAATTAAAGCCCTAGAAGCGGCTGATTTGAAGGCACTAAGCGCCGTCCAAGTTGCAGCCCTTACTACGGCTCAAATCGCCACACTGAGCAAAGACCAGCTACAAGCCATTGACGCTACCGACTTTAAAGGTCTCGATGTCAACCAAATCAATGCACTGACCACTGCTCAAATTCCCAATTTGACAGATGCCCAAGTCATTACCATATCTGCTACACAATTGGCAGCGCTTGACACGGCAGACGTAAAGTTAATTAACCCAACAGCATTTGCAAAAATTTCTGGCGTTGCCCTTCAGGGTTTCACTGATACGCAAATGGCTGCTATCAGTTCAGCGCAAGCTGCAGTCCTGACAGCGTCACAGATTACCTACATTGATGCCGATGAAATTGACAACATCAGCACCAGCGCCATTGCCAACATTGCCCCAAAAGTTCTGGCTTCGCTGACCAATAAACAATTGAAGGCATTGTCTTCAGATCAAATGGCTGCCCTTACGGCAGACCAAGTGGCAGGCTTGGGTCTAGAAGACATTTCCGCCTTGTCAGCTGACCAAATTAAAGCGATGGGCACACGACAAATTGCTGCGCTTACAAAAACTCAGTTCACAAGCCTGAGTGGAGAACAATTGGCAGGCATCGAAACAGCCGACGTTCGATCCATCAACATTACCAACATCGGTGCATTGACATCAGCACAGATCGGTCAACTCACTACCGCACAGGTAGCGCAACTGAGTGCAACACAAGTGCCTGCAATTGCTGTGTCTGTCATTGATGACATGACCACTGCACAAATTAATGCGCTGACAAGCTCACAAATCAAACTGTTAACGGCCCAACAGCTTAAAGCCCTGACTGCAGACCAAGTTAAAGCGCTTGATGCTGCAGAGGACATGACAGCACTTGGTGTTGTTGGCTTCCAGGCCTTGGGAACCACACAAATAGCCGCGCTGACATCAGCTGCTGTTGCAAACTTGTCAACAGCTCAATTCGGTGGCATTACAGCCACCCAAATTGCCAAAATTGCAACAGATGCTGTAGGTTCTATTTCTACCAGCGCGTTTGCAAAACTCACTGGCGCACAAGTTGCCGCACTGACGACTGACCAAATCGCAGGTCTTAGCACGTCTCAAGCGAACGTAATGGCTGTCGACAGCGTTAAATCTCTGTCAACAGCCCAAATTAAAGCGCTGACAACTGCTCAAATTGATGCCTTCACATCTGCCCAGATTGCTAACTTAACGAACAATCAAATTGCTGCGTTAACTACGGACCAGTTGGCTGGACTGAGCACCACTGACATCTACAAACTGACTGACGCACAATTTAAAGCATTGACCACTGCGCAAGTTAGCAACTTGTCTACTGCTCAGGTACAGGCCATTTCCACGGGCAACATGGCCGTGATGGAAACTGCCGACTTGAAAGCGCTGACCAATTCAGAAATTGGTGCTTTAACCAGCGGTCAGTGGAACGCCTTGTCCAACACGCAGATGGCAGCCTTGTCGACAGACCAAATTGCCAATATTCAAACAGCTGCTTTGGGTCAGATTGCGCCCGATGTGATTAAAAAGCTTAGCACATTGCAAATCAGCGCTTTGACAACTGGCCAAATGGTGGCCTTGTCCAACACGCAAATTGCCGAGTTAACTTCTGGACAAATTGCTGCTTTGGAAACCAATCAATTGGTAGCCATTGAATCCAACGATATTTCTTCCATCAGTACTGCTGGACTCAAAGGTCTGACAGTTGCCAAACTCAAAACATTGACTTCAGACCAAGTCTCTAAGTTGTCAGCTGAGCAAGTAACGAGTTTTGGCACTGCTCAAATTGATGCATTGACATCAGATCAATTGCCTGCGCTTCAAATTTCTGCGGTTAGTAGCCTCACCGCCACACAATTGGCCGCCTTGAACACAGCCCAAATTAGCCAGTTGACAACAGCGCAAGTTAAAGCCTTGGACGTTGTGCAAATCAAAGCCATTGAAACGGCCGATTTGCAAAAAATGGGCACAAACCAAATTAACGCCCTAACAGGCGTGCAAGTCGCATCAATGACGACTGCCCAACTAGACGCTTTGACCAGCGAACAGTTTGCCAACCTATCAGCTGACGCCCTTTTGGGCATGGCAGAGCGCCCCCTGAATAAAGTCAGTACTACGCAGCTGAAAGCCATGTCAACAGCCCAAATTAGCGGCTTGACATTTGCACAAATGGAGAGCATCAACTCCGCGCAAATGGCTGCTTGGGATTCTGCGCAAGTGGGTGCAATGAGTACGCGTTACTTGGATGCATTGACAACAGCTGTGGTTGCAAGCCTAACTTCTGACCAATTGCCAGGTTTGACCACGTCACAAATGGTTGCTCTGAGCGTAGACCAAACTTCTGCTCTGACAAGTGTTCAAACACCTAAATTGACTACAGATCAATTGTCAGCAATTCAGGTAACAGACTTTGCAAAACTCAGTACGACTGCGATCTCTGAGCTGACTACTGCACAAATTGCTGCAATAACAACTGCTCAAATTGCTGGCATGTCTACTGCGCAAATTAGCGCAATGGAGACGCGCGATGTCGCACAATTGACGACTGCGCAAGTGGTAGCTCTTACTGGCGACCAAATTGAAAACCTGACAACGGCTCAAATTCAAGCACTGACGTCTGACCAGATTGCAGCCATTGAAACCCGTGATTTGGTTAAGTTAAGCAATGCGCAATTGGTTGCCTTGACCACGGATCAAATTTCGAAACTGACCACTGACCAGATATCAAAGCTGACCAATACACAATTGGCCACTTTAGAAACGGCTGACGTTGCCAAGCTGACATCGGATCAAGTAGCTGCCATTACCTCGGCACAAATTACAGCACTGACCACTGCTCAGATTAACAGCCTGACAGGTGAGCAAGCCAAAGCCATTACAACCAAAGACATTGAGCAATTGACAACAGCTCAGGTGGCTTCATTGTCGACTGCCAGCATTGCAGAATTGACCTCTGCCCAACTCAAAGCAATGGAAGTGAATGACTTCAAAGCTTTGACGACAGACCAAATTGTGGCTCTGACTGATGCGCAAATGCCATCACTCACTACCGATCAAGTGGCTGGCCTGACTGCAACCCAATTGGCTAAGGTTCAAACGCAAGATTTTGCAGCGCTTACGACCGACCAAATTGTGGCTTTGGGTACCGCTCAAATTGCCTCAATCACCACCGCGCAAGTTGCCAACATGACGGCAAATCAACTTAAGTCGGTTGAGCTCAACGATTTGGCGCAATTCTCTACTGCTCAAATTTCAGCTTTGACTTCAGCGCAAATGCCTGAGTTGACTTCAGCGCAAATTGGCAAGCTGGATTCAGCACAAATTAAAGCCATTGAGGCTTCAGAGTTTGGCTTGCTAAGTACGGCTCAAATCGCAAGTCTGACAACAGCACAAATTTCTGCAATCACGACAGATCAAATTCGTGCTTTGACCGCTGACCAAGTCATAGCGATGGAAACTCGCGATGTAGCGCAATTGACCACAGGTCAAATTGGCGCGATGACCACGACACAGACGTTCAATCTGTCGTCTGCCCAAATTGCAGCCTTGGACATGAACCAAATTGGGGCCATGACCACCGAAAGCTTGGCATCCTTGTATGGCGAGCGCTTGTCTTTGTTGAGCTCAGCTCAAATTGCTGGCATGACCTCTGCACAGCTTCGAACCTTGAATTTTGCTGAAATCGGCAAAATGACAACTGCGCAAGTTGAGTCGCTCACAACGGGACAAATGTCTGCCTTTACACAGGGACAAGTGTCGGCTTTCACTTCTGCGCAAATTGCAGCCATGGAAACTCGAGACGTTGCCGCTTTGACAACGCAGCAAATTACCTGGCTATCAGAAGACCAGATTCCTTTCTTGAATCAGTCTCGTGTGCAAGCCTTGACCACTGCGCAAGTTGCCGCCATTGAAACTGGCGACCTAGCACTGTTCAGCACGGCACAAATTGCAGACATCACAACAGCGCAGATTTCTGCTCTGACTACGGCCCAATTGCGGAACCTCACCAACGCTCAGGTTGCTGCCATTGAAACCCGCGATTTGGTGAATTTGACAACAGCGCAAATTCCAAGTTTCACATCTGCCCAACTGGGCAGTCTGACCACAGACCAAATTGTGGCTTTGACCACAGCACAAGTTGCTGTATTGACCTCCGACCAAGTGCCAGGCTTGACCAGCACACAGCTGCTCAAATTACAAACTGAAGACTTCGTAAAGCTCAGCACTTCGGCCATCAAGTCACTCACAGCAGACCAAGCGCCGAACTTAACAACCGATCAAGTCGCATCTTTGACTTCCGCCCAGCTAAAGGCCATGGAGACTGCAGACTTTGCCGCTTTGTCAACAGCACAAGTGGTGGCGCTGGGCTCGGCCCAAATGGCCAACATCACGACAGATCAACTGTCTGGGATGACCACGGCGCAAGTTGCATCGATTGAAACTCGTGACATGGTTCAACTGACAACAGCTCAGTTCCAAGCCTTCACGTCTGACCAAATGCCTGCATTGACCACTTTGCAAGTGGCTAATTTGACAACAGGTCAAGTTGCGACGCTGCAATCTGCAGATGTTTCCGTACTCACAGGCAACCAGATGGGTGCTTTTACGTCGGCTCAGTTACCGTCAATGACCACGGCCAATGTGGCTGCCATGACCACAACCCAGGTTAATGGTCTGACAGACACTCAAATTCCTAAGCTGAGCACTGCGCAATTGCAAGCATTGGGTGCTGATGTGACAGGCCTAAGCACTACAGCAATAGCAGCCATTGGTACCGCTCTGGCACCAAGTCTGACCACTTTGCAAGTGGCCGCGCTTTCATCTGACCAAGTTCGAGCCATAGCCACGGCCAGCTTTGCTTCAATGACCACAGATCAGCTGGTGAAGTTCACTACAGATCAGGTACCGACACTAACGACTGCACAAATTGTGGCCTTGACTACGGGCCAAGCTGCAGCATTGCTAAATACGCAGGTAGAGAAGCTGACAACAGAACAAGTGACGGCAATGCAAACCGCCGACTTTGGCAAGTTATCTACAGACGCAATTGTGAGCTTGACAACGGCTCAAGCTGCCAACCTCACAACGGCTCAAGTGCAGGCCATCTCGACCACTCAGTTGGTGAAGTTGCAAACAGAAGACTTGGCTGCATTGGGCTCTGATCGCGTTGCCGCACTTACAGCAACGCAAGTGCCACAATTGACCACAGACCAAATTGTGGCTTTGTCGACATTGCAAGCAAGCGCCATTACAGCGACGCAAATTGCGGCCTTGACCACTGCACAGCTGTCCAAAATGGAAACAGCAGACTTAGCTGCCTTGACCACAACAGCTACAGCCGCCCTAACAGGTACGCAAGTTTCCAACTTGACCACAGACGAAGTGAGAGCATTGACTACGGCTCAAATTGCCAGTTTGAAGGACACCTCCATCAAAGATATGACTGTGGGTCAATTGCAAGCCTTGACCAGCGATCAGATTGTGAGCTTAACCTCCTTGCAAGTGAAGTCTTTGTCGACCACCTTGGTGCGTTCGTTTACAACGGATCAAATTTCTGCTCTGGCCACAGATGATGTAGCAGCATTGGATTATTTAAAAATCCAAGCCTTGACCACTGCTCAAATTTCTAAGTTGACCACCGATCAGGTCAAGGCCTTGGCCAACGATGTGATTCAGTACATCGAGACTGAAGACTTTGTCAAAATGACATCGGTTCAAATTGGCGCATTGACAACTGCACAAATTCAGCAGTTGACGCAAGATCAGCTCGTCTTGATGACAACCGATCAAGCGCCAGGTCTGACTTCTGGTCAAATTGCTGCCTTAAGCAATGCACGTTTGGCCAAGATGGAAGCTGCAGACTTTGCCAAGCTGTCTACAGATGCCATAACAGGCATCACCACGGCTCAAGTTGCTATTTTGACGACTGCGCAAATTAATGGTATGTCCACCGATCAGGTAGCGGCTATCACCACAGCAGACTTTAAAGCGTTCAGCCCTGAACAAATGGCTGCATTGACCAGTGACCAAGTAGCGAATCTCACATTGGATCAAGTGGGTGTACTTGAAATAGCTGACTTTGCAAAACTGAGCACAGCCAGTGTGGCCAACTTCAAAGCTTCTCAAATTGAGAAGCTCTCTACTGCCCAAATTCAAGCCCTGACAACGGCTCAAGCTGCGGCACTTACTTCTGCTCAATTGGCAGGGTTGACAGCTGAGCAGCTTGCCAAATTTGAGACTGCTGATTTTGTAAGCTTGTCTACAGGCGGCTTACAAGGTTTGACCAAGACCTTGATTGAAAGCATGACCACAGAGCAAGCTGCCGCCATGACAGCTTCACAAGTGGGTGCGTTAACCAACTCGCAAATTGAATTTATTCAAACAGCTGACTTAAGAGCCATTACACCGACCAACCTCAAAGGCTTGACCACTGCTCAAACAGCGTCGTTAACGCAAGATCAGGTTCGTGCGCTTACAACAGCTCAGTTGGCTGCAATGGAAACCGCTGACTTTGCTAGCCTAACTGGTTCACAAATTAGTGTGCTGACCACTGCCCAAATTAGCGGCATGGACAGCGCTCAAATACTGGCGCTGACCACTGCCCAGCTGCCAAGCTTGAGCGTTGCCAGTTTGAAAACGATTGGCACTACTGCTTTGGCAGCGCTGTCTACAGCCAAGCTGGATGCACTGACAGACAACCTGTTTGCCAACTTGACCACTGCTCAGATTAACTCATTGAGTACATCGCAAGTTGCGTCTTTGACTGCTGTTAAATTGGATGCCATCACAGATCCACAAATTAAGGCTCTGTCGGGCAGTCAATTGACCAGCATGACTTCAGCTCAGTGGGGTGTATTGCGCAATGATCAAATTAATGCCATTACGTCTACACAGATGTCGTCTATTGAGGTAGGTGCATTGGCCAAGTTCAGCACTGCGCAGATTTCTGCCATGCGTACAAGCATCAGCGGGCTGAACACAGCGCAGATTGAAGCACTGACATCGGCGCAGTTCGCAGTCTTGGGTACCTCGCAAATTCAAGCACTTCAAACCGCACAAATTGCGGCTATCCAAACCCTGGACTTGGCTCAGTTAGGTAGTGACCAGTTCAATGCGCTTACATCGGGTCAAATTCAAGCTCTGACTTCGGTTCAATTGGCCAACTTAACCACAACTCAGCTGGCCAATTTGACCACTGAGGATGTGCAGGCATTGACCACGGCTCAGATTAGCGCCTTGTCTACAACCAACATCAACAAGCTCAGTACTGCCAATTTGGTGGCCATTGAGACCCAAGATATTGCTGCCATGACTACGGCTCAACTCTATGCGCTAGATACAGCCCATGCGTCTGTATTGACCACCACCCAGCTGAGAGCCTTGAGTAGTGCAAGTTTTGGCGCCCTAAGCACCGCCAGTGTTGCTTCATTGACTTCGGACCAAGTGAACACACTAACCACCACGCAAGTGAGTGGCTTTACCACGGCTCAATTGGTGGCATTGACAACTGACCAGGCTGGCTTGCTTACAAGTGCACAAGTTGGCGCGCTGACAGGTACGCAATTTAAAGAAATTGCAACTGACGACTTTGTGAAACTGACAACATCTGTGATTGCTAACCTTGGCACAGCTCAAGTGGCAGCACTCAAAGATGCACAAGTTAGCAACATGACAACCGATCAGTTGGTGAAACTGTCTACAAGCTCGATTGCAAACTTAACTACGGCTCACATTGAGGCTCTTAGCACAGCGCAAATGCCAGTACTGACAAGTGCTCAAATTGGTGCAATTGGTTCTGCGCAGCTCAAAGCAATGCAAACTGCTGACTTTGCCCTGATTAGCACTGCAAGCCTCAATGCGTTAAGCACATCGGCAATGGTGGGTCTGACTACGGCACAAATAGTTGCTTTGACCACAGATCAGGCGCCAATTTTGACGTCGGCTCAAATATCTGCCATCAGCACGGCCAATATCATTAAGCTGGAAACAGCCGATATTGCCAAGTTGACTACTGACGCCATTGTGGGCCTCACAACGGCTCAAGCGGCTGCCATTTTGAATACGCAAATGGCTGGATTTACAACGGATCAAATTGTTAAGCTAGAGTCGCAAGATTTTGGTGCGCTGTCTACAGCCTCCATTGCGAGCTTGACTACTGCACAGGTAGCCAACTTAACCACTATCCAGTTGAAGGCTTTGACCGCTACGCAAATAGTGGCCTTGGAAACAGCTGATTTAGCAGCGCTTACATCCGCTCAAATTGTTGGCATCGAGTTGACAGATTTGGCTTTGCTCACCACAGACCAAATTAAGGGACTGACTGTTGCTGGACCCTTAACTGGACTGACGGCAGATCAAGTACACGCCTTGACTGGTACGCAAATTGCCAGCATGACCACAGCCCAAATTGCAGGATTCACAACAACTCAAATCTCTGCAATTGATGTGGCCGACATCTCTAGGATGGGAACAGTGCAAATTAATGCGTTGACTTCTGACCAGTTGAGTAAATTAACTGCTAATCAAGTTCAAGCATTTACAACCGCTCAAATTGTGGCTATTGACACAGCTGACTATGCAGGTTTGACTTCGACTTTCATTCAAGCACTGACGGATAGTGAATTGCAGGCCTTTACAACGGCTCAAATTGTGGCAATGGACAGTACGCATATGGCGGCTTTGCTTCCTTCACAAGTTGCCGCCTTGACTAGTGCTCAAATTGCTGCAATTCAAACTGCTGATCTTGTAGGTTTCACTGGTACACAAGTTGCAGCCATTGAAGCTAGAGATATTTATGGAATGTCTACAGCCCAGCTGGGCGCTTTACATCCATTGGCTGCTTCTTTCTCAGCCAGCCAACTTAATGCGATGAGTACAGCCCAACAAGCTGCAGTCAATACGACTCCTCTTGTGCTTGACTTGAATGGCGATGGAGTTCATACAACTTCTATTTCTGAGGGCATCCAATTTGACATTCTTGCTACAGGTCAGCGCATTCGAACTGGTTGGGTCGATTCAAAAGACGGGCTGCTGGCAAGAGATTTAAACAACAATGGATCTATTGATTCTGGTGCGGAGTTGTTTGGAAGTTCAACCGTTTTACCTAATGGCGAAAAAGCAGTAGACGGCTTCCAAGCATTGTCCGCACTAGACTCCAACCATGATGGATTAATTGACGCCACCGACCATGACTTCACAAGTTTGATGGTTTGGCAAGACGTTAACCAAGATGGTTTGAGCCAAGAAGATGAACTGCACTCATTGGAAGATTTGTCTGTTCAATCTCTGTCACTCGGCTTTACACCTGTGTCTCAGGACGATGCCGGCAACTGGATTGGTCTGGAGTCAAGCTACCAAACAACAGATGAAGAAATTCATAAGTTGGTGGACGTCTGGTTTAAGCTGAGCTAAGGGCCACCGTGAATGTTCCGACTACCTTCACCGGGTAGTCGGATTTTTTTTAATGGCTTAAAAATTGCTTAAGATGCAAGATGTCAAGGAATCCACAGATGCCCAAACTCTTGCCGCCTGATCAAATTAAGGCTTACACCATTGCATACACGCCGCAATTGTTTGCGTCGGTGAAAGCACCTTTTATTCCTTTAGATCACACTGCTAATGAGCGCAGTGACTGGCAAGAATATTGGCCCATCCGCAAGTTCCTATTGAATAACGAACTTGATGAGGATGTTCTTTACGGATTTCTTTCCCCTAGATTTACCGACAAAACTGGACTAGATGGCTCACGTTTGTTGGCGTTTCTTTCGAAAGAAGGAGTTGCAAAAGATGTTGTGACCATCTCTCCACAACCCGACATGGGTGCGATGTTCCTAAATGTCTTCGCACAAAATGAATTGTTCGATCCCGGGTTTTGTGAAACTGCAGACATTTTTTTTAAAGCTATAGGTCTGGACTTGAACACCAAAACGTGTGTCATGGACAGTACGCAGATAGTGTTTAGTAATTATTTCTTTGCAAAACCCGCATTCTGGCGTCGTTGGCTTCACGTTAATGAGCGCATTTTCTATCTTTGTGAAGAGCAACCAGAGTTTGCCATCAAGATTGGCTTACTTAACAAAACAAGCTATCGCGATGGCGTTCAACGTAAAGTGTTCTTGATGGAACGAATAGCATCTGCATTACTTGTTTCTGAACCTCATTGGCAAGTTGGAAACTACAACACATTTCTTTGCGCTTATTCGGCAAGTCGCTTGAATGAGTTTCCAGGTGAATGCCAAACCGCAGATGCTCTTAAGATGGCTTGGAACAAGACAAAAAATGATTTTTTTGTTAATGAGTTTCAAAAATTGATTTCTAGTGTTTCCAGTAGCCTCACAGCAACTTAATAAAGTATATTTTTCCCAGTAAGCAACATAAGTCAAAACCATTTTTGAATGGCACGCATCCTGCTTAATGACAAAAAGGAGAGTCAAAAATGCGTCAAATAATTAAAGATTACCTGCCCATTACAGATATATTGAATTCGAAACATACGGCCATAGGTGATTCTGCGTCGCCAAAAGATTTAATCTTTCATGTTTTCAATGACAACAGTCAGCTAATCAATGTTCTTGACATTGGATTTGGTACCGGCCGCCTTGGACAACGTATTAAAAGCAACCCGATGACATCACATTGGCAAATAGATGGTGTAGACGGTTGGGAAGCAAATTGTCAAAATTCTACCTTATTTAAGCAAAAAATATACCGAAATATTTGGCACGGTTTAGCACAAGAAATTAACCCAGTTGAATTTAAAAAATATGAGATTATTTGTCTTCTCGATGTTATAGAGCATTTAGATGCTGAAACTGCTAAATGGCTATTACGCACTTTGCTGACCCATTTGGCTGATAATGCATATTTGTTTATTAGTACACCTTTGTGGTTTTATCCGCAAGACCAGCAACAAGACGGGGATCTTGAAGAACACAAAATTGGAGTACCAGCCACGTCAATGCTCTCATTAATTCCAAAAAAAATGGCTATCAATCATCCGCTTGTAGGTGGCTTTATTTATGGAAAAGAAAGTCTTCAATTTATCGATTTTTTTCATCCAACATCAAATAAAAATTTCAGTTATCAAATGGGATTAAAGATTATGGAGTCATTGAATATTCCATCAACACCTGGTATTGTTTTAACTATTTCTTAAAATACTTATGTCACTCGCGGTTTGTACAATCCAACGAGATAGAGCCCCATGGATTAGAGAGTGGGTTGAATTTCACAAGAATGTAGGATTCGATAAGTTTTATATTTTTCTGCATAATTGCACTGATAACTCTTCTGAGGTTGTATTGGAACTATCGAAAAATTATGACATTACTACGTTTATAGTTAGCTATGATGTTGTTAGGCCTCAATTAGCTGCGTATCAATATTGTTATCATCATTTTGGTGATTTACACGATTGGATTGCTTTTTTAGACGGCGACGAATTTCTGTATTCACCAACTGAAACAAGTATTAAATCCACACTCGAAAAATATAATCATCTTGAGATGAGTGCTATAGGCGTCTATTGGTTATGCTTTGGCAGTTCAAATCATAAAAATGAGCCACAAGGTTTAATAACATTTAATTATCGCTACAGAGCACCTAAAAATTTTAGTGGAAATAGTCATATAAAAAGTATTGTAAAAGGTGGTTTGCAATCGAATTTTTCAATATCGAATAACTCACATTACTTTAGAACTTTAAATGGCACATATGACACTGATTTAAGAAAAATAAATCACGGATACACTAATAATACCCCTTGTTTTGACAAATTAATCATAAATCATTACGTCACTCAAAGCCGAGAATATTTTGATCGATTCAAAAAATTAAGTGGTGGAGCAGACACAAGTCCTAATATGATCAGAGGTGAAGATTGGTGGGCTATTCACGATAGGAATGAAGAATTTGACACCTCATTATCACACTTACTAAATTATTAAGATTAATTTTTCATAGCTTTAAGGCAAATAAATATCCACATCCTATTATTATGAATAATTTAACTATCCATGATTCTGCAATCGTCTATTCTAAAAACATTGGAGAAAAAACTCACATTTGGCAATTTGTAGTGATTCTTGAAGGCGCTCAAATAGGAAAAGAATGCAATATTTGCTCTCATTGTTTTATTGAAAGTGATGTTGTCATAGGTGACAGAGTCACCATAAAAAATGGCGTTCAACTTTGGGATGGGTTAAGATTAAGTGATGATGTTTTTATTGGTCCGAACGTCTCTTTTACAAATGATCGGTTTCCTCGATCTAAACAATATCCAAATCAATATTTAGTTACCAAAATTAATAAAGGCGCGTCAATTGGTGCAGGTGCAGTAATACTGCCCGGCATTGAAATAGGGAGTAATGCAATGGTCGCTGCGGGTGCTGTAGTAACTAAGTCTATTCCGCCGAATTCTATCGTAGTTGGTAATCCAGCAAAAATCATTGGCTATGTTGATACAAGCAAAGTAAATTCAACGAATATTTTCCAAGAAAAAAATCATATTGGTCAACAATCAACATCAGTTAATGGCGTTATTCTAACTCGTTTCCCGCGAATTCCAGACATCCGTGGAAGCTTATCATTTGGTGAATTCGAGCGCAATGTTCCATTCTCCCCCAAGAGATACTTTATTGTTTTTGATGTTCCTAGTTTAGAGACCAGAGGTGAACATGCACATAAGAAATGTCATCAATTTTTAATTTGCATTCGTGGTAGCTGTTCTGTTGTGGCTGACGATGGTAAAAATCGTCAAGAATTTCTATTAGATAAGCCTGATTTAGGCATTTATCTTCCACCATTAGTTTGGGGTATTCAATATAATTACTCTTCTGATGCAGTACTGCTTGTCTTTACTTCCGATTTCTATGATAGCTCAGACTATATTCGTGATTATTCTGATTTCAAAAATATAGTAGGCAATTAAAATGATACCATTTCTTGATTTAAAGTCTTCATATTTAGTAATTAAAAAAGAACTTGATGAAGCAATTCTCAGAGTTGCAAACTCTGGATGGTACATTGGTGGTGCTGAGGTTGAATCATTTGAAAATAATTTCGCAAAATACTGCGGTGCTAAACATGCGATAGGTGTGGCTAATGGGCTTGATGCCCTAAGACTTTGCTTGCTCGCCATGGGAGTAGGTCCAGGCGATGAAGTTATTGTGCCTAGCAATACATACATTGCTACTTGGTTAGCTGTAAGTCAATGCGGAGCAACGCCTATACCAGTAGAACCAGACCCCATTACATTTAATATTGATACATCAAAGATTGAAAAAGCAATAACCTCTAAAACTAAAGTAATTTTGCCTGTTCATTTATATGGAGAACCCGCTGATTTAGATGAATTATTAGCTATTACAAAAAAATACTCTTTGTTTCTTCTCGAAGATGCCGCTCAAGCACATGGAGCGGTATACAAAGGAAAACGAGTTGGCTCTCATGGCGATGCTATTGCTTGGAGTTTTTATCCTGGAAAAAATTTAGGCGGCATGGGTGATGGCGGTGCTATTACTACTAACAACACAAAACTAGCAGAGCGACTTAGCTTACTAAGAAATTACGGATCTTCAGAAAAATATGTGAATCAAATTAAAGGATTCAATAGTCGACTTGATCCAATACAGGCGGCCATATTAAATGTGAAACTCAATTATTTGGATAGTTGGAACCAGAAGCGCAAAATAATCGCCAATCACTACTTAGATGCTTTTAAAAATTTTGCTATTACTACGCCTCACTTAAATAAATTCAGTGAATCAGCGTGGCATCTTTTTGTTGTTCAACATCCCCAAAGAGAAAAGTTGCAGCAGTTTTTAGCAGCTCGTAATATAGGCACTTTGATTCACTATCCAATTCCCCCTCATTTGCAAGAGGCTTATTCAGATCTTGGAATTAATAAAGGATCCTTGCCAATAGCCGAACGCTTAGCTAATGAATCTTTAAGTTTACCAATTGACCCTTTCTTATCTACCGAAGATATTAATTTAATAATCAATCAAGTAGTTAATTTTCTCAATACGAATTAAATTATTATTTGCTTCATTATCTTTTCCACAGCCATGGTTGAGTGATTTTCATTAAAGTACTGCTTATTTCTAGTGACTATATCGAAATAATTTTCTTTTAATTTATTTAAATACTCCTTAATAGAGTTTTGGTCAGAAAATTTAAATGCTTTTTCATCAATCAAAGATTCAAACGACTTATCTGTGATCAAATCTTCATTAATCAATGCATCAGTATTATTAGAAAAAACAAAAACTGGTATTCCAGTTGACAACACTTCAATCCACGCAAGAATTCCTGGAGTCGGAAATGAAACAAAATACACTGGATTTTTTATGTTATTGATGATTTCGACTAGACTATTTACCTGGCCCAAATAAATGAATCTATCGGATTTTATACCCAACCCGATTAAATAATTCTTAATCATTACAAGTTCCTCTTGCGTTAATACTCCAATGTGGTAATGACATCCACTAGTTGCATCCAAAATATAACCAACAATTTTAGGATAGAAGTCATCACGACTCGGAACTGTTAGATTAAACTTAACTGATGAAGCCGCACAAATTGAATTAAAATTTTCAGCAAGAACCAGATGCGGACTTTCATGATTATTATTGGAATAAGACAAAGGCAAATATTTAGCATTGGTTTTATGCGAACAAATCACTTTTCCAAAAGGCGTTGTATCATAATGATGAAACTCTTTGATAGTAGCCCCAAGTGAAATATTATGATCACAATGATGATGAAATATTTTCTTATTAATTGCACTTCCGCATAATGCAGTAACACCAATCGGGTCATCATGGTGTGTTAATAAGACTGCGGTTTTAGGCTTAATGCATTTTATTAATTTTTTGAGAAAAATTATTTTTTCTAACAAATTACCCGGTGGCAATAATATTACCGAATTATTTTCAAATAGATCCTGGAAAAATCTATAATAATTTAAATTTTTTGATGTACGGCCATAAGCATCTGTAATTACAATTAGAGTATTTTCTTCTATTTTAGAAAACTCTTGTGCAACTCGTGTATGCCCACCAATTGCATAATATTCGGTCCCGATAATTATATTCAGATTATTCGGATTCAAGCTTTGCAATGCGCTTAATTCATTTTCTAGCCGCAATCCCAAATTCATTAATATCTCATCAAACTTATTAGTAAATAATGCTTTATTATGAAATACATCACTTCTAAATGTATTTAAAATTGTCGTTTGAATCAAATTCAATAAATCCACGTACTTAGCAGAAAATAATAGATTCAAACATAGCTCTTCTATTTCAGGAAAAATTGCATCATATTGATTGCGCAGCATTTTATCAACCACCTCTTTAATCTATTCTGAAATTTAAAATTTTATCTTTCACTCCATGGGAGTCGTTTAGCAATAGAATTTTAGAATAGTTTCAACCTTAATTTCGACAATGAAATTATTATATTTATCTTTTATTGATTTAATAATACTGCCATTTAATTTTCATTAATTTTTTCATAAATAGCTTAGGACAAATAGATAAGCACTTAGTGAATTTTAAAAAATAGATAAAGTACACGGATTTATTTAGATTTGGCATTTTAAATACTAAATTTTTCTATCTTCACGTAAATTACTTCAATGATTTCACTAAGATTTCAGCCTAACTGTAGTACTGAGTGGTTGAAATTTAGTCGATAGCAATTCTCACCATTCGCCAGGATTAAATTTGGATACAGTATAATAAATAAGATTATTTATCAATTGTTAAAATTTTCATTAATTAATGATTTAGTATTTATTTTCAAAATACTCCTCAGATATTCTTGAGTTGCTGAGATGTAATCAGTCTTTTTTCTTGCCAAAGCCAATTCTGCATTTGCAGTGTCAGCAAGAGACTTAACTCCCAACTCAAAACCCCTATGGTTTGCTTTCACATGCTCCTCTCCAGAGTTCAAACTAGCAAGCATCCCCTTTTGACGGTTAAGGTTGGACACTAAGAAGCTCCATGAAACATCAAAGTCATTAATCAATTTAATTGATAATGCTTCACCCTCTGCCAAACTTGCCTCATACCCAAACTTTGCTTGTCGTGTAGCGCCATTCAAACCGCCACCGGCAAAAAGTGGAACCGTATACTGGATTCCTACTTGCTTATTCCTATATTGGTAACCTTGTGTACTTGTCGCATCATTCTGCGCCAGATTGACAGCAGCTAACAAATCTATCGTTGGCTTGTGTTCTGATTCTGCCATTTTCACTCGCTCTAGTTGCATCTGCTCTTGAAGCTTCGACATTTGAAGCTCCAACGAAGTATCTTGCAAGTTCGACCAAAGCAATGATTTGTCATCCTCAGAGAATACTGGCAATGATTTGCTTGTTAGTTTTTTACCAATCAAGGCATGGGCAGGAATTTTTGTTAAGTTTTCAAAAGCACTTTGCTTTACTTTCAAGACTTCAACTGCTTGTACATAAATTGCCTTTGAATTTTCAAATTGTGCTTCTGCCTCCATAGCTGCGTCTTTTGTACTTTCTCCCTGTTCATACTTGGCCCGCTCTTGCTCTGCTGCAGCTTGAATCAACGAAAGTGGCTTTTCGTTGGCTTCTGATATTTGCTGGGCCCCCAACAAATCAATCCATGCAGTGACAACCCTATTTTGCAGATCTTTCATATCAGACCTGTATTTCAATTCCATGTATTGTGATTGCAACTCTGCATACCGAAGTGTTGATAATTCTTTGGGGCGAAGTAACGCCTGCCTAATTACAAATTGATGATTCACAGAAGGGCCGGTAAAGCTTCTTGAGGAACTGCCGCCAGTAGACAACTCTTGGGTTGTAGTTTGCGTAAGTTGATTTGAAGAGCCCTGAAGTGAAACCTGCGGCAACAACCTAGAACGAGCTATAGCAATGTTTTCTCCAGTTGCAAGAACATTAAATTTGCTAGCTCTCAATGAAGGATCAACTTTTATAGCGCTTTCTATTGCATCCTCAAGTGTTATCGCTTGGGTAGCTGCAGAAAATAAAAACACACAGGCGACTAACAAAAACTTATACTGAATGTCTATTCTGGACAAATTTCCCCTCTGCTTATGCATCACTCTTCCTTCAATGACGCAGCAATGCGTTTTGTCAACGGATACATGATGTACTGCAACAAAGTACGCTCGCCCACCTTGAAAACCACCTCTGTAGGCATCCCAGGTTGTAACACCCTACTTCCCAGTATCTTCAGGCCTTCAGGTGTAATTTCTACTCTCCCCAAGTAATAGCTACTAATTCCAGCCATACCCGCAGTCGGGTCGTTAATCACATCCGAAGTCAATGCAACCAACTTACCCGGCACAACCAATTGCGGTGTATTGGCAAACGTATTGAAACGAACAGATACGTCCATACCCGTATGTACCTTGTCAATAATATGCGGCAACACTTTTGCATCAACTAGCAACGCTTCACTTTTGGGCACTACATCCATCAATTTCTGTCCAGCCATCACTACACCTCCTGTTGCACTAATGCTCATGCCCACCACTTGACCATCCACAGGTGATTTAATTTGTGTGCGCGCAAGCTCTTCTTTGGTGGCTGTCAGTCTTTCTTTTCCAGCCTGCACTTCTTTTTTTACTTCTGCCAGCTGCGCCATTACATCTTTAATAACGTCTTGCTTTCGCTGCTCCAATCTAAATTGCGACTCCTCTATCGATCTGCTAAGTCTTGCTTGATTAGATTTCAAATCAGACAGTGCTGTTTTAAGTTCTGTTTGCGTTTGCTCCATTTGCAACACTTGATTTTTTGGGGCAAAGCCCTCTTCTGCCAATGTCTTGATTGACTTCAAATGCTTTTCTTGCAACTGAATCTGAAGTTGTCTGTTAATCAACGATTGATCTACACCCCACAACTGCTCTTTCAGCGCTTTAATGCTTTGTTCAAGCGCTGAAACCTCAGAGTTATATGATGCCCTTCTGGCTGCAAACAGGGTTTGCTGCGTCAGCATCACTTGCTGCACAAACAGGTCATATTTGTTTTCTAAAATCTCTGGCCCAAAAGCAATGCTGCCAGCATTCTTCCGCTCAGCTTCTAATCGGGCCTCTACAGCGCGCTGACTCAAATATGCTTGCTTAATGGTTTCGTTGTTGGCGCGCGCTTGGGTGTCACTCACTTCGATCAGTACATCTCCCTCTTTCACCCATTGACCTTCTTTAACCAGTACATCTTTCACTACACCACCAGTGGAATGTTGAATGGTTTTTTTACGAGTTTCAATAGCTACGGTGCCAGAAGCTGGCACACCTTGATCAAGCGGGGCAAAAGCCGCCCAAAGTAAGAAAGCGCCAAAGCCAAGCACCAACACCGCGGCCCCTAAGCGAATAGGTTTCTGGGTGTTGATCTCTTCTTCTATTTCTGCCGGGTTCACAGCAGTGTGGCTTGTATTGTGATGAATCATGACTGTCCTTAAGCCGGTGTCACTAAGGAAGGCTCTGGGTTCAGGGCCTCGTTGTGCAACATTTTTCCTTTGGCCAACACCACCAAGCGGTCTGCAGTGGCCAATAAATTTCTGTCGTGCGCCACCATAAAGATGAGCGAACCAGCAGATTTCATTAAATTCAATGTGGTGACCAAAGCAGCTGTGCCTTGCTCGTCCATGTTGGCATTGGGCTCGTCGAGCACCAATAGTTGAGGGTTGCCATAGATGGCGCGTGCCAGTGCCAGGCGCTGGCGCTGGCCGCCAGACAACATGCCACCTGCCTCACCAATGGTGGTGTCATAGCCTCTGGGCATGCGCAAAATCATTTGGTGAATACCTGCTTTTTGAGCGGCTTCAATCACAGATTCAGAATTAACTTCACCAAATCGGGCAATGTTGTCAGCAATGCTACCGTCCATCAATTCAATGTCTTGTGGCAAGTAACCCACCATGGCACCCAGTGCATCTCGGCCAATTCGGCTTATGTCATGCTCATTGATTTTGACTTGACCCAACATGCCTTGCGAAATACCCAAAATACATCGCAAGAGGGTCGTTTTTCCGGCACCAGAATGACCTGCAATGGCAACCACCTGGCCTTCTTTAAACTCTGCCGTGAGCCCTTCCAAAATAGGCTCGTCCTTACCAGGCACAGTTGCACCCAAGTTTTCCCATTTCATCGGACCTTGAATGCTTACAGGCGAATCAAGAATTTGCTTTGCGGGATTTTCATCCAGCATTTTTTCTACCCGCAAATATGAAGTTTTGGCCTGCACAAACATTCGCCAACTAGACACCAGCATGTCAATAGGTCTGAGTGCATTGGCCATCATCATGTTGGACGCCACCATTGCACCGGATGAAAGGTCACCTTGAATCACCAAATAAGCACCCACAGACAACACAATGGATTGCTGGCTTTGACGCACCAGTTTGCTCAGCATTTGCGCCTTGTGCATATTGTCTTGAGAGTGCGTGTGCAGCTTCAGATGCTTTAAGTACAGGTTAAGCCAACGCCTGCGCAGGTTGCTTAGCATTCCCAAAGACTCAACAATTTCTGAGTTTTTAAGCTTGGCGCCCACGTAAACATTGGCTACTTGACTGGCATCCATGGCTTTTTCAAATGGCACCTCTGTCCATCGATTGCTGAAATATGCCAGCACGCCAAAAAGCACCATGAACACCAAGCCTGTCCAGCCTAAAACTGGGTGCATCATGAAAAGAATGCCCAGGTAAACCGGCGTCCAAGGAATATCAAATACCGTAAAAAAACTTTGGCTAGAAATTAACTGACGCATGCTGGTCAGGTCGTTGAACACCATCTGTGCTTTGTCTTCTGTACCTTTTCTTCTGGAATCAAAGCACGCCATCAAAACACGAGTGTTAAGCTTTTGATCAAAGCGCAGGGTTGTTCTGACCAAAACGCGCGTACGAATCCAGTCTGCAAAAGATGACAGCACCAAGCCGCCTAACATGAGCAAAGTGAGTGCGATCAGCGTCACTTCTGACTTGCTCAACATCACCCTGTCCATCACCTGTAGCATGTACAAGGTAGGCGTAATTAAAAGCAAGTTGTAAACACAACTGAAAATACCCACCCACACAAACTCTTTGCGGGCTTGCCAAACCAACTGTCCTAATTCACTGCGTTGCAGTATTTGAATTATTTTGTTCATGATGGCGCCACTTCTTTCAATTTGGCCAACACATCTTCTCTCGGCCCCCACATTTGCATGCGGCCATCGTTCATGAACAAAATTTTGTCAATCACTGACAACGGGCTAGACTTGTGCGTCACCACGATCACGGTGCTACCGGCTGCCTTAAGTGCCTTCAGAAGCTCAATGAAAAAGGCGTCTCCTTGCTCATCCAAACTAGAGTTGGGTTCATCCAACACAATCAACTTAGGCATGCCATACACAGCACGCGCCAATGCAAGTCGCTGCCTTTGACCACCAGACAAGAAGGCGCCGGCTGTACCTACACGGGTGTCGTATTGATCAGGTAAAGTTTGAACAAACTCATCTAAGCCGAGTAAGCGCGAAGCAGTCATTACTTTGTCCATGTCGACTTCGCCAAACCTGGCTATGTTCTCAGCCAGCGTGCCATCAAACAATTCAACGGTTTGAGGCAAATAGCCCAAGTAGGGACCTAAAGTTTCTTTAGGCCAAAGAAAGACATCAGCGCCATCCAATCGAACCTTGCCGCTCTGCGCGCCCCACACGCCCACAATGGCTCTGGTTAAAGTTGATTTGCCTGAAGCGGAAGGGCCGATTAGCGCCAAAGATTCACCAGGGTTCAAGACAAAACTCAAACCTTTTAAAATGGTAGGACCTTTGCCTGGTGCAGCAACAAACAAGTTCTCCACCACCAACTGGCCTACGGGCGGCGGCAATTGCATACCCACCGGTTTAGAGGGAACCGACTCTAACAATGCATCCAATCTTGTATAGGAGTCTTTGGCACTGACAATCATTTTCCACTGCGCAATGATTTGTACTAAAGGTGCCAACATTCGTCCACCCAAAATAGACGCCACAATCATCAATGAACCACTGCCCTGCAGCAAACCCATGATGGTGAGCCAACAGCCAAGCCCCATCATCAATGAACCTTGAGCTGCTTGTCCGAATTTAGAAACAGCAGCGCTTAAACCTGAAGATTCAGCAGAGGCTGCGTTTAGAAGCAAGAAGTTCTTCTGCTTTGCCATCCATTTGTCATGAATGGCGCGAAACATGCCCATGGCCTCTACCACTTCAGCATTTTGCAAAGCCCCAGATACATAAGCCTGTGCTTCCATACCCGCTCTACTAGACTGAACCACTTGCGTCTCTGTCACTCGGTGGGCGCGTACGGCCAAGATAAATTGACACACAGCACCTACCAAGGCAAATAAGGCCATGCTGGGGTGAATCAGCAGCACCAAAAACAAAAAGATCAATGAAACTGGCGCATCCAAAAAGGCCATCACCATGGGTGAGCCAATGAAGTCTCGAACTACGCGTAAATCGCTCAAAGCTTGTGGCGAGCCACCAGGCAATTGCAAACGCCGAGCTTCGTACATGGCATCAAAGACGCGATTACGCAAATTGGCATCAAATTTCAAACTGATGGCAGTCATCATTTGCAGGCGGACCCATTCGAGCACCTCTACAAAGATGTAGACCATAAACACCATGAGCAGCATCATCAAAAGCGTTCTCATGCTTTGGCTGTTCAGAACCATGTCGTACACCTGCATCATGTACACGGTTGGCGCCAGCATCAGTAAGTTGATGGCCAAGCTGAACCACAGCGCCTGTTTAACCAGGTCTGTGTTGGCCCAAAGGGCAGACTTCAGCTCTGATGGAACACCCATCAGGGCTTTGCCGTTAAGCTTTGAAGAGGCTAAAGCACTCAATCTAAATCCTTGATTTATTGACACTTTGACAGTGCATCAAGAGTCTTTATGCAATATTTACGCCAACCAAAACTCGTCAATGCGAAGGCCCCTCCCACATGAGTTTTCTACCTTTATTAAGCTGGCTTGGAGTTTGCTAAGTAAGTTGAAACAAGTCCTGCGGACGATTTGCGTGTCAAATTTCCGTCGGCTTAACTTATTCATTGAATTTAAAAAGGCACGATTGAATGTTGAACTTCATTCACGAAGCTGAAGCCCTTCAAAACAGTGGCCGCTGGCAAGAGGCGGTGCAGATGTACCAAAAAGCTTTGGCCGGAGCGCCAGGACCACACACACACGTCTATTGGTTTAACTTGGGCGTGCTGTATGGTCAAAACAACTTGGCCACTGACGCAGAAAATGCCTACCGGTCGGCCATTTACGTCAAACCCGACTTTATTCAAGCCTGGTTCAACTTAGGCGCCTCGGTAGAGCGCGCCGGCCGCAAGCCTCACGCCATCACCATTTGGCAGTCCATGCTCGACCATCCATTGGTAACGCGAACCAAAGATGTCGACATGTACATCATGGTGCTCAACGCCATGGGCCGCATTCACGAAGAGTTGCGCATGTTTGAAAAGGCGGAGGCCTTCTTGTTAGAAAGCTTGCAGACGCAACCCGACCAACCCAAAGTCATTCAGCATTGGGTGCACCTCAGGCAAAAGCAATGTAAATGGCCAGTTTATGCCGAGGGAACAGGCGTCGACAAAGGAGAGTTGCTGAAGTGGACATCACCGCTGGCCATGCTATCGGCCAGTGACGACCCTGGCATGCAATTGGCCACTGCGATCCGGTTTGTTCATGAAAAAGTGAACATGCGGGTGACTACTTTCAACAGCGGCAATCCTTTGCCATTTCTAGGTGGCCGCAAGCTGCGCTTGGGTTTCTTGTCCTCCGACTTTTGTTTGCATGCCGTTTCACTGCTAACCGTAGAGCTATTTGAACTGCTGGACAAGTCCAAATTTGAAGTGTTTGGTTTCTGCTGGAGCCGAGAAGATGGCTCTGACTTAAGGAAGCGAGTCATTGGCGCCATGGACCACCACATCCGCATTGCCGCCATGACCGATGAAGAAGCGGCAAAGTGCATCCATAGCCACGGCATCGATGTATTGGTGGACCTTCAAGGCATTACTTCTGGCGCACGTCCCGATATTCTGTCTTACAGGCCTGCCCCTATTCAAATGACCTACTTAGGTTTTCCAGGCACCACGGGCCACCCCTGCATTGACTATGTCATTGCCGATAAGTTCCTCATTCCTGAGCATTTGAAGCCTTTCTATACAGAAGAGCCCTTTTACATGCCGGAGGTGTTTCAGTGTAGCGACCGGCAACGTCCTGTTGGCAAAACACCCGACAAAGCCAAGTACAACTTGCCAGAAGACAAGTTCATTTTTTGCACCTTTAACAACAACTACAAGTTCACGCCTGAGATTTTCCAAGCGTGGATGCGCATCGTGGCGGCCACACCCAACTCGGTTTTTTGGCTGCTAGAAGACAACGAATGGTCCAAGGCGTCCCTCATTCAGGAAGCGGCAAAACTCGGAGTTGCCGCTGAGCGGCTAATTTTTGCCGGCCGTGTGGCACCCGAAGATTATCTAGCCCGGTACAAGCTGGCCGACCTGTTTTTGGATGCATATCCCTTCAATGGCGGCACTACAGCTAACGACGCGCTGTTTGTTCGACTGCCAGTTTTGACTTACTCAGGCCGTACGTTTTCCTCTCGCATGGCTGGCAGTTTGTTAAATGCTTTAGACATGCCCGAGTTGATCACTTTCTCTCTGGAAGACTATGAAAAACGGGCCATTGAGCTGGGTACCAATAAAGCTTACTTTGAGAAGGTCAAAAAGAAGCTGGTGCGCAATGCCAAAACTTCGCCGCTGTTTGACATGCCACGTTTTGTGAAGAACTTTGAAAAAGAGTTGTTCAAAGTGGCAACGGCCATCACTCACCCCAATAAGTAAGTGGCAACAAAAAGTTGGCATTGCTTTTGCTTATTACCCATCAATCGTCAAACCGACGCAACGTTAAATAATTTTTGGAGCCTCAGATGAACATCAACATTCAACAAGCCATGACCGAGTTTGTGAACGCTCAGAGCTTGGATCGCAAAGAGATTTCTCAATTCAGTCCAGAAGACTTTCGCCATGGCGTGCAATGGTTGGTGGCAGAAAATCATCATGATTTGGCCCAAGCATTGGCAGAAGCTGGGCTAAGCCTTTATCCCGCCAGTGAAGACATCTTGGCAATTTCTGGCCTCTTGGCCATGACCCGAGAAGACTGGGCTTTGTCGATTGAGTTGCTCCAGGACTTGATCGACTTGCAGAAAGAAAATGCGCAGCCTATGACGTACCAAATGTTGGCACGTTCATTGGCGTGCAATTTGGATTTGGCTGAAGCGCATGCCGTGTTGGATTACGCGTTGGGAATTTGGCCAGAAGACAAAGTGTTGAACGAAGAAAAAGACACTTTGATTTTGTCGACTTCAGTATTTGAAGCCAGTTCATCAACACATTAATTAAATCAATTAATTGAATCAACGGCAATTATTTGCCATCGCAATGATTGCCATAGGAGATTAACATGAGTGTGATCAATACCAACGTTAAAGCGCTTTATACACAAGCAGCCTTAAAAACGACAGAACGCGGTTCACTGAAAGCCATGCAAGAGCTTTCAACTGGAAAGCGTATCAATTCAGCGAAAGACGATGCGGCAGGCCTGGCCATTGCTGCGCGTATGACGCAACAAATTGAAGGCTTGAACCAAGGTATTCGCAATGCAGGTGATGCGATTGCCATGATTCAAACGACTGAAGGTGCAACCACCAGCATCACAACCATGTTGTTGCGCTGTAGTGAATTGGCCATGCAAGCGGCCAACGACACCTATTCAGATACACAGCGCAGTTTCTTGAACAATGAGTTCACGCAGCTGAAGCAAGAAATTGATCGCATGTCCAAGACGCATGAGTGGAATGGATTCAAGATTCTTGCTGGTGAAAATCGACTTGGCACAGCAACCACACCTTTGTCTTTGTACTTCCAAATTGGTGACAGTGCCGATCAGCGAATCAAAGTTGATTTGCCAAACTTTGGTGAAGCTGGTGATGTGACCAATGCACTTTATGTTTCTAATGTCGCAGCAAACACAGACGGAAAAAGCTCACTTACAACGGTGGCTGGCGCCCAAGAAGTCATTGACTTGGTCAAAACATCTTTAGACAAGGTCAGTAAAGCACGCTCCATGATGGGTGCGGCCATGAACCGTCTTGAACACGTGGTCGACAACTTGACCAATGTGTCAATGAACTCGTCTGCTTCACGCAGCCAAATTCAAGATGCCGACTACGCAACAGCTTCTACCGCTTTGGCGAAGAGCCAGATCATGGAGCAAGCTGCCACTGCAGTCTTGGCCCAAGCCAACACCAGCCAACAAACCGTCTTGAAGCTTTTGGGTTAATTGAATTTACTACCTATTTATTAACCCGAGCTTCAGTTCATTTGTTCAGTCGCTTGATTCATAAGTGTCTTCAGCGGGCAAACCCTTCTGAATTGAAAAGTTACGCCCTCTAGCTACCAGGCGTATGGGGATTTGGCCTGCCCGTTTGTTTTCCGCTGTCGGGAAAATGACAAAAGTCCAAGTGATTTGTGTATTTTAAGATTACTTAAGTAGTATTTTTAGTTGGCACGGCCATTGCTACCTCTATTGCATATCAATGCATACGAGGCACTGGAAAGCAATGAGCTCACATCAAACCGCGCAACAAGTACTGTGGATGGACCCTGTCCATACCCTCACGGCGCAAGAGCACGCCAAACTCTTACAGGCTGGTCTGGTTGTTCAAAGCGTTCATTCGCTGATTGAACTCAAAAAAGCCATGACCGAGCAGCCCACCTGGCCCTTGGTTGTTTTGCACGACAAGACACACGGCTTGATTGAAGGCATTCATAACTTTTTCCCAAACGCATTCAAAACACGTGCGCTCATTTGCCGCGTCAACCGCAGCCATTTAGAGCTGGCCGTTGATGCGATGCGCAAAGGTGCTGCGCATGTATTGGCCTCGGATGATTGGACCCACGAAGCTTGGCAAGTGGTGGCCAGCACTTTGAAAACACTTCAAACCGCTGGCGACGAGAGCCAAGTCAATTTATCAGACATCGCAGCGCCTTTGCGTTCAAAGACTGTGTCGATGGCGTCCAAGGCACTGAGCAATCTTTCGGCACCTACAGCGGCACCTTCTGCACCCCGCAGCGTGGTGTACGTTGACCCTGTCAGCCAACACCTGCTGGCCTTGGCACAGCGCGTAGCGCAAGCCAACGTAACAGCCTTGATTGAAGGCCCTACGGGCGCAGGTAAAGAAATTTTGGCGCGTGTGTTGCACGAATCTTCTAAGCGTGCACGTGGTCCATTTGTCGGTTTGAATTGTGCAGCCTTGCCAGAGCAGCTGATTGACGACATGTTATTCGGCCACGAAAAGGGCGCGTTCACAGGCGCACACAAAGATTCACGCGGCTTGTTTGAACAAGCCAATGGCGGCACCATTTTCTTAGATGAAATCGGTGAGATGCCCATGCATTTGCAAGCTAAGCTACTGCGCGTTCTGCAAGAACGCCAACTGACGCGCTTGGGCTCAGAGCATGCTGTGGCAGTTGATGTGCGCGTCATTGCCGCCACCAACAAAGACTTGCGTCAAGCCATTGTGGCGCGCGAGTTCCGTGAAGATTTGTATTTCCGCATCAGCACCTTCAAGCTGCGTGTCCCGCCTTTGTGTGACCGCCCTGGCGACATTTTGCCTTTGGTTGCGCAATTGTTGATGCGCCACGCCAAAGACATTCAATTCACAGTCAGTGCTGCTGCTCAAGCGCAACTGCTGGCCTACCGCTGGCCAGGCAATGTGCGTGAACTTGAAAATGTGGTGCAACGCGCTGTGGTGTTGTGCCCTGATGGTCACATCGATGTGATGCATCTGATGTTTGACGATGGTCCTCTGACTGCTGCGCACTTGACCTTAGACGGCAGCACGCAAAACAGCTTTGTGCAATCAGAAGCACAAGCTACTGTGGCGCCTCAATCATTTGCCGCCGCTACACCAGCTTCGGCACCCATGACAGTGACAGCACCAGAGGCCAACACGTCTAGCAATTTACAAGAAGCCGTTAAATCTAGCGAGCATCAAATGATTTTGGCAGCCATTCAAACGACCGACAGCCGCATGGAAGCTGCTGCCAAGTTGGGCATCAGCCCACGCACACTGCGTTACAAGCTGGCGAAGCTAAAGGCTGAAAACGGCAACATGGCTTGGGCCGCTTAAGGGGAACACACATGATCGACAAAATCAATTCACAAAGCAATATTCAATCGATGTTGCAAACCCTGCGCTCATACCAGTCACAAGCCGCTGGCGGCATGGACGAAGATGGCAACAAGGTGGGCGGCCTGAATGGACTTAGTGGTTCTCAAAAACCAGTAGGTCCAGCAGGCTTTGGCGACTTGGTACGCCAAACCGTTGACAAGGTCAACAGCAACCAAATGGAAGCCAGCAAGATCAGTGCGGCATACGAACGCGGTGAAGGCGTGCCGCTCACCGACGTGGTGTTGAGCATGCAGAAGTCTTCCTTGAGCTTTGAAGCAACCTTGCAGGTTCGCAACAAAGTACTCAAAGCTTACGAAGACATTTTAAACATGCCTGTTTAAAGCCCTAGACATTTACAAACTGTCTAGCCGCACCTAAAGATACGACAAAGAGATTCGCAACATGGCAACTACAACACTCGCTCCTTTTCAGCCAGGTTTAGCAACCGGCAACGCAAGCAACAATGCCCTGACCACCACTGGCAATGCCAACGGCAATGGTGGTGGCGCATTGGCAACGTTTACGCCAGGAATGGACATCAACCAGCAGGCCGGTGGCAATGGCGTCAATGGTGGCAACTTTGCAACGGGTCCATTTGCTGGGGTTCAGCAAATGCTGCAGCAGCCTAGCGTTAAAAAGGCCATGCCCATCATCTTGATGGCTTTGGCCGTTTTGTTGTTTGCCATTTTGTACTTCTGGATCAACATGCCCAGCTACCGTCCTCTCATGGTCAACATGAGCGAGGCCGATCAGCAAACGGCCATGGAAGCTTTGAAGGCCAGCGAGTTCAAACCTGTGATGGACCCAGCGTCGGGTCAAATTACGGTTCCATCTAACAAGTACCATGAGGCGCGAATTTTCTTGGCCTCCAAAGGCATTCCCAAAACAGGCAACATGGGCATGGAGTCTTTAAAAGACCAATCGGCCATGACCACCAGCCAGTTCATGGAACAAGTGCGCTACACATCTGCTATGGAGCAAGAGTTGGCCCGCACCATCATGCAAATTGACAGCATTCAGCAAGCACGGGTGCACTTGGCCATGCCCAAACAATCGGTGTTTGTGCGTGACCGCACACCGCCCAAAGCCTCCGTCATCATCACGCCTTACGCAGGCCGCTCTGTGTCGCAGAACCAAGTACAAGCTTTGGTTCATTTGGTGGCTTCAAGCGTGCCCCTCATGACACCTGAAAACGTGGCTGTTGTAGACAACCAAGGTAAGCTGATTACCGATTCCAGCACAGCTGCTGCCTTGGGTTTAACCTCTGCACAAAGCCAGCACAAACAAAAAATGGAAGATGTGTATCGCCAGCGAGTGATGCAAATTTTGTCTCCCATTGTGGGCGACAACAATGTTCGCTCACAAGTCAACATGGCCTTGGACTTTACGCAAACCGAAGTGACCACAGAAGACTTTGACACGCGTGACAAAGGGCCCAAGACACGTTCTGAAGCAGTCAGCGAAGACAAAAACTCTGCACAAGAAGCTGCTGGTATTCCAGGTACATTGTCAAATACACCGCCGCCTGCACCTTCAGCGACTACCAATTCAGCGGCTGCTACACCAGCTGGTGCGGGTGGTGGCACCAGCAGCACAACAGCACGCAGTACACGCAACTTTGAACTCGACCGCTCTGTTCGACATGTGAAAAATGCAACAGGCACCGTCGAGCGTTTAAGTGTGGCTGTTTTGATCAACGAGCGTGCCCCTACACCCGGCGCCAAAGACGACAAAGGCGTTGCAGGTCCCGCAACCCCTAACCCCTACAGCGAAGAAGAGATTACCCGCATGCAAGAATTGGTTCGCGGCGTGGTGGGCTTTGACGAAAAGCGTGGCGACGTGGTCACCGTGGTGCAAGCCAAGTTTGAGCCCGAAGTTGTTTACGACCTCAGCATTCCTTGGTACAAAGACGAGTCCATGCAAACCTACATCAAGAGTGGTTTGTTGGGGGTCGTATTCTTGGCTTTCTTGATGATGGTGATTCGTCCTGCTGTACTCCGCATGTTGGGCTTGCTCAAGACACCTGAAGAGCTGGCAGCTGAAGCAGCCGCAGCAGAAGCAGCTGCAGCCGCAGCCAAGATTGCGCTGGCCGATGGCGAGTTGTCTGCTGAAGACATGAGCGCCATCCAATTGGGCGAAGGCGAAACCTTGGAAGACATCAAGGCCAAACTCAAGCCCAAGAAATCAAGCATTTCCATGGAGATGCTGGACACCGCCAACACCTACGACGACAAAGTGGCTTTGGTGCGCATGATCGTGGCAGAAGACACCTCGCGTGTGGCCAGTGTGTTGAAGAAGATGATTCGAGTTTCCTAAGGAACGACCATGGCAGAAAAAGAACCTCAATTGTCGGCAGCAGATGCCGAAGCCGCAGAAAAACTGCGCATCGAAATGTCCAACATCAGTGGCGCACAGCGTGCAGCCGTCTTGATGTTGTTGCTGGGCGAACAACAAGCCTCCGAGATCATCAAGTTTTTGAACCCTGGTGAAGTGCAAGCTTTGGGTGGCGCCATGGTGGCGGTGTCTGATGTGTCGCAAGAAGCAGTCAACGAAATTTTGGACGACTTTGTGGCCACCATCAAAAAGCAATCGAGCTTGGGCTTGGGCACCACAGACTACGTCGAAAAAGTTTTCAAGCGCGCCTTGGGCGACGATAAAGCAGCGTCTGTGTTGGGGCGTATCTTGCCTGGCCAAAGCACCAAAGGTTTGGAAATTTTGCAATGGATGGACGCACGTTCCATTGCCGATATGATCAAAACCGAGCACCCCCAGGTGACAGCCATTATTTTGTCGGTGCTCGATCATCAAGTGGCAGCCGACGTGCTCAACTTCTTGCCAGAAGAAACACGTCCAGAAATTATTCAACGTGTGGCCAGCTTGGAAACAGTTCAGCCATCGGCCATGCAAGAACTTGAGTCAATTATGAAGTTGCAGTTCTCGACCAATACCAGCTCGAAGTCTTCTAGCTTCGGCGGTATTAAGGCGGCAGCGCAAATCATGAACTCCACCAAGACTGCTTTGGAAGCGTCCATCATGAAGGGCTTGGAAGATATCGATCCCGAGTTGATGATGCGCATTCAAGACAACATGTTCACGTTCGAAAACCTCAACGCGGTGGACAACAAAGGCATTCAGGTTCTCATGCGTGCTGTGGACAACAACCAGTTGATGATTGCCATGAAAGGCGCCAGCGAGGAAGTCAAAGCCCGCTTCTTCGACAACATGTCGGAACGTGCACGCGGCATGTTCAAAGACGAGATGGATGCCAAAGGCCTCATGCGCTTGTCTGATGTGGAAGAAGCACAGAAACAAATCATGCGTTCTGCCCGTAAGTTGTCTGACTCTGGTGAGTTGGTCTTAGGCGGAGGCGACTTTGTATAACCCCCTACCAACCGGCAAAGGCGGCGGTGCAGCAAGGTCCGTGCCCCAATGGCAGCCCCTGCAAGCGCTTCGGCCCATTGAGCTACAAAACGCTGGTTTTGTACAAGAAAATTACCTCGGCAAAAAAGACAATAAGTTTGCGCTGTGGACCGTTGAAGAGCAACAAGTTGCCAGCCAACTGGCTGAGGCCGGCTTGGGCGAGGACAATGGCATCTCAGATGCAACTGTCAAAGAAGATGCCGAATTTGCCTCAGCAGACAGCAAAGTTTCAGCCGCGCCCAAATTGTCTGGTCTCGATGGTGAAGCCATTGAAAAAATCAAGCAAGAGGCCTATGAGCGCGGCGTAGCCGAGGGCCAAAAGATGCAGCGAGATGCTGAGAAGGCAGAAGCCGAGCAAGCAGAAGCCGAGTCTTTAGAGTCTTTGGCTGAAAAAGCCAATCAACTCTTAGCCAACATTGAACAAGGTGTAGTGGCTTTACAAGAAAACCCCAGCGCTTACAACGAACCTTTAAAGCGTTTGGCTTTGCACTTGGCCGAACAACTGACCTTGGCTGAACTGAGTCTTTCGTCTAACAGCATTCAAAGCCTGATCGATCGCTGCATTGAAACACTGGACGTTCAAACTGCAGCCAGTGTGGTGGTAGAACTGAACCCCACTGATTTGGCCTTACTGCAAAATCACAAGGCTGTGCCTGGTGAGCAAACGCACACATGGCGCATGGTAGCCGATACCCATTTGTTGCCAGGCAGCATTCGCGTGCGTGCAGACGATGCAGTAGTGAGCGACCTTATTGAGCACCGCTTAGAAACATTGGCGCATGCCTTGTTAGAAGAACCGAAAGCTTGGCAAGCACAAACAGCGTTTCAACCTGAGCGTTTGTCGGCACGTCGCGGCAAAGCCGAGACAGTGGAAGATGCGTTGCCTCGCGCTGCTGCGCCCGTCAATTTATCTTCTTTGGATTTGCCCGACTTAGATTTGCCTTCGATTGAACCAGCCAGTGACGAAGATGCCGCAGCAGGGGCGCCTAATGACTAACTTTGCAGCCGAAGTGGCACGCACCATGTCCTTGGCTCGCGCCTCTAGCCCAGAGCGCTGTGGTACTTTGGTTCGCCTGGTGGGCCTGCGCATGGAAGCGCGTGGCATCATGGCGCCTGTAGGCTCAAGCTGTGAAGTGATTGGTCAAGACGGTCACAAAATTGAAGCTGAAGTGGTGGGCTTCAATGACAAAACTTTATACCTCATGCCACTCACGGAACCTGTGGGCATTGGCCCTGGTGCCTCTGTGCGCATTGCCCACGACTTGGGCACGGCTTGCTTAGGACCAGAACTGCTTGGCCGTGTGATTGACGGCCGCGGCGAACCTTTAGACGGCAAACCCAAGCCCGCTTGCAAAGCACGTTTGAGTTTGTTGGGCTTGCCCATCAACCCCATGGAGCGCGGCCCCATTGACAGCGTGCTCGATGTTGGCGTTAAAGCCATCAATGGTTTATTGACATTAGGCCGAGGCCAACGCGTAGGCTTGGTTGCGGGCTCTGGCGTTGGCAAAAGCGTGCTCTTGGGCATGATGACGCGCTTTACCAAAGCCGATGTGGTGGTGATTGGTTTGGTAGGTGAACGTGGCCGCGAAGTGCAGGCCTTCATTCAAGAATCTTTGGGTGAAGAAGGACTTGCCAAGTCGGTTGTGGTGGCTGCGCCAGCCAACGTATCGCCTGTATTACGCTTAAAAGCCGCACACATGACGCATGTGATTGCAGAATATTTTAGAGACCAAGGCCTGAATGTCTTGATGCTGGTCGACAGCCTGACCCGAGTGGCGCATGCCCAACGCGAAATTGGTTTGGCCATTGGCGAGCCACCCACTGCCAAAGGTTATCCACCTTCTGTGTTTGCCTTGCTGCCCAATTTGATTGAGCGTGCTGGCGTAGGTCGTTATGGCCATGGTTCGATTACCGCCATTTATACTGTGCTGGCCGAAGGCGATGACGCCAACGACCCCATCGTTGACATAGCCCGTGCATCTTTAGATGGCCAAGTGATGCTGTCGCGCAAATTGGCCGATGCGGCGCACTACCCTGCCATTGATTTGAATGGTTCTATTTCTAGGGTGATGCAGAGTTTATTGTCACCCGATGATTTGAAACTGGCCAATAAATTCAGACGCCTATGGTCTTTGTACCAACAAAACGTCGACTTAATTCAAGTGGGCGCCTACGAACGAGGCAGCAACCCCACCTTGGATGAAGCCATTCGATTGCGTGAATCAATGGAGCACTACTTGCGTCAAGACATGCACGAAGGCAAAGACGAAGCCAGTACGCGTGACGACATTCGCAACATGATGGCGGTACCTGCATGAACGACACCGTGGTTGCCCGCCCTTGCTGGACTGTCTTGACCAAAAAGGCTGAAGATAAAATTGCCCTCATTCAGAATGAGTTGGTACAAGCACGCACACGTCTAGAAAGCTTGCAAACGAGCCAGCAACGTGTACAAAAGATGTATGACGAATACCGCGACAGCCTCAACCGCTCTGACTCACAAAGCTTGGGTATGCGTGAAGCCATGAACCAGCGGCAATTTATGTCGCAACTGCTCACCCTGATGCAACGCGTCAAAACCGACACGCTGTACACTGAGAATGCCATCATTGGCATCAAAGAAAGACTGGTAGCGGCTGAACGAGAACGCATCAAAATGCAAACATTGGCAGATCAAAATGCACAAGCTGTTCGCCGTGAAGAAAACAAAAAAGACCAGCGCCGCATGGATGCCCTGGGTGTGATGCAGTTCAACCTCAAACCTCAGACATGAACCTCACGGGCGGCATCTCTTGGCATTGGCTGGCATGGCGTTCGCAAGCGCGTTGGGCACCTACGGCACAAGCCATTGAGCAGTGGTTGCTGCAGAATGCACAAGCCTCTGCGCCCAAAGAAGGCAACGAAAAGCCCAGTCTGTTGTTAATTGGCGCCAGCGCCGGATGGATGATGTCTAACGCATGGCTCAACCAATTTAGCCGTGTCGACACGTTTGACATTGACCCTTTTGCGGCATCGCTATTTAAGTGGCGCCATGGTGCTACCTTCAAAGTCAAAGGCACAACGCTTGTTTGCCACACGCAAGACGCACTGCAAAATTTGCCAGCCCTATTGGCGGCTCATCCCAAAGCCTGCATATTTTTTGACAACGTGTTGGGCCAAATGCGCTTTCAACATGCGCCAGCCGATTGGCAACTGGTTGAGAAAAAACTACAGCAACTCAAAGTACAGCTGAAGGGCCGCGAGTGGGGCAGTATTCATGACCGCATGTCTGGCCCTCTGAACGAAACCATTGCGCCTGGAAGTGCGTTGCCCGTACGCCATGCCGATTGGCATGATCAACACTGGTTAACGCAACTGGATGCTCAAAGCCCTTGGCTAGACCATTTAACGCAAAGCGTTTTTCCGGCAGGTGCGAGCGTGCAAGATTTTGCGTGGAATTTTTCGCAACGCTACAGACACTGGCTTCAGGCCGCTTGGGTGCGACCATGAAGCAAATTCAGACTTTATTTGCCACACACAAATTTGTACACATTGACCAAGGGTGTATCGGGCGGAATGCTTTGCCATTCGCGCATGACACCCTGCGTATCGATGATTTCGCCAGTCAGCATGGGGCCTGTGTGCATAGAGAACTGCAAGATATGAACGGTTTCTTTGCGGCAATCCATTTCCATGTGAGTGCGAGTAGATACATAAAAAGCACCGCGCTGCGTTTTTTGCGGCGCTCTGTAATCGAGCAAGCTCCAAAAAGAGCGAACCGCGCCCGTTCGTTTGATGCTGGCGTCATCAATGTAGATGGTGCCAGAATCGGTGGTCGTAACCCTTTGCCATTCAGCTTGTGCGGCGCTGGAAGCCACGAGGCAAGCCAATGCGAAAGCGACCGAAGCACTCAATTGACAGGCATTTTTCAGGCTTTGACCAAACTTGCCAAAGTTCAAAAGAGAAAAGTTTGTAACGTTCATAAGCCCTACTATAAAGTAGTGGCACTCACTTGAAAAGAGTAAGCTGATGCAAGCATTGAAGTTACATCCAAACCTAAGCGGCTACCTTTTTGGCATTCTGTTTTTGTCCAGCCTTGTAGGCTGCGGTGGCGGCAATTCCCCGTCTGACTTAGCAGACACTTCTACCCCCACAGAAAACACTACCGGGTTAACGGGCAATAGCAACTCAAGTGGTTCAAGTGACAGCACACCTGTACCCTTGGTTATCACGCCTGGCGCCTATTTGGCCACTTTGAACGGCAAGGATTGGGTGTCCTTTGTATTCAGAACCCCACAAGGATCGGGGGCCAATAGTCACTACTTAAGTCTTTATTACAACAGTGCAGACCCAGATATTTTGAGTGGCTCTGGCTTGATTGCAGGTGCAAATACAGCTGTTTTGAGCAAAGCCATGTTGTTTCAGAATTTGTTGGCAACGGTTCGGGTCGGCAACGGTTCGCTGGCAAAGCCAAGTGAAAACGCGCTCAAGGTTGACCTTAACTTTCCAGCAAGCGGCATGGAATTGGCCAAGTCCATATCTGTCTTGGTTAGCTCGCCAACTAACTACCAATACAACTTAGCGCCCGCCCAAGCAACTGTTCAAGGAACTTGGCAAGGCCGCTTGTCTTATGGCTCGGGTTCGTCCAGCAGCTATACGATGGTGATTTCTGCGCAAGGCGCAGTGACAAGTTCATTGAACTTTCAACAAGACTGCCGCATCACGCAAAGTTCCATGAGACCCAACTTTGACGGCACCAACTTGTTTGCATGGAACCTTACCATTCCCAACGCCACACAGTGTTCATTTAAAAATCAGCTTCTGACTGGCGCAGCCTTTGTAACTGCCAGCCCTGTGGCTGGAAAAACCCAACGACTTTATGCCGTGGCCATTTCTCCCGATGGCCGAGGTGTGAGCTTTAAAGCAGACCGATAATGCGCCTAGCTCATGCCAACCGTTCAACCCTTGTTTGCGCTCGTATTTTTTTGTGCCACTCAAGTTCTCATGCTTTAAGCCGAATCTGACTAAGCACGGAAATTAAATTCTGGAATAGACCATGTTAAAAATAATTGCCATCATTGTGTTAGCCATCTCGACTGCGGGAGCAGGCTACTTTGGCTGGACGCAAAAGAAATCCAACGCTGCCGTCACAGAACAAGTTGCCGAACTCACGCAAAAGGTAGAAGAGGCTGATAAAAAGGTCGAGACCACCGAAGAAGAGCTGGCAGCCAGCAAAGAATTGCTGCCGCCTTTGATGACCAAGGCGCAAGAGCTGGAAGCCGTTAAAGCTGCTTTCTCTACAGGCATCGTACTCAAAGACCTTGAGGCTGCCTACGCCAAAGAAAAGAAAGGCCTCTCGCCAGAGCGTCAGCTGGGCTTGGCAGGTGTCCGTTTGTTGACCAATGGCACCAAAGACCCAGCCACCGTAGAAGCCTTCCAAAAAGCTTTGGAAATGACCGACTGGAAGAGCCAGCAAAAGGTCATCTGTGCCGCACAGAATGCGTTGGCAGCCGCGGGCGAAAAAGTCAAAGTGATGTCGGAGTGTATGCCCGATGCGCCAGCAGGAAAATCTGCAGCAAAGCATGACGCTGGTAAGTCAGATGCCAAAGACTCGCATGGAAAAGATTCACACGGCAAAGACGACAAAAAAGGTGCGAAGAAAGACACGCACGCCGTACATTGGGATTACGAAGGCGAGATGGGCCCAGAGAACTGGGGCAAAGAATTTGCTACTTGCGGCAAAGGCAAGTCTCAAGCACCTTTGAACATCAAAGGTCCGTTTGAAAAAGTGCGTTTCAGTGTGGCACCAGACTACAAGGCTGGTCCATTGAAAATTTTAAACAACGGCCACACCATTCAAGTGAATGTGGCGCAAGGCTCCAAAATTCGCATTGACGGCAAGCCTTTTGACCTGCTGCAATTTCACTTCCATCGCCCCAGCGAAGAACACATCGATGGCAAACCCTCCGCCATGGTGATTCACTTTGTTCACAAAAACGCAGAAGGTGAATTGGCGGTACTGGGTGTGATGCTGCGTGAAGGCAACGAAAACCCAGTTATCAAAACTTTGTGGACGCACGCCCCCAAACAAGAAGGCCCAGAAATGATGCCCGATGGCGTGACGTTCAACCCCGCCAACCTGTTGCCCCGCGAAATGGACTTCTACCATTACGACGGTTCACTGACCACACCACCTTGCACCGAAAAAGTAAAGTTCTATATTTTGAAAACACAGACCAATATTTCAAAAGAACAAATCAGCGATTTCCCGTTCAAGATGAATGCACGCCCTATTCAGCCTGCCAACGGTCGTCCTATTTACAGCAACTGATTTCATTTGAGATTGCCATTAAGGCGTGACTCTTCGGAGTTACGCCCTTTTTTTGCGCTGTACGCGCCACAACAAAAACAGCGCAATGCCCATGTTCAATGCATTCCAAAGCACACCATTCACAAACGCCGCGTGATAAGACCCTGTTAAGTCAAACACCTTGCCCGACATCCAGCCACCCAAGGCCATGCCAATCATGGTGGCCATGATGACCGCCCCCACCAACACACCCACCTTTTGCGCTGGAAAATACTCGCGCACGATGATGGCGTAAGACGGCACGATGCCGCCTTGAAACAAACCAAACAAAGCCGAGATGATGTAAAGCGACACCATGCCGTCGAATGGCAGGAACAGCAACAAAGCCACGCCTTGTAAAACAGAGCCCAACAGCAAAGTGCGCAGCCCGCCAATGCGATCGCATATAAAGCCAGAAATCAAACGGCTCACAATGCCGCAAGCCAACATGAGCGACAACATTTCGGCACCGCGCGCCGCGCCAAATCCGAGGTCGGTGCAATACGCCACGATGTGAACTTGCGGCATGGCCATGGCCACACAACAGGCCACGCCAGCAATGCACAACAGTGCGTGGGCCGAGGTGATCGACAGGCCAAAGGGTTTTTCGGAGGCCAATTGCTGAACACTGCCAGGCGCTGAAACCGCCATAGCGGGCGGTCTTTGTCGCATGAAAAACGATAGCGCCAGCATGCCAAACCCGCACACCACCCCAATCCAAATATACGTTTCGCGCCAGCCCAGCAACTCAACACCCTGCTGGGCCAAGGCCGGCCAAATGCTGCCCGCCACATAGTTGCCACTGGCACACACCGCCACCGCAATGCCGCGCCGCTTGTTCCACCACAAAGAAGTGTCGGCCAGCAGAGGCGCAAACGTGGAAGAACTGCCAAACACACCCATCAATACCCCGTGTGCCAAAGCAAACCACCAAATATTGGAAGACAAACCAGCCAACACAAAGCCACTGCCAACACCCACAGACCCGATCCACAGGGCCACATGCACCCCCCATTTGTCTGCCAACTTGCCCATTGCCAAGCCGCCGGCGCCAAAGCCCAGCATCATGAGGGTGTAGGGCAAAGAGGCATCAGCGCGAGAAACGCCAAATTCTTTTTGAACTTCGGGCAGCACCACCGACACCACATACATGCTGCTACCGCCCAAGGTCATGAGAAGCAAAGTAATAAAGAGGCGCCGGGCGGCGTATGAGGAGTCGATCAGGTCGACATGGGCGGGGTGGGCAGAAGAAAAGTTCACCTTTCGACCTTATCACCCATGGCTTCTTTCATTGCCCCCTAATTTCCCCTAAAAAGCCGCTTTTTCTGATGCTATAATCCCGCTTCTGTGAGGCCCGGTAGCTCAGTTGGTAGAGCAGCGGATTGAAAATCCGCGTGTCGATGGTTCGATTCCGTCCCAGGCCACCAATTTAAACCCTAGCAATAGAAATGTTGCTAGGGTTTTCTCTTTTCTGGC